>NZ_KZ626849.1 GCF_002911015.1 Streptomyces populi
GCGGGCGAAGCGCACGAGAAGGCCTCGCCCTTGACGGCGCGGAGCCGGATGCGGACGGTGGCGCCTTCGGAGGGATCGCCGCTGTTCCACGGTCCGGGCGGCCGCCGCCGCGTCGGCCGGTCCGAGGGCGGGGGAGCTCGCGCCGGCCGGGGTCGCGGCGGACAGGGAGGTGAGGGCGCGGTTCCTCGGTCTCTTCTTCATCGGGCTTTCTCTGCGGGTGCGGTGTCGACCCGTCGAGACTGCCGCAGCGCCCTCACCCCGTGTTGGCACTGCCTCCACGGATGGTTGGCGCTGCGTCCACAGCTCCCTCGTTCCGCGCACCGGTCAGGGCCTGGAGCCGGTACTCCCTGGGTGAGAGGCCGTAGGCGGCGCGGAAGGAGCGGGTGAGGTCGGAGGCGCGGGGGATGCCCCAGCGGGCGGCGACCGTGTGGATGGCCGTGGTCCGGTGCGCGGGGTCGGCCAGGTCGCGGCGGGCCCCTTCCAGCCGCAGACGCCGGATGCAGGCCGCGACGGTCTCGCCGTCGTTGTGCGGAGGGAAGATCCGGTGCAGGTAGCTCAGCGAGATGTGGTGGGCGCCGGCTATCGCGGGGGGTGTCAGCTCCGGGTCGTGGAGGTTCCGCCGGATGAACGCATGGACACGCCGGGCCATGACCTGCTGACGGCTCTCCGGCGGCAGGGCGGCCTCGGAGTCCAGGAGGTGGGCCAGCCAGGCCGACACCAGGTCGATCGTGGCCGTTCCCAGCCGGGGCGCGTCGCGGGGCTCCAGCAGGTCGGCCTGGCGCTCCACCCCGAGCAGGAACTCCGTGAGGAGGACAGCGGTTCCCACGCTCCCCGGCAGGGCCCGGCCCAGCAGCTCCCGGACCCGGTGCGCCGGCAGGGGCAGCAGGCTCTTCGGCAGGTCCACGCCGATGCCCCGGACCGCACCGGGGTCCTCCTGGTCCACCGGCCTGAGGTCGTACGGCTGGGAGCTGTCGGCGATGTGCAGGTCACCGGGCCCGAACACATCGGTCCGTCCCACGTGGTCGAGCGCCATCCGCCCGTCGAGCAGCAGCGTCAGGTGGTACAGCTCGGGGTCGGACTGGCGTACGAGCCTGGGGCTTCGCCGGTAGCGCGCGGGCCTGAACGAGGTCGGCCACACGGTCACGGGCCCCAGCTCCATCAGGCGGTGGCGCGCCCAGAAGTCGGTGATGTGGGTGCTCGTGATGTCACAGGGCGACCGCGTCCGGCTGACCATCTCCCGCCAGAAGTCGAACCTGTCCGCCTCCGGTATGTCGTCACTCCGGAATTCGATCCCGATCATCGCGTCCCGTCCCTGGGTTCCGGCTGCGTACGCGGCCGGAGCCTTCGCACTCCACCGACGATCCGGTGCTCGGCCCCGCCCCTGCGCCTACGTGGACACCGTCCTCTTCGAGAACCATACGGGCGGCCTCCGACAGCGCTTCACCACCCGCCTCCGCCGCGGAATCACCGCGCGCACCGACCTCGCCCAAGGGCTCGCCCGGCCGATCCGCCCAGTTCCGCCGGACGTGCCGCCTGGCACATCGTCACAGCGGCCGACAGGTCCGCCGGCCGTCGTCCTGTCGCTCGAGGAGTACGAGGCCGCCAGACCTCATGGACCGGCCGCACTCGGGACAGGCCGGGGCGTCGCTGGTGCTGCGCGGCGCCTTGACCTGGCGGCCTCTTCGTCCCGAAGCAACTCGCACGGGGGCCGCTTCCGTGTCCGTGTGCCGTGATCGGCCGGTGTTCCCCGGGCTTCCCTGCTCGATCGGGCACGGGAGGGGCGTGCTTCTAGTCGTCGAGCCATGGGCCTCGGGTGACTTGCTTGTGAAGTCGCTCGTCCAGGCAGCTCAGGTGGGCCCAGACGAACTGCGTGCTCTGTTCTCCCGCCCGCGTGATCTCCAGTGTGACGCCGTCGCCGGAGAGGCCGACGTCGGTGGTTTCCATACAGAACGCGCAGCTCACCTGCTCCTTGATGTCCATCTGGTGAATGTAGCCCGCAGTGTGCGGATCGAGTTCGGTGGAGGGCCTGGACCGGAGCTGCTACAGGTCACCGGCCTGCCGGTCTCCGCCGACCATCCGCCCCGGCTCCCCTTCCGTCCGCCGTCGACCTGCACACCGTGGAGCGGGCGTGTTTCCCGGCGTCCAGGTGGAGCGTCCTGCCGGACGGACGACTGTGTTCGCTTCCCTCCGGGTGGCTTCGGCAGCAACTGCGACAGGCCCGGTCGACGGGGGCTCGTGAAGCGGGTCGTTCCGCAGACGCGTGATGTCGGCGAGTCCGGAAGGTGCCAGGACTCCGGCTCGGGCAGCATCAGGAGCCGTGAAAAGCAGCGGGCCGCAGCGGTCCACGGAGGCTGCGTCGCTCGTGCGGCAGTCCGGTGTGGCCGCTGAAGGGGTGCGTTGATCCGTGCTCGGACCGGAGGGAAAGGGGATCGGGTGCTCATCCAGGCGGTAGGGGCCATGCTGCCGGCGGCGTTGGCGGTCGCGCTCAGCCCCTTCCCTCTGATTGGAATCGTCCTGATCCTGTCCGGCGCGCGGGGTCGCCGTAACGGTCTGCTGTTCGCGGTCGGGTGGATCACCGGCCTGACGGTCACGGCGACGCTCGTCGCGGTGCTCTTCGGCGGGGCCGACGACCCCGAGAGCACATCGTCGGCGATCGCGGACTGGGGACGGGTACTGGCTGGAGGAGCTCTCATCGTCCTGGGGGTACGTAAGTGGTGGCAGCGCCCGCGCGCCGGTGAGCAGGCAGAGCCACCACGCTGGATGGCGTCGCTCGACGACGCCACGGCCGGAAGGGCGTTGCTCCTCGGTGCATTGCTGTCGGGCGCCAACCCCAAGAACCTCGTCCTGACGGCGTCGGCCACAGCCTCGATCGTCGAGGCGGGCGCCCACGACGTCGGCCTCGCCGTGGCGGTCGCCGTATTCGTACTCATCGCCTCCTGCACCGTGCTGGGAGCCGTCGGCATGCATCTCGCCGGAGGGCAGCGCGCCGCAACGTTCCTGGACGGCGTCAGGCAGTTCATGGTCACCAACAGCACTGTGATCACGGTGCTCGTACTGCTTCTCCTGGGCGCAAGCGTCCTGGGTGACGGGCTGTCCGGTCTGGGCCGCTGAGACTTCTCCGCGACCGGCGTCGAAGTCCGGGAAGAAGCCGCCGAGATTCCGGACGCCTTCGGGCACCGGTCCGGAGGGCCGAAGAGAACAGGCAGACGATCCATTCCTCAGACAGCCGCCCACGACCGCCACGAGCACCCGGGGAACCGGTTACACAAGCCCTTGAGCTGCGGCTTCAAGTCGGCGGAAGCTCAGTGGACGACCAGGGCCACGGCTCCCGGCTTCATGTTCTTGCAGACGCCGCCGAGTTGTCCGACGGCGACCTCGATACCGGTCTCTTCGAGGACCTCGCGCGCTACGCCTGTCTGCGGTTCCTCGTCCGGCTCCAGGACTCCGCCGGGCAGCTCCCGGGCGCGCTGTCCGCCCGACGGACGACGCGGACCCTGCCGTCCCAGCGAACGGCAGCGCCACCACCCGTGAGCTGATGCGGCGCATTTCGAACCGCCGGCATCCGCCTTGTAGGTTCGCTCCAAGCTCTGGCGCCGTGGGCCTCGACGCGTGCGCTGGGACTGTGCGCGTCTGCCGGCAACTGGGCCTGTTCACAGCCGTTGATGTCGGTCTTGGATGTCAGCGGGGCTCTCGCCGCCCCGTGTCACGTCACAGCCGGGCGAGCCCCGTGACGTTCGTAGAGCCGATTCATCTGCTGGATCCAGAAGCTGAACTTTTCGTCCTTCGATGCGCTCATGGGCAGAAGCTGGAGCTCCTTGGCCAACTGATAGAAGCCCGGTCCAGCATCGTTGGCGTCCAAATAGTTCACCAGGGCCGAGAGCATGAGGGGAGGGGCGGAGGGGGAGTCCGCTTGATCTCGCTCCACGATCAGCCCCAGCAAGTGGCCCATGGCGGCCCGCTCGTCTGCACGCTCGAAGTCGAAGGCCCTGCAGCCTGTTCGTCTGGCCAAGGTGACGTTGAGCTCGGTGTACGAGGTGACCTTGCCGAGCTTCGCTCGCTCAACAAGGAACTCTCGCCCCGCGCCGACCAGCGAGTCCCACTCGCTGTCCGCGCGACCGTATCCCGGCATCCCGCCCGCCCCCTCTGAGCCGAACCGATCTGTAAGCGGAACTTACAAGGCCGGCGGTGTGCCCACAATCGCTCGATCGGTGGATGACTGCGTTGCAAGGGCGGACGTGGTCAGCGCGGAGTTCCCCAGGTCGCTCCTGCTGTAGCCGCGGCCCGGGTGAACCGCGCATCTCGACTGTGGCGGACCGTGGCCGACCGCACGATGTGGCACGGCTGTGGCATGGGGACCGCTTCGTCCCGAAGCTACTTGGGCGAGCGCTCCACCTTGGCTTGTTGTGCCGCTTACCAGACCGGCGTGGGCTCCTGAAGGGCCTGCCTTCAGGGACCGAGCACGCCCAGCGCGCCGAGCAGGAGGCATGCGGTACCGAAGAGGAAGAACCCGCCCATGGCGATGACGCATGCACCGAGCTTCCCAACGCCGGCCCTCTTGCCCTCTTGTGGCACCAGCGAGCCCAACGCCTTGTGCCGGAAGTCGAGATACGCGGGTAGCCGTCCCGTTCGCCGCAGAGTCCGACCGACACTGATGAGCGCCATGCCAAAGATCAGCGTGAGCAGGCTCGTCTGGAACTGGTAGACCGCGTCATGCCCGCCCGAGACTGCGATGATCACGAAGGTCCCCCCAGGACGTGCCGGGCAGCGCTGCTGACCGGCGGAAAGAAGCGCCCCATCTTGCCTGACGGCCAGCCCCCGGGGAAACGTGTTCCGCCGAGGGGCTGTGACCTGGGGTTCCACTGCCGTTCTCGGTGGCCCACCTGTCACTGTCGGTCGCCGTCGGTCGCCCTCGGCGCCCCTCGGACGGCCCAGGGACGGCCCAGCCCTGGCGAACTCGACCGACGGCGGCACCACAACTACCTGCAAGGCTGGCCTCGTCCCCCGCTTCCTGCGCGGTCGATGAGATCCAGTAGTCTCCCGCTGTCCCGGAGGGGGGCCAATGAATCACAGGGTGCGGGGCGCAGTTCTGTCGGTGGTCGCTGCAGTTGTCCTCCTCTGCTTGGCCTACCAGCAGAAGCTGTTCGTGTCGGCGGAGCCCGCTTCATCGGGCTCCATGAGTGCCACGGCACTGAGTGGAGGCGGGTTCTCCGACGGCAACGAGTGTGGAGTCAAGGGCTTCCACCACTTCGCGCTGCCTGCAGACGCCTCCTCGCCGCCGTCCCCCGACACCCCGCAGGTCGGTCCGCAGCTCGCCCTCGGCGCCTACGGATACCAGCAGATGTCCGACAGCCCGGGCCACTTCACCATCCAGCTTCTCTTCGCACCCCGCGGGAAGCAGTCGCTGGTCCTGTCCCGGACGCTAGGGACGGACGGAGTCGCGGTGGAGATCGAGGGTCCGCACGGGCTGGTAGGCGGCGCGCACGGGCTGCCGGTCACCTGGAACCATCCCACGACCGCCAACCGCGACAACGCGATGCGCATTGACGCGGTTGGCGGTGGAAGCGCTGAGGTCTCCCTGCCGGTACAGGCCTTGTGCCCCGGCTACCAGGGCGCCAGTGTCATGAAGGGACTTCTGGCGCCGATCGACTCCAGGAACACGATCACAGGGCAGCCGGCCTACACCCTGACCGTGTCCGTCTCCGACCCGGGTATCGGAGAGCTACGCAGAACGGTCCGCTCTGCGGTCAGCGGGGATCTGCTCAGCGCCAGCAACCTCGTGCCGCTCGACAAGCCGATCACCCGCCCTTGAGGGAGCCTTCCAGGAAATTGCGGGTCTCTGGTCTCGGTCTCTGCGCGAGATGGGTGACGAGAATCGAACTCACGCTCCCAGCTTGGGAAGCTTGGTTCTTTCCGGTCGGTTGCTGGGTTGACCTGCGGCGGAGCGGCTACGGCAGCCGACGGGCCGACGACCTGGTCCCCGCCATTCCCCGTGGTTCCCCGTACGACCTGGCACGGTTCTGGCGCGACCTCTTCGTCCCGAACTATCGGCTGGTGGGCCACCGGTGGTTCTCGGACTGCAATCAGCCGTGTGTGGCCGGCGAGGTACAACCTCGATCACCTAGGTTGCTGTACCTCCGTGCTGTACCGCTTCTGCTTATTGACGGGCTCTGGCGAGGTTGTTGCGGCATTGCACCGTGTGGGGGTGGGTGTCGCCCAGGACTTGCTCGCACTGGGCGAGGGTGGCTTCCAGTAGTGAGACAGCTCGCCGCAGATGGCCCGCCGCGTGATACACGACGGCGAGGTTGATGCGGCTGTTGAGGGTGTGGGGGTGGGTGTCACCCAGGACTTGCTCGCACTGGGCGAGGGTGGCTTCCAGTAGTGAGACAGCTCGCCGCAGATCGCCCGTCGCGTAGTAGGCGCCGGCGAGGTTGTTGCGGCATTGCAAGGTGTGGGGGTGGGTGTCGCCCAGGACCTGCTCGTACTGAGCCCGGGTGGCCTCGTAGAGCGGGAGAGCACGCTGCAGATCGCCTGCTGCCTTGTAGGCGTGGGCGAGGTTGTTGCGGTTGGTCAGGGTGTCGGGGTGGGTGTCGCCCAGGGTCTGCTCGTACTGGGTGAGGGTGGCCTCATACAGGGGGATGGCGCGGCCCAGATCGCCTGCTGCCTTGTAGGCGTGGGCGAGGTTGTTGCGGTTGGTCAGGGTGTCGGGGTGGGTGTCGCCCAGGGTCTGCTCGTACTGGGTGAGGGTGGCCTCGTACAGGGGGATGGCGCGACCCAGGTCCCCCGCTGCCTTGCAGGCGCCGGCGAGGTTGATGCGGCCGCTGAGGGTGTGGGGGTGGGTGTCGCCCAGGACCTGCTCGCACTGGGCGAGCGTGGCCTCCAGCAGAGGGATGGCACGGTCACAATTCCCTGCCGCTGTGTAGGCACCGGCGACGTTGATGCGGCCGTTGAGAGTGTCCGGATGGGTGTCACCCAGAACCTGCTCGTACTGGGCGAGGGTGGCTTCCAGTAGTGGGATAGCTTGCCGCAGATGGCCTGCCGCGTGATACGCGATGGCGAGGTTGTTGCGACTGTTGAGAGTGTCGGGGTGGGTGTCGCCCAGGGTCTGCTCGCGTTGAGCGAGAGTGGCCTCATACAGAGGGATGGCACGGTCCAGGTCCCCCGCCGCACTGTATGAGCTGGCGAGGTTGTTGCGGCTGGTCAGGGTGTCGGGGTGGGTGTCGCCCAGGGTCTGCTCGCGTTGAGCGAGAGTGGCCTCGTGCAGGGGGATGGCACGGTCCAGGTCGCCCGCTGCCTTGTAGGCGTAGGCGAGGTTACTGCGGCTTTGCAAAGTGTCGGGGTGGGTGTCGCCCAGGGTCTGCTCGCGTTGAGCGAGAGTGGCCTCGTACAGGGGGATGGCACGGCCCAGGTCCCCCGCGGATTCGTAGGAACTGGCGAGGTTGTTACGGCACCGTAGGGTGCTGGGGTGGGTGTCGCCCAGGGTCTGCTCGTACTGGGCGAGGGTGGCCTCGTACAAGGGGATGGCGCGCCGTAGATCGCCCGCTGCGTAGTAGGAGCTGGCGAGGTTGTTGCGGCCGTTGAGGGTGTTGGGGTGGGTGTCGCCCAGGGCCAGCTCGTACTGGGCGAGGGTGGCCTCGTACAGGGGGATGGCGCGGCCCAGGTCTCCCGCCGCACTGTAGGAGCTGGCGAGGTTGTTGCGGCTGTCGAGGGTGTTGGGGTGGGTGTCGCCCAGGGCCAGCTCGTACTGGGCGAGGGTGGCTTCGCGTAAGGGGATAGCGCGCGCCGTGTGGCCTTGCTGGTGAAGCCGATGGCCAGCGATCTCGTACAGGCTGGTCAATGGGCTGTCGTCGTGTTCAGCCTGCCTGGTGCCCGCCAGAGCAACGAGATGAGGCGTCAGCGCGTCCCACTGCTCTTCGGCAGAGGCGTCTTGGGCGGGGAGGGGGGTCAGGCTGCGGAGGACCGCTTGTTCAGCGCGGTCGCGTCCCTGCAAGCGACAGGGCAACTGAGTGTCGTCGGCGTTCTGAGTGCTACGCAGGACGGTCTGGACTAGGCGGTGGATACTCAAAGTGGTACCGGTGTCAGTGACCATGCTGTAGGCGGCAAGGATTCCGACGGCTTCAGCGATGTCGTCCGGATCGGTGCCGGGCGGCGTGAGCAGGCTGTGCGGGATGTCGTCGGGGGCCAGCCAGGCGGCGGTATACAGCACCTCGACAGCCCTTGGATCAACCTTCTCCAAGGTGTGGAGGGTGACGTTCCAGATGCGAGTGAGGGTGCGTTCGGTATCGGTGCCGTGGGCGGTCTTGGCGAGTTTGGTGTCCAGGCGGCGGCGGTAGGAGTCCGGGCTGATGGCGCGGTTCTGGGCCAAGTAGGCGCCGGCCTGCTTGATCGCCAGAGGGAAGTACCCCAGCTCGGCGGCAAGAGAGCGGGCTTCTGCCTGCTGGCGGGGGGTGGGAGCCGTCCCCTTGAACACGAGCCGGCACAGCAGGCTGGTGGCGTCGTCGGGGTCGAGGTTGCCCAGGGTCAGGGTGGGGGCGCCGTCGGGCCAGCCAGTGGCGCGGCGGCTGGTGGCGAGGTGATGACCTTGGTGGAGTGCACCGGCGTAGGGGGTGAGGTCATCGGGGTTCTCCACGTTGTCGTAGACCAGCAGCCAGCCCGGATGCCAGGCAAGCCACTGCATCGCCCACGCCAACTGCGCCTGCCGGTCTGTGGTGGCGGACCAGTCGGGTACCAGGGTGCGGGTGAGATTGGTGAGGGAGGTCTCGATCTCGTCGGGGGACGAGGCGTTGATCCACCAGATCAGGGCGTAGTCGCCGCGGTGGCGGTGGGCGTAGTGCAGGGCGAGCGTCGTCTTGCCGATCCCGCCCAGACCGTGCAGCGTCCCGCTCTGCGTGATCGCACTCTCGTGCCTGCTGGTCAGGATGCGCCGTAGCCAGTCCAGTTCGTCCTCCCGCCCCAGGCAGAAGGCGGCCGGAGGCAGATTGGAGGTACCCGGTGCCGCAGTGACCCTGCCTGGAGCGTGCAGTGCCTCGGCCGGCAGCACATCACCGGTGTAGGCATTGCCGATCTGCCCGGCGGCGATCGACCGCGGTCCGACCGCCTCGATCCCCGACCAAGACGTGTCTTCGTCGCCGTTCACGGCCGTGGCGCGGCGTGACCGTCACCCGTGATCGCGGTACCGATGTGCTGAGCGGCGATCGACCGCTCACCCGACGCCGTGACATTGACCGTGCCCGGCGCGGGAGCAGGCAGCAGGGAGGCCAGCTCCTCCCGGAGCACGGGATCGTCCCGCAACGCGTGCCTGAGGAGTCGGCTCAGCACAGCCGTGGAGTACGCCTCGTCCTGCTCGTCGGCGGCCTCGCCCACCACGCGTTCCAGCTCCGCCCGACCCGCTTCGTCCCGGCGGCGCCAGAGCAGTTGAAGGATCTGTTGCCCGAGACCGACCGTGGCGTCGGCCGCAGCATTTTGCACGCGGGTCAACACCGCCACACCGTATGCCGTCACCGCCGCCGTCGCGGCCGGCCCCGCCTGCCCGACCAACTGCACGATCTCAGCATCCATTTGATCCCCGATCCACACGGCTCTGAAAGGAATCAGCGTAGAAACAACGCCCTAGCCTTGAGGCCAAAACGCCCGAATCATCTGAAGCAGCTCCCGCGAACACCTCTCTGGTCACCGACCCGAACATGACTGCACCGGAGGGGGACGGACCGTAGTTTTGTAAGGGCGGTCGTGGTCGTGAGAGAAGTTCCCCAGGTCGCTCCGGCTGTAGCGACAGACCAGGTGAACGGCGCATCTCGACTGTGGTGAACGGTCGTTGACCGTGGTTGACCGCACGATGTGGCACGGCCGCGGCACACGACCTTCTGATCCGTAGCTCGACAGGGATCGGCCGAAGGCGGGTCATAGAGGTCGCGGCCTGGTCTCTCAGAGTGGCTGTTGGCCGTAGTCGGTTGCTGTGGCTGCTGTACTTATGTGCTGTACAGCTTCGGGCCTCTGCCGGGCGAGGCGCGGTTCCCGCGGCTGATCAGGGCGGAAGAGCGGGCGTTCCCCAGGTCCCACTGTTACTGCCCGATGTCTTCCGCTCAATCGGGCATACGGTGGATGACGCGGCGGCGGAGTCGCCGGGCGCGGATCTCGCCGTAGAGCACGCATGTCGCAAGCATGAAGAGCAGGAGCCCTATGGCCGCCGACCACGGCTCGGACATCCACCGGTGGCCTATGAACGCCCAGCCGGCGGAGACCGGAGCGGCGAGGAGGTACCCGCGCAGGCGTACCCGCAGCCGACTTACATCGGGCCGTGGTTCAACCCGCTGAGGTTCAACGCCGATCGCTGCTGTCCGGGCCTGTTGGTGTCAGCTAATTGGTGTCAGGTGACAGGAGCCCCGCAGCGCCACATCAGAACGGCTTGAAGGTCGGCCGTACGGGGCCGATCTCACCGTTGGCGACCAATTCCTCCAGGTCTTCAGGTTCCAGGAACTCAAGGTCTTCCGGTTCGATGCCGTGGTAGCGGTCTACGTCAAGCAGCTGCCGTGCGAACGTGAGGGCGAAGCTTGAGAACGGACCATCGAAGGTCTCGCAGCCCTCCTCGTGGACCATCGTGACGACCTTCCAGCGATCTGGGTCCGGGTCGCAGGGCAGGAAGAAGTGCTCGTCGCCGCTGTAGTCGTATCCCCAGGAGATCAGCCCACCAGGTGCGGGGTGAAAGGGGTACGGAATGTGCCCGGAGTCGCCGCGGCTCAGGGCCCTGTCTCGGCGCTCGGTGAACGTCTGGTGCGTCTTGCGCATGCGCGCTAGGAGCGGGCTCGATCCGGTGGGGTGGAAGACAACGAGCTCGCCGGACATGACCCCGCTGCCATAGGCGTCCAGGAACCTTTTGTAGTCGCTGGGCAGCGCGGACCCTATGTGCTGCTCGACTTCGTCCCAGTCGGCCGGGTTCGGTTGCCGATGGGCAGGAGCCCCCAGTAGGGCCTGCAACTCATCCAACGAGGACATGCACTGCTCCAAGACTGGCCAGCGGTGATCTGCGCCGCCAACCTTATGATTCAGCCGTCTGCCTGCAACGCCAAGGTCGGTGGAACGACTTTGGGCGGGAGCTGCCATGGGGCGATCGGTCATGTCCCCGTAAGCTTCCGGCGCGTCGGGCAGTCTGTGGACCTGCCCGTTAAAGCACGACGCTGGGGCCATGATCTTCGAGGCTCGCCCCATGGTGGCTGCCTAGAGCCATGGAGCCGACCGCCCCAGCCATAGCGGGGTTTCTCCTCGCATAGGCGCGGTCGCCGTCCGGCCGGTGGCCTGGTGCGGGATCAGCGGGCCGTACGAACGCCGGCGCATCTGGCAGCGTCGGCCCGCATGCCACCGCCACCACGATCCGGCCTCTTTCGGTGACCCAACACGTATTTGACCTGCACCGTTGGGGATCACCGTTCGCCCCGTGCCCGTGTTGGAATGTGGCCGCTGCGTGCGGCGACGGACGGGCGGCGCCGTGCGGCCGGCGGCGAAGACAGGTGAGGCGGCGCGGCGGCGACCGGCCGGCGACGGCCAGATCAGGAAGGTGAAGCGGCCTCCGCGCGGTCCATCTGGCACGTGAGTGGCACGGCGGCCCCGACCGGCCGGAAACGACAGAGGCCCAGATCACCGGATGCACACCGGCTGACCTGGGCCTTGTTCGTGTCCTGAGACTGGTGGGCGCGGACGGTTTCGAACCGCCGACATCCGCCTTGTAAGTTCGCTCCCAGCTCGACATCACCTGCCGAAACGGGCCCGCTGGTCGCTCGCGCATCCGGCTCCAGCCATCGCCGTGTGCCATCGTTCGCCGTCGTTGATGTCAGCTGGTGATGTCAGGCAGATGGACGGTCTATGCGCTGACGTCCAACTCGCGTGCACGCTGTCGGGCTTGGGCTCTCAGTTCCTTACTGGACGCCCGCTCGAAGTGCCAGCCATAGATCCCTGCCGCGGCTGGCACCGGACTGGGGCGCAACAAGTCCTCCTGCGCCGACCACAGCCGGTCCGGTTCGGTGAGGGCGGCATGGATCACGGAGCCTCCAAGATCGCCGAAGGGACTGCCTGCCTCAGGCTACTGAGGTTTCCTCAACGGTGATCACTGCTGTCCGCCATCGCGGGTTCGTCGGCGCCACCAGGTCGCAGTGGGCGCCGCGACGGCAAGCGCGAAAAAGACGCCCGCACTGGTCACGTACGGTTCCGTCAGACCTTGAGCAAGTGCGTAGAGCCCACCAACCGTACCGCCGCCGGCAAGGCTCAGCGCGGGCGGCCAGGAGCTGGTGGCCACTCCTACGAGCACCAACACCATCGCTGGCAGACCCAGAAGAAAAAGCGCCCACGTGTACAACTCGTAGCCGTCTGCGGCCACACAGCCGCCGCGCGGCCCCCGCCTGCAGCCACCTTCGATGAGCCCAGCGATGCCCCAGCTCACAGCGAACCCCACTACGACGCCGGCCGGAACCCACCACCAGTTCGTCTCGTCGAACGCCCCATTTCCCGACGGGCGCCCCGCGCTCGTCCTCGCCTTCCCCCCATGTCCTGGCATGGGGTGATTGTAGGAACCAGCGCCAAGATCCGAACACCAGATTCAATGAACTGGCTGACGACGGCAGCCCCTGGCCGCTACCGAACACCGCCGCTTTGTAAGGGCGGAGGGACGAGCTACCTCTCGCGCCCAGGTCACACGGGCTCTAGCAACAGCCCAGCTCACTCGTGCATCTCGACCGCGGCGAACCGTCATTAACCGTGGTTGACCGCCCGATGTGGCACGACTGTGGCACGTTCCGAGTAGCCCAGGGCTTAGAAGGCGCTCGGTGCGTCGCACGGATCACCCCCTCTCACCTGCACCGCTCCCCCACCGTGGCGCCCTGTCGGCCAGGCGTCGACACGCATTCGACAGGGCCAGGGTTCGCTACGGCCGCCGGTAGACCTCGGGGTCGAATCCCTCCCCGGGTGACCTGGAGAAGCTCACATAGACGGGGTACTCGGGATCGCCCACCTGCATGTCGGCAAACTGATCCACGTCGTGGTTGGCGAACCGGTGCAGATACTGGAGAAACAACTCCAGCTCTGTTTTGGACAGTGGCTCGTCGTGCCGCTCATTGCGCATGCGTGCACGATACGAGCAGAGCTGGAAGGGGCGTTGCGGAGTCGCCCACTTCCAGCGTCGTGAACCCATGGCGCCGACTTCGGGGAGCACCGCTTTAGGAGTTCGATCCAAGTTCGCTCCGGCCGTTGTCGGCTGATGGTGCGACGGCCGGACAGAGGCGCTGGTGTACGCACCCGTCCGGCGTCGTCGATGTCAGCCATGGATGTCAGAAGCCTCCCGACCCGTGCCCCCAAGGAGATCGGCCTCGACCGGCCTTCCGCGGGCGGACGCCCGCGATGGTGCCCGACGCGCTGCGCCGCGGGCCAGGCCGTGGCAGCCCCTCGGAATCCGCCATGAAGCCCGGCACAACCCTGGGCCCGCCGGACTTGTCCTCACAGGCAAAGGCCTTGCGCCCGGGCTCGCCGGCACGTTCGCGGCGCCTGCCCCGCTCCGCCCGGGCCACGTTCGAAAGGGACACGTGATCAGACGGATCGGGTTCGGTCGGGTATGTGCGGTGACGGCTGCGGTGCTGGGCGGAGGGCTGCTCCTGGGCGTGCCGGGGACGCACCAGCCCGGGCGGGGGGATGCGGGGCTGGTGCCCGCGGGCAGCAGTCGCGTCCTCCCGGCGGAGAGCGCGGAGGACGAGGACCGGCTGACGTTCGACCGTCTGGAACAGGACGGTGGCAAGCTCATCCACGGAGGGACGACGTTCCGCGTGCGGAGCGGGCTCACCTATCACGGCGAGCGGGCACTGCGGCAGGTCGCCGTCTCCATGAAGGTGTCCGAGGGGATCTCGTTCGCGACGGAGTACAGCAACTGCGAGTACGGCACCGAGGAGCCGTCCTCCCCGGAGTTCCGGGGCTCCCGCCAGGCGCTGTGCCTGATCGAGGCGCGGGTCGAGTCCGGCGAGTCCGTCGACCTGGCACCCATCCCCCTGAAGGCGGGCAGTCTGGCCAGCTCAGGAGACGTGGACATGACCGTGGGAGAGGTCGAGCAGAGGGGCTGGTCCAACCGCAAGTGGCGGGACCGGCATCGGGGCCGGGGCGAGGAGCTGACCCTCGCGCGGCGCACCGGCAGCGTGCCGCCCGCCGCCGGCCGGGCCGGCGGCACGCACAGCCCTCTGTTCGAAGACACGCACGGCGTTCTGTTCGTGCCCATGGACAACCCGTGGGATTTCGAGGTGACGGGCGCCGCGCTCAAGGGCAGGAAGGGCGAGAGGGTCACAGCCGACCTGGCCCTGGACTTCCACGGCGCCAGCGTCTGGGCCCAACACAGCATCGAGAACGACGATCCGTTCGCCAATGTCGAAGTGCGGCTCCCCAAGGGCGTGACCGTGCTGAGCGACCCGGAGAAGTGCAAGATCACCGACCGCAGGCCGGTGAAGACATATACGTGCGAATACGATGTGTACACCTCCGACTTCGAGGTAGCCCTGCTCCGGGACGGGTTCCACATCGCCTATCCCTTCGAGCTGCGGATCGACGACCCGTCCAGGCTCACCGGCGGCAGGATCCGTGTCGTGGACGCCCAGGCCAGGCCGCTGCGGGGCGACGCCAAACCCGGAAACAACACCGCTCCCATCACCGCTCCCATCACCCCCGGTGCAGCCGACGGCTCCGGTGCAGCCGACGGCTCCGGTACGACGGCTTGGGTCGTAGCCGCGGGTACGGCAGCCGTGGCACTGACCGGGCTCCTCACCGCCACCCTGATCCGCACCCGCCGCGCCCGCCGACGGACGGACTGACACCACCTGGCAGGATCCGCCCCCTCTTTTGGATGCCCTGGAGTTCCTCGACTCACCTACGCCGACGGGCACCTGCGCAAGTGCCCGCTGTGCCGCCTCTGAGCAGGGGCGGCACTGTTGTCGACCGCCGTCATCCGTCGACGCCGGCCACGCTCGGACGGCCCGCAGACGGCCCCGGGATAACTCTGGGGCGGCGTCGGCAGGCCGCGCCCCACGCACAGTCTGTAAATCTGCCGGCTTCGCCTTCCCAGGTTCGAATCCTGGCGCCGCCGCCCTAACGGGAATCGGCCCCTGACCAGTAAGTTTGGTCAGGGGCCGTTCTCGTTCCCGGCTCACGCCAGTACCCGCCGCACCCCGCTGTTCCCCGCCCGTTCTGGCACGGCCGTGGCATGCGTCGTGACCTTGATCATGTGGCGGCGTTCCGCGCCTGCTTCCTTGGCCGGCGGTACCGATGCCACTTGGGTCCACGGCGGACCGCCACGCGGTTGGCGCAAGTGCTGGTCGATCACCCCCCGCCAGTAAGCACAAGGGTCGAAGGTTGCGTTACCGTGAGTGATTGATCAAGCTCTTTCTGTTACGAGAGGGCGCGCCTTCAAGCACCGAGGAGACAGATGTCCTCCCTGATCAAGCAGGTGAGCGACGCGTCTTTTGACGCAAAGGTACTGAACGCTGAGGGTCCAGTGTTGGTCGACTTCTGGGCTGCCTGGTGTGGGCCGTGCAAGATGATCGCTCCACTGCTGGACGACATCGCCTCGGAGTACGAGGACAAGCTCACCGTGTTCAAGCTCAACATCGATGACAACGAGAAGACGGCGCCGAAGTACGGGATCCGAGGCATCCCTACCCTGTTGCTGTTCAAGGACGGCCAGGTCGCAGCCACCAAGGTCGGAGCCGTCAACAAGCCCCAACTGCAAGCATTCCTCGACGCGAACATCTAGCCCCCAGGCCGTAGCTGTTCCTCAGCCCACCACCCGCCCCAGCTCCCATCCCGTACGCCGTCGACCGGGTCTGGTGCAGGTCAAGATGTCACCCGATCGTGCAGCAGACCCGTTCTATCCCTGGATTCGGCGTTCCACCGTGCTGGTCGCCCCCACCAATTCCTCAGCCGCCTTGCTGCTGGCTCATCCACTCCGCGATGGCTTGCTCAAGTTCGGCGAGCTGTTCGGTCGGGCTGAATTGCAGGAGTTCGGTGCCGGCATCGACGTAGGGCCGGTGGCCAGGCGGGGTGTAGAACGCATCACCGGTCTCGTACACCTCCTCGTGGTCGTCGAAGACGAAGCGCACGTGTCCGGCAAAGACGTAGCCCCAGTGAGGGCAGGGGCACTGACTCCCGGGCAGGGCTTTGAGCGGGCCATCGAGGTCGGTGTCCGCGGCGAAAGATACGAACTCGACCGTGTAACCGTCCATGTCCTCGCGCCGGTCGGTCACCGGACCGAACTCCTGTACCCGGGATGCGGTGATTTTGGAGATCTTGGGCATAGTCGAGACGAGACCATAGATCGCGCGCCCCGACCCGCTGGAAGGCCCTTCAGGGTGAACCGAGCTTGGAGCAGCGCGAGATCAGGGTCCGCAAGCAGCGGCAACGGGCCGGAGGGGTGGCGTGCGAGGACGATCCCAAGGGGCGGCGGCAGGTGCTCCAGCTGCCGGCCATGTGCGTGGCCCCTCTGCGGTACCAGCGGATGCGCCAGGCCGCGATGCGCGAGCGGGCAGGTGATCGTTGGGAGGACAGTGACTACGTGTTCACCACGCGTACGGGGCGGCCCATCGAGCCGCGCAACGTCTACCGCTCCTTCACCCGGGTCGCCGGGAACGCGGGCCTTCGGGTCATCCGGCTGCACGACGCCCGGCACGGGTGCGCGACCCTGCTCACCGCGGCCGGTGTGGCGCCCCGCGTCGTGATGGAGATCCTGGGGCACAGCCAGATCGCCGTCACGATGAACGTCTACGCGCACGTCGTCCAGGACACGCAGCGCGAGGCCGTCAGTCACATGGATCGGCTGCTCACGCGGCGGCTACAGCGCGAGTAACCACGGCACTGATGTCAGATCGGGATGTCAAAGGCCCCCAGCCATGATCGGCTGGGGGCCTTTTTCCTGGTGGGCGCGGACGGTTTCGAACCGCCGACATCCGCCTTGTAAGGGCGGCGCTCTACCGCTGAGCTACGCGCCCAGGACGAGTCGACAGCCTACATTGCCCGGGGGGATGCCCCGCAAACCCGTATCGGGCGAGCGGGTGGCGGAGCCGACGAGGGGGCCGGGCCGGAAAGCCCCGCCGGGCCGGACGGAGGCGGAAGGCCCTGTCGGGCCAGGTGGTGGCGGAAGGGCCCCGCCGGGTCGGGTGGTGGAGGCGGAGGGGCTCGGGCCGGTGGCTCGGGGGTTATCCCCACCTTCCGTCCGGGAGTGGCCCGGATCGTGCCGGGCTCCGTGGCTGCCTACCGTCGAAGAGGCTTCTCCGACCGGCTCCGGTCGGAGTGCAGAAGGCCCGAGGTTCCGATGTCGTCCCGGAGTTCCGGGCTTCGGGGTCTCCGGGTCCCGAGTGCCGAGTGCCGAAGTCCTCGCAGACCGTCCCAGGGGGAGACCGATCATGACCCGCACACGTACACGTACACGCATACGCGCCCGCGGCACCGGCACCGGCCGGAGCCGTGGGCACGGCGCCGCGCGCACCACCCGCGCCCGCGCCGTCGCCCTCACCGCTCTCGTGCTCGGGCTCGTCGCCGGTGCCAGCGCGTGCGGCGCGTCCGCCGGGGACGACAAGGAGCCCGAGCAGCGGTCCTTCGGGCTGCACGGGCGGACCCTGACCGTCGACTCGGACGACTCCGCGCTCGATCTGGTGGTGTCGGACTCCGCGAAGGCCGGTGAGGTCCAGGTCACCCGGTGGTTCCAGGGGCATGTCGCCCTCGGCGGGGACCCGAGGGTCACCTGGGCGATGGAGGACGGCGACCGGCTGGTGCTGCGGATGAAGTGCTCGGGTGTCGTCGCCGACTGCTCGGCCCGGCACCGGATCGTCGTGCCGCGCGGGGTGGCCGTGAAGGTCGAGGACGGGGACGGCCGGGTGAGCGCGAAGGGCTTCACGGAGGCGCTGAGCATTCGTACGGCGGACGGCGCGGTGCGGGTCAGCGACTCCTCGGGAGCGCTGGATCTGCGCAGTGGAGACGGCTCGATCCGGGCCGTCGGCGTGGACGCACGCAGCGTCCGGGCCCGTACCGACGACGGCTCGGTACAGCTCGAACTCGGCGCCGTGCCGGACCTGGTGGACTCCCGCAGCGGCGACGGCTCCGTCTCGATCGTGCTGCCCCGGGCCGTCTACCGGGTGACAGCCGGCAGCGGGGACGGCTCGGTCCACGTGGACGTGCCTCGCGACGGTTCCAGCTCCCACCGGGTCTCCGCGCACACCGACGACGGAAAGATCACGGTGCGAACAGCGAACTGACCGGCCCGTGTGTTCGTCTTCAACCGGTGGGAGAATGACAGCCGGCAGGGCGGATGACAGCACGGGAGAGGGATGTGACGGCGACACCTTCGCGGCCGTATTCGCCGTTCGCGGGACCCGCGCGGCCTGCACGCCCCCTCGGCGGCCTCCGGCGGGCTCTCCCGCCACCACGCCCGACGTCGCCGACGGCATCGACCGCGTCGGCGGCTTCTGCGGCATCTACGGCGTCTACGGCATCGATGGACTCGGGGTGGCCGCGCCAGCCGGAACGATCCGGGCGGCCCGTACCGGCGGAGCGGCCCGTACCGGCGGAGCGGCCTGTTCCGCCGGAGCGGCCTGTTCCGCCGGAGCGGTCCGGACGCCCCGTGCCGTCGGAACGACGCGCGCCGGCGCAGCGGCCCGGCCCCGCGGAGCGACCGGTGCCGCCTGCCCGGTGGGCACGCTCGGCCCGGGTGGAACGCACTCCCCGTCCCTCCGTCCGTCCCTCCGCAACCCGTGACGTGCTCACGCTCGTCGCGCTGCCCCTGCTGGCCGCCCTCGCCCTGCCCGCGGCCTTCGCGGGAGGCGGCACCCGGCGCTGGTTCGGCGGGCGGTCCGAGAGTCAGCGGGCCGAGGCGCAGGCCGCCAAGGACGCCGCCGCGGCGGCGTTCTACGAACTCGACACCGCCCAGCGCGACCTGCGGATCTCGATCGAGACCATCACGGCCGTGGACGACTCCCCGGCCGCCCGGCGCGTGGTCTCCGACTTCGCGGCACTGGGGCGGCGGATCGACGAGGCCAGCCAGAAGTACATCACCGCCGTCGACGCCCATGATCTCGACCGGGACGAGCTGGAGGCGTCGGTCGCCGCGCGGGCCCGCGGTGAACTCGTCGCCGCGAAGGACGAACTGGTCCGGGTGAAGGCCGATCTGGACCGGTTCGAGCAGAGCCTGGCGCCGCTGCTCGGCAAGGCCGAGACCCAGCTCGCCCGGCTGGCCCCGGCCGTCGAGCGCGCCCGGCAGGCGCTGCTCGCCGCCTCGAACGCCCTCGACTCCGTACGGCGGTCGGGGCTGAAGGCCGACGATCTCGCCGCCCGGCTCGCCGCTCTCGCCCCCGAGCTGACCAAGCTCAACCAGGGCGCCGGGCGGCACGGCGTGCCGGAGACGCTGGAGCGTGCCGAGCGGGTCTCGCGGGAGGCCGCGGCGGTCCGCTCGGAGGCGGAGCGGCTGCCGGAGCGGGCCGCCGAGATCGATCACCGGCTCGTCTCGCTGCGGACCCGCGCCCAGGCGTTGACGACCCGCTCGGAGCAGGTGGAGCCGGTGCTGAGCGAGTTGCGGCGGCGGTTCTCGGCGGCGTGCTGGCAGGACCTCCAGCACGTGCCGGAGCAGGCCGCGGAGAGCGTGCGGCAGGCCGAGGCGAAGCTGCGGGAGGCGCGGGCCGCGCGCGAGGCGCAGCGCTGGCCGGACGCGACCTCGCTGCTGTCGACGGTGCGCGCGCTGCTGAACAGCACCGACGAGGCCGTGTCCGCGGCCGGTGACCGGCTGCGGCGGCTGAACGCGGTGCAGAAGGACCCCCAGCAGGAGATCGACCGGACCCGGTTCGCGATCCGGGACGCGCAGCGGCTGGCCATGGCGGGCCGTACGACGCCCGACCCGCGGCAGGCCCGTCCGCTCGACGACTCCGTCGCCCGGCTCGACCGGGCCGTGGCCACGCTGGAGGGCCGGCACCCCGACTACTGGCACTTCCTGACCGAGACGGAGGCCGTGCGGCAGACGGTGGCCCGTGTGGTCGCGCAGATCCGCGAGGAGCGCGGCGGCGCCTGAGAAGCCCCGGGGAGGGTTCCGAGGACGCCCGGGGCGTCCTCGGAACCCTCGCGCGAGCCCCTTTCCCCCGGCTCACCCCCGCGGGGTCTCCGGGGGCCGGTCAGGCGCCGGCCGGGCCGTGATCAGGTGCGGTACGCGTAGTACGCCGCGTTCGGGTACGCCGCGAGGAGGCTCGACACCGACCGGCGGTAGGTGTCGGTGTCGTGGTAGGTCACGTACGGGACCCCGCTCGCGCTCCGGTACGACGTGATCATGGAGTGGTCCTTGGACCCGTCCTTGTCGAAGTCCATCTGCATCACGTCACCGATGTCCATCTGGTAGACGTTCGCCAGGGGCGTGGAGCGCTTGGCGGTCTGGGTGAACCAGGACCACTCGTTGACGCCGACCCAGGTGTCGGTCTGGGTGGACGCCGTGTAGTTCCAGGTGCCGTACTCCTCGCCGGAGCTCGCGACCGTCGCCCAGCCGCCCGCCTTCAGGGACTGGCTGAGGTAGTTGGTGCAGTCGCCGCCGACGGAGTTGAAGCTGCGGTAGGCGGGGTTGTAGTTCTTCCAGTACGTCTCGGCGTACGTGGCCATGGCCGCGTAGTCGTACGGGCCGCCGGTGAGCGTCTTGGGGTTGGCGGGCGCGGGGTACGTGGTCGCTGCCCGGGGGGCGTCGACGACGGCCATCGGGGTCGCGCGGAGCGTCGTCGTGACGGGCTGGTTGACCTGCCGGGGGCCCTTGTCCGTCGAGCGCTCGCCCGTCAGCTTCCAGCCGCCGTGCGGTCCCGCGGCGAAGGTCAGGACGTGGTGGGCGCGGAAGCCCGTGGTGGCGGGCTCGTCCCCGCGGATCTTCCGGTAGGTGAGGGTGGTGGCCTCGGTGACCCAGACGGTGGCCAGCCGGCCCGTGACCCGGGTCCGGTTCACGGTGACCTTCGTGTCGGCGGCGCTGTAGGCCTCGCCGAGGGCCGCGAGGCGGGACCGGGTGCCGTGCAGCGAGGAGACGGCGGTGTTCTCGGTGCGGGCGAGGGTGTCGGGCACCTGTACGCCCGCGGTGGTCGCCCTGAGGGCCGTACGGGCCGTCGGGGCCTCGTCCAGCAGGGCGGCCGTGCGGTCGGTGAACACGGCGTCGGCCACGCGGCCGAAGGCGTCGGCCGTCGACGCGGTCACCCGGGGTGCGGGGGCCGCCGCGTGGGCGGCGGACAGGGGCAGCAGGAGGGCGGAGAGGGTGATCGCCCCCACGACGGAACAACTGCGGCTTAAGTTCTTCGGTGTCACTGGTGATTCTCCTTGATCCCCGGTCGGACTCCAGGGAAGGGAATCTTTACATGTCCCACTCAACTGTGCGGAATCCGGGGGGAGTTCGCGTCAGGTGCAACCAAGTCCCTTATGTCGGAGGTAAGTTGATCTCAATGCGTAGCCGGTGGATCACCGGCCCGGCGGCGGGCCCTACTTCACCACGGTCGACCAGTCCGGCGACTGGGCGGGGTCCAGGCCGCGCAGGCGCTCCAGGGTCTCGGGCTTCTGCACGTCGAGCCAGTTGGACAGCTCTTGGAAGGACACACAGCGAACGCCCTTCTTCGTGCACACGTTCTTGATGACCTGGTCGATGGCCCTCATGTAGATGCCGCCGTTCCAGTCCTCGAAGTGGTTCCCGACGAACAGCGGTGCCCGGCTGCCGTAGTAGACGCGGTTGAAACCGGCCATGTAGGAGTTGACGGTCTGCTGCTCCCACTGCGGGTACTGGGCCGGGTCCCCCTCGGTCTCCCCCTCGGACTGGTTGTAGAGGAAGTTGAAGTCCATGGACAGGCCTTGGTACTTGCCTCCCTCGTAGGGGAGCATCTGGAGCGGGAAGTCCCAGATGCCCTCCTTCTTCTTGGGCCATATCTGGAAGTCGCCCGCGGAGCTGGCGTCGTAGCGCCAGTTGTACTTCTTGGCCGTGGCCTTCATCGCCAGGAGCAGGTTCTTCTGCCCCTCGAGGCAGGGCGCGCGCCCGCCGCTGATGGCTTTCGCGGGGTCGAAGGGCAGCGCCTGCATGTCGGTGTCGCCGGTGTTGGTCTTCCACTTCTCCATGAAGGAGAAGAACTGGTTGATCTCGCTCTCCCACTCAGCGACGCTCCAGTCCTTGCCGCCCTTGTCGCCGCAGAAGTGGCCGTTGAAGTGGGTGCCGATCTCGTTGCCCTGCTTCCACGCCTTGCCGAGCTCCTCCAGCGTGGTGCGGATGTGGTCGTCGGTGGCGTAGCTGATGGCCGCCGAGCCCGGCGAGTGCATCGGGGGTTCGTAGAGGTTCTTCTTGTCCTTGGGCAGCAGGTAGATGCCGGTCAGGAAGAACGTCATGTGGGCGTTGTACTCCTTGGCCAGCTCCCGGTAGTGCGAGAAGAGCTGGTCGTCGCCCTGGAGGGCGCCGTCCCAGGAGAAGACGACGAACTGGGGCGGTTTCTCACCGGGTTTGAGCGGTACGGCCTTCAACTCGCCCTTCTGCGGGCCGGTGTAGGACGTGGATCCGTCGCCCAGCACATGGACCTTGCCGTCCCACGCCGGTTCCTTCTTGGCCTTGGCGGGGCCGGGCCCGTGCGCGCGGGCGGACGCGGCCGGCGTGGTGTGGTCGGTGTTGAGGGCCAGGTAGGTGGCGGCCATGGACGTGACGACGAGGAAGGCCGTCATGGCCGCGAAGCCCTGGCGCGCGTTCGCGGCGGCGGAACCGGGATCGGACTCACGGCGTCGGCGCCGGCTGTGCTTCGAGTTCATACGGGGCACATTCTGCGAGGGGGACGGAAGGAGCTTGGCGCGGCCACCGGGTGGCCGTCGGCGGGGGCCGGGCCGGACGGCCGGCCGACGGGATCAGCGGAGCGGGCTCATGGCACCGGACCAGATGCCGTACGGCACGTCGGCGACGGGTGCGCCGGCGATCCCCTTGAGCGGCAGCGGTTCGAGGCTCTTGGTCAGGTCGATACGGTAGAGGACCACCGCCGTCGACACGGAATCGTTCGAACCCACGTACCAGGCGGCCTTGTCGTCCAGTGTGGCGCCCCGCTTGCCGGCCACCTTCGCCGTGACGGGGGCCGCGCCCGGGTGGCCGGTGCGGAAGGAGTCCGAGAGCGCCTCGGTGACCTGGCGGGCCACCTCCGCGCGCATCGCGCGATGGGGTGCGGGCATGTCCAGCCGGACCTTGGAGCCGTTGCGGGTGAGGCGGTGCACCGAGTACGGCTCGTAGTGCTTTCCGTCGGCGTCGAAGGTGGCGTAGGCGCTGGCCATGCGGATCGCGCTGGGCGTGGCCGTGCCGAGGGACATGCCCGGCACCTGCGGTCCGATGCTGGAGGAGAGCAGTCCCGACGCCTCGGCGGTCGAACGCACCTTGTCCAGGCCGGCATCCATGCCGAGCTGCATGAACGGGGTGTTCACGTTGGAGGCGAGGGCCGTGCGCAGCGTGATCCGGCCGTAGTTCTTGTTGCCCTCGTTGTGGGCGGCGACCTTCTTGCCGCTGCGGTCCCAGTAGGGGCCCTCGGGCGTGCTGACCGGGACGCCGTCGTTGCCGTCGTAGAGGGTCTCGGGGGTGACCGGGGTGGCCGCGCCCTCGCGGGTCTTGTGGACGCCGTTCTCCAGGGCGGCGGCGTAGACGAAGGGCAGGAAGGCCGAACCGGCCGGGACGGTGGTCGCGTTGGACTCGTTGTAGCCCTGCTCGCGGTGGTCGGGACCGCCGTAGACGGCGAGGATCCGGCCGTCGTCGGCGATCGAGGCGGCACCGTAGTGGGCGGCCTTCGCGTTGCCCGGGTCGGCCTTCTTCGCCGCCTTGCGGGCCTTGGTCACGGTGTCGGTGAGCGCGGCCTCGCGCTTGCGGTCGAAGGTCGTGTAGATCTGGTAGCCGCCGAGGTCGAAGTCCCGGTCGGAGATGTGCCCGGCCTTCTTGGCGTACTGGGTCGCCAGCTCGACCAGGTAGTCGCTCTGCTTTCCGGTGTCGTAGCTCCCGGTCTGCTTGATCGGCTCGGGGAACTTCGTGTACTTGGCCCGCTGGGCGGCCGAGATCTTGCCGTAGTCGACCATGCGGTCGAGGATCCAGGACCAGCGCTCCTCGGCGCGCTTGTGGTTGGCCTTGCTCAGGGTGGGGTCGTAGAGGCCCGCGCCCTTGAGGAGCGAGGCGAGGAAGGCGCCCTCGCTGGCGTCGAGGTGACTCACGTCCTTGCCGTAGTAGGCCTGCGAGGCCCGCTGGAGGCCGTAGGTGCCGCGCCCGAACCAGCTGGTGTTGAGATAGCCCTCGAGGATGTCGTCCTTGCTCATCCTGTTGTCGAGCTTGAGGGCAATCATGGCCTCGGTGAACTTGCGGGTCAGCGAACGGTTCTGGGTCAGGTAGACGTTCTTGACGTACTGCTGGGTGATGGTGGAGCCGCCCTGGGTGTCCCCCTGGCCGACCGTCTTCACCAGGGCGCGGGCCAGGCCCTTGGCGGAGATGCCGGGGTCGCTGTAGAAGCTCTCGTTCTCCGCCGCGAGGACCGCCGAGCGCACGTCCACGGGTATGTCCTTCAGCGGCATGTCCTGGCGCCGCACCCAGCCGGTACGGGCCATCGGGGTGCCGTCCGACCAGAAGTAGACGTTGTCCTGCTGGGTGGCGTACGTGTTGAGGTTCTTGGGTATGTCCGTCGCCGCGTAGGCGATGACGAGCAGCGTGCCGCTCAGGCCTATGGACAGGGCCACGGCGCCGAGCCACTGCCGCCAGGAGGGGAGCCAGCGCCGCAGGCCGGTCCGTCCGGGGCGCGGGTACGCGGGTTTGAGGCGCCGGGCGAACGGCGCGAGCCGCGCGGTCAGCCGGGACAGTTTGGAGGGCTCCGCGGGCTTGCGACGGCTGCCGCGGCCGCGCTGCGGTCCGGATGCCTTAGCCATGGCGCACCCCCGCGTCCGGGCGGCCCAAGGGCAGGGGATTCAGGGCATCGGTGCGATGCCATGTCCTGGTCACGACTGCGTCTCCCTCCGCACTTCGGAATTGCGCGCGCGGGTAGTTGCAGCGGCCGCTTTCGCGGCTGCGAGCCCCCCTCCCCGACCTTGCGGCTCGTCGCGGCCCTATTAAATTATCAGCGACCAATGCAATCCCTTCGATCAGCAACGAGACAAAAAAGTTCAGAGGTCAACGGACGCCCCTCGGCAGCCCTCTTCACCCAGCCGCCACCCCCGTCCCGGGAGCCCCGGCCCGCCACGCGCGACGAGGGCCCCGGAGCCCTCCGGACAGTGGCCCGCTCCGGCTAACCTGTGCGCATGCCTCGCTACGAGTACCGCTGCCGGACCTGCGGCGACACCTTCGAACTGAGCCGTCCCATGGCCGAGTCGGCCGCCCCCGCGGCCTGCCCCGCCGGGCACGACGACACCGTCAAACTGCTGTCGGCGGTCGCCGTCGCCAGGGGTGGTTCGGCGTCCGCGCCGACGCCCGCGCCGCGTTCGAGCGGCGGCGGAGGCGGGTGCTGCGGCGGCGGCTGCTGCGGCTGACCGCGGGGATTTCTTACCGACTCTTCAGCTTCGTCCGGATCGGACCCGGCGTGTCGTGACGAAACGGCCCCGGCCGCCCTCAATTGGGCCCTACCGGGACCGAGTTCCGCACATGTTCCACCATGTGCCGAACCGGGCACACATCGCGGACGGAATCCCCACGGAATCCCGAATCACCGGGAAAGGAGCGGAGTTCGGCACGTCGGCCCGCGCTCCGAACGCCGTTCGGCATCCCGGCCGGACGGTTCGGGCCGGGGTTCCGGAAACGGAACCGTCCCGGGCCGGGCTCCTCGGCGGCCGGACGGTCCGTGCCGGGTGTGTCCAGGGATGCTTCATCCCTGGACACATCCGGCACGACGGCCACGGGAACGAACCGGACCCGGGTTCCGGAGGTCCCTCAGACCTGTCCCCGGCCGCCCCCGGCGCTCACGAACTCCCGCAGGATCCGCTCCCCCGCCAGGACACCCCGCTCCGGGAGGGCGGTGATCGCCGGCGCCGTCCAGTCGGCCTCGGCGAGTTCACCGTGGCCCGGACGCCAGCCGCGGTCCGCCGCGAGCAGCAGGTCGGCGTCGAGCAGCGAGTCCCCCGCGGCGAGGGTGAGGACGGCTCCGGTGCGGCGGGCGACCTCGCGCACGGCCGCGCTCTTGGTGAGCGGCTTCGGCACGGCGTAGATCTTGCGGCCCTGCAACGAGACCGTCCAGCCACGGTTCTCCGCCCACACGGCCAGGCTCTTGACCCACTCCTCGGGGAGCAGCTCCCGCTCCACGACCAGATAGACGAACAGGTCCTCGGCGACGCGGTGCTTGCGCACCCAGAGCGGGTCCGCGGTCGCCTCCAGGTGCTCGCGCACCTCCTCGAGCGGCGCGCACTCGGAGGCGAGCCGCTCCTTGACGTGCGCGTGCCAGTCGAGGTCGGAGACCCCGTCGACGAGCAGGTGTCCGCCGTTGGCGCAGATCGCGTACTCGGGGGCGGGGCCGGGCAGGTTGATGCGCTGGTACTGCTTGCGGGTGCGGGTCGTGGTGGGCACGAAGTGCGCGATGTCACCGAGTTCGGTGAGCAGCGCGGCGGCCGTCTCCGTCATGTAGGAGAGGGGTTTGTTCTCGTGCACCTCGACGCACAGCAGCCGGGGCGCGCGGGCGTCCGGCATGGTGAGGGCGAGGGCGGCGGAGGAGTAGATGAGCGTGCGGTCGAGGTCGCTGGCGACGAGTGCCTTGGGCAGGGACATCAGAGCGTCACCGCCTTGCCGTCGGCACCGGTCGCGCCGCGCGTGTACTTCGGATGGATCAACCCGACGCAGGTGTACGGGAGTTCCCCGACCTCCTCGACGGGCACCCCGCGCTGTCCGGCGAGCAGCCTGACGTGGTCGAGGTCGGCGCCCGCTCCGGCGCGCGCGAGGATCTTCCAGGGGACCCGGCGCAGCAGCACCCGGGTGGTCTCGCCGACGCCCGGCTTGACGAGGTTCACGTCGTGGATGCCGTACTCCTCGCTGATGCGCTCGACCGCCGCCCAGCCCTCCCAGGTGGGTTCGCGGTCCGCGGCGAGGAGTTCCTTCGCCCGGTCGCGGGCCGCTTCGGCGACGTCGGTGAAGTGGGCGGAGACGGCGTCCAGGAACTCGACGGAGACGTCGGAACCGGCGAGCTCGCGGTAGAACTTCGCGCCGTGGAAGTCGTGTTCGCCGACCAGGTCGGAGCGCAGGACCGTACGCGAGATCAGCCCGGAG
This sequence comes from Streptomyces populi, assembly GCF_002911015.1. Classification (GTDB taxonomy): domain Bacteria; phylum Actinomycetota; class Actinomycetes; order Streptomycetales; family Streptomycetaceae; genus Streptomyces; species Streptomyces populi. The sequence goes on from NZ_KZ626849.1 coordinate 27,233, forward strand.
ACGGTCGAGTTGAGGCAGGCGGAGGGGATGAGGAAGTCCTCGCGGGTGCCGTAGGTGCGCACGCACGAGCCCGGGTCGGCGAGCACCGCTATCTCCGGGTCGAAGCCGGTGATGCCCTCGGCCTCCTCGAACTCCTGGATGGCGTCGGCGAGTTCCCGGGTGATGGCGCCCTTGCCGGTCCAGCCGTCGACGAAGACGACGTCGGCCGGGTCGTGGTGGGCGGCGAGCCAGCGCAGCGCGTTGGCGTCGATGCCCCGGCCGCGGACGATGGAGACGGCGTAGTGCGGCAGGTCGAGGCCGTGCTGGTGCCGGGCCCAGCGGCGCATCAGGATCCCGACGGGGGTGCCGGCGCGGGCCAGGGAGACCAGGACGGGACGCGGGGACCGGTCGGCGAGCACGAGTTCGGTCACGGCGCCGACGGCCTCGGCGATCCGGGCGGCGGAGGCGGTGAGGGCCGCGTGGAAGAGCTCCTGGTACGCGGCGCTCGGCTGGTACTCGACCGGCAGCGACTCGGCGTAGTGGGCGCCGCCGCTCTGGATGGCCTCCTCGCGCTCCTCGGTCGGCGCCTCCAGCGTCACGTCCGACAGGTCCTGCAGCAGCCAGCCGACCTCGTCGGGGGCGTACGAGGAGAAGGCGGGGCCGCGGAGGGGCTCGGGCAGCATGAAGGGCCTTTCGGTGGACGGCCGTACGGGGACGTGACTGGGGACGACGGCGAGCAGGACGTGCGGGACGTGCGCCGCCAACTGTGCCAACAGACCGTCGGGAGCGTGCAGCTCGGGGGTGTCGGCGGTGGAGTCGACGACCGCCACGACCGCGTCGAAGCCGGCGCCCGCGACGTTGTAGGCGTAGCGCTCGCCGGGGCCGTCGTCCGGGTCGTCGTGGGCGGGGAAGGCGATGCGGCTGCGGATGGCGTAGCCGGGGTCGTCCAGGGCGAGCACCGGGGACCGGGTCGTGGTGGAGAAGCGCACCTCGGCGGGGACCGTCCGCTCCAGCTCGTGGGCCAGTCGCAGCGGCGCGTACATCAGTTCCTCGAAGCCGAGGACCAGGACGCGGCGGGCGTCGTCCGGCAGGGCGTCGGCGAGGCGCCCCGCCATGCCGGGCAGGGCCGCCTCCAGGCGTATTCGGTGTCCGGGGGTGAACCCGTGCCGTCCGCCGTCGGGGAGGCCGTGCGGCCAGCCGAGGCCGACGCGCACGGCCCGGCCGGCGCTTCCGGGGGCGGGGGCGGCGGGCGTCGCCGCCTCGTGCCGGGCGACCAGGGCCGTCCCCTTCGCCAGGACGTCCTCGGGCAGGCGCACCGTTCCCGACGCGGCCGCCACCAGGTCCACGCGGGCGCCGATGTCCCCGGCGAACTTCTCGAAGCGCGCGTGGTCGGCCGGTGAGCGCATGTCGACCAGGGCCACGACGACGTACCGCTCGCGCGGGTAGCGCCGGTGCAGGTCGCTGATGGTGTTGAGGACGGTGTTGCCGGTGGAGAACTCGTCGTCGACGAGGACCAGCGGGCCGGAGCCGGCGAGCAGGCCCGGGTCCTCGGGAAGGAGGAGGTGCGAGGTGGCGTGCGAGTGGGACTCCTCGAAGCCGCCCGCCTGCCGGACCCCGGTGACCGGGCGGCGGGTGGAGTGGAGGTACGGGGCGACACCCACTCCGTCCGCGACCGAGTGGCCGAGCCCGGTGGCCGTCTCGGCGTACCCGAGGACCACGGCCGCGCGGGCCTCCTCGGTGCCCAGCAGCTCGCGCACCCGGCGGCCGAGCTCGACGCCGTACCCGTGGACGACGGCCGGCGACTGCGGCACGTGCTTGCCCAGCACGTTCGAGACGAGCAGATGGGCACGCTTGGGGTTGCGCCGCAGCGCGAGCCCCAGCAGGCCGCTCAGCTCCTCGTCGCCGACGAGCTCGACACCGAGCCGCTCGGCGACCCAGGTCCCGGTCCACACCGCGTCCCGCGCGTGGTCCGGGCCGGTCGCGCCGTCCGGGTCGTTGCCGCCGGGGTGGTTCGGGTCATGCGCTGGGGTGTTCATCTGTTCCTTGCTGTCGGGGTTGCGCGTCGTCCGGACGGGCCGGCTCACGCCGGGAGTCCGGCGGTGAGCAGCTCGACGAAGCCGATGTCCTCGCGGGCGACCCCGAAGACCTCGGCGCGCAGCAGGGTGCGCTCGGCCCAGGCGCGATGCGGCTTCACCTCGTTCATTTTGTTCGTGTACGCCGACCTCAGTACACCCCCGCCGCCGCGTTCCGGCCTGAGGATGTCCTGGGCGTCGCTGAACTCCTCGTGGCTGACCACGGACAGCGCGTGCACGGGCGGCACGTGCGAGGGGTGGATGCAGGTCTTGCCCATCAGGCCGTTGGCCTGGTCGAGGGCTATCTCGCGCAGCAGCCCGTCCATGGCGTGTTCGAGCAGCTTCTCGCGCAGTTCCTCCGCCTGTCCCTCCAGGAAGGGGCTGCGGCGCAGCTGCGGCTTGAACATGCGTTCCGGGACGCGGAAGTACTCCCACACGGGCCCGGTGACGGTGAAGCCGGTGCCGTCGGCGCGCCCCAGCATGTTGACCACGTCGGCGATCACGGAGGCGACCACCTGGACGTCGTACGCGGTCATGTCGGGGGCGCGGCGCAGCCCGTACGAGGAGCAGAAGTCCGTCACCCCGAGGCGCAGCGCGAGCACCCGGTCGCGGTACTTGTCGACGGCGCGGGAGATGCCCTCCAGGGTCTCCACCCGCGATTCGCGGTAGAGCAGTTCGGGCGACTCCAGGACGGGCATGGCGAAGAGCCGTCTGCCGCTCTCCGCCTCGGCGGCGGTGAGGGCCTCCAGGAAGGGCGTGCCGCGTTCCTCGGTGAACTTCGGCATCACGAATCCGGACAGCAGCCGGACGGCGGGGCCGAGGCGCCGCACGAGGTCGGGGATCTGCTCCGGGAAGCGGACCCGTACGAACAGCAGGGGTGTCTCGCCGGTGTCCGGGCGGGTCGCGAGGTCGGTGAACTGGCGGACCAGGTTCTCCTCCGCGCCCACGACCTCGGAGTCGTCGATCGAGTCCTCCAGGCACAGCACCATCGAGACGACGCCGCGTGCGGCCTGCTTGACGATGTCGTCGGCGAGCGTCGGCCGGGTCGCCGGGCTGTACAGCGTCGCGCCGAGGGCGGCGGCGAGCACCCTGGCCGGGGAGTCGGACGTGAAGGCTCCGGGTTCCTGGTGGAAGAGACGCTGCCGCTCCTCCGGGGTGACATGACTGAAATGACGCATGGGACTCCCCCGCGGCGGCTAGATGGCCGAATCTGATGTGGCCGGTAATAGTACGTACGGTTCCGTGTCAGGGATTCCCACCCCGCGTGAAGTTCGCGTAACTCCGCGGTGTCCATCACCGGCCGGTTCCGGAACGACCCCACATTGTCGTGACCAGGACCGACAAGGCAGGATGACCGCATGACGCACGCGATGCTGAAAGGGTCGAACGTCCCGCTGGACGCCACAGCGGTGCGCGCCGTCCTGCGCTGGACCCCCGGTCAGGGTGTTCCCGATGTCGATGCCTCCGCGCTGCTCCTCGGCCCCGACGGTCGTGTGCGATCCGACGAGGACTTCGTCTTCTACAACCAGCCCCGCCATCCGTCGGGCAAGGTGTGGCGGCTCGGCAAGAAGCGCGGCGCCGAGGGCCTCACCGACACGATCCAGACGGATCTGACGGGTGTCGAGCCCGGTGTCGGCCGGATTCTCCTGGTCGCATCGGCCGACGACGTCACCTTCGACCACGTACGCGATCTGCGCATCCTGCTGTACGACGCGGCCGTCGCGGACGGTGAACCTCTGGCGTACTTCGACATCAAGCCCGAGACCGGCGCGGAGACCGCGCTGATCTGCGGCGAGCTGTACCGGCGCGGTGACGGGTGGAAGTTCCGGGCGCTCGGCGAGGGCTACTCCAACGGTCTGGTGGGGCTCGCGACCGATTTCGGGATCTCGGTGGACGAGTCCGGGGCCGCGCCCGAGACGGCCGCCTGGGCCTCGCCCGCCACGGCTCCGGAGACCTCGCTGCCGCTGCCGCCGGAGCACTCCGCCCCGGTCGCACAGCAGCCGGCCCCCGTCCCGCAGCAGCCCGCCTACGGCTATCCCCAGCCCGCCGCGGCGGCCGCGACCGGGCCGGCCTACGGCTATCCCCAGCCCGCCGGACCGCAGACGGATCCTTCCGCCTACGGCTATCCGCAGCCGCAGAGCGCGCCCGCCACACAGCCCGCCTACGGTTTCCCGCAGGCGGTGGGGTCGGGGCCGGACCCCGACTTCCGGCTGCCCCCGCAGGGGCCGCAGTTCATGAGCCGCTGAGTCCGGTGGGCGGGGACACCGGTGGCCGGCCGGGCCCGGCCGGCCGCTAACGGTCGGCCTTGGACTTGTACCCGCGACCCCACTGGAGCCCCCAGCCGTAGAGGCGGTCGAGTTCGGCCTGGAAGCCGTACACGAACTTGACCTCGCGGCGCACGGTCACCTCGCCCTTGTTGCACTCGATCATGACGACGGCGCAGGAGCGGGCCTGCGGATGGCGTTCCTCCAGGCCGATCTCGATGCGCGGGCCGTTGCTCGGATAGAGCGTGATGATGGCGTGCGTACGGTCGAACGCCGGGGTCTTGTCGTAGATGTAGACGAAGACCAGCAGGCGTTTGATGTCGTCGCGGTGGTCGAGGTTGACGAAGGCCGTCTCGCCCGAGCCGGAGCCGAAGCGGTCGTCGCCGCTGAGCTTCACGTACGGCGGGGCGTTGAGTTCGCCGAAGAAGCTGCCGAGCGGCTGGACGACGCCCTTGGTGCCGTCCGTCAGCTCGTACATGACGCCGAGGTCGAGGTCGACGTTGACCATGCTCTGGGTGTGCGCCTGGACCATCTCCGGCTTGAAGGTGCGCAGCGGATTGCGCAGCAGGCTGCCGCGCTGCGGCCCGCCGATGTCGGAGGTGCGCATCCGCCAGGACAGGTTGATGCGGAGGTTGCCGCCGGCCGCGCCCTGCTTGGTGAGCGAGACCGTGTGGTTGCGCTTGGTCATTTCGATGGCGTTGGAAGCCGCGCTGCCGGAATCGAAGTCCGTCGAGCGCCCGCGCCACATGTCCTGCCAGATGCCCATTCGGCCCCCCACGTCTGTCGGTGTGCGGCGGGGCGGCCGCGGAGGACTCGTCCTCCACGGCCGCCCCGTTCAGAGCGTTCCTCGGGCGGGTGGGTGTCACACCCCGGACGAGACCTCAGCCTTCTCGTCCGAGGCCGGGGCTTTTCCCTCGGCTTCGGCGAGCGCCTTGTTGCGGCGCACGGAGGACCAGAAGGACCAGGCGATCAGGACGACGCCGACGAGGCCGGTGATGACCTCGTTGATCTCGTACTGGATGGTGACCATGAGGATCACGGCCAGCGCGCCGATCGCGTAGTGGGCGCCGTGCTCCAGGTAGACGTAGTCGTCGAGGGTGCCCTGGCGGACCAGGTAGACGGTGAGCGACCGGACGTACATGGCGCCGATGCCCAGGCCGAGCGCCATCAGCACGATGTCGTTGGTGATGGCGAAGGCGCCGATGACCCCGTCGAAGGAGAAGGAGGCGTCCAGGACTTCCAGGTACAGGAACATGAAGAACGCGGCCTGGCCGGCGAGGACGATGGCCGGCTTCTGCTTGCCGGTGCGCTCGGCCTCCTCCTCGGCCTCGTGCTCCCGCTCCTCCTCTTCCTCGAGCCTGTCCTCGAAGTAGCCGGAGAGTCCGCCGACGATCATGTACGTGATCAGACCGGCGATGCCGGAGACCAGCACCGTCTGCGCCTTGTCGGCGTGGCCGCCGCCGTGCTGGTGGGCGTGGACCGCGAAGGTCATGGAGGTGATCAGCAGGACGATCAGGGCGATGCAGACCGACAGCATGTCGACCTTGCCGAGCTTGGCCAGCGGCCGCTCGATCCAGCGCAGCCACTGGATGTCCCGGTCCTCGAAGATGAAGTCGAGGAAGATCATGAGCAGGAACATGCCGCCGAAGGCGGCGATCGACGGGTGGGCGTCGGTGACCAGCTGCTGGTACTTGTCCTTGTCGTTCAGCGCGAGATCGACCGCGTCGATCGGGCCGATCTTGGCGCTGATGGCGACGATCACGACAGGGAAGACCAGACGCATGCCGAAGACGGCGATCAGGACACCGACCGTGAGGAAGATCTTCTGCCAGAAGGCATTCATCTTCTTCAGGATTCCGGCGTTGACGACCGCGTTGTCGAAGGAAAGCGAAATCTCCAGGACGGCCAGGATCGCCACGATGCCGAAGGCGGTCCACCCCCCGTAGACGGCCGCCGCGGCCAGACCGAGCGCGGTGATCGCGAACGACCAGCCGAAGGTTTTCAGAAGCACTGGCTACCCAATCATCGTGTCGTGGGGGCACCCCCAAGCGGTGGCCCGGGGAGTACGCATCCCCCGCGCCGTACTCGGCTTTACCTACTGTTGACCACGAAGTCTAAGGGGCCGCCTTCAGCTGATACAGGTGGGTCTAGGAAACATTGACCCCGAAGTCGAGCGCGATGCCCCGCAGACCCGACGCGTACCCCTGACCGACCGCCCGGAACTTCCATTCGCTGTTGTAGCGGTACACCTCGCCGAAGATCATCGCGGTTTCGGTGGAGGCGTCCTCGGAAAGGTCGTAGCGGGCGAGTTCCTGGCCGTCGGCCTGGTTGACGACGCGGATGAAGGCGTTGCTGACCTGGCCGAAGGTCTGGCCGCGGTTGTCCGCGTCATGGATGGAGACCGGGAACACGATCTTGTCGACGACGGCGGGGACCTTGGCGAGGTCGATCAGGATCGACTCGTCGTCGCCCTCGCCCTCACCGGTGAGGTTGTCGCCGGTGTGCTCCACGGAGCCGTCCGGGCTCTTGAGCTGGTTGTAGAAGATGAACCACTCGTCCCCGAGCACCCGGCCGCCGCTGCACAGCAGGGCGCTGGCGTCGAGGTCGAAGTCGGCTCCGGTGGTGGAGCGCGCGTCCCAGCCGAGCCCGATCATCACGTGTGTGAGGTTCGGTGCGGCCTTCGAGAGGGAGACATTGCCCCCCTTGGCGAGCGTGACGCCCATGATGCTGGTCCTCCCGAGGTGCGGTCTTCATGTGGTACGGCCGGTCCGGTGCCGCACCGAGACGGTGCGGCACCGGACCGGGATGCCCGAGGGCTCCGGCTCAGACGTTGACGCCGAAGTCCTGCGCGATGCCGCGCAGGCCCGAGGCGTAACCCTGGCCGATGGCACGGAACTTCCACTCCGCGCCGTTGCGGTAGAGCTCGCCGAAGACCATCGCGGTCTCCGTCGAGGCGTCCTCCGAGAGGTCGTAGCGCGCGATCTCCGCCTCGCCGGCCTGGTTCACCACGCGGATGTACGCGTTGCGGACCTGACCGAAGGACTGCTGGCGGTTCTCGGCGTCGTAGATGGAGACCGGGAACACGATCTTCGCGACGTCGGCGGGAACGGCGGCGAGGTTGACCTTGATCTGCTCGTCGTCGCCCTCGCCCTCACCGGTGATGTTGTCACCGGTGTGCTCCACCGAGCCGTCCGGGCTCTTCAGGTTGTTGAAGAACACGAAGTTCTGGTCGGTGCTGACCTTGCCGTCCGTGTTCGTGAGGATGGCGCTGGCATCGAGGTCGAAGTCCACGCCGGTGGTGGTCCGGGCGTCCCATCCCAGACCGACGATGACCGCGGTCAGGCCCGGGGCCTCCTTCGACAGCGATACGTTGCCGCCCTTGCTGAGGCTGACTCCCACGAGTCCTCCCAATGGTGTTCAGGGGCGGGGAGCCCCGTAGGTGCGTTGGTATCGGATCAACGGTTCGATCCTAGTGACGGGTTCCCGTGCCTTGCAGGCCCTGGAACCGAAGAATCACAGGGTGTCGAGCGCCTTGACGTACTCGTTCAGGTCACGCGCGTCCGGCAGCCCGTTGACGACGGTCCAGCGGACGACGCCCTCCTTGTCGATGATGAACGTGCCGCGCACGGCGCAGCCCTTGTCCTCGTCGAAGACGCCGTACGCGCGCGAGATGTTGCCGTGCGGCCAGAAGTCGGAGAGCAGCGGGTACTCCAGTCCCTCCTGCTCGGCGAAGACGCGCAGGGTGTGGATGGAGTCGTTGGAGACCGCGAGGAGCTGGGTGTCGCGGTCGGTGAACTGCGGCAGGTTGTCGCGCAGGGAGCACAGCTCGCCGGTGCACACGCCGGTGAAAGCGAAGGGGTAGAAGAGCAGCACCACGTTCTTCTCGCCACGGAAGTCGGACAGCCTCACGGTCGCGCCGTGGTTGTCCTTCAGCTCGAAGTCCGGTGCCTTGGTGCCGACCTCGACGGCCATAGTCACTCGCTTCCCTTCCAAGGGTCTGTTCGGGTGACGACCAGCGTACGCAGTGATCGCCCCCCGGTGACGGCGCGACCCCCCGCGCGGTCCCCCGGGTGCGCGGGAGTCCGCCCGCCCCGGCCGGCCGGCGAAGACGGCCGGGAGCCCCGCCGGGGCGTCCCGGGGCATGCGTGAGGCCCCCGCCGAGGTGGCTGGGCGGGGGCCTCACGGATGCTCTGCTTGCAGACGGGGCTGCAGTTCAGCGCTTGGGGGTGGCCAGGCGGGTGCCCGACCATTCCTTGCCGACGGAGATGCTCTTCGTCTGGGAGAGGCCGGCTGTCCGTACGGCATCGCTGATGTCGCTGGGCTCGACGTAACCGTCCCTGCCGGTCTTCGGGGTCAGCAGCCAGATGTTGCCGCCGTCCTCAAGGAGACCGATGACGTCCACCAGTGCGTCCGTGAGATCGCCGTCCTCGTCCCGGAACCACAACAGCACCACGTCTGCGACGTCGTCGTAGTCCTCGTCGACCAGATCCTGGCCGATCAGCGATTCGATGCCTTCACGGAGCTCGTGGTCAACGTCGTCGTCGAAGCCGATCTCCTGGACCACCTGTCCGGGCTCGAACCCCAGCCTGGCGGCCGGGTTGGTCCGCTCCTCCGCGTGGTCCGCGGTCGCGCTCACGGCTTGCCTCCTGATCATGTTTCGGAATGGGGGTGTCCCCCCGCTCGTCCGGAGCCGGGGGATCTCAGCCACGCGCGTACGCGAAGCGTTGGCCGTAGTCCACACGGGCGGAGCGGATCGCGCAAGTACCCGGCCGTCGAGACCGCCGAAACGGTGACGATCCTGGCAGTGCCGACGCAACTCCCGACGGGCCATCATGACGCCATGTGACGGGCACCACACATTTCTGCCCCATTTATCCTCTTCGGAACCCCCGGAGCGTGCGAAAGCCGAACGACTTTGCGGAACGCGTCACGCCCTGAGCGTATCGTTACGTTTTGGCCGGGCCCGTCCCGGCCGTTCGCACGGACGTCTCGGTTACCCCCTGGTAGAGATGACGTACACGCTCACGGGGTACACGATGGGGATCGGTGCGGACGCGGGGAAAACCACCGAAGACAGCCCTCTGACAGCGAAGGAACAGCGTGGCTTCCGGATCAGATCGCAACCCGATCATCATTGGCGGCCTTCCCAGCCAGGTCCCGGACTTCGACCCTGAGGAGACTCAGGAGTGGCTCGACTCCCTCGACGCCGCCGTGGACGAGCGCGGCCGCGAACGGGCCCGCTATCTGATGCTGCGGCTCATCGAGCGGGCCCGTGAGAAGCGCGTGGCCGTGCCCGAGATGCGCAGCACGGACTACGTCAACACGATCGCCACCAAGGACGAGCCGTTCTTCCCGGGCAACGAGGAGATCGAGCGCAGGATCCTCAACGCGACCCGCTGGAACGCCGCCGTGATGGTCTCCAGGGCGCAGCGCCCCGGCATCGGCGTGGGCGGCCACATCGCGACCTTCGCCTCCTCCGCCTCGCTCTACGACGTCGGCTTCAACCACTTCTTCCGGGGCAAGGACGAGGGCGACGGCGGCGACCAGATCTTCTTCCAGGGGCACGCCTCCCCGGGCATCTACGCCCGCGCGTTCCTCCTCGACCGGCTCTCCGAGCAGCAGCTCGACGCGTTCCGCCAGGAGAAGTCGAAGGCGCCCCACGGACTGTCCTCGTACCCGCACCCGCGGCTGATGCCGGACTTCTGGGAGTTCCCCACGGTGTCGATGGGCCTCGGCCCGCTCGGCGCGATCTTCCAGGCGCGGATGAACCGCTACATGGAGGCGCGCGGCATCGCGGACACCTCCAGGTCGCACGTCTGGGCGTTCCTCGGCGACGGCGAGATGGACGAGCCGGAGTCGCTCGGCCAGCTGTCGATCGCCGCGCGCGAGGGCCTGGACAACCTGACCTTCGTCGTGAACTGCAACCTCCAGCGCCTCGACGGCCCCGTCCGCGGCAACGGCAAGATCATCCAGGAGCTGGAGTCGCAGTTCCGGGGCGCCGGCTGGAACGTCATCAAGCTGGTCTGGGACCGCACCTGGGACCCGCTGCTCGCGCAGGACCGCGACGGCGTGCTCGTCAACCGGCTGAACACCACGCCGGACGGCCAGTTCCAGACGTACGCCACGGAGACGGGCGCGTACATCCGCGAGCACTTCTTCGGGGACGACCACCGGCTGCGCGCGATGGTCGAGAACATGACCGACGACCAGATCCTGCACCTGGGGCGCGGCGGTCACGACCACAAGAAGATCTTCGCGGCGTTCTCGGCGGCCAAGGCGCACGCGGGCCAGCCGACGGTGATCCTGGCGCAGACGGTCAAGGGCTGGACGCTCGGCCCGAACTTCGAGGGCCGCAACGCCACGCACCAGATGAAGAAGCTGACGGTCGCCGACCTGAAGGGGTTCCGCGACCGGCTGCACCTGCCGATCTCCGACAAGGAGCTGGAGGACGGCGCGCCGCCGTACTACCACCCGGGCCGGAACTCGGAGGAGATCCAGTACATGCACGACCGCCGCAAGGGCCTCGGCGGGTACGTGCCGACGCGCGTCGTGCGGTCGAAGCCCCTGGCCCTGCCCGACGACAAGACGTACGCGACCGTGAAGAAGGGCTCGGGCCAGCAGTCCATCGCCACGACCATGGCGTTCGTGCGGCTGCTCAAGGACCTCATGCGGGACAAGGAGATCGGCAAGCGGTTCGTGCTGATCGCGCCCGACGAGTACCGCACGTTCGGCATGGACTCGTTCTTCCCGAGCGCGAAGATCTACAACCCGCTCGGCCAGCAGTACGAGTCGGTGGACCGCGAACTGCTGCTCGCCTACAAGGAGTCGCCGACCGGCCAGATGCTGCACGACGGCATCTCGGAGGCGGGCTGCACGGCCTCGCTGATCGCCGCGGGTTCGGCGTACGCCACCCATGGCGAGCCGCTCATCCCGGTCTACGTCTTCTACTCGATGTTCGGTTTCCAGCGAACGGGTGACCAGTTCTGGCAGATGGCCGACCAGTTGGCGCGCGGTTTCGTCCTGGGCGCGACCGCCGGGCGGACGACGCTGACCGGTGAGGGTCTCCAGCACGCGGACGGCCACTCCCAGCTGCTGGCCTCCACGAACCCGGGCTGCATCGCCTACGACCCGGCGTTCGGCTTCGAGATCGCCCACATCGTCCAGGACGGTCTGCGCCGCATGTACGGCTCGTCCGAGGAGCACCCGCACGGCGAGGACGTCTTCTACTACCTCACCGTCTACAACGAGCCGCTCCAGCACCCGGCCGAGCCGGAGAACGTGGACGCCGAGGGCATCCTGAAGGGCCTGTACCGCTTCAGCGAGGGCACCTCGGGCACGATCCCCGCGCAGATCATGGCCTCCGGCATCGGCGTCACCTGGGCCCTGGAGGCGCAGAAGATCCTCGCCGAGGAGTGGGACGTCAGGGCCGACGTCTGGTCGGCCACCTCCTGGAACGAGCTGCGGCGCGAGGCCGTCGAGGTGGAGCGGCACAACCTGCTGCACCCCGAGGAGGAGCAGCGCGTCCCGTACGTGACGCAGAAGCTGTCCTCCGCCCAGGGCCCGTTCGTGGCCGTCTCCGACTGGATGCGATCGGTTCCCGACCAGATCGCCCGGTGGGTGCCCGGCACCTACCAGTCCCTCGGCGCGGACGGCTTCGGCTTCGCGGACACCCGCGGCGCGGCCCGGCGCTTCTTCCACATCGACGCGCAGTCGATCGTGGTCGCCGTGCTGACCGAACTGGCCCGTGAGGGCAAGGTGGACCGGTCGGTGCTCAAGCAGGCCGTCGACCGCTACCAGCTGCTCGACGTGCGGGCGGCCGACCCGGGGCCCGCGGGCGGCGACGCGTAACGGCGGACAGGAGCGACGGGGGGCGGCGGGGCGTGAGCCCGCCGCCCCCCGTGCGTTTTCTCCCTACGATGCGGGCATGAGCGAAGAATCCGCCCAGGCCCGTTGGGAGCTGCGCACCCAGCGGCCCCTGCTCGTCCTCGCGGTGGCGTTCGCCCTCGGGTACGCCGTGCCGATCGTGGACAGCGACGCGGGCCGTCCGGTGACGCTGACCTGCACGCTGGTGGAGTGGGTCGTGTGGGGGGCCTTCGCCGTCGACTATCTCGTCCGGCTCGCCCTCGCCCCGCAACGCCGGTCCTTCGTCCGCGGCCACTGGCTGGACCTGTGTGCCGTGATCCTGCCGATCCTTCAGCCGCTGCGGCTGCTGCGGCTCGTCTCCACGCTGATGCTGGTGGGCCGGCGCGCCCGGATGGCCTCGCAGATCCGGCTGACGACCTACGTGGGGGGCGCGGTGGTCGGCCTGCTGATGTTCGGTTCGCTCGCCGTGCTGTCGGTGGAGCGGGACTCACCCAACGGGAACATCAAGACGCTGGGTGACGCGGTGTGGTGGTCGTTCACGACGATGACGACCGTGGGGTACGGCGATCACGCCCCGACGACGGGGATGGGCCGGGTCCTCGCGGTCGGCCTGATGCTCTCCGGGATCGCCCTCCTCGGTGTGGTCACCGCGAACATCGCCGCCTGGTTCATCTCGCGGTTCGAGAAGGACGACGTGGAGGAGCGGAGGCAGACCGCGGCGATCGAGGCGCTCGCGGCGGAGGTGCGGGCCCTGCGGGCCGAGGTCACCGCCCTGACCGGCGGCCAGGGGATCCTGCCGCGTCCCCTGCCGGCGGGGCCGGAGGAACACCCCCCGGCCTGGCCCGGGAGCCCCGGTCCGGGGGCGAGCCGTGGGCCGGGGACGGCGGGACCTCCCGTACGGACCGGTGGGCCCGCGCGCCGCGAGGCGGCACACGGGCCCTCGTCCGGTACCGGTCCGGCCGGGTCAGAGCAGGCCGTTGCCCGCGCCGCCCGCCAGCCAGACGACCGCCAGGAGGGTGTCGATTGCTCCCAGCACCAGGGCGATCAGCGCCGGCACCGGACCCGATCCGGTCCAGCGGCGGCCCATGGCGAGCCATCCGCAGACCATCGCGGCCGGCCCGAGGACGATGCCCAGCGTGAAGAAGCCGGCCACCGCGCACACGGTGCCGATGATCCCCAGGGTCGCGCTGTCCGGCCCGGTCCGTGAGCCTGTACGGCCACGTGAACGGGGGTACCTGCGCGTACCGTTTCCGAAGCCCGCCATCATCAACTCCTGAACTCCCGTGACCTCGCGGTCGGTTCGGGTCGATGACCGGGTACCCCCGTTCCACGCCCGCAGACCGCCCGCGTACGGGCGGGTCTGCGGGCGGCGGGTCCGCGGGTCCGTCAGATGTGACCGACGCCCGCGCCGGCCTCCGCGTTCTCGCCCCGCTTGGTGAGCAGCGCGACGAAGACGGCCACGACGGCGACACCCGCGGCGACGAGGCAGGCGAGGCTCATGCCGGAGATGAAGGTCTCGTGGGCGACGTCGGTGATCTGCGCGGCGATCGCGGCCGGGGTCTCCTTGGTGACCGGGGCGGCGCCGACCTGGACCGCCTCGGAGGCCTGGTCGAGCTGGGCCGGGGTGAGCGGCGGCAGCTTGGCGGCGGTCCAGTTGCCGCCGAGGTCGCTGTCGACCTTGGAGGCCATCACGGCGCCCAGGACGGCCGTACCGAGGCTGCCGCCGATCTGCATGGCGGCCTGCTGGAGACCGCCCGCGACACCGGAGAGCTCCATCGGGGCGTTGCCGACGATGACCTCGGTGGCGCCGACCATGACCGGCGCGAGACCGAAGCCGAGGAGGGCGAACCAGACGGACATCAGACCGCTGGAGGTGTCCGCCTCCAGCGTCGACATGCCGTACATGGCGATCGCGGTGGCCGCCATGCCGCTCGCGAGCGGGATGCGCGGGCCGAGCTTGGTGATGGCCAGACCCGCGAGCGGGGAGCCGACGATCATCATGCCGGTGAGCGGAAGCAGGTGCAGGCCCGCGTCGACCGGGCTCATGCCGTGCACGTTCTGGAGGTAGAACGTCACGAAGAACAGGCCGCCCATGAAGGCGATGGCCATGAGCACCATCAGCACCACACCCGCCGAGAGCGGGACGGAGCGGAAGAGGCCGAGCGGGATCAGCGGTTCCTTCACCCGCGTCTCCCAGAAGGAGAACGCCGCGAAGCCCAGGACCGACAGGCCGATGAAGAGCCAGGTCCTGCCGTCGCCCCAGCCCCAGGCCGGAGCCTTGATCAGGGCCCACACCAGGCAGAACATCGCGCCGGACAGCAGCACGATGCCGAGGAGGTCGAAGGAGCGCGGGGCGTTCTCGGCGCGGTGGTCCAGCAGGATCAGCAGGCCCAGGGTGAGGGCGATCAGGCCGACCGGCACGTTGATGAAGAACACCGACTGCCAGCTCACGTGCTGGACGAGCAGACCGCCGAGGATCGGGCCGCCCGCGGTGGAGGCGCCGATGACCATGCCCCAGATGCCGATCGCCATGTTCAGCTTCTCGGCCGGGAAGGTCGCGCGCAGCAGGCCGAGCGCGGCCGGCATGAGCAGCGCGCCGAACAGGCCCTGGAAGACGCGGAAGGTGACCACGAGGGCGATGCTGTGCGACAGGCCGATCGCACCGGAGGCGGCGGCGAAGCCGACCACGCCGATCAGGAAGGTCTGCCGGTGGCCGAAGCGGTCACCGAGCTTGCCCGCGGTGATGAGGGAGACCGCGAGGGCCAGGAAGTAGGCGTTGGTGATCCACTGGACGTCGGCGAAGGTCGCGCCGAGGTCCTTGGCGATGGCCGGGTTGGCGATGGCCACGATGGTGCCGTCCAGGGCCACCATCATGACCCCGACGGCCACGGTGATGAGGGTGAACCACGGGTGGCCGCGCAGGCCCGTGGACGGAGCCTGGCTCGACGGGGAGACCGGAGTCTTGTCCCCCGGGTCCGTCTTGTCGATGGTGGTCTGACTAGTCATTTTTCGAGGCTAGTGACAGCCGCTGACAATTGACAAACCGATTCACAAGTCGGTCACTGTCACGTCACTCACAGATAGGCTGAACTGGGCGAACAGTTCGGTTGGGAGAGATCACGACACCATGACGGAAACGGTGGACACGACGGGCACGGCCGGTACGTCGACGGCGGCACCGGCGTCGGCGGCCCACGGGACGGAGCCGTCGGCCGGCACGGCGGCGGCCGCGGAGCCCGCCGCGCCGCGCCCCGGGCTGCGGGAGCGCAAGAAGCGGCGCACCCGGAACGCGCTGCTGCGGGCCGCCCTCGAGCTGTTCGTCTCGCAGGGGTACGAGCGGACCACCGTCGACGAGATCGCCGGGGCCGTCGACGTCTCCCAGCGCACCTTCTTCCGCTACTTCGCCGGCAAGGAGGACGCCGCCCTGTTCCTGCAACGGCTCACCGAGTCGCACTTCATCGCGGCGGTGCGCGAACGACCGCCCCACGAGGCCCCGTTGGAGGCGCTGCGCCGCGCGGTCCTGGAGAGCTGGGACACCATCGGCGAGGCGATCGAGGAGGTGGTGCCGATCGAACTGCACATGCGCACCTACCGATTGATCGAATCGACCCCCGCGCTGCTCGCCGTGCACCTGCGCCGCTCGGAGGAGATCGAGGAGGAGATCGCCCGGCTCATCGCCGAACGCGAGGGCCTCGACGTGGACACGGACCCGCGCCCGCGCATCGCGGTCGCGGTGTTCGGCGGGGTGATGCGGGTGACGGGACGGCTGTGGGGCGCCGGAGAGGACACCAGCGTCGCGGCGATCCGCGAGCTGACCGCGACCTACCTCGACCACGTGGGGCCCGCGTTGGCGGAGAAGTGGGGCACCGCGCCGCGGTGACGGCCCGGTGACGCCTCGTGGCGCCGCGCCGCCCCGGGAGACCTCCGCCCGGCACCCGGCACCCGGCGCGCGCCCGAGCGCGGAACCCCGCGCACGCCCGCGCTCGTTGTCAGGGACGACACCCGCGCGAGACGTTCCGCGAAGAGCCCGCGGAATCACAACGCCCCCGCACGGAGCGTCACATATCGCACACACATAGCAGAAATGCCCGTACACAGCGTCACTATTTAACTCAAACTGAACCCGGTTTGCCCCAATTACCCCATCGGAAACGTGATCCCTCTCACTCGTTTAACGGGAGGCTCCTCACTTCTCCTAGGGTGTCCTCTCAGTGACTTCCTTCGACACCACCCCCCAACTCAACGTCTGGCGCGCACTGCTCGCGCTGGCCGTGGTGTTCGTGATGCTGGCCACCAGTGGCTGGACCGCGCTCCACAGCCACCGGGCACCCTCCCCGCTCCAGGCGTCCCGCTCCGCGTGGGAGCACGGCAGCATCACCGGGCACAAGCTGCCCGACCCGGACTCGGATCCGGAGCTGCTGGCCCGTTTCTTCACCACGCTCGACGCGGGGCAGCGCTCCGAGCTCGCCCGCCGCTATCCGCTCGCGGTCGGCAACATGAACGGGGCACCGGTGACCCTGCGTTACGCGGCGAACCGTCTCGCGCTGAAGCACGAGCGCACGGTCGAGCGTCGGCGCATGCACGACAACCGGCTGTCCGCGCTCGGCCAGCACGACGCGGGCCGCCGGATGCACCGCTACGAAGCCCTGCTGCGCAAGAGCCGCAAGATCCTCGCCTTCGACCCCAACGGCTCGGGCCGGGTCGCCGAGGTCTTCGGCGACCTCGACACGGCCCGCCGCGTCTCGGTCGTGGTCCCCGGTGTCGACACCGACCTGCTCACCTTCCAGCGCACGTACAAGCAGTACTCGGCGCCCGTGGGCATGGCGGACTCGCTGTACAGGGCGGAACGCTCGGCGGACCCCGGCACGCGTACGGCCGTGATCGCGTGGGCCGACTACACGACGCCCAGCGGCCTCGGCATCGACTCGGCCACCGCCATGCGCGCGGCGGAGGGCGCGGTGCGGCTGAACGCGCTGGTGCGGGCGCTGCCGGGAAGCGCGGAGGTGGCGCTGTACTGCCACAGCTACGGCTCGGTCCTGTGCGGGGTGGCCGCCTCTTCGCTGCCCTCCCGGGTCTCCGACATAGCGGTGGCGGGCAGTCCCGGCATGCGGGCGTCGAACGCGGCGAACCTGGGCACCACCGCCCGGGTCTGGGCGATGCGCGACGCGGACGACTGGATCCAGGACGTGCCGCACATGGAGGTCGGCGGCCTCGGGCACGGCGCGGACCCGGTGTCGAAGGGGTTCGGCGCACGTGTGCTGTCCGCCGAGGGGGCGAAGGGGCACGCCGGCTACTTCGAGCCGGGCACGGAGAGTCTCCGTAACTTCGCGGAGATCGGGATCGGCGCGTACCGTGCCGTCCGCTGCGCGCACGACGATGACGCATGCCGGACGGGTTTGTCCGCCGGTGCGTCGGCCTGACGCGCGTAGAGGACGAAAAACTGCGGTCCGCACAGAGAGGCGACGGAGGCTTGCGTGCCGCATACGATGGCCCGCATGGGTGACGTACTGGCCGGTTTTCATGCCGCCTGGGAGTTCGAGTCAGACTCCGTGCTCATCCGCTTCGAACGGGGGATCCGCACACCGAAGCTGTTCCAGGCGCTCGGCGAACGCCGAATCCCCCTGGAGGCGATCTCGGCGGTGACGCTGACGCCCGGGAAGCGAGGCACGGTCGTTCTGCGTGCGGTGCCGAGACCCGGCGCCGATCCGCTGATGGAAGCGGCCGCGGGACAGCTCAAGGAGGGGTGCGACCCCTATCGGCTGGTGCTGCCGGCCGACCGCGAGACGCTCGCCGAGTACTACGCGGACGAACTGCGCGGACAGCTCACCGCGGACGAGGAGCCCGCCGAGCGCTTCCTCGTGAAGCCGCCCGAGGGACCGCTGTCCTTCAAGGCCTACGACGGGAAGGCCACCTTCGACGGCAGGACGGTGTCCTTCCGCTGGTTCTGGACGGGCGCGTCCTCGGCGAAGTGGAAGGCCGGCGACCAGAGCTTCCCCGTCTCCGCGCTGTGCGGGGTCGAGTGGCGCTCCCCCGAGGTGCTCGAGGGCCATCTGCGGCTGCTGCGGCGCGATCCCGCGCCGGCGCACCCCGCCCAGGCCGACCAGGACCCGGCAGCGGTCGTCTTCGGGCTCGGGTACGGGCCCGTCCACGAGTCGCTGCCGTTCGCGGCGGCCGTGCTCGCCGCCACGCGCTCCGCGAGTCCCGCGCCGGCGGTCGCGGCCCCGGCGCCGCACCGCGACCCGGCCGACATCGCCGACCGGATCCGGCACCTCGGGGAACTGCACGAGGCCGGGCTCGTCACGGACGAGGAGTTCTCCGTCAAGAAGGCGGAACTGCTCGCCCAGCTGTAGGGGTACGGCGCGGCCCGCGGACACCCCCGCCTGCCCGGCCCGGGGACGCGGCCCCCGCCCGGCCCCCGATCCGGCCGGGAGCCGCCGGGGCCTGTCCGGCTCTAGGACCGCTCCGACGCGAGGGCGCGGCCCGCGTCCCCGTAGAAGTCGATCTTCCGGTCGAGCACGGCCAGGGTGTCCTGGAGCTCCGCGATCCGGGACCGGACGTCCCGGCGGGTCGCCTCCAGGAGTTCGTAGCGCTCCAGGTAGGTGTGATCGCCGGCGCGCACCATCTCCGCGTAGCGGACCATGTCGGCGACCGGCATCCCCGTGAGCCGGAGCTTGCCGACCAGGCCCAGCCAGTCCAGGTCGCGGTTGCTGTAGCGGCGCTGACCGGTGTGCGAGCGGTCGATGTGCGGCATCAGCCCGATGCGCTCGTACCAGCGCAGGGTGTGCGCGGTGAGGCCGGTGAAGGCGACGACCTCGCTGATCGTGTAGTTGTCCCGTCCGTCCGGGCGTCGCTGCTCCCGCTCGGGAGGGGCGACGCAGATATCGGTCCCGGTGGCCTCGGCTGTCGTCTCCATCACCGTCATGCCCTCCACGCTAAAACCCTGGAGTGCACTCCAGGCAAGCCGAACCGGCCGAAAACGCCGGGACATGGCCGGGAGGCGCTGGTTACCGTGCGGAACATGAATCTCGTGCGCCGTGCCACACCCGAGGACGCCTCCGAACTGCTGCGCCTGCGCCAGGTGATGATCGACTCGGTCTTCGAAGCGGGCTCCTCCAGCGCGTGGCACGCCGCGTCGCTGCCCACCGTACGCGCGAGGCTCTCCGGTCCCGAGGGTTCCTTCGCCGCCTTCGTGATCGACCACCCGGACCGCCCCGGGGCCCTCGCGGCGCTCGTCGCCGGGACGGTCGAGTACCGGATCGGGCGGGCGGACAATCCGCACGGCACGGTCGGGTACGTCTTCAGCGTCGCCACCGATCCGGACGCCCGGCGCCGCGGCTACGCCCGTGCCTGCATGGAGGCGCTCCTCGGCTGGTTCCGCGAGCACGGTGTCGCCCAGGTCGACCTCAACGCGTCCGCCGAGGCCGAGCCGCTCTACGCGGCCCTCGGGTTCGTCCGCAAGCCCGACCCCTCGATGCGGCTGACCTTCCGGTCCGCTTAGGCTCGGGGCATGTCCTCGCAGAGCCTGGCGCTGATCTCGAACTGGCCCGTCCCCACCGCCGCCGCCGCGGTCGTCCGCGCGGACGGCACCGTGGCCGGCTCGCACGGGCCGGGCGGGCACCGGTTCGCGCTGGCCTCCGTCACCAAGCCGCTCGCCGCGTACGCCGCGCTCGTCGCGTACGAGGAGGGGGCGATCGAGCTCGACGAACCCGCCGGGCCCCCCGGTTCGACGGTCCGTCATCTGCTCGCGCACACCTCGGGCCTGGCCTTCGACGAGCACCGGGCGACCTTCACGCCCGGGGAGCGGCGGCTGTACTCCAACGCCGGCTTCGAGGTGCTCGGGGACCACATCGCCAAGGCGGCGGACATGCCCTTCGCGGAGTACCTGCGCCAGGCGGTCCTCGAGCCCCTCGGCATGACCGCGACGACGCTGGACGGATCGCCCGCGAAGGACGGCGTCTCGACCGTGGACGACCTCGTCCGCTTCGCCGCCGAGCTCCAGGCGCCGCGGCTGCTCGACCCGCGCACGGTCGCGGAGGCGATGACCGTCCAGTACCCCGGCACCAAGGGCGTCCTGCCGGGCTACGGCCACCAGAACCCCAACGACTGGGGGCTCGGCTTCGAGATCCGCGACTCCAAGTCGCCCCACTGGACGGGAACCTCGTCCTCCCCGCGCACCTTCGGCCACTTCGGGCAGGCCGGTACGTTCCTGTGGGTCGACCCGGTCGCGGGCGCCGCCTGCGTCGCGCTCACCGACCGCCCCTTCGGCCCCTGGGCGATCGAGGCGTGGACCCCGTTCACGGACGCGGTGCTGGCCGGCCTGGCCTCCTGACCCGGACGGCGCGGGACCGGCCCCTGTCGCACGGGGCCGCGGTCCGGGTTCAGCCGACCGACATCTCCCACACCAGCAGCTCCGCCGGGGCGCCCGCGGCCAGTTCCAGGTCCTTGGCGTCCGTGATCCGGGCCGCGTCCCCCTCCCCCAGTTCCACGCCGTCCAGCCGGACCTCACCGCGCACGACGTGGACGTAGACGTGGGGCGCGTCGGGGACGGCGGTGCGCTCGCCCGCCGTCAGCCGGCGCACGTGGAGCATGGCCCCCGCCTCGGGCACGGCGTACGGGGTGGAGTCCGCGATGCCGCGGACCGTCTCGTAGGCGGGGTCGCCGCCCGGCTCCACCGGCGCCAGCCACATCTGGACGAAGACCAGCGGCAGCTCGCCGTCGTTGCGCTCGACGTGGCGGACGCCGCCCGCCGAACTCAGCCGCTGGACGTCCCCGTGGCGCAGCACCGACTCGTTGCCCGCCGAGTCCCGATGGGTCAGCTCGCCCTCCACCACCCAGGTGACGATCTCGGTGTGGCTGTGCGGGTGCTCGTCGAAGCCCGCGCCGGGGGCGAGCCGCTCCTCGTTGCAGGCGATCACCGCGCCGAAGCGGAGGTTGTCGGGGTCGTAGTGCGGGCCGAAGGAGAAGGCGTGGAGCGAGGAGATCCCGGCCGCCGGGTCCCCTCCGCGGTAGCGCTCGTCGGCGCGGCGGACGTCCATCACCCCACCACGGTAGCTCCGGCCCGGCGGGCGCTCCCCTCTTACTTGCGACCCGCCGCCGCACGGCCACATCCGGATAAGGCAGTCTTGTCCCGTGTCCGAACCCGAAGCCAGCAACACCGAGCGCCCCGCGCACGACGTCGACTCGCACACCGCGACCCTCAAGCGGCTGGAGAAGTCGGCCGGCAGTCTCGCCGCCCAGGCCATCACGCGGATGGACGAGACACTGCCGTGGTACCGGGCCATGCCACCGGAGAACCGGTCGTGGATCGGGCTGGTCGCCCAGGCCGGTATCGCGGCCTTCACGGAGTGGTTCCGGCACCCGGACGCGCCGCAGGCCATCTCCACCGATGTCTTCGGCACCGCGCCACGCGAGCTGACCAGGGCTATCACGCTGCGCCAGACGGTGGAGATGGTGCGGACGACAATCGAGGTCATGGAATCGGCCATCGACGAGGTGGCGGCACCCGGCGACGAGTCCGTGCTGCGCGAGGCGCTCCTGGTCTACGCCCGCGAGATCGCCTTCGCCACCGCCCAGGTGTACGCGCAGGCGGCGGAGGCACGCGGTGCCTGGGACGCCCGGCTGGAGTCGCTCGTGGTGAACGCGGTGCTCTCCGGCGAGGCCGACGAGGGCGCCGTCTCCCGGGCCGCCGCGCTCGGCTGGAACTCCCCCGAACACGTCTGCGTGGTGCTGGGCACGGCGCCCGACGGTGACAGCGAACTGACGGTCGAGGCGATCCGGCGGGCCGCCCGGCACGCCAAGCTCCAGGTGCTGACGGGGGTGCTCGGGGACCGGCTGGTCGTGATCGCGGGCGGCAGCGACAACCCGCTCGCCGTCGCCAAGTCGCTGATCGGCCCGTTCGCCGCCGGATCGGTCGTCGCCGGGCCGATCGTGCCCGACCTGCTGGCCGCGACCCGGTCCGCGCAGGCCGCGGCGGCCGGACTGAAGGCGTGTTTCGCCTGGCAGGACGCCCCTCGCCCGGTTCTGGCGGACGATCTCCTGCCGGAGCGCGCGATCGCCGGAGACCCGTCCGCCCGTGAGCAGTTGGTGGAGGAGATCTACAGACCGCTGGAGGAGGCGGGCTCGGCGCTCCTGGAGACGCTCAGCGTCTACCTGGAACAGGCGAGCAGCCTCGAAGGAGCCGCACGGATGCTGTTCGTCCATCCCAACACCGTGCGCTACCGGCTCCGACGTGTGACTGACGTCACCGGTTGGTCGCCCTCGGATGTCCGGTCGGCGTTCACGCTGCGGATCGCACTGATCCTGGGGCGTCTGGCCGACGGCGATCCACAAACATAGGCTTTTGTCGGGGACCTACAATTCCCCCTCGTGTTCTTCGTCCCTGTCCCCACGGGCGGCCGTGGCCGTCCCCAAGAGAGAGTGTGAGAGTGCTCGTACTCGTCGCTCCCGGCCAGGGCGCTCAGACGCCCGGCTTCCTGACTCCTTGGCTCGACCTCCCCGGTGCCGCCGAACGCCTCGCCGCGTGGTCGGACGCCATCGGGCTGGACCTTGCCCACTACGGCACGCAGGCCGACGCGGACGCGATCCGTGACACGGCCGTGGCGCAGCCCCTCCTGGTCGCCGCCGGCCTGCTGTCCGCCGCGGCACTCGGTGACGTGACCCCCGGCGCCGTCGCCGGACACAGCGTCGGTGAGATCACCGCCGCCGCGTTCGCGGGAGTGCTCGACGACACCGCCGCGCTGACCCTCGTGCGCAAGCGCGGCCTCGCGATGGCCGAGGCCGCCACCATCACGCAGACCGGCATGTCGGCGCTGCTGGGCGGGGACCACGACACGACGGTCGCGCACCTGGAGAAGCTGGGGCTGACCCCGGCGAACGTGAACGGCGCCGGCCAGATCGTGGCCGCCGGCACGCTGGAGCAGCTGGCCGCCCTGGAGGCGGACAAGCCCGAGGGCGTCCGGCGGGTCGTGGCCCTGAAGGTGGCGGGCGCGTTCCACACCCACCACATGGGCCCCGCGGTCGACGCGCTGGCGAAGGCCGCCGAGGACCTGGCTCCCGCGGATCCCGCGGTCACGTACGTCTCGAACCGTGACGGCCAGGCCGTCGCCTCCGGCGCCGACGTCGTCTCGCGCCTGGTCGGCCAGGTCGCCAACCCGGTCCGCTGGGACCTGTGCATGGAGACCTTCCGGGAGCTCGGCGCGACCGCGCTGATCGAGGTGTGCCCCGGCGGCACGCTGACCGGTCTGGCCAAGCGCGCGCTGCCCGGCGTCACGACCCTGGCCCTGAAGACCCCCGACGACCTGGACGCGGCTCGCGAGCTCATCGCCGAGCACGGCGCGGCCTGAGGAGCCCGAGCATGTCGAAGATCAAGGCACCCAAGGGCGCTCCGTTCGCGCGCATCCTCGGCGTCGGCGGCTACCGCCCCGTCCGGGTGGTGCCCAACGAGGTGATCCTGGAGACGATCGACTCGTCCGACGAGTGGATCCGTTCGCGCTCAGGCATCGAGACCCGGCACTGGGCCTCCGACGAGGAGACCGTCGCCGCGATGTCCATCGAGGCGTCCGGCAAGGCCATCGCCGACGCCGGGATCAGCGCCGACCAGATCGGCGCCGTGGTGGTCTCCACCGTGTCGCACTTCAGCCAGACCCCGGCCATCGCCACCGAGATCGCCGACAAGCTCGGCACGAACAAGGCCGCGGCCTTCGACATCTCGGCCGGCTGCGCGGGCTTCGGCTACGGCCTGACGCTCGCCAAGGGCATGGTCGTCGAGGGTTCGGCGGAGTACGTCCTCGTCATCGGCGTGGAGCGGCTGAGCGACCTCACCGACCTGGAGGACCGCGCGACGGCCTTCCTGTTCGGCGACGGCGCGGGCGCGGTCGTCGTGGGTCCCTCCGAGGAGCCGCACATCGGCCCCACCGTCTGGGGCAGCGAGGGCGACAAGGCCGGCACGATCAAGCAGACCGTTCCGTGGGACCGGTTCAAGATCGGTGACGTCTCCCAGCTTCCGCTCGACTCCAAGGGCGAGATCAAGTTCCCTGCCATCACGCAGGAGGGCCAGGCGGTGTTCCGCTGGGCCGTGTTCGAGATGGCGAAGGTCGCTCAGCAGGCGCTGGACGCGGCCGGGATCAGCCCGGACGACCTGGATGTCTTCATTCCCCACCAGGCCAACGAGCGGATCATCGACTCGATGGTGAAGACGCTGAAACTGCCGGGGCACGTCACGGTCGCGCGTGATGTGCGCACCACCGGCAACACCTCGGCCGCCTCGATCCCGCTCGCGATGGAGCGGCTCCTGGCGACCGGTGAGGCGAAGAGCGGCGACACCGCGCTCGTCATCGGCTTCGGGGCGGGTCTCGTGTACGCCGCGACGGTCGTTACCCTCCCCTAGGCACTCCGTACCGGATCATCCGGTCCGTACGGAAAATCGCCACCCCTCTGGAAACACACCGAAGGAGCGCCTGACATGGCCGCCACTCAGGAAGAGATCGTCGAAGGTCTCGCCGAGATCGTCAACGAGATCGCCGGGATCCCCACCGAGGACGTCCAGCTGGACAAGTCCTTCACCGACGACCTGGACGTCGACTCGCTGTCCATGGTCGAGGTCGTCGTCGCCGCCGAAGAGCGCTTCGACGTCAAGATCCCGGACGACGACGTCAAGAACCTCAAGACCGTCGGCGACGCGACCGCCTACATCCTCAAGCACCAGGCCTGATCTTCCGATCACCTGGGCCGACCGTCCGGGTCCGCCGGGGCCCTGCGCCCCGGTTCTCCCGGGCTGATGCCCCGCCACCCGGCGGTGGCGCCGCTGAATCCTCGTAATCCGTTGGAGAAAGAATTCCCGTGAGCCCGACCAATCGCACCGTGGTCGTCACCGGTATCGGCGCAACCACACCGCTGGGTGGCGACGCAGCCTCTACCTGGGAGGGTCTGCTCGCCGGACGTTCCGGCGTCCGCCCTCTCGAGCAGGAATGGGCCGCCGACCAGGCAGTCCGTATCGCGGCGCAGATCGCCGTGGAGCCGGGCGAGGTCATCCCCCGCCCGCAGGCCCGCCGACTGGACCGCTCGGCGCAGTTCGCGCTGATCGCGGCCAAGGAGGCCTGGGCCGACGCCGGTTTCACCGACAAGGCCGGCGAGGACCCCAGCGTCGACCCCGACCGGCTGGGCACGGTCATCGCCTCCGGCATCGGTGGTGTGACGACCCTGCTCGACCAGTACGACGTGCTGAAGGAGAAGGGCGTACGCCGTGTCTCCCCGCACACCGTTCCGATGCTGATGCCGAACGGTCCGTCCGCCAACGTGGGCCTCGCCGTGGGCGCCCGCGCCGGTGTGCACACCCCGGTCTCCGCCTGCGCCTCCGGCGCCGAGGCCATCGGCTACGCCATCGAGATGATCCGCACGGGCCGCGCCGACGTCGTCGTCGCCGGTGGCACCGAGGCGGCCATCCACCCGCTCCCCATCGCCGCGTTCGGCAACATGATGGCGATGTCCAAGAACAACGACGACCCCGAGGGTGCCTCGCGCCCCTACGACGTCGCCCGTGACGGCTTCGTCCTCGGCGAGGGCGCCGGCGTCGTCGTCCTGGAGTCCGCCGAGCACGCCGCCGCGCGCGGTGCCCGGGTGTACGCCGAGGCGGTCGGCCAGGGCATCTCGGCCGACGCGCACGACATCGTGCAGCCGGAGCCCGAGGGCCGCGGCATCTCGCACGCCCTGCAGAACCTGCTCGACAGCACGGATCTGGACCCGGCCGAGATCATGCACGTGAACGCGCACGCCACCTCGACGCCTGCCGGTGACGTGGCCGAGCTGAAGGCGCTGCGCAAGGTGTTCGGCGACGAGGCCGACCACTTCGCGGTCTCCGCCACCAAGTCGATGACCGGTCACCTCCTCGGTGGCGCCGGCGGTGTCGAGTCGGTCGCGGCCGTGCTCGCGCTGTACCACCGGCTCGCCCCGCCGACCATCAACGTGGAGAACCTCGACCCCGAGGCCGAGGCGGCCGCCGACATCGTCCGCGGTGAGCCCCGCAAGCTGCCCGTCGAGGGCCGTATCGCCGCGCTGAACGACTCGTTCGGCTTCGGCGGGCACAACGTGGTCCTGGCGTTCCGTACCGTCTGACGCCGGTTCCCCTCCGTACGAGCTGTGGCCCGTACCCCTGATCGCAGGGGTACGGGCCACAGTGCGTGGGTGCTTCGGCGGTGGTCCGGGCGGTGCCGACGGGGTGTCACACCGCGCGGGTCACGCGGGTCACACCACCTGGTGCAGCCAGCGGACCGGGGCGCCCTCGCCCGCGTAGCGGAAGGGCTCCAGCTCGTCGTCCCAGGGCTTGCCGAGGAGCTTGGCGAGATCGGCCTCCAGGTCGCTCTCGCCGCGCTGGGAGCGCAGCAGGGCCGCGCGCAGACGGTCCTCGGGGATGAGGATGTCGCCGTGGATCCCGGTGACCGCGTGGAAGATGCCGAGTTCGGGGGTGCAGCTGTAGCGCTCGCCCTCGGCGGTGGGGCAGGGCTCGGCGGTGACCTCGAAGCGCAGCAGGTGCCAGCCGCGCAGCGCGGAGGCCAGTTTGGAGGCGGTGCCGGCCTCGCCCTTGAAGGAGAACTCGGATCTCCAGGTGCCGGGCGCGGCGGGCTGCCGGATCCAGTCGAGGTTCACGCGCGTGCCGAGCACCCCCGCGACCGCCCACTCGACATGCGGACACAACGCGCGGGGCGCGGAGTGCACGTAGAGAACTCCACGTGTCGTCACTGGGGCCTCCGGACAGAGCGAGACATCTTGTAACTTAGCGGAACGGCAGTGGCAGGGCGGCCACGTGGCGAGGCTACCCTGCGGCGGCGCAAGGAGTGTGACGTACCGTCGGTCCAAGCGCCGTGAACCGCCGAGGTTTCACCCGGCGGGACGTGTCCGGACTCCCCTGCCGGGGGTCCGGGTCCGCCACCCGGACGAGGTCGGCCGCGCCGCGGAAACGCGGTACGACCGGCCGTGTACGACGTGGTGCGACCGACCGCGGGTAACGGTGCCGACCAACCCTGTACAACGAACGAGGAGACCAGGGGATGCGGAATCGCAGCCACCGTTGGCGGGCCGTCCTCGCCGCCACCGCCGCGGCGGCTCTCCTGGGCACCGCCGCGTGCGACGCCGGCGGCGGCTCCCCGGCGACCGGCGGGACGGCGGGGGCCCGGCCGTCCCCGAGGCCCACGCCGGTCTGGGACCGCAGCCCGGACTCCATGGCGGCGGTCGGCGACTCCATCACGCGCGGTTTCGACGCGTGCAGCGTGCTGTCCGACTGCCCCGAGGTCTCGTGGGCGACCGGCAGCGATCCCCGGGTCGACAGTCTCGCGGTACGGCTGCTCGGCACGGCCGGGGCGGCCGAGCGGAGCTGGAACTACGCGGTGACCGGCGCGCGGATGGCCGACCTTCCCGGCCAGATGGAACAGGCGGCGGCCCGGAGGCCGGAGCTGGTCACGGTGATGGCGGGCGCCAACGACGCCTGCCGCTCCTCCGCCTCGGCGATGACGCCCGTCGCCGACTTCCGCGCGGAGTTCCGGAAGGCGATGGGCACGCTGCGCCGCGCTCTGCCCAGGACCCAGGTGTACGTGTCGAGCGTGCCGGACCTGAAGCGGCTCTGGTCCGAGGGGCGCGGCAATCCGCTGGGCAAGCAGGTGTGGAAGCTGGGCATCTGCCCCTCGATGCTCGGCGACGCGGACTCACTGGGATCGGCGGCGACCCTCAGGCGGGGGCAGGTGCAGGACCGGGTGAAGGCGTACAACCAGGTGCTGCGCGAGGTGTGCGCCAAGGACCGGCGCTGCCGCTTCGACGGGAACGCGGTCTTCGACTACCGCTTCGGCACGGACCAGTTGAGCCACTGGGACTGGTTCCACCCGAGCAGGGACGGACAGGCCCGGCTCGCGGAGATCGCCTACCGGACGGTCACGGCACGCAACCCCGTGACCTAGGGTTTCCCTCATGAGTGAACTTTTCGGCACACTTTCCGACGGCACCCGGGTCCACCGCTGGACGCTGGAGCGCGCCGGGGTCCGGGTGCGCGTGCTGACGTACGGCGGGATCGTGCAGTCGGCCGAGGTGCCGGACCGGGACGGGCGGGCCGCGGACGTGACCCTGGGCTTCTCCGCCCTGGAGGGTTACACGGCCCATCCCGAGCCGTATCTCGGCGCGCTGGTCGGGCGGTACGCGAACCGCATCGGGGGTGCGCGCTTCTCCCTGGACGGGACGACGTACCGCCTGGAGCCGAACAACGGGCCCAACTCGCTGCACGGCGGGGACGGCGGCTTCGACAAGCGCGTGTGGGATGCGGAGCCGGTCGAACACGGCGTCCGGCTCTCCCGGGTCAGCCCGGACGGCGAGGAGGGCTTCCCGGGCCGTCTGGAGGTCTCGGCGACGTACACGCTCGACGAGCGGGGCGCGCTGCGGATCGCCTACGAGGCGGTCACCGACGCGCCGACCGTGGTGAACCTGACGAACCACACGTACTGGAACCTCGCCGGCTCCGGCAGCGCGCTGGGACACGAACTGCGGCTCGACGCCTCGCGGTTGACCCGGGTGGACGGGAACCTCGTCCCGACCGGGGAACTCGACCCGGTCGAGGGCACCCGCTTCGACTTCCGCGAGCCCCGCAAGACCGGAGCGGGCTACGACCACAACTACGTGCTCGACAAGGGGGTCAGCGACGCTCCCGTGGAGGTCGCCGAGCTGTACGACCCGGCGTCCGGGCGGGTGCTGAGGGTCGCGACCACCGAACCGGGTCTACAGTTCTACACCGCCGACCACCTGGGCGGCCCGTTCGCGCCCAACGACGGCATCGCGCTGGAGACCCAGCACTTCCCCGACTCCCCGAACCGGCCGGCCTTCCCGAGCACCGAGCTGCGGCCGGGCGGGGTGTACCGGTCCGCGACGGTGTACGGGTTCTCCGTACGGCCCTAGGTGCACCGCCCCGGGGAACAGGGGCACGGAGGGCGGGGTCGCGGAGGACGCCGCCGGGAGTACCGGCGAGCCCCGGTCCGGAGGTCAGGTTCCGGACCGGGGCCGGCCGAAGGAGGGCGCGTCGTTCACGCCTCGATGATCGTGCGCAGGCGGCGGTCCGTGAGGGAACGGCCTGCCCGAATCTCGTACGAACCCTTCACAAACGCCCAGGCGTCCGTGGCGGTGTCCCAGATCTCGAAGGCGCGGCGCGGGATTTCCACGACGGCCTCGACGCTCTCGCCGGGCGCGGCCTCGACCCCGGCGAAGCCGGCCAGCACCTGGGCGGGCCGCTCCGTGCCGGGTTCCGCGGGGGCGAGGTAGACCTGGACGACCTCGCGCCCGGTCCGCTCACCGGTGTTGCGGACGCGGACGGTGACGGTCGTGCCCTCGGCCTCGATGGACTCGTACGTCCAGTCGGTGTAGCCGAGGCCGTGCCCGAAGGGGTACGAGGGGGTCCTGCCCTCCTTCTCCCAGGCGCGGTAGCCGATGAAGACGTCCTCGGTGTAAGGGAGTTCGCCGTTCTCGGGGCGCACCTGGGTGACCGGGGCGTCGGCGAGGGAGCCCCAGGTGGTGGGGAGGCGGCCGCCGGGCTCGTGGGCGCCGGTGAGGACGTCGGCGAGGGCGGCGCCGCCCTCCTGGCCCGGGAACCAGCTCAGGAGCACGGCGGCGACCTCGTCGCGCCACGGGAGTTCCACGGGCGAGCCGGAGTTGACGACCACGACGGTGTTGGGGTTGGCGGCGGCGACGGCGTGGACCAGTTCGTCCTGGCGGCCGGGGAGCCCCAGGTCCGCGCGGTCGAAGCCCTCGGACTCGACGCGGTCGGTGGTGGCGACCACGACGACGGCGGTGTCGGCCGCGCGGGCCGCCTCGACCGCCTCGGCGATCAGCTCGTCTCCGTCGCGCACGGGTTCCTGGTGGGCGAGCGTGAAGCGGACGCCCTTCACCGGGACGTCCTCGGGGATCGCGACGACGTGGGTGAGGGAGACCTCCACCGGTGCGCCCGCCGTGAGTTCGGCCCGGCCGCGCGCCACCGGGGCGCCGAAGAACGTCACGAACGGGCCGTCCTCGGCGGTTCGCTGGACGTCGTCGAAGTACGTCGTGCCGTCGACGGTGAGGGTGAACGCGCCGAGGCCCTTGATGCCGAAGGTGTGCGGGCCGGACTCGCGCGGGGTGAAGGTGCCGGTGAGTTCGACGCTGTGGAGGTTGTCGTAGGTGGCGCCCTCGGGCAGGTCGTCGCCCATCCACTGGATGTGGCCGCTCGGGGCGGAGGCGGTGGCGACGACCTCTCCGGCCGCGTCGCGGCAGACCGCGCGCAGCTCGAACCCCTTGTCGGCCACGGGGAGTTCGACGGCCAGGTCGGCGCCGAGGGCGTACGTCACGCTGCCCTCGGGCAGGGCGGCGGTGAGGCCGTCGAGGGGCGAGACGATCCCGGCGGGGAAGACGACGGCGGAGCCGCCGCCGAGCACGCGGGCGTCGCGGGCGGCGGCGCCGACGAGGGCGACCCGGTGCCCCCCGGGGAGCGGCAGGGCGCCCTCGTTGCGGACGAGGACGAAGCCCCGGCGGGCCACCTCGCGCGCCAGCGCCCGCCCGTCCACGGCCGCCGGGGGCTCGGTCACGACGGGTTCGGCGCCCTCCAGGGCACCGACGCGGGCGGCGAGCCGGAGCACGTTGCGCACGGCGGCGTCGACCGCGGCCTCGGCGACCTCGCCCGCGCGCACGGCGGCGGCGAGCGGTTCTCCGTAGACGGTCCGGGGGCCGGGCATGGCGACGTCGAGGCCGCCCTCGATCGCGGCCCTGGTGTCGCGGGCGGCCTTCCAGTCGGAGACGTTGAAGCCGTCGAAGCCCCATTCGCCGCGCAGGACCTCGTTCACCAGACGGCGGTGCTCGCTCATCGTGGTGCCGTTGACCGAGTTGTAGGCGGTCATGACGCCCCACGGGCGGGCGGTCTCGACGATGGTCTCGAAGGGCGCCAGGTACAGCTCGCGCAGGGCGCGTTCGGAGACGAGGTTGTTCACCGTGAAGCGGTCGGTCTCGGCGTCGTTGGCGACGAAGTGCTTGACGGTGGTGGCGACCCCGCCGGACTGGACGCCCCGGACGTAGCCGCCGCCGATCGCGCCGGTCAGGAGCGGGTCCTCGCTGTAGGCCTCGAAGTGGCGGCCGCCGAGCGGTGAACGGTGGAGGTTGACGGTGGGGGCGAGCAGGACGTGGACGCCCTTGCGGCGCGCCTCCTGGGCGAGCAGCACGCCCGCGCGGCGGGCCAGTTCCGGGTCCCAGGCGGCGGCGAGCGCGGTGGGCGAGGGGAGCGCGACGGAGGGGTCGTCGGCGCTCCAGCGGACACCGCGGACGCCGATCGGGCCGTCGGACATGACGAGGGACCTCAGCCCGATCTCGGGGAGCGCGGGCAGGGTCCACATGTTCTGCCCGGACAGCAGCCGGGCCTTCGCGTCCAGGCCGAGCCTGCCGAGGGCCGCCTCGACGACGGCCTCGCGGGCCGCGTCCGCCTCCGCGTCCTGATGGTCCTTCGCCGTCCCCGCCGCGGTCTCCGCCATGGCGGCACCTCCTCGTTGAAAGCCGTCGGTTCTCCTCATCGTGCATCGGCCACCTGTCGATCGGTAGGTTTCGTTATCCTGCCGTTATGATCGGGGTGATCGGATGCCGTACGGTGACGCCATGGCGACCAGGACCAGGAGCGAGGAGCGGCGCGCCGAGATCGTGCGCGCGGCGCTGGAGGTGATCGCCGAGCGCGGTTACCGGGGCGCGAGCCTCGCCGCGGTCGCCGAGCGCGTGGGCCTCACCCAGCAGGGCCTGCTGCACCACTTCCCCACCAAGGAGGCCCTGCTCGTCGCCGTGCTCAGGGAGCGGGACCAGTGGGACGCCCTGCCGGGCGCCGGCTGGCGGGCCGACCTGCTCGTCTCCCTGGTCGAGTACAACGCGATGCGGCCCGGGATCATCCAGACCTTCTCGGCCCTGCTCGGCGAGAGCGTCACGGAGGGGCATCCGGCCCGCGAGTTCTTCACCCGGCGCTACACCACGGTGCGCGCGGACATGGCCGCGGCGCTGCGCGCCGAGTACGGGGAACGGCTGCCGAGCGGGCTCACGCCGGAGCGCGCCGCTCCCCTGCTCGTCGCCGTGATGGACGGTCTTCAGTACCAGTGGCTGCTCGACCCGGAGTCGGTGGACATGGCGGCCGCGTTCCGCGACTTCCTGACCCTGCTGGGCGAGGACTGAGCGGCTCGGGGCGGACCTCACCCACGCCACGCCCCGGCGCCGCGGCCCGGTCGTCAGCCCCGCGGCCCGGTCGTCGGCCGGGCGGGCGTGACGGCGACGGCGGGCGTGACGGTCAGGACGTGGCGCTCCGCGCCTCGGACGTCCGCTCGGAGCCGTCCTCGGAGTCCTCCTCCGAGTCCTCGTCCGCACCGCCCTCGCGGATCTCCTCGCCGAGCAGGTCCCGGGCCATCAGGGTGGCGCCGGCGACGGCCCCGGGCATCAGGAACACCGCGACGAACGGCACGAGGAAGGCGAGGCCCAGCGGGGTGCCGAAGCCCCAGACCAGTGTCTTGCGGGAGCGGAGCAGCGCGAGGCGTGCCCGGAGGTCGACGTCGCGGCGTTGCAGGGCCACGGCGACGAGTTCCTCGGTGAGGAAGAAGCCCGTGACGAAGAAGCCGAGCACCGGGACGACGGTCTGGCCGACGAACGGGACGAAGCCGAGCCCGAAGAGGAGCACCGCCCACACGAGGGCCCGCACGAGGATGCGGAGGCTGTCGCGCGCGGAGATCCACAGCTCGCGCCAGAGCGGCAGCCCCGACTCGGGGGCCGTGCCGTCCGGGGAGACGTCGCGGTCGACCTTCTCCGAGAGGCTCTCGTAGAAGGGCTGGCCCACGAGCAGGGTGACGGCGGTGAAGGTGAGGACGGCGAGGAGGAGGGCGAGGGCGAAGAGGACGGCGGTGAGGAAGCCGCGGAACAGGCCCGCCCAGGGGCTGGACCAGTCGTCCGCGAACGGCGTCGCCCAGGTGACGAAGTCCTCCCCGTACACGCCGAGGGCGACGAGTGCCGCCGCGTAGAGCACGAGCGTGATCAGCCCCGGCAGCAGCCCGAACCCGAAACTCTTCCCGTGCCGGACCACCCACCGCTGGCCGCGCAGCAAATAGCCGAAGCCCACCCCAAGATCGCGCATGGGAAGACCTTATCGGGGCGGCGCGCCGGGCCACAGTCCGTGGTGGCGGCCGCCGCTCCCCGGAGGCACGAGGGCCGCACCCCGCCGTCCAGGGGGTGCGGCCCTCGTGCCGTGGCGCCGGGTCAGAGCTTGACGATCATCTTTCCGGTGTTGTCGCCGCGCAGGACGCCGAAGAAGGCCTCCAGGTTGTTCTCGATGCCCTCGACGACCGTCTCGGTGTACTTCAGCTCGCCGGAGCGGATCCAGGCGCCGACCTCCTGGACGAACTCCTGCTGGAGGTCGTAGTGGTCGCCGACGAGGAAGCCCTGGATGCGGCCGCGGGTCTGGATCAGCCGGGCCAGGTTCCGGGGACCGGGGGCGGCCTCGGTGTTGTTGTAGACGGAGATCATGCCGCAGACCGCGATGCGGCCGTCCCGGTTCAGCCGGCCGATGGCCGCCTCCAGGTGGTCACCGCCCACGTTGTCGAAGTAGACGTCGACGCCGTCGGGGGCGGCCTCGCGCAGCTGCTCGGAGACCGGGCCGTTCTTGTAGTTGAAGGCCGCGTCGAAGCCGTACTCCTCCAGGAGCAGCTTGACCTTCTCGTCGGACCCGGCGGAGCCGATGACGCGCGAGGCGCCCTTGAGCCGGGCGATCTGGCCCACCTGGCTGCCGACGGCACCGGCGGCGCCCGACACGAAGACGGAGTCGCCCTCCTTGAAGGAGGCGGTGCGCAGGAGCCCGGCGTACGCGGTGAGGCCGGTCATGCCGAGGACGCCGAGGTACGTCGACAGCGGCGCGGCCTCGGGGTCCACCTTGACGGCCTGCTTGGCGTCCACGACGGCGTACTCGCGCCAGCCGAGGAAGTGCAGCACGTGGTCGCCGACCTCGATGCCCTCGGCGTTCGAGGCGATGACCTCGCCGACCGCGCCGCCCTGCATGGTCTTGCCGAGCTCGAAGGGGGCGACGTAGGACTTGGCCGAGCTCATGCGGCCCCTCATGTACGGATCGACCGACACGTAGGCGTTCCGCACCAGGACCTCGCCCGGACCCGGCTGCCGGACCTCGGCCTCGACCAGGGCGAAGTCGGAGGGCTGGGGCCAGCCGACCGGACGGCTGACCAGGTGCCATTCACGGCCGGTGGAGGGAAGCTGGAAGGTCTCGGACATGAGGGTGCGCCTTTCACGGTGCCTGGCGAGCGGGTCAAATGCTTGACTATCTAAAACAACCATGCGCCTGAATATTTCATGATGTCAAGCAACGCGGTAGGATCGGGAGCATGGCCACCCACAAGAGACCACGGATCGACCCCCTGACCGTGGAGGTCGTCGAGCTGATCGGCACGGTCGTGGCCCGCTACCACGAGGAGTACGAGGAGGCGGCGGCCGAGCACGCCCTCACCGGCGCGCAGGCGCGGCTGCTGAGCCTGCTCTCGCTGGAGCCGCTGCCGATGCGCCGTCTGGCGCAGAAGCTGAGGTGCGAGCCGTCGAACGTCACGGGGATCGTGGACCGGCTGGAGACCCGGGGGCTGGTGGAGCGCCGCCCCGACCCGGCGGACCGCCGGGTGAAACTGGCGGCGGCGACGGCCGAGGGCCGCAGGATCGCCGGGGGGCTGCGCGACTCGCTCGACTTCGCCCGCGAACCCCTGGCGGAGCTCTCGGACCAGGAGCGGCTGGCCCTGCGCGACCTGCTGCGCCGCATGCTGGGCGAGAGCGCCGGCACCGACGGCGGCTGAGGGCGCGGGCGCCTCGCGGCGGACCGGGACACCCCGTGCCGCGAGCACCGGCACGTCCGGCGCCGCGGAAACCGGAACCCGTCACGGCGCGGTGAGCGGAACCCGTCACGGCGCCCCGCTCGCCGCACGGGACCCCGAGCGCCCCGCGGGGTCCGGAGCCGGACCCGCACGGCCCGCGGGACACGGCACGCCGCCTCCCGGGCCGCCGCGCCCGCGCGACGGTCCCCCCGGGGGCCGGGCGGAGCCGGCCCGCGGCCTCCGTCCGGGCGGACGGAACCGCCGGGGACGCCCGGAGAGGGGTCACCCGGTGACGGACGGCGGCACGCCTACGTGCACCACCACAGGAAGCGTTCGCAGTCGTCCGAGGACGTGGGGGCCGGCGCGGAGGCCGAGGCCGTCGGGGCCGCGGTGACGGAGGCCGAGGCGGTCGGGTCCGAGGAGGCGGGGACCGAGGCGGTCGGGTCCGAGGAGGCGGGGGCCGAGGCCGAGACGGACGAGCCCGGGAGGGTGCCGGCGGCCGAGGGCTCGCCGCCCCCGGCGCTCTCCTCGCTCGTCGCCGTGGGAGAAGCGGAACGGGAGGCGGGAGCGGGTCCGGAGGCCGACGGCGAGGGGACGGGCGCGCGGGTGCCCGACGGGGAGGCGGAGGGGGAACTCTTCAGGAGCGCGGACGCGGTCGGCGAGGCCGAGCCGTCGGACGACTCCGCCACCGCGGGGCTCGACCCCAGTCCGGGCGCGTCGACGCCGAGTTCGGCGAGGCTCAGACCGCTCGCCGCGAGGACGAAGCCCACGGCCACGTACAGGGTGCGGCGGCGCCTGCGGCGATGCGCGGCGGCCCTGCGGTCGCGGCGGCCGGTGCCGGCCGGACCCCGCGGGTCACCCGGGCCCCCGGATCCCGCCCCGGCGTCCTGGACACGGCCCCCGCGCCGGCGCGCGGCCCGCCGGGAGCCCCGCTCGACGTCGTCGCCCTCGTCGTGGCGCACGCCGGCGTCGGCACCCTCACCGTGGCGCACGTCGGCGTCGGCGTCCGCTTCGCGTTCGTCGACCGGGGTGCCGCACCCGGGACAGTCGAGAGCGCCGTCGAGGTGCCTGCGGCACACGTGGCAGTAGTCCATGACGCGGGAAGACTAGGGTCACCGCCGGTAACGTTCCTAGGCGCAGTTGTGAAGATGTTGTGTGGAATTGATGATTCCGGCCCGCCGGTCACCGCCGCCCCCGAAGATCGCCCGCCATCCTGCGCCCATCACTCTGAACCGTTGTGCGCGCGACCCATTGACACCCCCCGCACGGCGTCCTTACTGTCACGCCAGCATTTCGAACGTGTGACGAAATTTCGAACAGAGCTGAAAGCACAGGGGGCATCTGCCGTGCGCATCACGGGAATCACCACACACGTGGTCGGGACACCCTGGCGGAACCTGACCTACGTCCAGGTGCACACCGACGAGGGCATCACCGGGGTCGGCGAGACCCGCATGCTGGGCCACACGGACGCACTGATCGGCTACCTGCACGAGGCGCGGACCAACCATATTCTCGGCTCCGACCCGTTCGCGGTCGAGGACCTGGTCCGCCGGATGAAGTACGGCGACTACGGACGCGCCGGCGAGATCGTGATGTCCGGCATCGCGGTCATCGAGATGGCCTGCTGGGACATCAAGGGCAAGGCGCTCGGGGTGCCGGTCTGGCAGCTCCTCGGCGGCAAGGTCACCGACAGGGTCAAGGCGTACGCCAACGGCTGGTACACCACCGAACGGACCCCGGAGGCCTACCACAAGGCCGCCCAGGAGGTCGTCGCGCGGGGCTACAGGGCCCTCAAGATCGACCCCTTCGGCACCGGGCACTTCGAGCTCGACCACGAGGCCACGCTGTACTCGGTGTCGCTCATCGAGGCGGTGCGCGACGCGATCGGGCCCGAGACCGAGCTGATGCTGGAGATGCACGGCCGCTTCTCGCCGTCCACCGCCGTCCGCCTCGCCCGCGAACTCGCGCCCTTCAAGCCCGCGTGGCTGGAGGAGCCGGTGCCGCCGGAGAACCTCAAGGCGCTGGAGAAGGTGGCCGCCAAGGTCGACATGCCGGTCGCCACGGGCGAGCGGATCCACGACCGCATCGAGTTCCGCGAGCTCTTCGAGAGCCAGGCGGTCGACATCATCCAGCCCGACGTCGGCCACATCGGCGGCATCTGGGAGACCCGCAAGCTCGCCGCGACCGCCGAGACCCACTACATGCTGGTGGCGCCGCACAACGTCGGCGGTCCCGTCCTGACCGCCGCCTCCCTCCAGGTCGGCTTCACCTCGCCGAACTTCAAGATCCTGGAGCACTTCAACGACTTCGCCGACGCGGAGATCAAGAAGGTCGTCAAGGGCGCCCCGCAGGTCGTGGACGGCTACTTCGAGCTGTCCCACGAGCCGGGCCTCGGCGTCGAGCTGGACGTCGACGCGGCGGCGGAGTTCCCGCAGCAGCAGGCCCGCTTCGACCTGTGGGCCGACGGCTGGGAGCAGCGCAAGCCCAAGGGGACGCAGTGAGCACCGCGGTCGTCGTCGAGGGCCCGGGCGAGCACCGGCTGGTCCCGCACGAGCCGGTCCGCCCGGCCGCGGGCGAGGCGCTCGTACGGGTGCACGCGGCGGGCATCTGCGGCAGCGACCGCGAGGTCTACCAGGGCAACCGGCCCGAGGGGTACGTCCGCTACCCCCTGACCCCGGGCCACGAGTGGTCCGGGACCGTCGAGGAGGTCGGCGCCGGCGTCCCCGCGGCGCTCGTCGGCCGCAAGGTCGTCGGCGAGGGCTTCCGCAACTGCCAGGTCTGCGACCGTTGCCACGCGGGCGAGACGACGTTGTGCACGGCCGGGTACGAGGAGACGGGCTTCACCGTCCCCGGGGCGATGGCCGCCACGCTGACGCTGCCGGCCCGGCTGCTCCACGTCCTGCCCGACGACGCCGATCTGACGGCCGCCGCCCTGCTGGAGCCGGCCGCCTGCATCGCGGCCGCCGCGCTCAAGGCGAACGCGCGGCCCGGTGAGCGGGTGGCCGTGGTGGGCACCGGGACGCTCGGGATGTTCGCCGTGCAGTTCCTGAAGGCCGGTTCTCCGGCCGAGCTCCTCGTGGTGGGCACGCGCCCGGACCGGGCCGCGCTGTCGAAGGAGTTCGGCGCCACCGACTTCCGCACCCGGGACCAGGAACTCCCCGACGACTTCGACGTGGTCGTCGAGACCGCCGGGTCCGCGTCCGCCGCGCGCACCGCCGCCTCCCTGCTGCGGCGCGGCGGGCGCCTGGTCCTCACCGGGATCCCGGCGCCGGGCGCCGAGGGCCTGGACCCGACCGATCTGGTCGTACGGCAACTGGAGGTGCACACCGTGTTCGGGGCGCCGCCGGACGCCTGGGCGCACACGGTGCGGGTCTTCGGTGCGGGTCTGCTGGACCCGTCGCCGCTGGTGACGCACGAACTGCCGCTCTCCGCGTTCCCGGAGGCCATCGAGCTGGTGGGTTCCGGCGATCCGAAGGTCGGCAAGGTCCTGCTGAAGCCCTGACCACCCGAGCCGCACGCCGGTACGGGGTTTCCTGACGGCCCCGTACCGGCGTGCACCAGGCCCTCGCGCCCACCGTCGCGAACCATGCCCGAAATATCGAACAATGAAGGACAGCTTGTGACCGACGCCCCTCCCACGGCGCCCCGTCGCCCCGGCGAGCCCGCACTGGCCGCACTCGGCCTGGCCGCGCCCGCCCTCTCCCCCGACGACGCCTCGCCGCACACCTTCCCCGGAGGCGGCCGCTGGCGCACCGAGGTCCCCTCCGTGGAGGGCCCCGAGGCGCTCGCCGTGGTCCTCAAGGAGGCCTCGCGGCTCGACGTGCCGATCCACCGGATCAGCCAGGGCAGCGGTGTCTGGATGCTGACCGACGACGAGATCACCGAGATGGTCGAGGCCACCGGTGAGCACGACATCGAACTCTGCCTGTTCACCGGCCCGCGCGGCACCTGGGACATCGGCGCCTCGACGCGCAGCGACTCGCGCGGCGCGGGGCTGCGGGCCCGCGGCCACGACGCGGTGGCCGGCTGTGTCGAGGACGCCGTCCGGGCGACGGAGCTGGGCGTCAAGTGCCTGCTCGTCGCCGACGAGGGCGTGCTGTGGACGCTGCACCGGGCGCGGGTCGCCGGGATCATCCCGGCCGACACGACCTTCAAGGTCTCGGCGCTGATCGGTCCGGTCAACCCGGCCTCGTACGCCGTGTACGAGAAGCTCGGCGCCGACTCGCTGAACGTGCCGAGCGACCTGACGCTCGATCACCTCACCGAGATCCGGCGGGTCTCCGCCGCCCCCATGGACATGTACATCGAGGCCCCCGACGATCTCGGCGGGTACATCCGGATGTACGAGGTCGCCGAGCTGATCCGGCGCGGCGCGCCGCTGTACCTGAAGTTCGGGCTGTCCAAGACCCCCGGGATCTACCCGTACGGACACCATCTGCGGGACCTGACCCTGAGCACGGCCCGGGAAAGGGTGCGGCGCGGCCGTCTCGCCCTTGACCTGCTGGCACGCCACGGAGCGGGCGGCGACATGGCTCCGCTCGGCTCCCGCCTGCCCGGGGCGCTCTCACGGTTCGACACTCCCTCATAACGTTCGCACAAACCCCCTTCACACAAGCAGACACAGTCGCGCACAATCCAACACACCTTCTCGGCCTTCTTCGCTCAGAGCTCCCGGAGCTTCGAGCTCCGCGAGACCGAACCCGGTCCCAGACATCAAGGATGATGATCATGCGTAACCGCAGAGCCGCCATCGCCGCCGTAGCCGGAGCCGCCTCCCTCGCCCTCACCCTCACCGCCTGTGGCCAGAACGGCGAAGGCGGCAGCAAGGAGGACAAGGGCAGCAGCAAGGGCGGGACGATCGGCATCGCGATGCCGACCAAGTCGTCCGAGCGCTGGATCGCCGACGGCAACAACGTCGTCAAGAACCTGCAGGCGAAGGGTTACAAGACCAAGCTGGTCTACGGCCAGGACGACCCGCAGCAGCAGGTCTCGCAGATCGAGAACCTGATCACGCAGGGCGTCAAGGCGCTGATCGTGGCGGCCATCGACAACAAGTCCCTGGACAACGTTCTCCAGGAGGCGGCGGACGCCCACATCCCGGTCATCGCCTACGACCGTCTGATCCTCGGCTCGAAGAACGTCGACTACTACGCGTCCTTCGACAACTCGAAGGTCGGCGAGCTCCAGGGCAACTACATCCTGCAGAAGCTCGGTCTCGCGGACGGCTCCAAGAAGGGCCCGTTCAACCTCGAGCTCTTCGCCGGCTCGAACGACGACAACAACACGAAGTACTTCTTCGGCGGCGCGATGAAGGTGCTCCAGCCCTACATCGACAAGAAGCAGCTCGTCGTCCAGTCCGGCCAGACCGCGCTCAACCAGGTCACCACCCTGCGCTGGGACGGCGCCACCGCCCAGAAGCGCATGGACGACATCCTCACCAAGTCGTACGCCAGCAAGAAGGTCGACGCGGTCCTCTCCCCGTACGACGGCATCTCCATCGGCATCCTGTCGGCGCTGAAGTCGGACGACTACGGCTCCAAGAACAAGCCGCTGCCGGTCCTCACGGGCCAGGACGCCGAGCTGGCGTCGGTGAAGTCGATCATCGCGGGCGAGCAGACGCAGACCGTCTACAAGGACACCCGTGAGCTGGCCAAGATCGCCTCGGCCATGGCCGACGACGCCCTCAAGGGCAAGAAGCCGCAGACCAACGACACCAAGACCTACGACAACGGCGCGAAGGTCGTCCCCGCCTACCTCCTCCAGCCGGTGAGCGTCGACAAGTCCAACTACCAGTCGGTCCTGGTCGACGGTGGCTACTACACGGCGGACCAGCTCAAGTAAGCGTCGAACCTTACGGATTGGAAGGCACGACCATGGCGGGACCCGTCCTGGAAATGCGCTCGATCGTCAAGACCTTTCCCGGCGTCAAGGCGCTGTCGGACGTCACTCTGACCGTCCAGCAGGGCGAGGTCCACGCCATCTGCGGTGAGAACGGCGCCGGCAAGTCCACCTTGATGAAGGTGCTCTCCGGCGTCCACCCTCACGGCAGTTACGAGGGTGAGATCCTCTTCGAGGGAGAGGTCTGCGGCTTCAAGGACATCCGGGCGAGCGAGCACCACGGCATCGTCATCATCCACCAGGAACTGGCGCTGTCGCCCTACCTCTCCCTCGCGGAGAACATCTTCCTCGGCAACGAGCACGCCAAGCGCGGTTTCATCAACTGGAACACGACCCTGCGGCACGCCACCGAACTGCTGCGCCGCGTCGGTCTGAGCGATCACCCCGAGACCCGCGTCGCCGACATCGGCGTGGGCAAGCAGCAGCTCGTGGAGATCGCCAAGGCGCTCTCGAAGAAGGTGAAGCTGCTCATCCTCGACGAGCCGACCGCGGCGCTCAACGACGAGGACAGCGACAAGCTCCTGGATCTGATCCTGGAGCTGAAGAAGCAGGGCATCACCTCGATCATCATCTCCCACAAGCTCAACGAGATCCGCAAGGTCGCCGACTCGGTGACGATCCTGCGGGACGGCCGGACCATCGAGACCCTCGACGTGAAGGCGCCGGAGACGACCGAGGACCGGATCATCAGCGGAATGGTCGGCCGGGACCTCGACCACCGCTTCCCCGAGCGCACCCCGCACCACCCCGAGGAGGGTGCCGCCCCGGCGCTGGAGATCCGCGACTGGACCGTGCACCACCCGATCGACCAGCAGCGCAAGGTGGCCGACGACGTGTCGTTGCAGGTGCGGCGCGGGGAGATCGTCGGCATCGCGGGCCTCATGGGTGCCGGCCGCACCGAGCTCGCGATGAGCGTCTTCGGGCGGTCGTACGGCCGCTACGCGGGCGGGACGGTCCTCAAGGACGGCGAGGAGATCCGTACCAGGA
Source organism: Streptomyces populi (assembly GCF_002911015.1). Classification (GTDB taxonomy): domain Bacteria; phylum Actinomycetota; class Actinomycetes; order Streptomycetales; family Streptomycetaceae; genus Streptomyces; species Streptomyces populi. The sequence continues at coordinate 69,167 of NZ_KZ626849.1, forward strand.
CCGTCGCGGAGGCGGTCGGCCACGGCATCGCGTACGTCACCGAGGACCGCAAGCACTACGGGCTCAACCTCATCGACACCATCAACCGCAACATCTCGCTGACCGCCCTGGGCAAGGTCGCCAAGCGGGGCGTGGTCGACGAGCACGAGGAGCGGCAGGTCGCCGAGCGCTACCGCAAGTCGATGAACATCAAGGCGCCGACCGTCTTCGAGCCGGTGGGCAAGCTCTCCGGCGGCAACCAGCAGAAGGTCGTCCTCAGCAAGTGGATCTTCGCGGGTCCGGACGTGCTGATCCTGGACGAGCCGACCCGCGGCATCGACGTGGGGGCGAAGTTCGAGATCTACACGGTCATCGACAAGCTGGCCGCCGAGGGCAAGGCGATCGTCTTCATCTCCTCCGAGCTGCCCGAACTGCTCGGCATGTGCGACCGCATCTACACCATGGCCGCGGGGCGGCTGACCGGTGAGTTCTCGCGGGGCGAGGCCACTCAGGAAGTGCTGATGCGTCAGATGACGAAGGACAAAGAGGTAACGCGATGAGCACCGATGTGACCAACACCCCGGCCGAGGCACCGCCGGGCAAGGACGGGACCGGCGACACCGGGGAGAACCTGGTGCGGGTGATGCTCGACGGCCTGCGCAGCAACATGCGCCAGTACGGCATGCTGATCGCCCTCGGCCTGATCGTCGCCCTCTTCGCGGTCTGGACCGACGGAAGCCTGCTGCTGCCGCACAACATCTCCAACCTGGTCCTGCAGAACAGCTACATCCTGATCCTCGCGATCGGCATGATGCTGGTGATCATCGCGGGCCACATCGACCTGTCGGTCGGCTCGGTGACGGCGTTCGTGGGCTCGTTCGCGGCCGTGCTGACGGTGCAGCACGGTGTGTCGTGGCCGATCGCCCTGGTGCTGTGCCTGCTGGTGGGCGCCGCGGCGGGCTCGGTCCAGGGATTCATGATCGCCTATCTCGGCATACCGTCCTTCATCGTCACCCTCGCCGGGATGCTGATCTTCCGCGGTCTGACCGAGATCCTGCTCAAGGGGCAGACCCTCGGCCCGTTCCCGGGCGGCCTGCAGAAGATGGGCAACGGCTTCCTGCCGGAGGTCGGCCCGACCACCAACTACCACAACATCACGCTGCTGCTGGGCCTGGTCGTGATCGTCTTCGTGGTCCTCCAGGAGGTCCGTGACCGCAAGCGCCAGCAGGAGTTCTCGCTGGACGTGCTGCCGGCCAAGCTGTTCCTGCTCAAGCTGGTGGCGCTGGTCGCCGCGGTGCTCACCGTCACGCTGATGCTCGCCAGCTACAAGGGCGCGCCGATCGTGCTGCTGATCCTCGGCGCGCTGGTCGTCGGCTACGGCTACGTCATGCGCAACGCCGTCTTCGGCCGCCACATCTACGCGATCGGCGGCAACCTCCCGGCGGCGAAGCTGTCGGGCGTCAAGGACAAGAAGGTCACCTTCTATGTCTTCCTGAACATGGGCATGCTCGCGGCCCTGGCGGGTCTGGTGGTAGCCGCCCGCCTGAACGCGGCCTCTCCGAAGGCCGGCCTGAGCTTCGAGCTGGAAGCGATCGCCTCGTCGTTCATCGGTGGCGCGTCCATGAGCGGCGGTGTCGGTACCGTCCTCGGCGCGATCGTCGGCGGTCTGGTCCTCGGCGTGCTGAACAACGGTATGAACCTCCTCAGCGTCGGCACCGACTGGCAACAGGTCATCAAGGGCCTGGCCCTGCTGGCCGCGGTCGGGTTCGACGTGTGGAACAAGCGCAAGGTCGGTTCGTAAGTCAGCCGGGGCCCCGCCAGAAGGCGGGGCCCCTCTCCATGGGGCAGGAGCCGCGAAATGGAAACGAGCAGACGTACGGTCATCGCAGCGGCGGCGGCGGGGTTGACCGCGGCCACCGTCGGCACGGCGCACGCAGCGGGCGGGAAGAAGCCCGTGAGGGAACTCTTCGGCCGGCTCGCCGACGGGACGAAGGTCCACCGGTGGTCGCTGGAGAACGGCGGGACGCGGCTGGGGGTCCTGTCCTACGGCGGGATCGTCCAGTCCCTGGAGATCCCCGACCGGCACGGCAGGTACCGCAATGTCTCGCTGGGCTTCGGCGACCTCGACTCCTACGTCGCCTCCAGCCCGTACTTCGGCGCCCTGATCGGCCGGTACGGCAACCGCATCGGCAAGGGGCAGTTCACCCTCGACGGGAAGAGCCACCAGCTCTCCGTCAACGACGGCGTCAACAGCCTGCACGGCGGCGCCAAGGGCTTCGACAAGCGCGTCTGGGACGTGGAGGGCTTCACCTCGGGCTCCGACGTGGGACTCGTCCTGCACCACACCAGCATCGACGGCGAGATGGGCTACCCCGGCACCCTCCGGGCGAAGGTCACCTACACCCTGACCCGGCACGGCGACTGGCGCATCGACTACGCGGCCACCACCGACAGGGCCACCGTCGTCAACCTCACCAGCCACGTGTACTGGAACCTCGCCGGTGAGGGCAGCGGCTCGATCTACGACCACGAACTCGAGATCGCGGCCTCCCGCTACACCCCCGTCGACTCGGGCCTGATCCCCACCGGGGAACTGGCGAAGGTCGCCGGCACCCCCTTCGACTTCCGCCGGACCAAGACCGTCGGCCGGGACATCCGGGTGGCCCACCAGCAGCTCCTGTACGGCAAGGGCATCGACCACAACTGGGTCCTCGACAAGGGGATCACGGCGAGGCCCGAGCACATCGCCACGCTCCGCGACCCGTCCTCCGGCCGCACCCTCTCGATCGCGACGACCGAACCCGGCCTGCAGTTCTACTCGGGCAACTTCCTGGACGGCACCCTGGTCGGCACCGGCGGTCACGTCTACCGCCAGGGCGACGCCCTGTGCCTGGAGACCCAGCACTTCCCGGACTCCCCGAACCACCCGTCGTTCCCCTCGACGGTGCTGCGGCCGGGTCAGACCTACCGGACCAGCACGGTCCACTCGTTCGGTACGTGACCGGACCTCACAGCCGGTTCACAAAATCCGCACGATCACACGACGATTGAACGGCGCAGCATCCGTATCCGTATGAGAGGGCGGCCCGTGCTCCCCCGCGCGGGCCACCCAGATAACGGGGGCCCGTCCTCCCCAGCGGGCTCGCCCTATACGGAGGTTCCATGGCCGGCAATGTCACCTCGCTCTTTCGCGGCACCGCGGCGCACAGTCCGTCGATGGCCGCACTGACGCGGGAGGGCGACGGAGCCGGTCCGGTTGACTTCTGCATCCCCTGCAACCCGTACTTCCCCACCCCCGCGATGTTCGACGAACTCGCGGGCCGGCTGCGCGAGATCATCACCTACTACCCGAGCAGCGCCGACACGATCACCAGCGAGCTGTGCTCGCTGCTCCAGCTTCCGCCGCAGTGCGTCGCGATGGGCAACGGTTCGACCGAACTCATCACCTGGATCGACCACTTGCTGGTCCGTGAGTCCCTCGCGATACCCGTCCCCACGTTCGGCCGCTGGACCGACCAGCCGATGGAGACCGGCAAGCGGGTCGACATGTTCCCGCTCCAGGAGTCCAACGGCTTCGCGCTCGACCTCGCCGCGTACGCCAAGTTCATCCGCTCGCGCGGCACCAAGGTCGCCGTCATCTGCAACCCGAACAACCCCGACGGCGGCTTCCTGCCGCGCCAGTCGGTCATCCAGTTCATGGACGCGCTGGCCGACCTGGACCTGATCGTCATCGACGAGTCCTTCCTGGAGTTCGCCGACGCCGAGTCGGAGCCCAGCGTGGTCGAGGACGCGGTGATGAGACCCAACGTCATCGTGCTGCGCAGCCTCGGCAAGAACTTCGGCCTGCACGGCATCCGCTTCGGCTACATGGTCGCCAACCCCTCGCTGGCCGGCAAGGTCCGCTCGATGCTGCCGAAGTGGAACCTCAACTCCTTCGCGGAGACCGTGGTGTTCATGCTCAAGAACCACGGCAAGGAGTACATGGAGAGCCTGCACATGGTCCGCCGCGACCGGCTCGACATGGCCCGCCAGCTCTCCGCGCTGCCCGGTCTGACGATCTACCCCTCGCAGGGCAACTTCCTGTTCGTCCGTCTTCCCGTCGGCGCCGAGGGCACCGTGGTCCGGGACCGGCTGCTCACCGAGCACCGCATCCTGGTCCGCGAGTGCGGCAACAAGGTCGGTTCGTCCAGCCGCTTCCTGAGACTCGTGGTACGTCCCCAGACAGATGTGCGCCGCCTGGTGGCGGGCCTGGAGCAGGTGCTCTACGGGTCCAAGAAGGAGACCGCCGTACCCGAGCTGGGCAACGGGACCGGTTACGGCTCGGGTACGGCCATGGTGGACCGTCTCGTCGGCTCGACCAACGGGGCGGGTGTGCAGGGGCTGGCCGCGCAGGCGAACGCCTGGCCCGGACAGCCCGCCCCGGTGCCCCAGCCGGTGGCGGCCGCCGCCCCGCAGCCCAGCCTGCCCTCCGTTCCGCAGCAGCCGCGTCCCGCCGCGGCCTCGCCCTACCCGGCCCAGCAGCCCGCCCAGGCCCCGGGCTATTCCGCCCCGCAGCCCGCCTACTCCTCCCCGCAGCCCGCCAGCTGGCCGGCCGCGCCCCAGGGACCCGGCGGGATGCCGGCCCAGATGCCGCCCGCGGCCATGCAGGCCCCGGCCCAGTCGCCGGGTCTCCAGCCGGCCGCCCAGACCGGCATGCCCGGCATGGCGGGCGCGGCCTCCATGGGCGCGCAGGGCGGCCTGACGGCGGCCCAGGTCCGCGGCAGGACGCAGCCCGAGCCTCCCCCACCCCAGTCGTCGGGCAACGGCGGCTGGGGCGCCGTCGGCGCCATGCTGTACAACCAGGCCGGCTAGGGCCTGTCACACCACCGGGCGGTTCCCGTCCGGTCGGCCTCCCCACGGGCCGGGCGGGCTTCCCGCGTGGCCGGCCTCCCCACGGGCCGGCCGCGGGGAGCCGCCCACGACCGAAGGCGCGCACAGGGGCGGAGGTATCCCCGCCCGGCGCCCGAAGACCCTTCTCTCCGGCGCCGAGCACCCCGCGCCGGACCTCACGGCGGAGCGCCGCGCGGACCGAACCGCCGGCGTCTCCGCCTCTTTCGCGCCCCGCCCCGTCGTACCGCCGTGCGGCCGGCGGCCGGGCAACGTGTCCAACAAGGAGCTTGACGGGCTGTCACTTTGCGGAACTGACAGCCTACCGACAGCATCCGTCCCTACGGTGCCGTGTTCATGACAGACACCCCCACGAAAGACACGCCGGAGACCCCTGTCGGGCGCCGGACCGTACTGATCGCCACGGGCGCCTCCGCCGCGGCACTGGCCGTGGCCGCCACGGCCCCCGTCGCCCCCTCCCCGTCCCTCGCCACCGGCGCCGACCTCGCCGCCGCGGCCCCCGCCGCCGCGGCCGTCTGCACCCTCACCAAGGAGATGACCGAAGGCCCCTACTACCTCGACGGCCAGCTCGTCCGCTCCGACATCACCGAGGGCAAGGCAGGCGCCCCCCTCAAGCTGGCCCTCACCGTCGTCGACGACTCCACCTGCGCGGCGATCGGCAACGCCCTCGTGGAGATCTGGCACTGCGACGCGCTCGGCGAGTACTCCGGCTTCGTCGGCAACAACGGCCACAGCGAGCCGGACGACGGCACGTTCCTGCGCGGCGGCGTGCTGACCGACGCGTCCGGCGTCGCGAACATCACCACCCTCTACCCCGGCTGGTACCGGGGCCGCTGCGTGCACATCCACGTCAAGGTGCACACCGGCGTCACCCTCACCTCCGACGGCTCCTTCACCGGCGGCCGGGAACTCCACACCGGCCAGCTCTTCTTCAACGAGACGATCACCACGGCGATGGCCAAGGTGTCCCCGTACTCCACCAACAAGGTCACCCGCACCACCCTCGCCCAGGACTCCATCTACGACGACGGAGGCGCCTCCTCGGGCCTCCTGACCCTGACGGCCCTCGGCAGCACCACCTCCGCCGGCTACACCGGCACCCTGACGCTCGGCGTCGAGACGAGCTGATCCCGTCCTTCCCCCCACGGAGACCGGGGCGGTCCGCGAACCCGCGGGCCGCTCCGGTCGCGCCCATACCGGGTAATCCCTCGCGCCGAGATCGTCATACGACCATCGAATGACCTGCCCATGTGGACAATGGCCGCACCTTCCCCCACGTCCCGGGCTCGGACCGGACGGGGGGAGCCCTCGTCGCCGTCCCCCGGGAGAACCCGCATGGTGTTGAGCAGACGTACCTTCAGCGCATTCGCCGGCACCGCCGCCCTCGGCCTCTCCCTGAGCGGCAACGGGAGCGACGAGGCGTGCGCGGCCGGAAGGGCGCCCCTCGCACCCACCGGGCCCGCACCCGCGCCGCCCTCCGCCGACGGCAGGAAGCACACGGTCGGCTTCGACCGCTACTCGATGCTGATCGACGGCAGACGCCTGGTGATCTGGTCGGGCGAGTTCCACCCGTTCCGGCTGCCGAGCCCCTCCCTGTGGCGGGACGTCCTACAGAAGATGCGCGCGCACGGCTACAACGCCGTCAGCATCTACGTCGCGTGGAACTACCACTCCCCCGCACCCGGGCAGTACGACTTCACCGGGGTCCGCGACCTCGACCTGTTCCTGCGCACCGCCGCCGAGACCGGGCTGTACGTCATCCTGCGCCCCGGCCCGTACATCAACGCCGAGGTCGACGCGGGCGGCTTCCCCGGCTGGCTGACGGCCACTCCGGGGACGGCCCGCACCTCCGACCCCACCTATCTGAAGCACGTCGACCAGTGGCTGACCGCCGTCGACCGCATCGCCGTCCGCCACCTCCACACCGACGGCGGCGGCACGATCGTCCTGTACCAGCTGGAGAACGAGTACGACAACCACGTGACCGAGGCCGCGGGCCGCGACTACATGGCGCACCTGTACGCCAAGGTGCGCGCCGACGGCATCGACGTCCCCCTCTTCCACAACGACAAGGGCAGGAACGGGCACTGGGTCCCCGGCAGCTTCGACACCGGCGGTGAGCGCGGGCGTTACCTCTACGGCTTCGACGGCTATCCCTCGCCCTTCAGAACACCGCCGGACTGGGGGCACTTCGGCCCCGGCGGCATCACGGGCGGCTCGACCGCCAGCCCGGACACCCCGGGGTTCATCCCCGAGTTCGGGGGCGGCTGGTTCGATCCCTGGGGCGGAGCGGAGTTCGACGGCCTCGGCTACGCCGAGTCCCGCCGCACCCGGGACGCGGCCTACGAGCGGCGCTTCTACCTCACCAACCTCGCCAACGGCATCACGGTCCACAACGTCTACATGACCTTCGGCGGCACCTCCTGGGGCTGGCTGCCGGCGCCGATCGTCTACACGTCGTACGACTACGGGGCCGCCATCGACGAGGCGCGGCAGCCGACCGGCAAGCTCGTCCCGATGCGGCAGATCGGCCGGCTGCTGCAATCGGTGCCCGACCTGGCCAAACTCGACCGCGCCGACCCGCCCCCCGGCGAGGGCACGCAGGCGGGCCCCGGCATCAAGGCGTACCACCTGGTCAATCCCGACACCGGGGCGCGCTTCCAGGTGCTGCGCAACGACACGCCCGCCGAGGCCGTCGCCACCGCGACGCTCGGCGGAGCGGGCGTCGCGGTGCCGGTGCCGGGCCTCGACGCGCGGCTGCTCGCCGCCGGGATCGCCCTGGGGCGGCGCAGGCTGAACCGGTCCACCGCCCAGCCGATGCTGTGGCTGACCGCCGGACGGCAGGACATCGCCGTGTTCACGGGCCGGGCGGGCGAGTCGACCAGCACCTGGCTGGAGGCCACGAGCGAGCCCAGGGTCACCGTGCTGGACGGGGAGGCCGAACACGGCTACGAGGACGGGGTCCTGCGCGTCGACGCCGTGCTCGGCGGCATCACCCGGGTCCGGGTGGAGGACGGCGGGGTCGCGGCGCCCCTCCTGCTGCTGCTCGCCGACGACGAGAGCTCCCGCCTGCTGTGGCGCCACGACACCCCCTCGGGTCCGGTGCTGGTACGCGGCCCCGCGCTGCTGCGCACGGCCGTCCTGCGCGGCCCGGCCGCGCACCTCACCGGCGACACGACGGGGGCGGCGGACCTGGAGGTGTGGGGGCCGCGCGGGATGAGCGAACTCGTCTGGAACGGCCGCGCCTCGAAGTGTCACGTCACCGCTTCCGGGAGCCTGCGGGCCGAGCGGCCGCTGGCCGGCCCGGGCCCGGTGCGGCTGCCCGCCCTGACCGGCTGGCGCCGGGCCGAGGGCGATCCCGAGTCGGCCGCCGACCACGACGACTCCGCGTGGCGGGTGACCGACAGGACGACCTCGTACAGCGTCACACCGGTACCCGCCGGACAGCCCGTGCTGTTCGCCGACGACTACGGCTTCCACTACGGGGACGTCTGGTACCGGGGGCACTTCGCGGACGCGGGTGGCGCGGACTCCGTGTCCCTGTCCTACGTCGCGGGCACCCAGGGGCTGTTGATGGCCTGGCTGGACGGTGAGCCGCTGGGCACCCACCGGATGCCGGTGCCGGACAAGAAGACCGTGCGCAAGGGGACCTGGACGGCCACCGCCACCTTCCCCCTCCGGCCGCGCGAGGGGCGCTCCCACGTGCTGTCCGTCCTGGTCCGGCCGATGCAGCGCGACGAGGACGGCAGGGCCGACGACACGCACAAGGCGGCCCGGGGCCTGACGGCCGTCACCTTCACCGGGGCCGCTCCGGCGGTCCGCTGGCGCATCCGGGGCGCGGCGGCCCCCGACCCGGTGCGCGGACCGCTCAACACCGGTGGTCTGCACGGGGAGCGGCACGGCTGGCATCTGCCGGGCTTCGCGGACGACGGCTGGAGACCGGCCGCGTTCCCGCGCGCCGAGCGGCGCCAGGGGGTCACCTGGTACCGCACCGGCTTCCGGCTCGCCGTGGACGGCGGGACGGACGCGTCGATCGGGCTCACCCTCACGGACGATCCGGCCCGCGCCTACCGCGTCCAGATCTTCCTGAACGGCTGGAACATGGGCCAGTACATCAACGACGTGGGCCCGCAGCACACGTTCGTCCTGCCCAACGGGGTGCTGCGCACACGGGGGCACAACACACTGGCCCTCGCGGTGCTGTCCGACGGGACCACGCCGTCGGGACCCGGGCGGGTGGAACTGACGCTGCTGGGCAGCGCGGCCGGAGGAGTACCGGTGGCCCCGGTCCCCTCCCCCTAAGGGCTGTCCCGTAATCCCCGGCGGGCGCACGACGACAGCTACGGCACCTCGCCGCGTTGTCGGATCGCCCGAATACGCCCAGTATGAGGACGACCCTCCGCCTTGCGATGCACCGCATCTGACGCCGCGCGCTGATCCACCGGGGATTACGGGACAGCCCTTAGGACGTGCTTCGGAAGTCCCGCCCCGCCCTGTCCCCGCGGGGCGGGACGGGTCCTACACCAGCCGGATCATGTTCCAGGACAGCGGCTCCAGGACGGCGGTGAGCGTGCCGTCCCGGAGCACGGTCCCCTCGACCGGGTGCGGGGTGACCCGGTCCGGGTCGTGCAGGCTGTTGACGGCGTCCGGATCGGCGTCGGCGAGCGCGCTGTGCTCGAGGACCGCCGTCAGGCCCGTCCGGCCCAGGGCGGCCTCCAGCGGCAGCGCCTCGGTCCGGCTGCGGTTGACGGCGAAGACGGTGACCGAGCCGTCCTCGGCGCGTACCGCGGTGGCGTGCAGCAGGTCCGCCTCGCCGTACTTGCGGGTCGTGTACGTCGGCGAGTCCACCCGGACGTCGAGGACCTGCCCCCGCCCGTGCGCCGAGGCCTGTGCGAACGGGTGGAACGTCGTCTGCCGCCAGGCCGGGCCGCCGGGTTCGGTCATGATCGGCGCGATGACGTTGACGAGCTGGGCGAGGCAGGCGACGGCCACCCGGTCCGCGTGCCGCAGCAGCGCGATGAGGAGCGAGCCGAACACGACCGCGTCCGTGACGGTGTAGACGTCCTCCAGCAGGCGCGGGGCCTCCTGCCAGTCCTCGACCGGGTGCGGGTTCGGCCTGCTCTGGTACCAGACGTTCCACTCGTCGAAGGAGAGGTTGATCCTCTTCGTGGACTTCAGCCGGGCGCCCACGTGGTCGCAGGTGGCGACCACGTTCTCGATGAACGACTCCATGTCGACGGCGGAGGCGAGGAACGAGTCCCGGTCGCCGTCGGTCTCCTCGTAGTAGGCGTGCAGGGAGATGTGGTCGACGAGGTCGTACGTCTCGGCCAGGACCGTCGCCTCCCACTCGGCGAAGGTCGCCATGCCCTGTCCGGACGAACCGCACGCGACGAGTTCGAGGCCGGGATCGATCTGCCGCATCGCGCGGGCGGTCTCGGCGGCGAGGCGGCCGTACTCCCCGGCGGTCTTGTGGCCGGTCTGCCAGGGGCCGTCCATCTCGTTGCCGAGGCACCACAGTCCGATGCCGAAGGGGTCCTTGTCTCCGTGCGCGATCCGTTGCTCGGAACGGGCGGTCCCCGAGGGGTGGTTGGCGTACTCCTGGAGCGCCAGCGCCTCGGCGACCCCGCGCGTGCCGAGGTTGAGGGCCATCATCGGCTCGGCCCGCGGGCCGATCTTCCGCACGAAGCCGATGAACTCGCTGAGCCCGAAGCGGTTGGACTCGGTGGAGCGCCAGGCGAGGTCCAGCCGGCGGGGCCGCTCCTCGGCGGGGCCCACCGAGTCCTCCCAGTCGTAGCCGGAGACGAAGTTGCCGCCGGGGTAGCGGACGACCGTGACACCGAGCTCGCGGACGAGTTCCAGCACGTCGGTGCGCAGGCCCTCGGCGTCGGCCGAGGGATGGTCCGGTTCGAAGACGCCGGTGTAGACGCAGCGGCCGAGGTGCTCGACGAAGGAACCGAAGAGACGGGGGTCGGCCTCGCCGATGGTGAAGGCGGGGTCGAGGGCGAAACGGGCGGTGCGCATGGTGTCCTTTCGGGGCGCCTGGGGGGTGGAGGAGTACGGGCGGGTCCGTCGCGCGAACGGGCGGGCACGGGGCAGGCGCGGCTGCGGGGGCTAGCGCAGGCTCGGCCAGCCGTCCGCGTTCCAGGTCAGCCTGTTCAGGCCCAGCTTGGGCATGCCGTTGTCGTCCGCGTCGTAGTAGTGGTACGCCAGCCAGTCCTGGCCGCGGTCCCGGAAGACCGACTCGCCGCCGGGGCCGGCGTAGCGGCCGTGCCCGGCCAGCAGGAGGTCACCGCCGCCTTCGAGCATGGGTCTGCCGGTGCTGTCCGTGTAGGGGCCGGTGACGGACGTCGACCGGCCCACCCGGATCCTGTACGTGGAGTTCACGCCCGCGCAGCACGCGTCGTAGGAGGCGAAGAGGTAGAAGTGGCGGCCGTGCCGGACGACGTAGGGGCCCTCGACCGCGTACGGGGCGTCCGGGCGGGTCGCCAGGTGGTGCACGGGGGCGCCCGCTCGGGCCTTGCCGGTTTCCGGGTCCAGTTCGACCATGCGGATGCCCGTCCAGTACGAGCCGAACGTCATCCACAGCCGGCCGTCGGCGCGGATCACGGCCGGGTCGATGGCGTTCCAGGTGTCGGTGGTGTCCGAGGTGAGGACCTTGCCGTGGTCGGTCCAGGTGCCGGGCAGACCGCTCCGGGAGGTGGCGACGCCGATCGCGGAGTGGTTGGTGCCCCAGGAGGAGACGGCGTAGTAGAGCCAGTACCGGCCCGCGCGGTGGGAGATGTCCGGGGCCCAGGGGTCGCCGGTGGGGTTGTACTCGTACCACCAGCTCGGGGGCGCGGCGAAGGCGTCGCCCGCGTCCTCCCACCGGACCCGGTCCTTCGAGAGGCGGGCGCCGATCACCCCGCCGGTCGAATAGGCCACGTAGCCGCCGGACCCGAGACGGACGACCGTGGGGTCGTGGATGACCTGCTGTCCGGTGAGGGGCTCCGGGTCGGGGTACTCCGCGGCCCGCGCGGTGGCGGGCAGGAGGGCGAGGGCCGCGGCGGCCAGGACCGCCACGGATCTGGGGAACTTCACTCGGCGACCTCCTCGGTCACTGGCCGGCGAGACCGGTGTGCGCGACACCGGCGACGATCTGGCGCTGGAAGAAGACGAAGACGACGATCAGCGGCAGGCCCGCCATCAGGCCGCCGGCCATGAGCTGGGCCCACTGGATGCCGTAGGAGTTCATGACGGTCGCGATGCCGTTCGGCATGGTCATCAGGTCGGGGTTGTTGGTCACCATGTACGGCCACAGGAAGTTGTTCCAGGACGCGATGAAGGTGAAGATGCCGACCGCGGAGAGCGAGGGGCGCGAGAGCGGGACGACGATGGTGAGGAAGACCCGCCAGCGGCCCGCGCCGTCGATGAAGGCCGCCTCCTCCAGCTCGCGCGGGACGCCCTGGAAGAACTTGTAGAGGATGTAGACCATCGCGGCGGGCGCGCACTGCGGAAGGATCATGCCCCAGTAGGTGTCGACCATCCCCATCTGCTGGACCGTGGTGAACAGGGGGACGCCGAGGACCGCCGGGGAGACCATCAGGCCGGACATGACCAGGCCCATCAGGGCGCCCTTCCCGCGGAACTCGGTGCGGGCGAATCCGTAGCCGGCGAGCGCGCTCACCAGTACCACCAGGAACGTCACGCACACCGAGACGACCAGGGAGTTGACGAACCAGCTCGTGATGTTGCCGGTCTCGAAGAGGGCCTTCCACGCCTGGCCCGTCCAGTCCTCCGGCAGCCAGTGCGGCGGCACCTCGACGGCCTCGGTCTCGGACTTGAGCGAGGTGAACAGGCCCCAGAGGAGAGGGGCCAGGAGGACCACGGAGACGGCCGTGCCGAGGAGGGTGAGGACGATCTGGCCGGGGGTCCATGTCTTACGGGGCTTCACGGGCACCGCGGTCGTCATCGGGTGGCCTCCTCGGTGCGGTTGCGCAGCAGCCACATCCTCGCGAGGGCGACGGCGGCGATGATCACGAAGAAGATGATGGAGATCGCGGAGGCGTAGCCCACGCGGTAGCTGGTGAAGCCCTCCTCCAGGGTGTACTGGACGAAGGTGCGGGTGGAGCTCTCGGGGCCGGGGCCGAAGTCCATCATGACCACCGCCTGGTCGAAGACCTGGAGCGAGGCGAGGATCTGAAGGGCGATCACCAGGCCGGTGATGTTGCGGAGCATCGGCAGGGTGATGTGGACCGTGCGGTGCCAGGCGTTCGCACCGTCCAGTTTCGCGGCCTCGTAGAGGTGGGCGGGGATGGACTGGAGGGCGGCGAGGTAGAGCAGGAAGCTGAAGCCGACGGTCCACCACAGGGTCTCGACGACGACGGCGAGCATCGCGTACGACTTGTCGGTCAGCCAGGGCGTGTCGCCGCCGGACACGTGGTTGATCATTCCGGTGCCGGGGTTGAACAGCCACTGCCAGAGGTTGCCGGCGACGGTGGAGGGGAGGAGGAAGGGCGCGAAGAAGCACAGGCGCCACAGCCACTTCCCGCGCTCGATGTGGTGGGCGAGCATCGCGAGGAGGAGGGCGAGGACCGTGATGCAGGGCACGACCAGCAGCGTGAAGTACGCGCTGTGGCCGAGGGCGTCCCACATCAGGGGGTCCCTCAGGGCCTCGCGGTAGTTGTCGAGGCCGATGAAGTGCGCGTCCGCGCCGGTGATGTTGGCGTCCGTGAGGCTGAGGTAGACACCGCGCAGCAGCGGCCAGATCACGAAGAGGGTGAACAGCAGCAGGAAGGGCGCCACGAACCAGCCGCCGTGCTGGAAGCCCTGCTTGCGGCGGAGGGTGGCGCTCGTGGCGGCGGTCCTGGCGCGGGCCGGGGCGAGGACCGTGTCGGCGGTCGTCATGCGGCCGTACCTCCCTGCGCGGCGGTCCTGCCGTCCATGGGGTTCTTCATCGCGAGCAGCGTGGCGAGTTCGCTCTTCATGCGGCGCGCCGCCGCGTCGGGCCCGGCGGAGCCGACGGTCGAGGAGACGACGATCGGGCCGACCCGCTGGGCGAGGATGCCGGTGGAGCCCGCGAACCACACCGTGGGCTCGTTGGCCTGGTGGTTCATGGCCGACACGTACTCGTTCTGCGGGGAGAGCTTCCGGTACGCCGGCGTGGACAGCGTCGGGAGATGGGCGGGGATGTGGCCGCCGGCCGCCCACTGCCGGGCGTGCGTGACCACGTAGGCGGCGAGCCGGTGGGCGGCCTCGTTCGTGGCGCCGCCGCGGTCGGACCGGTGCGGCAGGACGAAGGCGTGCGACTCGGCGTGGGTGGCCCGGGTACCGAGGACGGGAGGCAGCGGGATCGCGCCGTAGTCGAGCTTGGCGCCGGAGTAGACCGGCACCGACCAGTTGCCCTCCCAGGCGAACGGGGCGCCGTTGATGAACTGTTCGGCGTTGACGGAGCCCATGGCCGGGTTCGCGTAGCCGTCGGTGACGTGCCGGCGCAGGAACTCCAGGACCTGGGTGGCCTTGTCGGTGTCGAAGGTGACCCCGGTCCTCGCGTCGTCGAACCAGGTGCCGCCGAGCTGGGTGTAGAAGGCGACGAAGAACCACCACTGGAAGTTCTGGTCGTTGATCCACAGACCGATGGTCTGCAAGCCTTTCCTGGTGGCCTTCCTGGCCTCCTCGAGCACGCCGAACCAGTCGTCGACCGAGGTGACCGGCACCATCCGGTCGTCGGCGCCGAGCAGGCCGGCCTTCCTCAGCACGTCCTTGCGGTAGAAGCAGAGCTGGACGTGGACGTCGAGCGGGAGTGCGTAGAGCCTGCCGTCGACGATGCCGCGCCGCCACAGCTTCGGGTTGTAGTCCGACTCCCGCAGTCCGTACTCGGCGAGCAGGCCGACGTCCCAGGCGTCCAGGAGACGGCCCGGTGCGAAGCCGGCGACCCGGCCGATGTGCATGACGCCGAGGTCCGGTGCCCGGTTGCCCGCGGCCGCCATGGCGAGCTTGGTGTAGAAGGGGTTGCCCCACTGGAGGGTCGAGTCCTTCACGGCGATACCGAGGTTCGCCCGGCGGAAGGCGTCCAGCATCGCGATCATGTTGTAGCCGTCGCCGCCGCTGAAGAGGTTCCAGTAGCGGACGCGGGTGCGCGCACCGGACGCGAGCGCGTCCGCGCCGGTGCCGAGCGCGGCAAAGCCGAGGCTGCCCGCGACCGTCAACCCACCTGCTCCGGCCAGGAGTTGCCTTCGGTTCAGGCCAGGTCGTCCCATTCCCCGCCCTCACTGTTCGAGATTTCGGAAGACGCTCGCAACTTCGAACGGGACCGTAGATAGGAAGCGCTTACTCGTCAATGGTTCGCGCAGAACTTTCGAACGGAACACGAGATACCGAACACCACCGGGCGACAAGGGACTTGACGGGGACCGATCGGTACCGGCACGGCACGGACCGTCAGATCGGGATGCCCGGCCCTCGTCTGCGCAAGTTCTCCACCTTCGGGCCGTACACGTCCACCGCGGCCCCGACACGGTTGTTCTTCGGGTTGCACTTCTTCCCCAGCGCGATGCCCTCCGCGATGCGGTCCAGCACATCCACGTACTCCGGCGGCGTGAGGTTGTCGCCGCACTTCTCCGCCCACAGGAAGCCCTCTCGGGCGAGTACGACGAAGGCGTGCGGGGCCTCGCTCCTGTACTGGGTGGCGACTTGGGACAGGTCGTGCACGGCCTGGACCGCCGCCCGCATCAGCTGAGGGTCGGTCGGGTCCTGGGCCGAGGAGCGCAGGCGCACCTTGGCGTCGGCGGTGACGACGAGCCTGTCCTCGGATCCGCCGGGGCAGCCCTTCGCGGCCGCGAGGTGGTTCCTGGCGAGATCGAGCTTGCCCTGCGCGGCCTCGTACTCGGCGCGCTGCAACCAGTAGTGGTGGTCGTCCGCCAGGAACTGGTGTGCGGCGTTGTAGATCCGCCGTACCGCCTCGGCGTCCAGGTCCAGCCCTCGCATGGTCTCGTGGCTGAGCAACTTGATCATGGCGCTGCGATCGCGGTGCTGGTTGTCCGTGATGTGCCAGGCGCGTCCCGCGTAGAACAGCAGCAACTTGGCGATGACCCACTCGAGGTCGTCCTTGCGCTGCCGCAGCACGGTCCGGACGACCGTGTCGGCGATGGTCCGCTGCCGGCAGCGCAGCCGGCCGTCACCGGTGCGCACCAGCAGGTTCATCTCCACGAGCGCGTTCACCGCGGCTCGATGGCTCCGGTTCGGAGCCATCGGGTGGGAGACGATGTCCAGCAGGTCGGTCTCGTCGATGCCCCGTTGCTGGAAGATCAGCGAGGAGTCCGAGAGCGAGATCACCGCGTACGGTCCGCGCTGTTCCTGCTTCAACTGGTGGAACTCGCTCTCCACCTTCTGGGTCAGGGAGCTCCCCGTCACCGCCTCGATCATGGCGGCGAGCAGCCCTTGGTCGCACTTCTCCCGCAGCTTCGCGACCTTCTGACGCATCAGCCGATGCTTCTTGAGCTCGCCGATCCGCGCGTTCCTGTCGAGCGCTTTGACGATCTCCTTGAGGTCGCCGTCGGTCAGCAACTGGTCGGAGCTGACGACCTCGGCGGGGAAGCCCGCGTCGATCTCCGACCACCGGGTCTCCCGGATCGCGGCCACCACCAGGGTGCGGCCGTTGTCGTTCAGATTGGTCAGCAGCGGGGCGGCGCGACGCGTGAACATGTCGACGTCGTCCACGAAGATCGCGCCGAAGGACTCCTCGCGCGCCTGCTTCTCGATATCGCGGGAGGTCCGGGACGCCCCGCGGTCCACCCAGCCCACGTTCTTCGCCTTCGTGTGGAGCCGGTAGGCGACCTGCATCAGGGCGGTCGTCTTGCCGGAACCGGCGGTGCCCTTCACCAGGACGATCGGCTGCCGCTCCCCCTCGGCGGGCCGGGCCCGCTTCTCGACGGCGTCGGCCAGGGAGAGCTGCGCGGCGATGTTCTTGTCCTTGATGTCACCCCACGTCGGGTCCCGCCCGTCCAGGAAGTCGCTCGCGCCCGCGGGAGCGTCGTCGAGGAGCTGGGCCACCCGGACGATCCCCACTCCGTCACGAGTTCCCGTGTACTCCTCGGTGAGCACCCGCCGTCCGTCCTGCAACGCCTGGACTCCGGGGCCGAGGCGGCCTCGTACGAAGTCCGCGGGCGCCGTACGGATGTGGCGCAGGCCCGCCTCGCGCAGTCGGGCCCGGTCCGCGGCCGTGCCCTCCGGGGTGACGAGGAAGCCGGGGAACTCGTGCCCGCCGAAGACCCGGCCGCCGATGCGGAGGGTCTCCCACAGCGCGGGGCTGCTCGGTGAGAGGGACAGGAAGACGACGGGCCTGGTCAGCAGTTCCGCCTGGAACCGCCGGAACCACAGGCCCCGCGCGTCGTTCGGCGGAACGGACCACGCGTCGCCGAAGTCCTGCGGGCCGCCGCCGTGGGGCCAGCCGTTCATGGTGACGATCTCGAGGGAGCTGCGCCTGCTCGTCGGGGGGTCCTGGCAGGCGTTCACGAGGGCCACGCTCTCCGCCAGGCGGGCGTTGCGGACCGTGGGAAGCGCGTCGCCTCCGGTGAAGTCGTAGACGCGCGACCAGGGTGCGCGCAGCAGGTTGTACACCGTGCGGCCGTCGTAGTCCTCCGGGACGGACAGGGCTTCGAGGTACTGCTCGAGCTGCTGCTTCGAGAGCCGGCGACGGACGGCGGCCCAGGTCTCGTGCAGCGCGGGAGCCGGCTGCGGCACCGCGCCGAAAGCGGCCTCGGCGAGGCGGCGGCCCAGCTCGTCGGTGTCGACGGGGCTGCCCTCCTCCGGCCCCGAGACCAGTGCGAGCACCATCTGGCCGGTCGACATGTGCCGGTAGAAGTCGGCGAGGAGGGAGTCCTCGTCGTAGGCCTCCTCCGGCCTGCGGGCAGCAGGCGCCCCGGGCGGCACGCTCCGGACGCGGGCCGGGAGCGTCGTCGGCAGTTGACGCCGAGTGGCGGCGTCCGTGACGACCGGGCGGTCGGCGCTCAGGTCCACGCGGAGCAGGAGGTGCGCGGCGCCGTCGTCGAAGGGCAGCCGCCAGCCGCTCGCGTCCCGCTCCCCGCTTCCGGCGAGGGCCAGCAACGGAGCTGCCTCCGGCGGCAGTTCGGGCAGCGCACCGGTGCGGCCGGCCAGCAGCAGCGTCAGGTCGTTGCGCCCCGCCCAGCCGCCGAACTCCTCCCCCACGGCGAGGTCGAGCTGTTCCTCGAAGCAGCCGGCGAGCGTGGTGGGCGCGTCGTCGGCCACCATGCGGAAGACGGTGTTCACGCAGACGAGACCGATCCTGCGCCCACCCGCCTCGTGGCACACGGAGCCGTCGCCGGGCAGCAGACCGGGGTGCCGGCCGGCGTGGGAGGACGCGCTCTCGTCCTCCCAGGCCGCCAGATCCGGGAAGACGCGCGACCGCAGCGGCCCGACGATGTCGTCGGCCATCTCCCCGCGCCACACATGGGGGGCGATCTGGTCCCAGCCGCCCGCCAGTTCACGTGCCAGCGACCGCATGGCGGGCATGGTGCGGCGGTCGTCCGGCCCGGGGACGGGGAGGACGAAGGGCTCGTACCCACGCTCGTCGATGCAGGCGAGCTGGAACTCCAGGACGAGGTCCTTGGCGGCCGTGGGATCGCCCGAGGTGCCGAGGACGAAGATCCCGTCGAGCCGGTGCCCGGCCTCGTGCAGTCCCGTCAGGTCGGCGAGCACCGAGGCGCGGATGCCGTCACCGCCCTGGCCGTCCGCGGGCAGCGGTCCCAGGACCAGGAAATGGGCGGTCTCCTCCGGCTCAGCCATCCTGCCACCTCACGCCTCTGACCTTGCCGCGAGGCAGGTGCAGGGTCGTGCCCCGCTCCTCGCAGACACCCCGGTCGGGTTCGATCTCGACGAACGACGTCCGCAGGGAGTCCTTGACGATCCGTCCCTCGACCCGTCCGGCGGCGGCGGACTCCTTCGAGCAGAGCGCGCTCAGCGCGGACGCGTAGGACGGGTCGATCACGACCGCTCCCTCGGCGGTCTCGCGCACCGGGTCGGTGAGGACCGTCGCCGCGAAGGTGAGGACGCTCAGCGCGACCGCCACGGCCGCGGCCCGGTTGGCCCGGCGCTGCCACCGGTCGATCGTCCGGGCTTCCTCCCGGACCTTCGCTATCACCTTGTCGAGCAGTTGCCGGCGGGACGCCACCTTGCGTTCCTGTTCCGGGTCCTCGGGGACGGGCGAGGCGACGGCGTGGAGGTAGAGCAGGGCCGCGAGGAGCCACAGCGCGACGGACGCTATGCCTGTCCACCGGATGGGCGCGGGGCGGTCCGCGAGGGCCGTGACGCTCAGTGCCGCCATCAGTCCGCCGGCGAACAGGGTGACGGTGGACTGGGCGGCCTGCGCACGGCCCCGGGCGACGCTGACGGCTTGGACGAGCTGGGAGTAGTAGGTCTCCGACACCGAGGTGACCACGGTGTCCAGGACCTGCTCGTACTCCTCCCGCTCCTGGCCCACCGTCATCGGATCCCCCCTGCCCGCTCGACAGAGCGCGAAAGTACCAGATTTCACAAGCTGTCAGCACAGGGGGGCGACGGACCGCCGGAGTTCCTCACAGGGCGAAGGGCACCTGCGGCAGGCCCTTGCCCGCGCCGGGGACGACGAGCAGGGAGCCGGACATCGGGTGCGGTGCCGTGAGGCCCGTGCGCGCGGTGGTGACGTACAGGTCGGCCAGGCCGGGGCCGCCGAAGGCGCAGGCGGTGGGGCGGCGGACGGGGAGCTCGATCACGCGGTCGAGGACCCCGTCCGGGGTGTAGCGGCGGACCGCTCCGCCGTCCCACAGGGCCACCCAGACGCAGCCGTCGGCGTCGACCGTGAGCCCGTCGGGGAAACCGTCGTCGACGGTCACCAGCGGCCGTCTGCCGGTGGGCGTCCGGTCCTCGCCCACGTCGAAGACATCGATCCGGCGGGTCGGGGAGTCGATGTAGTACATCAGCCGGCCGTCCGGGCTCCAGCCCGTGCCGTTGCTGACGGCGACGTCGTCGAGGACCGTCCGTACGGTTCCGTCCGGGGTGAGCCGGGACAGCGAACCGCCGCGCGGCGCCTCGTCGTAGCGCATGGTGCCGAACCACAGCGAGCCGTCGGGAGCGACCGCCGCGTCGTTCGCGCGGCGGCCCGGGACGGGGTCCCGGTGCAGCCACCGGAAGGGCTCACCGGACCCCTGTGCTCCGTAGAGCCCCACGCCGTCACGGAGGTTGACGACCAGTCCGCCGCCCGCGCGGGGCTTGGCCGCGCCCACGTGCTGCTCGGTCGCCGTCACCGTGCGGCGGCCGGAGGCGGGATCGTAGGTGTGGATCCGGGAGCCGAGGATGTCGACCCAGATGAGCCGCTCCGCCCGGGCGTCCCAGGTCGGGCCCTCGCCGAGCGCCGCGTGCGCCGGGACCGCGACCTCGACGGCGGTCACCGCGCGCTCCGGTGGCCGAGCCGCTCGGACAGCTCGGCGGCGCCCTTCACCGCGAGCTGCTCGAGTTCGGCGCGGCGCTCGTCGCTCCAGCGGATCATCGGCACGGAGATGGAGAGCGCGGCGACGACCTGGCCCGCGCGGTCGCGCACCGGGGCGGCGACACAGCTGACGTCCGGGTTGGACTCACGGCTCTCGACGGCGATCCCGCGACGGCGGATCTCGGCGAGGGCCTCGCGCAGGGCGCCCGGTTCGGTGATGCTGTTCGGGGTCATCGCCACGAGGTCGGCGTCGTCGGGGACGCGCGAGGCCAGTTCCGGCTCGGAGAGGGAGGCGAGCAGCATCTTGCCGACGGAGGTGCAGTGCGCGGGAAGCCGGCGGCCGGCCGCCGAGACCATGCGCACCGCGTGCGTGGAGTCGACCTTCGCGATGTAGATGACGTCGGTGCCCTCGAGGATCGCCACGTGCACGGTCTCGTCGCAGGTCTCGGCGACGGAACGGGCGACCTGCTGGCCCTCGGCCGCGAGGTCGAGCTGCTCGGCGTAGCGGCTGCCGAGCTGGTAGGGGCGCACGCCCAGCCGGTAGCGTCCCGGCTGGCCGGGCACCTGCACGATGTACGACCGGGCGGCGAGCGTGGTCACCAGTTCGTGCACGGTCGTGCGCGGGAGCTGGAGCCGGCGCACGATGTCGGGGGCGGAGAGAGTCCCGTCCCCGTCGAGAAAGAGCTCCAGTATGTCCAGAGCCCGGGTCACGGCAGGTACGAGGCGTCCCACAGCCGGCCCCCTCCCTTTTGTTCGAAATTTCAACAGACGATCGGGATGACGAACACAGGCTAGTCATTCGCCCTGGGGCGGGCAATGGTTTGAGAGGCCCGTACCCGCGGGCCTCCGCGCGGCCCGGCACCGGGCCGCGCCCAGGGGGCACGAAAGGGCCGTGCCGAACCCGACGACGAACCCACCGCGCACGGAGCCGGACACCGGAACCGGCCGCGGAGCCGGACGCCGGGGCCGGGCCGCAGGGCCTGCCCCCGTGGGGGCCGGGCGGGCGGTTTCCCGTGGCGGGGCCGGAGTGAGGTCGGGGCAGGGCCAGGCCGCGGCCGGGCCAGAGCGGGGCCGGGGCCGTGGGACAGGGCCAGGGGCGGGGCAGGGGCGGGGCAGAACCAGGACAGGGCAGGGCCGAGCAGAGGCCGTGGCAGAGCCGGGACCGGGGCTGGGACCGGGGCTGGGCCGGAGAGCAGAGCCGGGCAGGAGCGGGGCCGGGCAGAGCCGGGCAGGGTCGGAGCGGGGGCAGGCCGGGGTCGGGGGGTTCGCTGGGTGGGGCCGGTTGCCCGCCCGGCGAGGGCCTGGTGCGCGACCATGGACCCCATGCCGGCCAAACGCCCCGCCGCCCCCTTCGCCCCGCTCGACTTCCAGCTCGTCCTGCTGCGCCGCATGGCCGACCACAATCCGGACCTGGTCGAGGACGCCCGTCACGAACTGGGCGTGTCCGTCGCGGACATGCGCGAGGCCAACCGGCGCTGGCAGGCGATGCTGCACGCCCCGCGCGCACGCCCCGCCGCCTCGCGCCACCGCTCGGTCCTCGGCGCCCCCGAGTCCGCGCGCGAGCGCCGGATCGGCGATCTGACCTGCGAGGCCCTGCAATGGCCGGTGCCGCTGTGGCCCGACCTGCGCTTCGAGGTCCTGCTCGCCCCGAACGGCGTCGTCTGGAACGAATGGCTCGTACGGGCCCCGGGCGCCCCCGCCCCCGCGCTGGAGACCCTGGAGGACCTGACCCCCTGGTGCTGCACGGTCGACGAGGCGGCCCGCGCCTTCGCCCCCGCCCGGCCCCTGGAGGGCACGGCCCCGACCCGGTGGGGTCTGGCGTTCACGGCCCCCGACGCGTCGGGCGTGCCGCACGCGTGCGCGGCGGAGTTCACCTGGGGGCTGCTGCAACGGGTGGGCGTCGAGGGGCCGGTGCCGGGGCGCGCCGAGGGTCCCGGCCGGTAGTTCCCGGGCGGACCGCGGCCCGGACCGGGCACGGAACCGCGGGCGGACCACCCTCGGCACCGCGGACGGGGCCGGCGTGCTCCGGGACGCGCCCTCGGCGGGCGGCGCTCTCAGCGGGTGGCGGCCTCGACGATCCGGTCCACGACGACGGGCAGCGACCCGGGGTGGAGCCACAGGAAGAGGTTCGGCTCGACGAGCTCCAGCTCCATCACCCGGGGCTCGCCGTCGTCGCCGTCGACGAGGTCGACCCGGGCGTAGAGCACGCCGTCCGCACCTCCCGGCACGGCGGCCAGGGCCTTCTCGGCGACGGCCAGTTCGGACGCGGTGGGCTCCCAGACCTCCAGCCGCGGGTGGGGCGTCTTGTCCCCGTCGTAGGGCGTCCCCGGCTCCAGCACGGCACCCTTGCGGCTGGCGTGCAGCAGCCGCCCGCCGAAGAACTGGAGCGCCCGCTCGCCCCGGGTGTCGACGGCCGTCACGTACGGCTGGACCATGGCGGTCAGCCCCTCGGCGTGCATCCGCGCGAGCTGTCCGAGGGCCGTCCCCCGCTCCCCGGGCGTGTACCGGGCGGCGTAGCGCGCCCCGGCCCCCGCGGTGGGCTTCACGACGAACTCGTGCCCGTCGGGCAGTTCGGCCGGGTCCCCCGGCGCGACGTACCGGGTCGGCACGACCGGCACCCCCGCGTCCGCCAGGTCCCCGAGGTAGCGCTTGTCCGTGTTCCAGCGCACGACCGGCGCCGGGTTCATCAGCCGCGTGAGCCCCGCGCACCGCTCGGCCCATGCCACGAACTCCGCCACGCGGTGGCTGTAGTCCCAGGTCGAGCGGATCAGCACCAGGTCGAAGCGCGCCCAGTCGGCCCCGGGATCGTCCCAGTGCACGATGTCCGCCACCGCCCCGGCGTCCTCCAGGGCCTCCCTCAGCACGGGCAGGTCCCGGTCCGCGCCGGGTTCCTCGCCCGGGTCGTACGTGACGAGCGCGATACGGGCCACAACGGACTCCATCCTCGTGCGGCGCCGGCGCACGGCACCGGCGCCCGGCCTCGGACGCACCCCACCGGTACGCCGTCCCGGGACAACCCCGCCGCAGGTTAACAACCGCCCGCGCTCCCGGTCCGGGCCGCTCTTGACCTTCACCAAGGGTCAGGGCCCAGCATCGGTCCCGGAACGAGGAACGATGAACCAGGTCCGGGACCACGACCCGGGCCAGGACCGGGTACGCCCGGACACGGGAGCGACGGGGTGGACGCGTGGACATGCTGACGATCGGGGCCTTCGCGAAGGCCTCCCGGCTGTCGCCCAAGGCGCTGCGGCTCTACGACGAACTGGACCTGCTGCGTCCCGCCCGGGTGGACCCCGGGACCGGGTACCGCTACTACACGGCGGAGCAGCTCGAACAGGCCCGGCTGGTGGCGTGGCTGCGGCGGCTCGGCATGCCGCTGGCCCGCATCAGACGGGTGTGCGCCCTGGAACCGGGGCCGGCCGCGCGGGAGATCCGCGCGTACTGGGTCGAGGTCGAGGCCGAGACGGCCGCCCGCCGGGATCTGGCGGCGTTCCTCGTGGACCAACTGTCACCGTCCCCAGGGAAGGACACCACCGTGCTGGAACTCCGCTGCTCCGCTCTCACCGACACCGGTCTGGTCCGCGAGGCCAACCAGGACAGCGTCCACGCCGGTGCCCGCGTCCTCGCGGTCGCCGACGGCTGCGGGCCGGGCGGCGCACCCGCGAGCACGGCGGCCGTACGGGCCCTGACCTTCCTGGACGACGAGCCGCTGTCGGCCGGTGACGTGCTCAACCTGCTGGAGGACGCCGTGGAGGGCGCGGCACGGGCCGTGGCGGACCTGGTGCCGCACCCCGGCACGGCAGGGGCCCCGGACTGGGAGGGCACCGGCAGCACGCTCACGGCCCTGGTGTGGACCGGCTCCCGGCTCGCGCTCGTCCACATCGGGGACTCCCGGGCCTATGTGCTCCGCGACGGCGGGCTGTTCCGGATCACCCACGACCACACGCTGGTCCAGTCGATGATCGACGAGGGCCGCCTCACCCCGGAGGAGGCGACCACGCATCCGCAGCGCTCCCTCCTGCTCAAGGCGCTGGGCACCGTCGCCCCCGTACCGGATCTGCGGCTGCAGGACGTACAGCCGGGCGACCGCTATCTGCTCTGCTCGGACGGCCTGTCCACCGTCGTGCCGGACGAGGGGATCGAGCGGCTCCTCGCCTCGGCCCCCGATCCCGACGCGGCCGTGCGGGCCCTGGTCGGCGCGGCGAACGACGCCGGCGGGCCGGACAACGTCAGCTGTGTGGTGGCGGACGTGGTCGAGGCGGCCCGTCCGGCCGGATACCGGTTCTGCTGAGGGCCGTCCCGCGGGGCGGCCCCCTCGCCCGCCGGTCCCGGGGTCAGCCCTTCGGTCCGCGACCGGTCCCGGTCCCGCGCGGGGCGCCGCCGGTCGCCACGACCGGCGCCGGGCGCGTCGGCCGCTCCTGGGGTCTGCGGTAGCCGAGGGAGGTCTCGATGGCACGGCCGACCGGGTCGACCGGGATGTCGTCGCCGAGGCCGGTCACCCACGACCGGAAGACGCTCGCCAGTTGCAGACCGAAGGCCTCGGCCCGGGCCTCGTCCGCCTGGCGCGATCCGTCGCGCGCGGCGACGGCGCTGGCCGTCTCCTGCCGGAACGGCGCCCGCTCCCCGGGATCGCTCCAGCCGGGACGGTCCGAGAGGGCCGCCCGGGCGACGGCCGTGGCGCCGTCCGCGTGATGGTCGCGATGACCTTCCTTCATGTGCCACAACTCGTGTCCGAGGATGACGAGTTGCTGCACCGTGTCGGCGCGCTCCTCGACGACGACGAGGTCGAAGTCGCTGAACTCCATCCACAGACCGGTGACTTCGATCTCGTCGGGGAAGCGCTCGAAGCGGAGCTGGACCGGACGGCCGCCCCGGCGCCGGCTCATCTCCTCGCAGAGCGCCTCGGCCAGTTCCCTCAGGCCGACGGGCGTGTCGATCCTTCTCCGCAGTACCCGGTCGAGCTCCGCGGCCAGCGCCCGCATCTCGGAGCGGGTGCCGCGCGGACGCAGCGCCGCCATGAGCCTTCCGACGGAACCGGACGGCTTCGTCGTCATCGCTCCGCCTCCCCGCCGTCCAGGACGTGCTGGAGGACGGGCCGCCTCCCGCTCTTCGCGAGGGACGCCTCGCGCGGGTCCCGCACACCCTCCCGGGCGGGGACAGGGCGTTCGAGTGTCTCGAGAAGGGGCGGCGGGGACTGACTCACCAAAGGTCTCCCGGCAGTTGACTCATCAAGTTGTGACGCGAGGCCGACACTACGTGTCCGGGTCCGTCCACGCCACGGTTACCGATCGATCGTTCCCGGTTTCGGAACGATCCTTACGGTGCCTGCGCTCCCCCTCCACGTCCTCGGCGCGAAGAAGCGGCCGACCACCCGGTCCGGGAGCCGGATCGTGTAGGAAGAGCCTGTCCCTCCCGGTGAAGTCCTCTCGGCAAGGAGTCCTCGTGTTCTCCCTCTTCCCGGCCCTGGTGGGCGGTTCGGTCGCGGACAGGTCCGCGCTCCGCTTCGGCGACCGGTCCCTGACGTACGCGGAACTGGCGGCCCGCGCGGGAGCGCTGGCCGCACGGCTCGACGGTGCCGGGAGGGTCGCCGTCTGGGCGACGCCGACCCTGGAGACGGCCGTCGGCGTCGTCGCCGCGCTGCTCGCCGGGGTGCCGGCCGTACCGCTGAACCCGAGGTCGGGGGAGGCTGAACTCGGCCACATCCTGGGCGACAGCGCGCCGTCCCTGGTGCTCGCGGCCCGGGGGGACCGGCTTCCCGCTCCGCTCGGGGCGCTGGACCGTGTCGATGTCGACGCCGGGACCGCAGCGGCGGAGGCCTCCGGGGCCGCGGGGACCCCCGGCTCCGGCGCGCCCGCCGGCACGGCTCTCGACCCCGCCGCCCCCGCTCTGATCGTCTACACCTCCGGCACCACCGGCCCGCCCAAGGGCGCGGTCGTCCCGCGCCGGGCGATCGCCGCGACCCTGGACGCCCTCGCCGACGCCTGGCAGTGGACCGGCGACGACGTCCTGGTGCACGCCCTGCCGCTGTTCCACGTGCACGGGCTGATCCTCGGCGTCCTGGGCCCGCTGCGGCGCGGTGGGTCCGTACGGCATCTGGGCCGGTTCAGCGCCGAGGGCGTGGCGCGGGAGCTGGACTCCGGGGCGACCATGCTGTTCGGGGTGCCGACGATGTACCACCGGCTCGCCGAGGCGCTCGGCGAGGACCCCGGGCTCGCCGGGGCGCTGGGCCGGGCGCGGCTGCTGGTGTCGGGTTCCGCCGCGCTGCCCCCGCACGACCACGAGCGGATCAGGGCCGCGACCGGACGCGGGGTCGTCGAGCGGTACGGCATGACGGAGACCCTGATGAACACGAGCGTGCGGGCGGACGGCGAGGTCCGCCCCGGCACGGTCGGTGTGCCGCTGCCCGGCGTCGGGCTGCGGCTCGTCGAGGAGGACGGGACGGCGATCGCCTGGTACGAGGCCGACGGCGCCCCGGCCGGGGCGCACGACGGCGAGAGCGTCGGCGAGATCCAGGTGCGCGGGCCGAACCTCTTCACCGAGTACCTGAACCGGCCCGACGCCACCGCCGCCGCCCACACCGCCGACGGCTGGTTCCGCACGGGCGACATGGCGGTCGTCGATCCCGACGGCTCGGTCCGTATCGTCGGCCGCAGGAGCACCGACCTGATCAAGAGCGGCGGTTACAAGATCGGCGCGGGCGAGATCGAGAACGCGCTCCTCGAACACCCCGGTGTGCGCGAGGCAGCCGTCGCCGGAGAGCCCGACGCCGACCTCGGTGAGCGCGTCGCCGCCTGGATCGTCCCGTCCGCCCTCCAGGAGCCGCCGTCCGCCCAGGAGTTGGCCGACCACGTGGCCCGGCGCCTCGCCCCGCACAAACGGCCCCGCACCGTGCGCTTCATCGAGGAACTGCCCCGCAACGACATGGGCAAGATCCTGAAGCGGGAGCTGCCGCGTGACTGAACGGATCTCGGCCCGCGAGGCCATCGCCCTGGTCACCGACAGCTTCGCCGAACTCCCCGTGCCCGAAGGAGAGTTCCCGCCGGACGGTCCGCTCTCCTGGGAGGGGTACGGCGACGCGCGGGCCCGCGCGGCCGGCCGCACCGGGGAGGAGGAGTCCGTCGTCTGCGGCACCGCGACCTTCGGGACGGCGAGTTTCGGCACCACGATCGACGGCCGGGAGCCGCTCGGTCCGGTCACCGCGGTCCTCGTCGCCTTCGAGTTCGGCTTCCTCGGCGGTTCCCTCGGCGAACGCACCGGTGACCGTCTGGAGGCGGCCTACGACCACGCCCGTACGCACCGGCTGCCCGTCGTCTCGCTCGTCGCCACGGGCGGCAGCCGGATGCAGGAGGGCATGCTCGCGCTGACCCAGCTCCAGCGGGTGGCACGGCAGTCGGCGCTCACCCGGGAGGCGGGGCTCGCCCAGATCGCGGTCCTGCGGGACCCGACGACGGGCGGCGGCTGGGCCACGCTCGGCGCGGGCGCCGACGTGACCCTGGCGCTGCCGGGCGCCCAGGTCGCCTTCGCGGGCTCCCGGGTCCGCCCGCCCGACGCGGACCCGGCCGCGTACACGGCCGAGGCGCAGGTCGCGGCGGGCTCGGCCGACGCCCTCGTGCCGACGGACGGGCTGCGGGAGGCGCTCGCCCTGTGGCTGGACCTGCTCACCCGGCCCGCCGCCGGGGCCGCGCCCGTCCCGGCCGCGCTGGGCGACGCGACCGACCCTCCCGCGACCGGCTGGGAGGCGGTGCAGCGCGCCCGGGCCGCCGGACGCCCCCGCGCGGAGGCCTACCTGGACGCGTACTTCACCCGCAGGGCGGCGATCCGCGGCGACCGCTGCGGCGGCGCCGACGACGGCGTGCTGTGCGGCTTCGGCCGGGCGCACGACGGGCGGACCGTCGCGTACGCGGCCCAGCGCGGGACCCCGACCCGTCCCGCCGGATACCGCACGGCCGCCCGGCTGGTCCGGATGGCGGGGCGGCTCGGCGTCCCGGTCCTGACGCTGGTGGACACCCCCGGCGCCGCGAACGACGCGGACGCCGAGCGGCAGGGGGCCGGCCCGGCGATCGCGGACCTGTTCGCGGCGGTCGCGGGCGCCCGGACGCCCGTCACCACGCTGGTGATCGGCGAGGGCGGCTCGGGCGGTGCGCTGGCGCTGGCCGCTCCCGGCAACACCTGGGCCACGCCGGACAGTTACTTCTCCGTCATCGCGCCGGAGGCGGCGGCCGCGATCCTCAAGCGGCCCGTCGGCGAGGTCCGGGCGACCGCGGACCGGCTCCGGATCCGGCCACAGGACCTGCTGGACCTGGGAGTGATCCGGGGCATCTCGCCGTACCGGCCCACGAGCTGAACGGGCGGGCGTCCGCCGGTTCCTCCCTCCCCGGAGGAGCCGGCGGACGCCCGCCACGCGGGGCACCGCCCTTGTCGGCCGCCCACGGGGGGCCAGACCACGGGGGCCGGACCACGCGGGGGCGGGCCGCACGGTGTCGGACCACCCCGGGGCAGGGCCGCACCGGGCCGGAAACGGACCGGGCCGGGAACGGACCTAGGGGTGGCTCGCGCTCGGGGGACCCGCCGCCCGGCGGACGCTCACCGCACGCCCGCCGCCCGCACGGTCTCCTGGTCGACCGAGCCGCCCCGGTCGTCGTGGGCGAAGGCCCGCAGCGACA
This sequence comes from Streptomyces populi, assembly GCF_002911015.1. Taxonomy (GTDB): domain Bacteria; phylum Actinomycetota; class Actinomycetes; order Streptomycetales; family Streptomycetaceae; genus Streptomyces; species Streptomyces populi. Next base: position 98,153 of record NZ_KZ626849.1, read on the forward strand.
CGAAGCGGGCGTCGCGCGGCACGTCCAGCGTTCCCTTCCAGCGCGCCTCGCCGCCGCCGGTGAGCGGGACCGCCTCCCAGGTCGCCCCGTCGTCGTAGGACACCTCCAGCCCGCCCCCGGTGATGGTGCCGGTGTCCGACGCGCCCTTCACGTACTCGGCGTGGACGCCCACGGGGACCTCTCCGCGGCGCACGTCGCCCGCGAGGTCGGTGCCGAGGTCGTAGCCGAGGTTGATGAGCGGGAGGAGGACGGGGTGGTCCTCGGGCGCGGCCGCCGAGCGGACGGTCCACTCGGTGCGGCCCCGGACGGCGAGCCTCCAGCGTCCGGGGTCGAGGGCCGTGTCCGTGACGACCTCGTAGGCGTGCTCGTCGGCGGGCGCGTCCCGGACGTCCACGGCGGAGCCCCGCTGCCGGGCGAGCAGGACACCGTCCTGGTGGACCTCCGTGAACTGGGTCATCCCGCTGTCGTCGCTCCACACGTCGCCGGAGCCGGTGTGGTCGGGACCGGAGTCGCCCCAGCCGGGGGTGTCGAACCGGATCCGGTCGCCCGTGCGTTGCTGGCCCCGGCCGAGTCCGGTGCCGAGCCAGGGGTGCCAGACGGGCTTGAACCAGTCGAGGGTGCCGCGGGTGCCGCCCCGGTAGGAGACGAGGCCGCCGCGCTCCTCCAGCGCCCCGGCGCCGACGTTCACGGACTCCGACCAGGTCTGTCCGGTGCCGGTGGAGACGTAGTCGGTCCGCCGGGCCGGGTAGTCGATCCGCTCCTGGAAGCCGAGGCCCACGGGGAAGGGATCGGCGACCGAGTAGCGGAACTCGCTGCCCTCGACGGGCTTCGCCGCGTGGAACCTCGTGTCGAGGACGGCCAGTTCACCGCGGCCGGGCGCGTAGGTGAGGCTCCGGTCCGGGACGGAGCCCCGATACCCGTGCGAAAGGTCGTACACGTAGGGCGAGTCGAGGGTGCCGGTCATGTCGACGGTCCGCAGGGCGCGCAGGCGCCGCGCGTCCGCCGCGTCGACGGTGGCGATCTGTAGCGGCCGCTCCCGGTCGTCGTCCGTGCCGAACCAGGCGTTGAGGCGTCCCGCCGTGCCGTCGGTGACGAACAGGGCCTTCGCCCCCGCGTCCTGTGCCTCCTGGGCGAGCGCGGGCGGCTCGGCGCCGTCGGCGAGCCGGGCCAGGACCGCCTTGCCGCGCACCCCGGTGAACGGCCCGTCCCCGACGTCGGCCAGCGGCAGCCGGCTGCGGCCCTCGATCAGGGTGCCGCCCGGCTGGACGAGCGCGTCCCTGACACCCACGACGTCGAGGAGCGGCTTCCCGAGCCGCCACACGGTCCGGTAGTCGAAGGTGCCCTCGGTGACCTCCGGGGTCGGCGCGGCGAAGACGCTGTCGTACGTCACGGGCACCTGGACCGCTCCGGACAGGTCCGAGCCGCCGCCGGCCCGGTCGTACTCCATGACCAGTTGCCGGGTCTCGGCGCGCCGGCCGACCTTCGCGCGGATCTCCCGCAACGTCCTTGCGTCCAGGGTGACTTCGCGGTCCCGGTCGAGGACGGTCTCGGGCGCGGCGAGGAAGCCGAGGCCGAGCGAGTCGGCGCCGTGGCCGCCGCGCACGTCGAGGAACGACGTGAGGCTGTACGTGCCGGGCGGCAGCCGCAGTTCCAGGGTGCCGGAGTCGCCGACGGACGCCGGGTACGGGTCGGTGTCCCGGGCGAGCCGCTGCACAACGAGGTCGGCCGCGGCCGGTTCCCCGTCCCGGTCCACCACGTGGACCGTGAGCGTGTGCCGCTCGTCCTCCTCGACCAGCCCGAACGCGGTGTGCGCGACGGGCGTGCCGTCCACCGACGCCACGACCTGCCCCGAGGTCGGGCCCACCGGCGCCTTCGAGCCGTCGCCGGTGAGGGTGGTGGACGCGGTGCCGTGCGCGGGGACCGTGAGCGTGGTGTCGGCGAGGGTGGCGACGCCCTCGCCGGCCCCCTCCACGGCCAGCGTCAGCCCGACCGCCGCGTCGGAGGAGTTGGTGTAGGTGATCGTCCTGGTGACGGGCTCGTCGTCCCCGGGGGGCCGGCGGTGGAAGCCGAGGTCGGCGCCGCCCGTGGCGGTGATCTCCGCGCCGACCGCGTCCGCGGCGCTCACCCGGCCCGCGCCCGACGTGTAGACGGAGGCGCCGAGCCGCTTCGAGGTCGACATCAGCGCGTCCTTGAGCCGGGCACCCGTCCAGTCGGGGTGTTCCTGGGCGAGCAGCGCGGCCACGCCCGCGACGTGCGGTGCCGCCATCGACGTACCGCTCATGGAGGTGTAGGGGCCGCTGCCGTCGACGAGCCCGGAGCGGGCGGCGAGGATGTCGACGCCCGGCGCCGAGAGGTCGGGCTTGAGCGCGTTGTCGCCGTGGCGCGGTCCGGCGCTGGTGAAGTACGCGGGTTCGTCGGCGGAGTCCACCGCGCCGACGGTCAGGGCCGCGTCGGCGGCACCGGGCGAGCCGATGGAGGAGGGGGCACCGGTGTTGCCGGCGGCGACGACGAAGAGCGCGCCGGTCTCCTCCGAGAGGGCGTCGACCGCCATGGACATGGGGTCGGTGCCGTCGCTGGGCTCGGTCGAACCGAGGCTCATCGAGATCACCTCGGCGCGCACGTCACGCGCGGCCCACTCCATGCCGGCGATGATCCCCGACTCGCTGCCCGAGCCCTGGTCGCCGAGCACCTTGCCGACGGCGAGGGTGGCCTCGGGCGCCACGCCCTTCTCCAGTCCGCCGGAGGCCGCGCCGCTGCCGCCGACGGTGGAGGTGACGTGCGTGCCGTGACCGTTGCGGTCGGCGACGTCCTGCCCGTCGACGAAGCTCCTCGTCCGCGCGATCCGGCCGGCCAGATCGGGGTGGCTCGTGTCGACGCCGGTGTCGAGGACGGCGACGGTCACGCCCTTGCCGGTGAGCCCGGCCTCCCAGGCCTCCGGGGTGCCGATCTGCGCGTTGCTCGCGGCCATGCCGGCCTCGACGCGCCCGTCGAGCCAGACCTTGCCGATCCCCGCCCCGGGGGCCGGCCGCCGGGTCATCGCCCTCCAGAAGGTCCGGCCCCGGTCCGCCTCGAGTGCCGCGCCGCGGATGCTCGGCAGCGACCGCGTCCGCACCGCCCCGTCCGGCACGGCCGCCCGTGCCTTCGGCTCGTACGTCACGATCAGCGGCAGCTCACCGGCCTGCCGGTCGGTGAGCCCCTGGCGTATCAGTCCGCTCACGTCGAACAGCCGCCGGTCGAGGGTGCCGGCCCGCAGGTACGGCAGCGCCTCGTCCGGTACGACGGTGACGGCGCCGTCGGCGACCTGGGTGCGCACGGCCCCGGCGGCCCCTTCGGGGCGCACGACGGAGACGGTCCTCTTCCCGCCGCCGACGTCGGTGACGGTCACCTTGTCGCCGGTCACGAGGGTGACGGTGTCCGCGGCACCGGCGGCCCGCGCCGACGTCGGGGTGCCGGCGCTCCCGGTGTCCGCGGTGGCGGACGCGCCCGCCCGCCCCGTGGGCAGCAGGGCGAGCACGAGCCCGGCCGACAGCAGCACCGCCGGACGTCTCCGTGGTCCTCTGTTCATCCGTGGCCCCTCTTCGTCGGCCGTGCGGGCCGGGCGAAGCCGGCGCCCGGTGCCTGCGAAGAGTGTCGGGGCGCTCGTTCCGCGCGGATGCCGTCGTGTCCTGGCGGGAAGGCGCCCTGGCGGCTTCCCGCCAGGACACGACGGCGGGTGCCGCCGGATCACCCGTCCGGCGGCACCTCGCCCGGCCGTCCAAAAGGGGCACCGGCCCCCCGTCGCCCGCAGGATGAGAGAGGACCGCCGCCCGGCGGAGTCCCACGGTCTGCGCTCTCGGGAGGACCTGACATGACCGCCAGTCTGGAGCAGCTGCGCCGTTGTCACTTCGCCGTCGACCTGGGCGCGGCGAGGACCCGTGTGTGGGTGCGGGGCGCCGGCCTGGTCGTCGATCAGCCGAGTGTCGCGGCGGTCAACACGAAGACGGGCGCGCTGATCGCGGTCGGGGAGTTCGCGGAGAAGATGAAGGGCCGTACGCCCGACTACATCCGGGTGGCGCGCCCGGTGTCCGGCGGCACCGTCGTCGACATCGACATGGCGCAGCGGATGCTGCGCCATCTGCTGGGCGACAAGGTCCGGCGCACCCTGCGCCGCAAGCCCCGGCTGCGCGCGGCGGCCTGCACGCCGCACGACGCGGACCCGCTGGCGCAGCGCGCCACGATCGAGACGCTGGTCGGGCTGGGGGCGCGGCGGGTCGAACTCGTCGACACGCTGATCGCGGCGGCGGTCGGCTGCGGACTGCCCGTCGAGGAGCCCGAGGCCACCATGATCATGGTGTGCGGGGCCGCCGCCACCCAGCTCGCCGTGCTGTCGCTGGGCTCGATCGTCACCGCCGAGCGCATCCCGGTCGGCGGTGAGGCCGTCGACCACGCGATCGTGCAGCACCTGCGCCACCAGCACGAACTGATGCTGCCGAGCCAGGCCGTGCGGCCCCTGCAGCTCGCCCTCTCCGCGAACGGGCCGAACGCGCCCGGACCGGCCCTGACCGAGATCCACGGGCGGGACGTGGCGACCGGGCTGGCGCGTTCCGTGCAGGTCGACACCGCCGCCGTGCGCATGGCGATCGAGACGCCGCTGACCGCCGTGCTGGACGGCGTGGGCAAGGTGCTGCGGTCCTGCCCGCCCGATCTGGTGGCCGACGTCGCCGACCGCGGGATCATGATGGTCGGCGGCAGCGCGCTGCTCCCCGGGCTCGACCAGATGCTCCGGCAGGCGACCGGCGTGCCCGTCCACATCGCCGAGCGGCCCGACGTATGCGCCGTCCAAGGCCTCGGTTACATGCTGGAGGGCAGGATCGAGCCGAGGATCCTGAACCCGCTGGCGAACTGACGCGCCAGCGCCCGCGGGTCTCGCATGACCGGCCCCGTGCCCGGACTCCCGCCTCTTCTCGAAGCGGTCATCGGCGTCGGCACCGAACTCGAACTGCGCGCGACCCTCCAGCGGATCGTGGACGCCGCCGCCGAGCTGACCGGGGCCCGGTACGCGGCGCTGGGGATGAGGGAGCCGGGACGGGACGGGCCGGTACGGATCCGCACGGCGGGGCCGTACACGCCGGAAGGCGGCCCTTCGTCCGAGGCGTACGGCCCCTCCGGTTCCTCCGTGCCCGAGTCCGGGTCCGAGTCCGAGTCCGACATCTGCCTGGACGTTCCCATCCGGGTCGACGACGAGGTGTTCGGCAACCTCTGCCTCGCGGACAAGTCCACCGGGCCCGTGACCCGTGAGGACGAACAACTGGTGCGCCTGCTCGCCGCGCAGGCCGGTATCGCGATCGCCAACGCCCGGCTGTACGAGACGGCCCGGCAGCGGGAGCGCTGGATCGAGGGCGCCGCCGCCGTCACCACGGCCCTGCTCAGCGGCGGGACCGGAGCCGACGCGCTGACCACGGTCGCCGAACGCGCCAGGATCCTCGCGGGGGCCTCGGCGGGGATCATCCTCGAACCCACGGCCGAGGGCGGCATGGAGATCGTGGTCGCCTCCGCCCCCGGGGACCCCGTCGGCATCGTGGGCGCCACCATCGCGCCCGGCAGCCCCGTCCTCGAGCAACTCCTGGGCGGGGAGCCGGTGTTCATCGACGACTCGGCGACCGACCCGCGGATGACGACCCCGGTGCGGTCCGGGTTCGGACCGAGCATGATGCTGCCCCTACAGGCCGAGGGCCGGCTCATCGGCACGCTGGCCCTGCCGCGCGGACGCGGCGACCGCCCGTACACGGAGGTGGAACGCCTGCTGGCCACCCAGTTCGCCTCGCAGGCCGCGCTCGCCCTGGTCCTCGCCGACGCCCGGCACAGCCGTGAACTCCTCGCGGTGTACGAGGACCGGGACCGCATCGCCCGGGACCTGCACGATCTGGTCGTACAGCGCCTCTTCGCGACCGGCATGATGCTGGAGTCCACCCAGCGCAGGAACGCCGCGCGCGGGGAGGGCGGCGGCGAGGACGGCGACGGCGGGGCCGAGGAGGTGTCCGTGGTCCTCGGCCGGGCGGTCGACGAACTCGAGGCCACGGTCCAGGAGGTACGCACCGCGATCTTCGCGCTGCAACAGCCGCCCGCCGACGCCCCCACCACGTTCCGCGGCAAGGTGCTGCGCGAGACGGCCGGCGCGGCGGCGGTCCTCGGTGTCCGGCCGTCCACCCGGTTCACGGGCCCGGTGGAGAACAGGATCACGGATCCGGTGGCCGGCCGGCTGCTCGCCGTGCTGCGGCGCGCGCTGGCCGCCGCCTCACGGCGCTCCGGGGTGTCGCGGATCGAGGTCGTCGTCGATGTGACGGTGACCCTGCCGGACGGCCGCCCCGGCGTCCGGCTGACCGTCCATGACGACGGCGAGCCGAACGGCGCTTCCGGGGACGCGGACGCCGGCGACAGCGACAGCGACAGCACGAGCGGCGGAGGCCCGGGCGACGACGGCACGGGCGTCACATGGCAGTCACCGTTGTGACGGTCGGTCGGTCGGTCGGTGCGAACGCTCGTGCGGGCGGTTCAGTACGGCAGCAGGCGCCCCGACGGCGTCCTGCGGTCGATCGGCGTCTCGCGCGGAGCGGCGGGCCGACGGTTGACGCGGATCCGGATCTGACGGTTCATGACCCCTCCTCATGACTGATGAGACCGGCGTCCTCGTCGACGCGCATAGACGCATGGTGCCCACGGATGCGCCCCTCCTACCCTCCGAGCAGGATGTTCCGCACCGGTCCTCGCCCACCGGTCCGCGCCGGGGGCAACGCGCCCGGTCGCGGTCCCTTCCTCCCGGGTCCGTCCGTGGTCACCTGGGAAGCATGAACAGCAGACACAGCGAGCGCGTCACGCAGTGGTGGGAAGCCCTGGACCCTTCGGCGCGGAAGGCCCTCCTGGATCTCCGTCTGGTGGAGGGCGACAGACTGCCCGAGGAGTTCGTGCGGGGTCTCAAGGAGCACGGCATCCACCCCGTCCAGTGGGAGGAGCCGGAAGCGGGGCACCTCGTGCCCGGAGAGCTGGTGGAGTTCCTCGCCGGGAAGCGCGCCGCGAACACCTGACCGTTCACCCTTCTCGTCGCCCCCGGAACCGGATTCGGTTCCGGTGACGGATCCCCTGTCCCACGCCCGTCCCAGAAGTGTTGCGTTCCCGCAGGTCACAGCCGTGTGACTGTCCCGGCGTCCCGTTCCGGACCGAGAGGATCCGGAACGGGGCGAGCGCTGCCAGCATGGCCGGCGGCCGGGAGTTCCCGGCCACCGACCAGAGGGGGAACACCAGATGGGAACAAGGACGCTACTGCGGGGTCTGACCCTCGCCGTGGCAGCGGTCCTGCCCCTGTGCGGGCCCGCGGCGGTGCAGGCGGCGCCGGCGACGGCCGCCGCCGTCGCGGTCTGCGGGCACACGAGTGCGCAGCCCACGCTGCAACAGGGGTCCACGGGGGACGCGACGGTCGAGGCGCAGTGCGAACTCGACCTGGCGACGAAGCCGAGCCGGTACACGCCGATCGCGGCGGACGGCTCGTTCGGATCGGGGACCCAGACGCGGGTCAAGGAGTTCCAGCGGTGCGCCGGGCTGAGCGCGGACGGCGTGATCGGCCCGCAGACCTGGGCGGCGCTGAACTCCTGGGCCGCCCAGCCGCACACCTGCGCGACCCAGGGCACGGCGGGGACGGCGCAGGCGACCGTGTGCGGCCACACCGACGCGCGCCCGACCCTGAAGAAGGGCGCGAAGAGCGAGGAGGTCAAGGAGGTCCAGTGCCGGCTGAACCTGGCCATGGAGCCGTTCCACTATCCGCCGCTGACCGTCGACGGCGACTTCGGGGGCGGCACCGAGGACCGGGTCATCGAGCTCCAGCACTGCGCCAACCTCAGCGCCGACGGCACCGTGGGCCCCAACACCTGGGCGAAGCTGGTGGACTGGTCCAGCCGTAACGCGTACTGCACGCCGCCCCACCCGGCCGGCCACCCGATCGACGGCCTGGACACGGCCAAGTACCAGCACCCCGGCGGCGCGCCGATCGACTGGAAGGCCGTACGGGCCTCGGGCGCCGAGTTCGCGACGGTCAAGGCCACCCGGGGCATGAACGTCACCGACGAGTACCTCGCCACCGACCTCGAGGGGGCCAGGGCGGCGGGGCTGGCCGTGGCGCCGTACCACTTCTACACGGGCACGGCGGCCGACACGGGTGCCGCGCAGGCCGACCGGTTCATCGCCGCCGTGCGGGCGACCGGTTACACCGGCAAGCGCGCGGGCGACCTTCCGCCGATCTTCGACCTGGAGCGCATGGACGACGGCAGCGGACGCTGTCCCACCTACGGCACGGTGGCCGACGCCAAGGCCTGGCTCGACCGGGTCGAGAGCGCCTTCGGCCGCGTCCCGATGATCTACACCCAGAAGTCCTTCCTGGACGACTGCATGGGGTCGACCACCGCCTTCGCCCGGTATCCGCTCCAGCTCGCGGACTACCGCCAGTCGATCACCCAGCCGCCGGTGCCGAACGGCTCGACGACCTGGACGATGTGGCAGTACACCGACGCCGCGATCTTCCCGGGTCTGCGGGCGCCGGCGACCGGCGACGTGTTCAACGGCACCCGGGCCGACCTCGACAAGCTGGCCAACCGGTGATCCCGGCCGTGACCGCCGCCGTACCGAGGAGGACCCCCATGACCGCCAGGTTCGCCCGCGCGTCCCTCGTCGCCCTGCTCGTCGCCCTGGGCTTCACCGCCCCGGCACCCGCCTCGGCCGCCCCCGCCGCTGCCGCCGCCACGAGCTGTTACGGCGGCGCGGTCACGGTGCGCTACGGGGAGGTGCGCGACTTCGGCCCGTACGTGACCACGAGCCGCTGCAAGGACATCAACATGCGGATGACCGGCGGCGACGCCGATTTCGGCTGGGCCTGCGTGCACTTCCAGGGGACCAGGGCCGACGCCTGCAACTACTGGACCAAGATCGGCCGGAGCTGGACGACCATCGCCACCGACGTCCTGAACGGAACCAGGTTCACCGTGCTCAACGGCGTGGACCTGGAAGGCAGTTCCGCCACCTTCCAGATCGCCTTCTGACCCTCGCACCCACCTCACCGAACGGAGACCACCATGACCAGGACCAGGGCGCTCGCCTCGGCTCTCATCACCGTGGCCGCACTGCTGGGAGCGGGTGCCGCGCCCGCCGCCGCACAGTCCTCGGCCGCCGCGACGAGCTGCTACGGCGGCGCGAAGAACCTGAACTACCGCTACCAGGAGGGACCCAGGGAGTACGGCCCCTTCACCACGTCCTCGCGGTGCGGCGACATCAACATGCGGCTCACCACGGACGACCAGGGGTTCCTGTACGCCTGCGTGGTGTTCGTCGACCACACCGACAAGTGCAACCACGACAACAAGTACTCCCTCCACGGCACCCCGTGGGCGACGGTCGCCACCGAAGTCAAGGACGGCACCCGCTTCGTCCTGCGCGTCGGCCCCTACGACACCGACGCACAGAACGTGAACTTCCAGCTCGCCTACTGACCTCTTCCCCCGCCCCGCGCACCACCGTTCCGAAAGGACGACGATGACCTTCCTCTTCCGCTCCTCCGGCGGCCGCTCCCTCGAGAGCCGCTCCCTCGACCGCCGCAGCATGCTGCGCGGCACGCTGGCCGTCGGCGCCGGCCTGGCGTTCGGCCCGCTGCTGCTCTCCGGCACCGCGCAGGCCTATTCGTGGTCGCGCACCATGAAGCAGGGCGACAGCGGCGCCGACGTGCTGGAGCTGCAGATCCGGGTCGCGGGCTGGGCGGCCGACAGCCCGAGCCACACCCGGGTCGGCCTCGACGGCGACTTCGGCCCCGGCACGCTCGCGGCCGTCAAGCGGTTCCAGACGGCGTACGGTCTCGACAACGACGGGATCGCCGGTCCCAACACCCACGCCAAGCTCAACGCGCTGGAGCAGTCGGACGGTTCCACGGCCCACTTCAACTGGAGCGAGTTCTACGACCAGGCGAGCGGCAACTTCAACGGCGGCAAGGTGAGCGCGGCGCAGGTGAAGGAGAACGCCCGCCGCTGCATGTACAAGCTGGAGGCGCTGCGCAAGAAGCTGGGCGACAAGCCGATCACGGTCAACTCCGGCTTCCGCAGCATCGCGCACAACGCCGACATCGGCGGGGCCAGCGACAGCATGCACCTGTACGGCACCGCGGCCGACCTCGACGTGCCCGGGGTGGCCACCAAGACCGTCTACCAGAAGGCGGAGACCTGCGGGTTCTCCGGTCTGGAGCGGTACACCGTCGACCACCAGCACGTCGACAGCCGGGCCGACCTCGGCCGTGACTGGTGGTGGGAGAGCGGCACGGTCTGACGCCGTCCGGGTCACCCGGGGCCGGGACACGGCCCCGGGTGACCCGAAGCCCGGGAGCCCCGGGTACCGCGGGGAAGTACCCGGGGCTCCCGGGCTTCGGCCTCTCGGCGCGCGCTTCCGGCCCTCAGCCCTTCGGCGCGTCCTTCGTACCCTTCGCGTCCTTCGCGTCCTTCGCGCCCTTCGCGTCCTTCAGCGCCGCCTCGCAGGAGGGCCAGTCGTGGAAGTCGTGCCGGGCGCTCCACAGCCGGTGGGCCGCCCGGATGTTCCACTCCGGGTCGAACGCGCGCCGCGGCGTGCCGCCGAGTTCCCGCAGACGGACGTCGGAGATCTGGAACACACCCCAGTTGCGGCTGCCGTTGGTGTTGGGCAGCACCCACAGCGGGTCGAGGAACGAGGCGCAGCGGGCGACGGCCACGGCGGTGCGGGGGTCCTCGGTGAACACCTCACGGATCCGCTTCGCCACCCTGTCCTGCGACCAGGTCTCCATGCTCACCTCGTGCGCGTAGAGCGCCTTCTTGGTGGGCCCGTCGACCACGCTGCTGGCCGGCATGCCCGCCAGCACCTGGAACGCGGTCAGCCTGCGCAGGGTCTCGGGTCCGAAGTCCCCGTCGACGGCGAGCCCGCCCCCGGCCCGCGCCAGCAGTTTCTGGACCTCGCGCACGCACTCGTCGTGCTGTCCCATGCTGACCGTCCCGCACGCGGAGGAGTACAGCAGCCCGTCGTCGGCCGGCGCCGGGTCGTCGGCGGGCATCCACACGAACCCGGCCACCAGCCCCGTCACGGCCACGACCGCGGTGGCCAGCACCGCGAAGCGGGAGGACAGCCTCTCGGGCATCCGGATCCGTCTCGGCTCCCCGGCCCCGGCCCCGGCCCCGGCGGGAGCGGTCTCCGGCGGGGCGGCGTCCTCCGGTCCGGGGTCCGTCGGCGCGGGCGCGGCGGGACCGTCCGGCGCCGGTGCCGGTGCCGGTGCCGGGTCCTCCTCCGTGGCCGTGGCGGTCGCGGTGGTCACGGCCGGTGTGTTCCGGTCGGTGTCCGCCAGCGCCCACAGCCGGTGCAGTTCGCGGAGTTCCTCCGCGCTGGCGCCGCACACCTTGGCGAAGGAGTGCACCACCCGGTAGTCCGTCGGGACGCTGAGGCCGGAGCAGTACCGATGCAGACTGGAGCCGCTGACGCCGGCTTCCCTGCCGAGGCGGTCGTAACCCCGGCCGCTGCGGTCCTTCAGCTTCCGAAGGCAGGCGGCGAATTTCTCGGTTTGCGAAGAGGCAGCCACGCGTCCACCCTTGCTCAGGCCTCTACTGACGGGTAGAAGCTACACCGCGGAAACCTGTGCGCGCCCTTTGACTGCCGGAATGCGATCGTCAACAGCCTTTCGAAATAAGGCATTTGAAAGAGAGTCAAGGAACCGGTCCATCACCGCGGCCCTCCCGTGACGCTGCCGCCCCCCGGGAGACCGCCCCGATACGGGGGTCTGCCCCGTATCGGGGCGGTGTGCCCCCGCGCGGCCCGCGGACGGCGGGTTCAGATGCGGCGCACGGTGTGCAGCCTCGTCGCGTACGTACCCGTGCCGTCGAGCAGCGACGCCCCGCCCAGGTCGGACATGGTGGGCCCGTTGACCGTCTTGCGGCTGGAGAGGAAACGCCGCTTGCCGGCCGCGTCCTTGCCGAGGTAGATGCCGACGTGGTCGACGGTCACGGTGCCGGTGGCCGCGTCGTCGTCGCCCGAGTCCGCGTTGAACAGCACCAGGTCGCCGGGCTGGAGCAGGGCCGCGGCGGGCGGGGCGGTGCCGTCGGTGCGGTCGACGAGCACCCCGGGCGCGTGGTAGGCGATGTCCCGCGACTTGCGCGGGATCCGGCTGCCGGACGTGTCCGCGCCGGCGGCCAGGGGCACGCCCATGTGATAGCCGTAGACCATCCGCGTGTAGCCCGAGCAGTCGAGGTTGCCGGCCTGCTTGCCGGCCGGCCCGGTGCGGGTCCCGTCGGGGAAGGTCCAGCCGACGTTCATGTACTCGTGGAAGTCGGCGCCCTCGTAGCGGTAGCCCTGCGGGTCCAGGTAGCCGTACCCGGCCTCGCCCAGCACCTGCCCGCCCTGGGCCGGTCCGGCCCCGGCCGTGACCGCCGGCGCGCCGCCGAGGAACATCGCGGCGTGGGCCAGGACGTCGGGAGCGCACGAACCGGCCCAGCCGCGGATCGTCTGCTCCACCTGCGCCGTCCAGGTTCCGTCGAACGGCTCCGGCAGCACCCGCACCCAGTCTCCGTGGGTGACGGTCGGAGGCTTCTCCCAGTTCGCGGCGTCCACCTCGTAGCGACTGACCGAGAGCTTGACCGGCAGGTTCGTACAGCCGGTGTTGGCCAGGGCGCGCAGGCCCACCCGGCCCTTGGAGAAGGTGGCGTCGCCGACGTCGACGGCCCACGCGGCGGGCTCGGCCGAGGCCGAACGCCACGCCCTGGCCTGGATCCGGCCGCCCTCCCGGCGGACCCGGATCGTCCAGTCGGTCCCCGCGGGCACGCCCGTGGCGAGGGTGAGGGCGGTCGCCAACTGCGTCACCGTGTCGTCGACCTCCTTCTCGACGCGCAGCTCGACCGCGCCCGAGGTGAGGAAGGACAGCCGGGCCCGGTAGTTGTTGTGGGTGTTCTGGTAGCCGAACGTCAGAGCGGCGGAACAGGCCTGGCCGGTGGGTACCTTGTCGAACCGGACCGTGCAGCGGACGTCGACGTCGGTGATCTCGTCGTCGCGCAGGGTGGCGTGCCGGCTGTAGTTCTCGGTGGTGAGACTGACGACACCGCTGCCCGGCACGACGGAGTAGTCGGTGTCCGCCGGCCCGAGCGTCGACCAACTGCCGCCGCCGGGAGACGTGCCCCAGTACTTCCGGTCCTCCGCGCCGAGCGACAGATCGGGCAGGGTGCGCTGGAAGTCGTCCACGAAGGACCGCTTGTTCTCCGCGAACGTGCGCTGCGGGCCGGGCACCACGACGGTCCGCGCGCCGTGGGTCAGCAGCGCGACGCGCCGGCCGCCGGAGGTGACCTCGGTACGCGCCGGGGTGCCCGCCAGCACGGTCGCGGTGAGCGGGGCGCCGAGTGTCACCGAGGTGAAGTAGGAGGCGTCCAACGGCGGCAGGGTCACCGAGGAACGGGCCGAGGAGAGGCCCGCCGGCCCCGCGAAGGGATCCACGGGGGCGGTCGTCCCGGCGGCACGGGCCGGAGCCGACGCCGCGCCGGTGAGCGGGACGGAGGCGGCGGAGGCCGCGAGAACGGCGAGGAGCCTTCTTCGAGAGGTGTGCGACATGAAGATCATGATCCACAGGGGCCGAACACTTGAACAGTACGCTTCCGGCCCCGGCCCGGAGGCCGGCCCGGGCCGGCCCTTCCGCCTCCGGCGAGGGACGTCTCCGCGGACCGGAGGCCGTACGTGGTGGGGCGGGTGGGACTCGAACCCACGGCCGACGGATTATGAGTCCGCTGCTCTAACCGGCTGAGCTACCGCCCCGTTACGGCGCGCCGCGCACATTTGTGCGCGCCGTCTGCCGCAGCATAGCCGCTCATACGATCTCCTGCTCCGGCTGGTCTGCTTCGCCGTGACCAGGAGACCTTCGGCATGCCCTGAGCGATCCCTGCGGACATGAAAAAGGACCCCGAAGGGCCCTCTCTCGTTGCTCTCCCGACTGGACTCGAACCAGTAACCTGCCGGTTAACAGCCGGCTGCTCTGCCAATTGAGCTACAGGAGATCGAGCTCCCCCGACTGGACTCGAACCAGTAACCTGCCGGTTAACAGCCGGCTGCTCTGCCAATTGAGCTACGGAGGATTGATCTCTGCATCGAACGCACCCACCCGGGTATTCGCCAGGGGGCGTGCGCTCTCTGCGACACATACATTAGCGCAAGCAGGGGGGTGCTTTGCCAATCGGTTCCCTCCGTACCGATGCCGACGCAAGGGAAGGGTGGCCGTCATGCGCTACCGGCTCACGTTCGTCGCCGGACTGGCCCTGGGTTACGTGCTCGGCTCGCGGGCCGGACGCGAGCGCTACGAACAGCTGAAGAAGTCCATGCGCCAGGTCGCGCAGAACCCCGCGGTGCGCAACACCGCCGAGACCGCCGCCCAGCAGGGCCGCGAGATCGCGGGCAAGGCGTTGCACACCGTGGGCGAGAAGGTGGGCGACCGCGTCCCCGCCTCGGTCTCGGGCCGGGTGCGTTCCCTGCGGGAACGCACCGCGGACGGCACCGGCGAGGACGACTGGGGCACCAGCAACACCTAGGGATCCCGGTGCGCGCCGGTCCTTGTGCCGGCCCGGCGCCACCGGCTCCCGCCGTACGGCAGAATTTCCGCCATGGGGATAGTCGCCGGGCTGGACAGTGCGCCCGATTTCACTCGCATCGTCGTCTGCGACACGGACACGGGTGCCGTGCTGAGGCAGGGGTACGCGCCGCATCCGGTCGACGGCGCCGGCCGTTCCCCCGACGTGGATCCGCAGGCCTGGCTGCTGTCCCTGGGCGAGGCCGCCGGGGGCGGACTGCTCGAAGGCGTCCAGGCCATCGGCGTGTCGGCCCAGCAGAACGGGCTCGTCCCGCTGGACCCGCAGGGCGGCACCGTGCGTCCCGCGATGGTCGGCGGCGACAAGCGGGCGCAGGTCGCGGCGGCCGATCTGATCGACGCGCTCGGCGGGCGCGAGGCGTGGGCGCAGGCGGTGGGCAGCGTCCCGGGAGCCGCGCAGCCGGTGACCAAGCTGCGCTGGCTGAGCAAGACCGAGCCCGAGGCGGCGCGGCGCACCAGCATGCTGCTCCAGGCCCACGACTGGCTGGTGTGGCAGCTCCTCGGGCGGCCCGTGCGCAGGACCACGGACCGGGGCGGCGCCTCGGCGACCGGGTACTGGTCGGCGGCTACCGGCGCGTACCGGCAGGACCTCGTCGAACTGGCGCTCGGCCACCAGGCCGGACTGCCGGACGTGCTCGGTCCCGCCGAGGCCGCCGGCACCACTCCCGAGGGGCTGCTGATATCCGCCGGGACCGGCGAGACCATGGCGGCGGCGTTCGGGCTCGGCATCGGGCTCGGTGACGCGGTGGTGTCGCTGGGCGCCTCCGGCTCCGTGATGGCCGTCCACCCCGAGGCGCTGGCCGACTCCACCGGCATGATCACCTCCCTGGCGGACGCGACCGGCATGCACCTTCCGGTCGTCACCACGCTCAACGCCGTACGGGCCCTGCGCGGGGCGGCCGAGCTCCTCGGGGTGCCGGACCTGGAGGGGCTGTCCGAGCTGGCGATGAAGTCGACGCCGGGCTCGCACGGACTCGTCCTGCTGCCGTACCTGGAGGGCGAGCGCACCCCGAGCCTGCCGCACACGGCGGGGACGCTGGCCGGTCTGCGCCGGGAGTCGATGAAGCCCGAGCACCTGGCGCGGGCTGCCTTCGAGGGCATGCTGTGCGGGCTCGCGGACGCGCTGGACGTGCTGCGCGGCCGGGGTGTCGACGTACGCAGGATCTTCCTCCTCGGCCCGGCGGCCGAGCTGCCCGCCGTCCAGGCCGTGGCGCCCGCGCTGTTCGGCGCGCAGGTCGTCGTGCCGCAGCCCGCGGACTACGCGGCGCTCGGCGCGGCCCGTCAGGCCGCCTGGGCCCTCGGCGTGTCGCAGGGCACCCTCGACCCGCGGACCCCGCCGATGTGGCAGGGGCCGGTCGCCCAGGTGCTGGAGCCCGGCGAGGAACTCGCCGTGGGGCAGGCCGTACGGCAGCAGTACGTCTCCGTACGCGAACAGACGCATCCCGGGGCGTTCCGGGTGTGACGCCTCATCGGACGTACGACCGAAGGCGGAGGCCGCGTCCATTTTTGGACCGCACTTGGGTTAATCGGTTGAGGTAACGCGGGGGGAGTGTCCGACGATAGGGGGTGGTGCGTGCATCATGCACAGCCCGTCGGTCACCCCCGCCGTCCACGATTCCGAGAGACCCCGCGTGCTCATACGACTCCTGCGGACTCACCTCAGTCCGTACAAGAAACCCATAGCCCTGCTGGTGCTGCTGCAGTTCCTGCAGACCTGCGCCACGCTCTACCTGCCCACCCTCAACGCGCACATCATCGACAACGGTGTCGTGAAGGGCGACACGGGCTACATCCTGACCTTCGGCGCCCTGATGATCGGCATCTCGCTGGCCCAGGTCGTCTGCAACATCGGGGCCGTCTACCACGGAGCCCGTACGGCGTCCGCGGTGGGCCGGGACATCCGGGGCGCCGTCTTCGACCGCGTGCAGTCCTTCTCGGCGCGCGAGATGGGCCACTTCGGCGCGCCGTCGCTGATCACCCGCACCACCAACGACGTCCAGCAGGTGCAGATGCTCGCGCTGATGACGTTCACCCTGCTGGTGTCGGCTCCGATCATGTGTGTGGGCGGCATCATCCTGGCCCTCGGCCTGGACGTGCCGCTGTCCGCGGTGCTCGTCGCCGTGGTGCCGACGCTCGGCGTCTGCGTGACGCTCATCGTGCGCCGGCTGCGCCCGCTGTTCCGCACCATGCAGGTGCGGCTGGACACCGTGAACCGGGTGCTGCGCGAGCAGATCACCGGCAACCGCGTGATCCGCGCGTTCGTGCGCGACGGCTACGAGAAGGACCGCTTCAAGGGCGCCAACACCGAGCTGACCGAGACCTCGCTGGCCACCGGCCGGATGCTGGCCCTGATGTTCCCGATCGTCATGACGGTGGTGAACCTGTCGTCCATCGCGGTGGTCTGGTTCGGCGCCCACCGCATCGACAGCGGCGGCATGCAGATCGGCGACCTGACCGCGTTCCTGGCCTACCTGATGCAGATCGTGATGTCGGTGATGATGGCCACCTTCATGTTCATGATGGTGCCGCGCGCGGAGGTCTGCGCCGAGCGCATCCAGGAGGTCCTCTCCACCGAGAGCAGCGTGGTCCCGCCCGTCGCTCCGGTCGTGGAGCTGCGCCGGCACGGCCACCTGGAGATCCGCGACGCCGGGTTCCGCTACCCGGGCGCCGAGGAGCCGGTCCTGAAGTCCGTCGACCTTCTCGCCCGCCCCGGTGAGGTGACCGCGGTCATCGGCTCGACCGGCAGCGGCAAGTCGACCCTGCTCGGCATGATCCCCCGCCTGTTCGACGCCACCGACGGCCAGGTGCTCGTCGACGGCGTGGACGTCGCGACCATCGACCCGAAGCTGCTGGCCAGAACGGTCGGACTGGTCCCCCAGAAGCCCTACCTGTTCGCGGGGACCGTCGCCACGAACCTGCGGTACGGCAACCCGGAGGCGACCGACGAGGAGCTGTGGCACGCGCTGGAGGTGGCGCAGGCCAAGGGCTTCGTGGAAGCGCTGGAGAACGGACTGGACTCCCCGATCGCGCAGGGCGGCACGAACGTGTCCGGCGGTCAGCGCCAGCGCCTGGCCATCGCCCGCACCCTCGTGCAGCGCCCCGAGATCTACCTGTTCGACGACTCCTTCTCGGCCCTCGACTACGCGACCGACGCGGCACTGCGCGCGGCGCTGACCGAGGAGACCGCGGAGGCGACCGTGGTGATCGTCGCCCAGCGGGTGTCGACCATCAGGGAGGCCGACCGGATCGTGGTCCTCGACGAGGGCCGGGTCGTCGGCACCGGACGGCACCACGAACTGATGGCGGACAACGAGACCTACCGGGAGATCGTGCTCTCCCAGCTGACGGAAGCGGAGGCCGCCTGATGGCCGGGCCCATGGGACGCATGATGGCCGGGGGCGGCCCCGACCAGCGCTCGATGGATTTCAAGGTGTCGGGCCGACGGCTCCTCGCCCAGTTCAAGCCCGAGCGCGCCACGCTGTACGTGATGCTGGTCGCCGTCGTCCTGAGCGTCGGTCTCTCGGTGGTCGGCCCGAAGATCCTCGGCCGGGCCACCGACCTGGTCTTCGCGGGGATCGTCGGGCGACAGATGCCGGCCGGGACCACCAAGGCCCAGGCCCTCGACTCGCTGCGCGCGCACGGCCAGGGCGCCGTCGCCGACATGCTCTCGGGGACGGACTTCACCCCCGGCCAGGGCATCGACTTCGACGCCGTCGGGCAGGTCCTGCTGTTCGCGCTGGGCACGTTCCTGCTGGCCGGCCTGCTGATGGCGGTGGCGACGCGCCTGGTCAACAAGGCCGTCAACAAGACGGTCTACCGCATGCGCGAGGACCTCCAGGCGAAGCTGTCGCGGCTGCCGCTGTCGTACTTCGACAAGCGCCAGCGCGGTGAGGTGCTCAGCCGCGCGACGAACGACATGGACAACATCCAGCAGACCCTCCAGCAGTCGATGGGCCAGCTGGTCAACTCGCTGCTGACCATCGTGGGCGTGCTCGCGATGATGTTCTGGGTGTCGCCGCTGCTCGCGCTCGTCGCGCTGGTCACGGTGCCGCTGTCGTTCGTCGTGGCCACCCGGGTCGGCAAGCGCTCGCAGCCGCACTTCGTGCAGCAGTGGCGCACCACCGGCAAGCTCAACGCCCACATCGAGGAGATGTACACCGGGCACACCCTGGTGAAGGTGTTCGGACGGGCGGACGAGTCGGCGGCGCAGTTCGCCGAGCAGAACGAGAAGCTGTACGAGGCCGGTTTCCGGGCGCAGTTCAACAGCGGCGTCATGCAGCCGCTGATGATGTTCGTGTCGAACCTGAACTACGTGCTGGTGGCGGTGGTCGGCGGTCTGCGGGTCGCCTCGGGCTCGCTGTCGATCGGTGACGTGCAGGCGTTCATCCAGTACTCCCGCCAGTTCTCGATGCCGCTGACGCAGGTCGCCTCGATGGCGAACCTGGTGCAGTCGGGTGTCGCGTCGGCGGAGCGGGTCTTCGAGGTCCTGGACGCGGACGAGCAGGAGGCGGACCCGGCGGTGTCGGCCCGTCCCGAGGAGCTGCGCGGGCGGGTGGCGCTGGAGAACGTCTCCTTCCGGTACGACCCGGAGAAGCCGCTCATCGAGGACCTCTCGCTGAAGGTGGAGCCGGGTCACACGGTGGCCATCGTCGGCCCCACCGGCGCCGGCAAGACGACCCTGGTGAACCTGCTCATGCGGTTCTACGACGTCACGGACGGCCGGATCACCCTCGACGGGGTCGACGTGAAGTCCATGTCCCGGGACGAGCTGCGGGCCGGGATCGGCATGGTGCTCCAGGACACCTGGCTGTTCGGGGGCACGATCGCCGACAACATCGCGTACGGGGCCGGAGTGGAAGGGGCGGCGCGCAGCGCCTCCGGCAAGGGCGGTGGTGGGCGACGGGTGGGCGTCACGCGCGGGGAGATCGAGGAGGCGGCGCGCGCGGCGCACGCCGACCGGTTCATCCGCACCCTGCCCGACGGCTACGACACGGTGATCGACGACGAGGGCACGGGGGTCAGCGCGGGCGAGAAGCAGCTGATCACCATCGCGCGGGCGTTCCTGTCGGACCCGGTCATCCTGGTGCTCGACGAGGCGACCAGCTCCGTGGACACCCGGACCGAGGTGCTGATCCAGAAGGCGATGGCGAAGCTGGCGCACGGGCGGACGTCGTTCGTGATCGCCCACCGGCTGTCGACGATCCGGGACGCGGACACCATCCTCGTGATGGAGGACGGGTCCATCGTGGAGCAGGGCGCCCACGCGGAGCTGCTGGAGTCCGGCGGAGCCTACGCCCGCCTCTACCAGGCCCAGTTCGCCCAGGCGGTGGCCGAGGTCGACTAGGGCCGCCTTCCCCGGCCCCCGCGCTCCGGCACTCCCGGGAGCGGGGGTCCGGGGGCAGCGCCCCCGGAGACCTCAGTCCAGATAGCCCCGCAGCTGATCGGCGAAAGCGTGGTCCCGCAGCTTGTTCAACGTCTTGGACTCGATCTGCCGGATGCGCTCGCGCGTGACGCCGAAGATGCGGCCGATCTCCTCCAGGGTCCGCGGCCGCCCGTCCGCCAGCCCGTACCGCAGTTGCACGACCTTCCGCTCCCGCTCGCCGAGCGTCGACAGCACCGCCTCCAGATGCTGCCGGAGCAGCAGGAACGCGGCGGACTCCACCGGAGACGTCGCGTCGCCGTCCTCGATGAGGTCACCGAGGGCCACGTCGTCCTCCTCGCCCACGGGGGCGTGCAGGGACACCGGCTCCTGGGCCAGTCGCAGGACCTCGCTCACCCGTTCGCCGGACAGGTCGAGCTGGGCCGCGACCTCTTCGGGCGTGGGTTCGTAGCCGCGCTCCTGGAGCATCCGCCGCTGGACCCGGACCACCCGGTTGATCAGCTCGACCACGTGCACGGGCACCCGGATGGTGCGCGCCTGGTCGGCGAGCGCGCGCGACATGGCCTGGCGGATCCACCACGTGGCGTACGTGGAGAACTTGTAGCCGCGGGCGTAGTCGAACTTCTCGACGGCCCTGATCAGGCCGAGGTTGCCCTCCTGGACCAGGTCGAGCATGGTCAGGCCGCGGCCCACGTACCGCTTGGCCACGGAGACGACGAGCCGCAGGTTCGCCTCGATGAGCCGGCGCTTGGCCATCCGGCCCATGACGACGATCCGGTCCAGGTCCAGGGCGAGCTGGCTGTCCAGGTCGGGGGTGAGCCGCAGCTTCTCCTCGGCGAACAGCCCTGCCTCGACACGGCGGGCGAGTTCGACCTCCTCGGCGGCCGTGAGCAGCGGGATCCGTCCGATCTCCCGCAGATACTGGCGGAACAGGTCGGACGAGGGGCCACCGGTGTCGGCGGCCCGGGCCCGGGCCGGCTCCACGGGCTCGGGGGCCTCGGTCTCCACCTCCACCTCGACCTCCGCCCCGGGCCCCTCCGCGAGGGCCTCCGCCCCGGGCCCCTCCACGAGGGTCTCCGCCGTGGGGTTCTCCGGGCCGCCCTCGGGGTGGTGGGCGGCCCGGCGCTGCGCGGGGACCGCCCCGACGACGCCGGGTTCCGCGTCCGTGTCGGTGGTGTTGTCGGTCTGGGCGAGGGTCTGGGTCTGCACGGGGGCGACCTCCAGGGATGTCGCTGCTGAGGCGTGCGGCAGCGGTACGTCGGGGATGGGGTCGACGGCCTCGCCGCTGTCCATCCCGCAGTCGTTTGGCGGAACCGCGGGGATGGGGAACCCGTCGCGTGCGGGTCGGCCGCGCTCCGAGGACTCAGGCACCGGAACCCAGTGTGGAGTACGACACATCGCCGCCACGAGGGGCGTGCGGTGACTTTTTGCGTCCGGTCCGTGACCGCGTGGTTACCACTCCGGACGAGTGCGCAGCTCAGCCGGGACGAAACCTCCGGCGGCGGATACCGGATTGGCATGTGCCGGGCCCCCGCGCCCGCCCGTCCCGCCCCGGCGGCCCCGCGGGTCCGCTCCCGGAACATCCCCGAAGGGCCGGCCGCCGGGCCTCAGAGGGCTTCGGCGCCCCGCTCGCGCAGCGCCTGGCCGTACTGCTGGAGCACCCACAGCTCGTTCTGCACGGCGGCGAGCTGGGCCGGGTCGCCGCCCGTGCTGAGGCGGGACAGGGAGCCCTGGACGTCCCGGATGCGGCGGTCGACGGCGCGGCGGCGGACCATGACGAGCTGGTCGCCCGCGTAGGTCTCGTCGACGGTCTTGCGCAGGATCGCCTCGACGGCCAGTTCGGTGACCATCGCGCGCACCGTGTCGTCCGGGGCGGCGTCACGGACCCGGACCAGGTACTCCTGGGGGTCCTGGACGCCGAACTCGGCCCCGCCCGCGTCCATGACGGCCTGGCGCACGGCGGCGTACGGCGGTGCGGTGAACTCGTCCATGCCGTAGGCGTCGAACGCCGGTGAGACCAACTCGGGCCGTTGGAGGGCGAGTTTGAGCAGTTCGCGCTCGGTGGCGAAGACCGGGTTGCGCAGGGTCAGGGCCGGGCCGCCGCCGGTGGGCGCCTGGGGGGCGGCGTAGGCCTGCTGGGGGCGGCCGGCGGCGGGCGCGGGGCCCGCGCCGCCGCGCTCACGGGCCCAACGGGCCAGCTGGGCCACCCTCTTGACGACGAACTGGGTGTCGAGGATGCCGAGCATCCCGGCGAGCTGGACCGCGACCTCGTGCTGGGCGCCGCTGTTCTTGATGCGGGCGACGACCGGAGCCGCCTCGTCGAGGGCCGCCGCGCGTCCCGCCGGGGTCTCCAGGTCGTAGCGCAGGACGATCTGGCGCAGCGCGAACTCGAAGAGCGGGGTGCGGGGTTCGACCAGGTCGGCGACGGCCTCGTCGCCCTTGGCCAGACGCAGCTCACAGGGGTCCATGCCGTCGGGCGCGATGGCGATGTAGGTCTCGGCGGCGAACTTCTGGTCGTCCTCGAAGGCGCGCAGGGCGGCCTTCTGGCCGGCCGCGTCGCCGTCGAAGGTGAAGATCACCCGGGCCGAGCCGTTGTCCATCAGGAGGCGGCGGAGGATCTTGATGTGGTCGCCGCCGAACGCCGTGCCGCAGGTCGCGATCGCCGTGGTGATCCCGGCCAGGTGGCAGGCCATGACGTCGGTGTAGCCCTCGACGACGACCGCCCGGCTGCTCTTGGCGATGTCCTTCTTGGCGAGGTCGATGCCGTACAGGACCTGGGACTTCCTGTAGATCGCGGTGTCGGGCGTGTTCAGGTACTTCGGTCCGTTGTCGGACTCGTAGAGCTTGCGGGCGCCGAAGCCGACGACCTCGCCGCCGATGTCGCGGATCGGCCACATGAGCCGGCCGCGGAAGCGGTCGATGGGGCCGCGGCGGCCCTCCTGGGCGAGCCCGGAGAGGACCAGTTCCTTGTCGGTGAAGCCCTTGCCGCGCAGGTGGCGGGTGAGGTGGTCCCAGCCCTGGGGGCTGTAGCCCACTCCGAAGTGGGCGGCGGCGGCCTGGTCGAAGCCGCGCTCGGCGAGGAACGCCCGGCCCGTGTCCGCCTCGGGGCTGGTGTCGAGCTGCTCGGTGTAGAACCGCGCGGCAGCCTTGTGCGCCTCGACCAGGCGGATGCGTTCGCCGCGCTGGTGGGCGGGGTTGTACCCGCCCTCCTCGTAGCGCAGGGTGATGCCGGCCTGGGCGGCGAGGCGCTCGACCGACTCGGAGAAGGTGAGGTGGTCGACCTTCATCACGAACGTGATGGTGTCGCCGCCCTCCTGGCAGCCGAAGCAGTGGAAGAGGCCCTTGCTGGGGCTGACCTGGAACGACGGTGACTTCTCGTCGTGGAAGGGGCACAGGCCCTTGAGGTTTCCGCCGCCCGCGTTGCGCAGCTGGAGGTACTCGGACACCACGGCGTCGATCGGGACCGCGTCCCGAACCGCCTTCACGTCCTCGTCATTGATCCTGCCTGCCACGAGGTGATTCTACGGGGCCGCGCCGACACTCCCGGGGCGGGCGGGGCGGCCGCCCCGCCGGGTCCGGGGCGCACCCAGGGATTCCCCCGGCACGGCGGACGGTACGGACGCCGTCCCGCGGCCCGGCGCCGGGCGGGCGGCGGGCGCGGGACGGCGCGGGAGCGGGCCCGTCACCGGGCCAGGCTCTCCAGCGGGACGTGCGGGTCGGCGAGGGCGTCGGTGTCCACCTGGGCCCCGGAGCGGATCATCCGCTGGATCGGGTCCGTGACGTCCCACACGTTCACGTTCATCCCGGCCAGCACCCTGCCCTCCTTCACCCAGAACGCGATGAACTCGCGCTTGCCCGCGTCGCCGCGGACCACCACCTGGTCGTAGGACCCCGGGGGCGCCCAGCCCGAGTACTCCATGCCCAGGTCGTACTGGTCGGAGAAGAAGTAGGGCACCCGGTCGTACGCCGTCCCGCGGCCCAGCATCGAGCGGGCGGCGGCCGGTCCGCCGTTGAGGGCGTTGGCCCAGTGCTCGACGCGCAGCCGGGTGTCGAAGAGGCCGTGGGGGAAGGAGGCGACGTCACCGGCGGCGTAGATGTCGGGGTCGGAGGTGCGCAGCTGTTCGTCGACCGCGATGCCGCCGCCGTGCGCGCGGTCGGCCATCTCCAGGCCCGCGGCCTCGGCGAGGCCGGTGCGCGGGGCGGCGCCGATGGCCGCGAGGACGGCGTGCGCGGGGTGCTCCTCGCCGTCGTCGGTGCGGGCGGCCAGCACCACGCCGTCCTGGCCGACGATCTCGGTGAGCTGGGCGCCGAAGTGGAAGCGGACGCCGTGCTCGCCGTGCAGTTCGGCGAAGAGCTCGCCGAGCTCGGGGCCGAGGACGTTGTGCAGGGGGGTCGCCGCGGGTTCGACGACGGTGACCTCCGCGCCGTACTCGCGGGCCGCGGCGGCGACCTCCAGTCCGATCCAGCCGGCGCCGGCGATGACGAGGTGGCCGTTGTCCCGGCCCAGCGCGGTGAGGACGCCCTTGAGGCGCTCGGCGTGGGCGAGGCGGC
This sequence comes from Streptomyces populi, assembly GCF_002911015.1. GTDB lineage: Bacteria > Actinomycetota > Actinomycetes > Streptomycetales > Streptomycetaceae > Streptomyces > Streptomyces populi. The sequence goes on from NZ_KZ626849.1 coordinate 122,722, forward strand.
GCAGGTGGTGGACCCCGGCGAGGCCGGTGCCCGGGATGTCGAGGCGGCGCGGCTCCGCGCCGGTCACGAGGAGCAGCTTGTCGTAGTGGACGAGGGTGCCGTCGTCGCCGAAGCGGACGGACCTGGCCTCGCGGTCGATCGCGACGACGGTCTGGCCGAGGTGCAGTTCGATGTCGTTCTGCGCGTACCAGGCGGGCTCGTGCACGAAGACGCTGTCGCGTTCCTCCTTGCCGAGCAGGTAGCCCTTGGACAGCGGCGGGCGTTCGTAGGGGTGGTCGCGTTCGTCGCAGATCAGTATCACGCGGCCGGTGAAGCCCTCCGCTCGGAGCGTCTCGGCCGCCTTGGCGCCTGCCAGGCCTCCTCCGACGATGACGAATGTCTGATCCGCGTCGACCACTTGATGCCTCCTCGTAAGGATGTCGCCATATGCGAGCGTCCCGCACGGAGCGTGATGCGGGAAGGGGTAGTGGCCCGATCAGGCCACGCAGGGTCACCCCTGTCGGTCTCCATGGGAACGCGTGGTGAGTCTGAGGTGCAGGGAACGCGCCGAGGCGTCCGTGAGGGACGCGATCTGGTCCACGATCACCCGCTTGCGGGCGCGGTCGTCGGCCGCCTGGCCGAACAGCGCCCGGAACTGCGGGTCCAGCACCTCGGGGGCGCGGGCGGTGAGCGCCTCGGCCAGTTCGGCGACGACGATCCGCTGGTCGGCGCGGAGCAGTTCCTGTTCGGCGCGCTGCATCACGTACCGGTCGGCGACCGCCTTGAGGACGGCGCATTCCAGTCTGGCGGACCGCGGCACGACCAGTTCCGCCGCGTACCGGGTGAGGCGCCCGCTGCCGTACCGCGCGCGGGTGGCGCCCTCCGCGGCCAGACAGAAACGGCCGATGAGCTGGCTGGTGGCGTCCTTCAGACGGGCCTGCGCGACGGCCGACCCGTCGTACCCGTGCGGCCACCACTCCTGGCCGAGGAGCCGGTCGAGCGCCTCGGACAGCTCGGCCGGATCGGTGTCCTCGGGCACGTACCGCCCGACGGCCACGGCGAAGATCTCCCGGCGTTCCGGTCCGGCGTGCAGGCCGGCGGGGTCGATGTGGCCCGCGTGCAGGCCGTCCTCGATGTCGTGCACCGAGTACGCCACGTCGTCGGCCCAGTCCATCACCTGGGCCTCGAAGCACGTACGCGTGCCGGGGGCGCCCTTCCGGATCCAGTCGAACACCGGCCGGTCGTCCTCGTAGACCCCGAACTTCGGCGACTTCGGATCGCCGGGACGGGCGCCTCTCGGCCACGGGTACTTGGTGGCGGCGTCGAGGGCTGCGCGGGTGAGGTTGAGGCCGACGCTGACGAGGCCGTCGCCCGCGGCGGCGGAGGCCACCGTGTCGCTGTGCACGAAACGCTTGGGCTCGATCCGGGTGAGCAGGCGCAGCGACTGGGCGTTGCCCTCGAAGCCGCCGCAGTCCTCGGCGAATTCGTTGAGCGCCTGCTCACCGTTGTGCCCGAAGGGCGGGTGGCCCAGGTCGTGCGAGAGGCAGGCCGCCTCGACCAGGTCCGGATCGCAGCCGAGGGCGGCTCCCAGTTCGCGGCCCACCTGGGCGCACTCCAGGGAGTGGGTCAGCCGGGTCCGCGGGCTGGCGTCCCACAACTGGACGGGCGCCCCGCCCGATCCGGCGGCGCCGAGCACCTGGGGAAGGGTTCCGGGGGTGACGACCTGGGTCTTGCCCGCGAGGCGGCGCAGGGCCGCGGAGTGCAGCACGCGGGCGCGGTCGCGCTGGAAGGCGGTGCGGCCGGGGCGTTTGTCGGGCTCGGCGGCCCAGCGCTCGACGGCCGCCGCGTCGTACTCGTCGTGGGCCGTGTGGTTCTCGTGTGCCTGTGGTGCGGTCTCTTCGGTCCTCGCTGCCATGCCTTCCATACGCCGACAGTAGACGCAGGCGGTGACAATCGGGGCGGGAGCGCCGACGGCGCGGTGCCGCTTCCGGGGGAGCCGCCGGGCTCAGGCCGGGACCAGGGTGCGCTCCGGGGCGGCTTCGGGGGCCGCCACGGCCTGGTCGTAGCGGTGCAGGACGAGGCGGGCCATCGCCGGGTGGTCGCCCAGCGGTTCGGCGCAGATCCAGGGGGCCTCCTCGGCGACCTGCGCGGCGAAGCGGCCGGGGGCGGTGAAGTACGAGGCGACGGCGATCCGGTGGCGGCCCCGGGCGGCCAGCGAGCGCACGGCGGCGGGGACGGTGGGCGCGGCGGCGGAGGCGTACGCGGGGACGACCGGGACGCCGAGGCGTTCGGCGAGCAGCTGGGCGGTGCGGCGGGTGTCGGCGGCCGAGTCCGGGGAACGGGACCCCGCGGACGCGAGGACGACGGCGCTCGCGCGGCGGACCGCGTCGCTCGTCCGGGTGTTCCAGCCGGCCTCGACGAGGCGGGCGCAGAGGGTCTCCACGAGCAGCGGGTGCGGGCCGAGCGGGGCGGCGACGCGGGCGCGCAGGCCGGGGACGGCGGCGGCGGTCTCGGGGATGTCGCGCCGGACGTGGTAGCCGCGGCCGAGCAGCAGCGGCACGAGGACGGCGTCCTGCCGGCCCGCCAGGGAGGCGAGCGTGTCGGCGAGGAGGGGCTCGTTGAGCTCGATGTGGCCGAGGCGCACGGACAGGTGCGGGCGCAGCTCGCGGACGCGCTCGACCAGGGTGCGGACGGTGGCGAGCGCGCGCGGGTCGCGGCTGCCGTGGGCGACCAGCACGAGGGCGGGCGGCGGCGGGCGGCGGGTGCCGTCGGGCGAGACGAGGCTGAGCCGGCTGCCGAGCTGGCCGGCGATCCGGTTCATGAGCTGCGCCGTGCTGTCCAGGTGGCCTTCGAGGAGGCCTTCGAGGTGGGCACCGCGGGGCGGCGGGCCGCCGGGGCGGTGGGAGGAGGCGTCGTGAGCGGGGTTCGAGGCCGTCATGGGTCGATCCTGGCGGGAGGAGGTTGCCGGGCCGTTGCGTGGGCGTGTCGGGCGTTTTCCAGTGGTTCACCGGACGGCGGCGGCCCGGTGTGAGGGGTGCGACCTGCGGCTCTCGCCCGCCGGGTGACCGGGGTCGGCGCGTCCGGGCGAACCGGGCCACCCTACGATGCGTCTTCATCCGTCGAAGGGGAACGCCGGATCCGGCGCGGGCCGCCGGATGCCGGGGCCGCGCGCCGTCGCGAGTGACGACACCTGGGGGACACCGATCATGCCGCGTCTGCCGCGCCCGAGGATTCCGGGCTTCCGCGGGCTCCGTCCGCTGCGCCTGCCGCCGCTGCCGCGCACGCGCGAGGGGCGGCGGCGGGCCGTGCAGGCGCTGATGGTCCTGTGCGTGCTGGCGCTGCTCCCGGCGACCTGGCTGCGCGTGTCGACGGGCGACCGGCTGCGGACGACGGCGGACGCCCCGCGCACCGAGGTCGCGATCGTCTTCGGCGCGGGGCTGTGGGACGGCGAGCCGTCCCCGTACCTCGCCCACCGGCTGGACGCCGCCGCGAAGCTGTACCGGGCCGGCCGGATCGAGGTCGTCCTCGTCACCGGCGACAACAGCCGCGAGGACTACGACGAGCCCGACGCGATGCGCGCCTACCTCACCGCGCACGGGGTGCCCGGCCGGCGGATCGTCAGCGACTACGCCGGCTTCGACACCTGGGACTCCTGCGTCCGCGCCCGGAAGATCTTCGGCGTCCACGAGGCCGTCCTGATCAGCCAGGACTTCCACATCCGGCGCGCGCTCGCCCTGTGCCGGGCGGCGGGCGTGCGCTCGTACGGCATCGGCGTGGCCGCCCGGCAGGACGTCACCTGGTACTACGGCAACACCCGGGAGATCTTCGCGGCGGGCAAGGCCGCGCTGGACGCGGTGTTCGAGCCGGATCCGCGGTTCCTCGGCCCGGAGGAGCACGGGGTGGGCCGGGCCCTGGCGACGGCCCGCTGACCCGGGGCACCGGCGGCGGCCCGCCGGACGCGCGGTGCCGGGCACGGGCCACGACCCGGGGTCCCGCGCGGAGGATCTCACCGCGGGTCCGGGGCCGGCGGGAGGTGTCCGCCCCGGTGGCGTAACGCCCGCCTCCCCGCCGCGTAACACTTCCGCCGCAGGCTGGGGCCCATGACGGCCTCCGTGACGCCCACCCACTGTCCGTACTGCGCCCTGCAGTGCGGGATGAACCTGACGCCCGCGCCGGGCGGCGGTGTCGAGGTGGCCGAGCGCGCGGACTTCCCGGTGAACCGGGGTGCCCTGTGCGGCAAGGGGCGGACGGCGCCCGCGCTGCTGTCGTCCCGGGTACGGCTCACCTCGCCCCTCGTCCGCACCGGGGGCGTCCTCGTGCCCGCCGGCTGGGACGAGGCCCTGTCCAGGGTCGCCGAGGGGCTCGCCCGTACGCGCGCGGACCACGGGCCGGACGCGTGCGGGGTGTTCGGCGGCGGCGGGCTGACCAACGAGAAGGCCTACGCCCTCGGGAAGTTCGCCCGTGTCGTCCTCGGCACCTCGCAGATCGACTACAACGGCCGCTTCTGCATGTCGTCCGCGGCGGCGGCCGGCGTCAGGGCCTTCGGTCTCGACCGGGGACTGCCCTTCCCGCTGGAGGACGTCCCGCGGACCGGCTGCGTGATCCTCGTGGGCTCCAACCTCGCCGAGACGATGCCGCCCGCGCTGCGGTTCGTCACCGAGCTGAGGGAGAACGGCGGCACCCTGATCGTCGTCGACCCGCGCCGCACCCGCACGGCCGAACAGGCGGACCTGCACCTGGCGCCGCGCCCGGGGACGGACCTGGCGCTCGCGCTCGGGATGCTGCACCTGGTCGTCGCCGAGGGGCGTACGGACGAGGCGTACGTCCGGGACCGCACGAGCGGCTGGGAGGAGGCGCGGGCGGCGGCGATGGCGCACTGGCCGGAGTACGTGGAACGGATCACGGGGGTGTCCGTTCCCGAACTCCGCGCCGCCGTGCGGATGTTCTGCGAGCCGGAGAACGCGATGGTCCTGACCGCGCGCGGGCCCGAGCAGCAGTCCAAGGGCACCGACACCGTGGGCGCGTGGATCAACCTGTGCCTGGCCACCGGGCGTCCGGGCCGGCCGTTGTCCGGGTACGGCTGCCTCACCGGGCAGGGCAACGGGCAGGGCGGACGCGAACACGGCCAGAAGGCCGACCAGTTGCCCGGGTACCGCAAGCTCACCGACCCGGCGGCGCGGCGGCACGTGGCCGAGGTGTGGGGCGTCGACCCCGCCTCCCTGCCGGGCCCCGGGCGCAGCGCGTACGAACTCCTGGACGCGCTGGGGACGGACATCCGCTCCCTGCTGCTGACGGGGTCGAACCCGGTGGTGTCCGCGCCCCGCGCCGCGCACGTCGAGGAACGCCTGAGGTCGCTGGACTTCCTCGCGGTCGCCGATGTCGTCCTCTCCGAGACCGCCGCCCTCGCGGACGTCGTGCTGCCGGTCGCCCAGTGGGCGGAGGAGACGGGCACGACGACGAACCTGGAGGGCCGTGTGCTGCTGCGCCGGCGCGCGCTCGCCCCGCCCGAGGGGGTCCGCAGCGACCTCGAGGTGCTGCACGGACTCGCCGCGCTCCTCGGGGTGGAGAAGGGCTTCCCCACCGACCCGGAGGAGGTCTTCGAGGAACTGCGGCGGGCGAGCGCGGGCGGCCCGGCGGACTACTCGGGGATCACCTACCGCCGGCTGGCGGAGGAGAACGGGGTGTTCTGGCCCTGCCCGGCCCGGGAGGACCCGGACGGGGACGCCGAGGACACGGGCGCGGGCCCGGAGGACCGGCAGGGGCTTCCGGAGAACCCGAGGACGGCCCCGGGGACGGGCGGGACCGGTCCCGGGGGCACCTCCCCGGGGGCGGACCCGGACGCCCCGGCGGACGGCGACGGCTCCGGCGGGCACCACCCGGGCACGCCCCGCCTCTTCCTGGACCGGTTCGCCACCGAGGACGGACGGGCGCGGTTCGTTCCCGTGTCGCACCGGCCCGCCGCCGAGGAGCCGGACGACGAGTACCCGGTGCTGCTGACCACCGGACGGGTGGTGGCCCAGTACCAGTCGGGTGCCCAGACCCGGCGCGTCGACGAGCTGAACACCGCCGCGCCCGGCCCGTTCGTGGAGATGCACCCGCGGCTGGCCGCCCGGCTCGGCGCGGCGGACGGGGACGCCGTGACGGTGGTGTCCCGGCGGGGCAGGGCCGTCGCACCGGCCCGGATCACGACGGCCATCCGCCCCGACACCGTGTTCATGCCCTTCCACTGGCCCGGGGAGGGCCGCGCCAACACGCTCACCAACCCGGCCCTCGACCCGGTCTCCCGGATGCCGGAGTTCAAGACGTGCGCGGTGCGGGTGGAGGCGGTGCGCGAGGACTGAGGCCCGGCCCGGGACGGGCGCGCCGCGGTTCCCGCCGGGCCCGGGGTGCACCCGTGCGGGTGGCCGTTCCGTGCGCCCCCGGAGCCGCGGCCCCTCCCGCCCCTAGGGTGCGGCCATGGCCGACCGCGACTTGACCCGACGACGTGTCCTCGCGCTCAGCGGGGCGGCCGTCGGCGCCGCCCTGGGCATCGGAGTCTCCTCCTGCTCGGCGCACACCCCCGAGCCGGGCGGGCGCCCCGGCCCCGGCCCCGGCTCGGGCTCGGGCTCGGGCTCGGGCTCGACGGAGGCTCCCGGGAGTGCCGGGCAGCCAGGGCAGTCAGGGCCGGAGGATCAGGGCAACCGCTGACGGCGCCAGTCCCCGTCCTCGATCAGTTCACCGCCGGACCGCAGGCGGGCCGCCACCGCGGGCGCGGCGACGTACACCCAGGTCCGCACGACCGTGACGCCGTCCGCGCGCACGGCGTCCCGCGCGACCCGCTCGTACGGGCTCGTCGCGTCGCCCGGCGCGTACTCCTCCAACTCGTCCAGCTCCGCGAGGAGTTCCCCGTACGCCCCGGGCCGCGCGGTCACGATCTCGCCGTGCACCGCGCCACCGGGCTCGTCGACGGCGTACGGGTATCCGGGCCCGGCGTACAGCACGAGGCCGCGCATCCGCCCCGGCTCCTCGGAGCGGGTACGGCCGCGCAGGAACAGGTCGTGGTTGTGCTCGCCGGGCCGCAGGGTGCCGTAGACGAAGAAGGGCAGCTCCGCTTCGCCGCGGGGGTCGACGGGGTTCAAGGGGCCGTCTCCTCCTCCAGCCAGCGCAGGTAGTCCGGGCTTCCCGCCACGACCGGGGTGGCGATGATCTCGGGCGTGTCGTAGTCGTGGGCGCCCAGGAGGTACTCCTCCAGCGCCGGGTAGCGCGCGGCGGTCGTCTTGAACTGGACCCTCCACTCGGACGCGGTCTCCACGGCGCCCTGCCAGCGGTAGACGGACGTGACCGGCCCCGAGACCTGGGCGCAGGCCGCGACCCGCGCCGCCACCGCGCCCCGGGCCAGCGCCTCGGCCTTCTCCGCCGCGTCCGTCGTGGTCAGGACGGCCAGGCAGGACGGCAGTTCCATGAGCGCCTCCATTCGTGAGGGTACGGAGACGATTCTCGCCGCATCTCGCACACACCATGTCATCTCTATGGACATGACATGTCATGCACCTTTAAATCGGAGCGAATCTCAGCGCCGCCCCCACAGGCCCCTCCCCCACGCCCTTCCCCCACACGCCTCTCCGAGGCACCTCCCCAAGGAGACCGATGAGTCGAATACGGCACATCCGCGGTTCCTCCCTCGCCGCCGCCGGCGCCGCCGTGACCACGGCCACCCTGCTGGCCGCCGCGCTCGCCCCGGCCGCGAACGCCGCCGGCGCGCCGACCCGGGCGACCGCGGTCGAGAACGCGGCCTCGGCGCTCGCGGCCCATGCCGCGAACCTGGGCCTCACCTCCGCCCAGCACACCACCGTGCGGGACGTCGTCGTCGACAAGGACGGCGCCCAGCACGTGCGTTACGACCGGACCTACCGCGAACTCCCCGTGCTCGGAGGCGACTTCGTGGTCCACCTGAAGCCGGACGGTTCGTACCGCGGCACCGACCGCGCGACCGCCGAGGCGATCTCGCTGAACAGCGTCACCCCGGAGCTCTCCGGCGCGAAGGCGGCCGGCCTCGCGGTGAACGCGCTGCGCGCCGCCAACCGCGGGGAGACGCTGAAGAAGGTCACGGCCCGGCCGCGACTGGTCGTCGACGCCCTGCACGGCGCTCCGCGGCTCGCCTGGCGCACCGACGCGGTGGGCCAGGACGGGCTCGGCAACCCGGTCGCCCGCACGGTCCTGACCGATGCCCGCACCGGCGCGCGGATCGACGCGTGGGACAGCGTCGAGACGGCGACGGGCGACGGCAGTTCCCTCTACAGCGGCACGGTCGCGCTGGAGACGACCGCGTCCGGATCGACGTACCAGCTCAAGGACCCGACGCGCGGGAACACGTACACCGGCGACGCGGCGAACAAGACGGACCTGTGCATCTTCGGGATCTGCTTCAGCCGGGCGCCCGCGACGCTCTTCACCGACACCGACAACCACTGGGGCACGGGCACGTCCTCGGACCGCTCCTCCGCGGCGGTGGACGCGCAGTACGGCACGAACGAGACCTGGGACTACTACAAGAACGTCCACGGCCGCAACGGCATCGCGGGCGACGGCAAGGGCTCGTACAACCGCGTCCACTACGGCAAGAACTACAACAACGCCTTCTGGGACGACAGTTGCTTCTGCATGACGTACGGCGACGGTGACGGCTCGACGTTCGGGCCGCTGGTCGCCCTCGACGTCGCCGGGCACGAGATGTCGCACGGGGTGACCTCGAAGACGGCGGCGCTGACGTACTCGGGCGAGTCCGGCGGCCTGAACGAGGCCACCTCCGACATCTTCGGGACCATGGTGGAGTGGTACGCGGACAACGCCTCGGACCCCGGTGACTACCTGATCGGCGAGGAGATCGTCCGTTCCGGCTTCGGCAAACCCGCCCTGCGGTTCATGGACAAGCCCTCCAAGGACGGCAACTCGGCCGACTGCTGGAGCGGTTCGGTCGGCAACCTCGACGTCCACTACTCCTCGGGCGTCGCCAACCACTTCGCCTACCTGCTCTCCGAGGGCAGCGGGGCGAAGACCGTGAACGGCGTCGCCTACGACTCCCCCACCTGCAACGGCGCCACGGTCACCGGCATCGGCCACGACAAGGTGGGCAGGATCTGGTACCGCGCGCTGACGGTCTACATGACCTCGTCCACGAACTACGCGGGAGCGCGCACCGCCACGCTGAACGCGGCCAAGGACCTCTACGGAGCGGGCAGCACCGAGTACGCCGCCGTGGCCGCGGCGTGGTCGGCGGTCTCCGTGGGCTGACCGGTTCCGACGGACCCCGGTCACCGTGGGCAGGCGCCGTCAGGTTCGCCTGCCCACGGCTTGCCGTGAGCATGTCCGCCCCCGGCGGGTCCTAGTCCTCGTCCTCCCGGACCGGCCGGTACACGCTCACTTCCGCGCCCGTCTTCGCGGTGACGGTGGAGACGTGGACGAGCGGGCGCTTCATCCCGTCCCCGGGGAAGATCGTCTTGCCGCCGCCGAGGATCACCGGCATCCGGATGAGCTGGAGCTCGTCGACCAGGCCCTCGGCCAGCAGGGTGCGGACGAGGGTGGGGCTGCCCATCATCGCGAGGTCGCCGCCCTCGGCCGCGCGCAGGTCACGGATCCGGGCGACGGCCTCGCCGGCCGGGATGAGCGTGGTGTTGTCCCAGACCGCCAGCTCGGCCTCGCCGAGGGTGCCGGAGACCACGTACTTGGGCAGGGAGTTCATCCGGTCGGCGAACGGGTCGCCCGCCCGCTCGGGCCACGCGGCGGCCATCGTCCGCCAGGTGCGGCGCCCGAACAGCAGCCCCGCCGCGCCGGAGAGCCCGGCCGCGAACGCGCCGCCCACGACCTCCGGGTCGAAGTACGGATGGGACCAGCCGCCGTGCGCGAAGCCTCCGTCGGTGTCCTCCTCGGGACCGCCCGGCGCCTGCACGACACCGTCCAGGCTGATGAACTCACTGACCACGATGCGCATGGGACTCGCTCCTCGTCGCTGTCTCGACCACGTCACGCGTTCTCGGCCGCGTCGCGCGCTCCCACCGTCGCACGCGTCCGGATCACATGGGGGAAGACCGGCGGACCGCCCGGAAATCATCGCGCCTCCCGGACGCCGTCGTGTGATGCGGCACACATCCCGGCGCACCTCCCGGCCCGCCTCCCGGGCCGCGATCGGGACCGGTCCGCGCTCTGACCTCCGGCCGGCGGCCCGGGCCGGACGGACGGCCGGGGCCACCGCCGGGCGAGCCGGTCACCCATTCACACCCGCGCCCGGCCCCCTTCCGATCCCCGTGTGCGATACACCGGGCGCAGACCGGTGACCTGCCGGAATGCCGGAACCTCCTCCCCCTTCCGGCCTCCCGCCTGACACCCGTTCACATCATTTCTGACGCACCATCAGAGAGCGGTCGCGGCCGTGTGCCACTTACCTCGGAAAGGCAGGGCGCGACCGACGCTGCGGCACCTGGGGGTGCCGCGGGCCGCGCCCCCTCCAAGGAGCTGGCACGATGCGACGTACCGCCCGGCTGCTGACCGGTACCGCGCTCGCCGTCGCCGTCGCGGCACTGGCCGCCGCGCCCGTGTACGGCGAGGACACCGGGAGTCTGGAGGTGTTCCCCTCCAGCGTCGTCCCGGGCGCCGAGGTCACCGTCAACACGGCCGCGTGCGGCTCGGACGGCACCGCGAGCGGGGACGCCGACGCGGTGGGCGGCGGTTCCTTCACGCTCGCCGCCAGCGCGCACGAGCACGACGCGATCGGCCAGTTCCAGGTGCCGCCGAGCGCGCAGCCGGGGACGTACGAGATCGTCGCGACGTGTTCCCACGGCCGCCGCGTCACCGGCGACCTCCTGGTGACCCTGGCCGCCGCGCGCGAGCAGGTCCAGCCGCGCGGGCATGTGGACACGGGTGTCGGCGGCGCGCTGGGCCCCGACCCCGTACAGACCGCGGCGGGAGTGGCGGCACTGGCCGTCGCCGCCGCGGGCGGTACCTGGCTCCTGCATCGCCGGGCGAGAGGCGACGGGATCTGACGGACACCCTCCGCTGTCCGTCCGCCGGTACCGCCGTCCCTCCCCCTCCGTGGCCCGACGCCCCTCGCGGCCCGGAGGGGGAAGGGACCGGCACCCCCAGCACACCCCGGCCGTCGCGGGCGCCGGCCCGTCCCGCCCCGCCCCGGCCCGTCCCGGAAGGAAACCCGTGAGGAGGCTCGCGTGCGCCGGGTCAGCAATGCCGCCATAGCGTCGGTCACCTTCGTCGCCCTCTGCTCGGGTGCCTGGCTGCTGAGCCGGGGCACCGAGGCGCACCCGCCGCCCCAGCCGTCCGCGGCACAGGCGGCGGCCTCCGGGGACGGGGCGCGCTCCGCCGCCGCCGCGATGCCGCACTCCCCGCCGGACCGCATCCGCATCCCCGCCATCGACGTGGACGCGCCCCTGATCGGCCTCGGCCTCACCCCGCAGGGGAGCCTGGACGTGCCGCCCGCGCGGAAGAAGAACCTGGCGGGCTGGTACGAGGCCGGGACCAGCCCCGGTGAACGCGGCACGGCGATCGTGGCCGGGCACGTCGACA
>NZ_KZ626850.1 GCF_002911015.1 Streptomyces populi
CCGCACCGCCGCACCGCCGCACCGCCGCACCGCCGCACCGCCGCACCGCCGCACCGCCGCACCGCCGCACCGCCGGAGGATGCCGCAGCCCGAACACTGCCCGCGGGCGGCAAGGCGACTCCGGGTCTCGACCGGCACAGGGGGGCGCGTCCCCCTGCTGAGAGCAGAACGGATGTTGCGTATGACGACTGCGTCGAAGACGTCCAAGGCGTCGAAGAGGCGACGGCCGAGAACCGTACGGCGGCGGGCGAGCGCCGCCGCCCTCGCCGTGGCAGCCACCACGACCCTGACGGGCGCCGACTTACCGTCAGCGGGTGGTGCGCACGGCCTGCGCCTCCCGACCGTCTCCGCGGGGAGCGCCCGCTTCGAGATCCTCTCGCCCACGCTGATCCGCACCGAATACGCGGGGGACCGGAAGTTCACCGACGACCCGACGTTCAACGCCATCGGCCGCGAGGGGTTCGAGCCGACCGCGTACAGCGCCACGACGTCCGACGGCTGGCTCACCATCAGGACGAGCGCGATGAGCCTGCGCTACAAAGTCGACTCGGGCCCCTTCAGCGCCCAGAACTTCTCCCTGCGGTCTACGGCGGGCGACACTCCGGTGACCGCCGCTCCCTGGCAGCGGCTGACCTGCGGGCCCGGCGCGCTCTGCGAGGCGGAGAACCTGAGTCTCGACGGGCTTTCCGTCGCCGCCGACCACGCCGGCCACACCGGGAGCGGATTCGCCGCGGGATTCGAGGGCACGGGCAGTTCGGCATCCGCTGACATCGATGTCAAAGACGCCGGGACGTACCAGTTCGCCCTGCGCTACGCCAACTCCCTTGGCGGGGACGGCCAGACCCGTACCCGCACGCTGACGCTCACCGTGGACGGCGGCGCGCAGCAGACGGTGTCCCTGCCGGTCACGGCGAACTGGGACACCTGGAACGTCACTTCGGCGAGCGTCCGGCTCGGCGCGGGTCACCACACCGTCGCCCTGACCCGGACCGCCTCGGACTCCGGCGACGTCAACGTCGACAGCGTCGCCCTCGTCCGGCCCGGCGACGCCTACCCGCCCGTCTCCAGCACCGCGATCACGGACTGCGCGTACGGCGCGAGCTGCGAGGCGGAGGCCGGACGCATCGGGGGCACGGCGTTCGCCGCCACCGATCACAAGGGATACGCCGGCAACGGCTTCGTCGGTGACCTCCACCAGGGAACGAGTCTGACGACCCGGGTGACCGGCGTGCCCGCCGACGGCGTCTACACCCTCCGGGTGCGGTACGCCAACGGAGTCGGCGGCGACGGCCTCCACCAGCAGCGCACCGCCACCGTCTCCGCCGGGGGCACCACCGGCACCCTGTCGTTCCCCGCGACGACGAACTGGGACGACTGGCAGACGGCCTCACTGCCCGTCACCCTGACCGCGGGCACGAACGACGTCACCCTCGGCTGTCCCGACACGGCGAGCTGCCACATCAACGCGGACACCGTCTCGGCGGCCGCCCCCGGCACGGCCGCGCCCCCGCCCCACCTCGCGCTCGGCGGCTACCGCCGCGGCCTCGACGGGGTGACCGGCAACGAGAGCTCGGTCCCCACCACGCCCGGCCTGCTCAACCGGGACGGCTGGTACCTCCTCGACGACACGTCGTCAGCGGTGTACGACGCCACGGCCCACAGGGCGACCCCCCGCCCCGGCCACGGCGGCGCGCCCTACCAGGACGGCTACGTCTTCGGCTACGGGCACGACTACAAGCGCGGGCTGACCGATCTCGCCACTCTGACCGGCCCGCCCGCCCTGCTGCCGCAATGGGCCTACGGCGTCTGGTACTCGGAGTACATCGACCGTACGGCGGCGGACTACCAGAACACGATCCTCCCCGCGTTCCGTTCCGAAGGCGTCCCGCTGGACGTCCTGGTGACCGACACGGACTTCAAGGCCGTGAACACCTGGAGCGGCTGGGAGATGGACCCGGCGAAATTCCCCGACCCCCAGGGCTTCTTCGACTGGTCCGCCGCGCAGGGACTGCACAACACGCTCAACGTGCACCCCGGCATCCTCGCCTCTGACCCCCAGTTCGCCCAGGCGCAGGCCACGGCCAAGGGCAAGCTGACCAAGGGCGGTTGCGCGTCCGGGGCCTCCGTCGAGAACAACTGCTACACCTTCGACTTCGGCGACCCGGACCAGCTCAAGGCGTACATGGACCTGCACCGGACCATGGACCGACAGGGCAACGACTTCTGGTGGCTCGACTGGTGCTGCGACGCGTCGCAGTCGTCGCTGCGGGGCGTCACGCCCGACGCCTGGATCAACCAGCAGTACGCCACGGCCGGTTCCTCGAACCTCGGCGGCCGCGGATTCGTCCTCTCCCGCGCGTACGGCTCGTTGCAGGCGGCCGGGTACAGCGGCCAGCAGGGGCTGCCGACCGGGCCGTGGGCCGACAAGCGCAGCACCGTCCACTTCACCGGTGACACCTCCTCGACCTGGGGCGCGTTGAAGTACGAGGTCGGCTACAGCCCCGGGGAGTCCGCCGCGACCGGGATGGCCGCCATCACCCATGACATCGGCGGCCACAACGACACGACGGGGTTGGCCGGTTCGGAGAAGTACACCGAGGGCGGGCAGAGCCGCACCACACGCAAACTCCCCGACGACCTGTACGCCCGCTGGGTCCAGTTCGGCACGTTCCAGCCCGTCGACCGGCTGCACAGCAACCACAGCGACCGACTGCCCTGGCAGTACGGCCCCGCGGCGCGGCAGTCGGCCGACAAGTTCCTCAACCTCCGCGAGAACCTGGTGCCCTACACCTACACGCTCGCCGAGGAGGCGAACCGCACCGGCGTGCCCATCGTCCGCCCCACCTATCTGGAGTACCCGGACGACCCCCAGGCGTACGCCGTCGCCGGCAGCGAGTACTTCTACGGCTCCGACGTCCTGGTCGCCCCCGTGACCACGCCGGGAACCTCCGCCACCACCTCGGTCTGGCTCCCGCCCGGCCAGTGGACGAACTACTTCACCGGCGAGACCTACACCGGCGGGGGAACCCGGGACGTCACCACCGGCCTGGACTCGCTGCCGGTCTTCGTCAGGGCGGGCGGCATCCTGCCCACCCGCACGCACGACGTGTCCGGCAACGACCGCAACCCCTTGACCGACGTCACACTCACCGTCGCCGCCGGCTGGCCGGGCACGTTCCGTCTCTACGAGGACGACGGCATCACCCAGGGCAAGGGCCGGAGCGCCACGACGACGATCCGGTACCGGCAGAAGGGGCAGCGCCACACGGTGTCGATCGGGCCGGCGCGCGGTTCCTTCGCCGGTCAGGTGAAGACCCGCCGGTGGACGATCGCGCTCATGGGGACCCACGCACCCACCGAGGTCTCGGTGTCCGGAACACGCCTGTCCCCGCAGGCGTACCACTGGGACGACACCTCGAAGGTGCTGACCATCACGCTCCCGCGCCGCAGCGTGCGCGCCCCGGTCACCGTCACCTACGAGTAGGAAGGGACGGACAACCTCCTGGCGCGATCCGGGTCCGGTCGCGGAGCGGTACCCACCGCCCCGCGACCGGACCGACGCCCATGAGGACGAGCACACGGTCCACAGGGGAGACAGCAGCACATGCAGATGCCACCATCACCGCCCGTGCCGTCGCCGTCCGCGGGGACGCGGACCGACGGATCATCCGTCCGGATCGGTGCCCTCGTCCCCCTGAGCCGGCCCGGCTGGGCCGAGGCGGGCCGGCACCTGCTCGCCGGACTCGAACTGGCCGTTCGCGAGGTCGGCGACACCGGCGGGATCGCCGGAAGGCCGCTCGAACTGGTGGTGCGGGACACCGCGGCCGATCCGCGGAAGGCCGTGGCCGCCGTGGACGAACTGGCCCGGCTGGGCGTGGCCGCCCTGGTGGGGGAGTACCACAGCGTCGTCGCCCGCGCCGCCGCGGCCAGGGCCGACGCCCTCGGTGTGCCGTTCCTCTGCTCGTCGGCGGTTCTCGACACGCTCACCGAACAGCCGACGCGGTGGGTCGCGCGTGTCGCCCCGGCGCAGTCCCACGGCTGGAGGATCTACGCGGACTTCCTTCTGGGCGCGGGCCACAGCCGTGTCGCCGTGGCGGCCGATCCGAGTGCCTACTGGGCGTCCGGGGCCGCAGTCCTGAGGGATCACCTCGCCCCGCACGGCGGTTCCGTCGTCGAACTCGACATGCGCGCGCTGACCCCCGCCGCCGTGTGCGACGAACTCGTCGGCCGTCGCGCGACGGCACTCCTCCTCCTGGTCGGGCATCCGGAGCCCGCCGTGTCGATCGTCAGGTCGGTCCGCCGTGACCGGCGCCTCGCCGAGACGATGATCGGGGCCCCGGCCGGACAGCCGGAGTTCGGCGAATGGGCCGCGCTGCTGGGCGGCGAGGGCACCGCCGTCCCGTTCCTGCGCTACCTGCCGGAGCACCTGGGGCCGCTGGGCGCGCGTGTCGGGAAGGCCCTGCGCGAGCGGCTGGGCCGGGCACCCTCCTTCGTCGCCTTCGAGGGCTACGACACCGTCACCGTCCTCGCCGACGTCCTGCGCTCCGGAGCCGGGGACCGGGCGGGTGTCGCCGCGTGCTGGCCGCGCGTCGACGTCGAGGGCACCCGCGGACGGATCAGGTTCTCCCGGGTGCCGGGCACCGGTGTCTGGCAGTGGGCCTGGGCGCCGGTCCAGGTCGTCGACCGGGATCCGGCGGACCCCGAACGCTTTCGGATCCTTCACTCCGGGTGAGAGGTCCCGGATCCGCGGGTGAGCGGGCCCGGGGGCCCGCCGCACCGGCACGACCGCGCCCACCGCGAGCCGGTGCACCCACGTCCCGCGCGAAGCGGACCCGGCCGTCCCCACCCGCCCCGCGACACCGTCGTCCACCCCCTCGCACCGCTCGGGGCCGCGCTGCCGCACGCCGTCCCCCGACCGGACAGGGGCATCCCCACCAGGCCGTACGATCGGCTCGTACCCACCCCCCGAGGAGTTCCGTCCGGTGACCGCAGCCGTTCCGCCGCCCCGCCCCGCCACCGGTCTGATCTCGGTACGGCACCTCACCCGTGTCGAAGACGGTGAGCGGCTGAACGCGTTGCTCTGGCGGGCGGGCGCAGGGTGGCGGATGGTCAGCAGCGCGGTCCTCGGCGGGGGCATCGCGGAACGTGCCTGGGTCCTGAACGCCCAGGTCTCGCACGGCTATCGACGCACCGACCCGGGCGAACACCTCGCCGAACTGGCCCGTACCGCCGGCGCGCGGGGGCCGGGGGTCGGGCTGATGACGGCCGCCGACGTCACCCGGTACGCCGCCGCCCACGACACGGGCGTCGAGGCGGTCGTCACGGCCGGACTGGGGGTACGAGGATGGGCCGCGGCCCCGGCCGAGTCCGTGCCCCGCCCCGTCGTGCCGGGCACGATCAACATCGTCGCCGCGCTTCCGGTGGCACTCGGTGACGCGGCGCTGGTGAACGCGGTCGGCACGGTCACGGAGGCCAAGGTGCAGGCTCTCCTGGAGACCGGGCACGACTGCTCCGGCACGCCTACCGACGCCGTGTGCATCGCCGCGCGCGTCCCGCGTCCCGGGGAAGAGGTGCAGGCCTTCGCCGGGCCCCGCTCCCTGTGGGGTGCCCGCCTCGCCAGGGCCGTGCACGCGGCCGTGCGGGCGGCCGCCGCCGCTTGATCCGGGCCCACGGCGAAAACACGCCACGACAAGTCCCCGGGACTGCAACCATTCGGTCCCCGGACGTGTCTCCACCAGTGAAACAGTGTCCCCTTCAACAGAAAACTCCGGGGGCGTCATGCACCAGCACCCATCCCGCGCAGCCCTGGTCGCCGGCCTCGTTCTCACCGCCGTCGGCGCCACGATCCCCGCATCCGCGGTCACCCAGCCGAAGGCGGCCGCCACACCTACGTCGCCCGCACGTGTCGTCAACGCCCGGTGGGCCGGGCACTGCACCTATGACAGGCTCGTCATCGACGTCCAGGGCGGCACCCCGTCCGTCGGCGTCAGCCGGGTCGGCACACTCCGCTACGACCCCTCCGGGAGGAAGGTCCCGCTCGCGGGCAACTACTTCCTGTCCATCAGGCTGTCTCCCGCGGTCGCCCACAACAACGCGGGCTCGTCGGTCTACAGGGGCCCCCGACTGGCGAACATCCCGCTGTACAAGCTGAAGGGCCTGGCCCTGACCGGGGACTTCGAAGGGGTCGTCACCTTCGGAACCGCGTTCCGGACCAAACCCACGTGGAAGGTCACCAAGCTGCACAGCCCCGAGCGCGTGGTCGTGGACTTCAGCCACGTCAACCGCTGCGGGTGACGCGGGACGGTCACCCCTGAGCACGGCCGAGGCGCCCGGCGGCGTCACACGGGTCGCCACGCCCTTCACCGCCGCGTGGACGCCTCGGCTCCGCTCACCGCGGAAGCCTTCGCGCGTGTCGCCGAAGGCCGTGGTCACCGAGGGGCGCGGGCGTTCCCCGGCCGGGCCACGCGATGTCGTCGACGGCGAGGAACGTTTCGCCGGCCACGGACGCGGGGGTCGTCCCGGCGAAGGCCATGACGTCCCGGTGCAGGTGGGACTGGTCGGCGTAGCCGGTGTCGGCCGCGACCCGGGCCGCGCCCTCACCCGTGACCAGACGGTGGGCCGCGTGGTCGAAGCGGACCAGCCGCACGGCGCGCTTGGGCGGCAGGCCGAGCTGAGACCGGAACCGGGACCACAGCCGCTTACGGCTCCACCCGACCTCGGCCGCGAGCCCCTCGACCCGGATCAGACCACGGTCGGCGACGATCCGGTGCCAGGCCCAGGCCACCTCGGGGTCCACCGGCGGTCCCTCCCCGTGCCGACGGGCGAGCAGCGCGTCCGCCAACGCGAAGCGCTCCTGCCACGACGGGACCTCGCCGAGTCGCTCGCGGATCCGTGACGCCTCCCGGCCCCACAGACCGTCCAGCGGTACGACGGCGCCGTCGAGGTCGGCGGGGGAGGCGCCCAGGATCGCACGGGCGACCACCGGGGACAGGCGCACCTGCACGCACTCGACGTTCTCCCCCCGCGCCCGGACCGCACCCGCGGAGCCGAACCCGGGCCCGGCGACGACGCTTCCCCGCTGCTGCCCCGAGGCACAGTCGACGACGGGCGAACCGGCGCCGAACTCCAGGAGCACCGTCACGGCCGGGTGCGGGACCACCCGGAGCGTGTCCAGGCAGGGGACGCGGAACCCGGCCATGGTGACACCGGCCACCCGGCTGGGCCGCCGCGGGCACTCGACGCCCCACACGGCCGCACCGTGCACGAAGGTCCGCATCGTCCGATGCTACGCGAGCCGGCCACGGGGGAACATTCGTCCAATCCACCGGCGCGTACCGGCGGAGACAGTGGGGCCATGACTGTTTCCGACGGCGGTCCGCACGCGAACGGCGGCCGGCCCACCGAGAGTTCGATCCTGTCGCTGGACGACGGCGACATCCACGTGTGCCAGGACGGCCCCCGCGACGCCCCCGCGCTCCTGCTCATCCACGGGTCCGCGTCCTCCACCCGCTCGTGGGACCCGATGGTTCCGCTGCTGACCGGGCCCCACCACGTCATCCGGATCGACCTGCCCGGACACGGCCGGTCGGCCGCACCGGCCGACCGCGGCTACGCGATCCCGGACCAGGCGCGCCGGGTCGGCACGGCACTCGACCGGCTCGGTGTCGAGCACGTCGTGATCGCCGGTCACTCCAGCGGCGGCGCGGTCGCCACCGCCGTCGCCGAACAGCGGCCCGGCCTGGTGACCGCGCTCGCGCTCGTCAATACCGGCCCCGGCCTGGACGCCTTCATCGCACAGGAGTCCGCCGCGATCGGCGCCTCCCCGTGGCCGCCAACCGACGAGCAGCTCCGGCGGTTCGCGAGCACGGCCTTCAGCCGCGCGGGCTACCAGGTGCCGGAAGAACTCCTGGACGACGTACGCCGCATGACCCACCGCACGCTCACCGCGACGACGGGTGCCACCCGCTCCTACCTGGAACAGCGGCCCCTGCCGGACCGGTTGAGGGTCCTGGGCAAGCCCCTGCTGGTGATCTTCGGTGAGGACGACCGCAGATGGCGGTCCTCGTCCGCCTCCGACTACCGCGTCGTTCCGGGCGCGAGGGTCGAACTGCTGCCGGGTCTCGGTCACTCGCCCCTGCTCGAGGATCCGCAGAGGACCGCCGTCCCCCTGCTGGCCTTCACCACGATCCACGCCGTGCGGGCCGGCCGATGAAGGAGAAGGACACCATGCGGATCCTGATCTCCGGCGCGAGCGTCGCCGGTCCCGTGCTGGCCTACTGGCTCACCAGGCACGGCTTCTCCGTCACCGTCGTCGAGCGCGCGCCGGCCCTGCGCAGGACGGGCGGCCACGCGGTCGACCTGTTCCGGCCCGCGATGGACATCTCGGAGAGGATGGGCGTGCTCCCGCGTGTCGAGGAGCGGGCCACCGGCACGAACCGGATGACCCTCCACAGGGAGGGCTCACGGCGCCCCGTCCGGGCGGACCTCTCCAAGATCTTCGGCGCCGCCTCCGCCCGGCACGCCGAGATCATGCGCGACGACCTGAGCGAGATCTACCACGACGCCACGCGCGACGACGTCGAGTACGTCTTCGGCGACTCGATCACCGAGATCTCGCCCGACGGCGAGGTGCGGTTCGAGAACGCCGCGCCACGCCGTTTCGACCTCGTCGTCGGAGCGGACGGACTGCACTCCAACGTGCGCCGCCTCGTCTTCGGCGAGGAGCCCCGCTCCGACACCTTCATCGGGGCGTACTTCGGGGTGCTGACCCTGCCGAACGTCCTCGGCCTGGACGGCGAACTCCTCATCCACGTCGGCGTCGGCCGCACCGCAGGCATGTACGGCGCGCGGCATCTCGGCGAAGCGCGGGCGTTGTTCCTGTTCCGCAGCGAACGCGAACTCGACTGCCACCACCGCGACGTGCCCCGGCAGAAGGAGCTGCTGCGCGGCGCGTTCGCCGGCATGCACGCCCACGTGGACCGCTGGCTGGACGAGCTCGACCGCACCCCGGCCTTCTACTTCGACTCGATCACCCAGCTCCGCATGGACACCTGGTCACGGGGGAGGGTGACGCTCGTCGGCGACGCGGGCTACAGCCCCGGCCCGGCCGTCGGCGGCAGCACCAGCCTGGCCGTCGTCGGCGCGTACGTCCTCGCCGGAGAGCTGGCACGGGCGGGCGGTGACCACGAGCGAGCCTTCCCCGCCTACGAACGCGTGATGGCGGAGCACGTGCGCGGCAGCCGAGCGGTCGCGCTGAGCGCGGCGAAGACCCTGATCCCCGCGTCCCCCCTCGGCGTGTGGGGACTGGCCCAGGGTGCCCGCCTGATCTCCGCCCTGCCCGTGGTCCCCGGCCGCGCCCTCGTCCGCCTCACCACCAGGAGCGCGCGCTTCCACGACTCCATGACCGTCCCCGACCATCCGCCGGTGCCCGTCGTGTCGGGAGGCAGGAGCGACCTCGGGGGCGGCCCGGGGGCGAAGTGAACCGCTCGCCGCCCCGCGTCCGGCCCGAGCGCTCCCCACGCGTGGAACGGGGCGGGCGGGCGACCGGGACATCCGGCCGCCCGCCCGCCCCGGGACATCCCGCGCGGGGTGGTGACCCCGTCCCTACGGGGCGATCTCGAACTGCGGCGGCCGAAGACCCGTGAGGCAGGACCTGTCCGGGGCCGTCGGCGAGTCGAAGAACGACGTGGTGATCGTCTGCGCGCAGGGCGACTCGGCGAACGCGACGTGGGCGACGTACGGGACGGTCACGGTGGTGGCGCGGCTCAGGGTGCGGGCCACGTAGGGGCCGTTGCTCGGCGCGGTCTGCGCGTCGAACCCGGCCGACATGACGAGCGTGGGGATGTCGCTGCGCGTCACGTCACGGACCGAGCGCGGCAACGCCGGGACGTTCCAGGCACGGCAGTCGGCGTGCAGGAAGGGCAGCTGCGGGGCGTTGGCCAGGACCGAGCGGGGGAACGAGGGGAACACCCGGCGCCCGCCGCGGATCACGTCCGCCTCGGACTCGTACGGGGTCCACTCGCCGCAGAAGACGCCGAACGCGAGTCCGTGGGCGATCCGCCCGATGGCCTGGGGGCTGAGTTTGCCCCCGGCCCACTGCTCGGCGACGCGCTGCGGGTTGCCGTGGGCGAGCTCATCGATGGACCGGGGCACGCCCGCCGCCACATGGGTGGCCGACGTCAGCCAGGTCACCAGGACCCCGCCGTCGATCGTGACCCGCACCGGCCCGGGTTGGCCGGGGACGGTCACGCTGGTGGTCACCGGGTGGGCCTCCAACTTGCGGACGAGGCCCTCGAAGGTCCTCGACAGATGCGGATAGCGCCGGTTGCAGTCGGGCTGCCGGGCGCACGCCGCGAACAGACCGTCGAAGCCCTCGCGCGCCGCCTTCCAGGTCACCGCGCCCCCGGCCAGCGACGGCGGCAGGACACCGTCGATGCCCACGGACCGGACGCCCTCCGGGTGCGTGCGCATGTAGGCGAGGGCCAGGTCGGTGCCGTACGAGATGCCGAAGACGTTCCAGCGCCTGATGCCGAGGGCCACGCGCAGGTCGGCGTAGTCGGCGGCGCTCTCCAGGGTGTTGTAGGCGCCGAGGTCTGCCGTGCGGCGCGTCAGGCTCTCGCGGCACGCCCGAGTCGCCTGCACGTGCAGCCGCCCGGTGGACGGGGCGTTGTAGACGAGCCCGAGGGAGTGGGCGTAGAACTCGTCGATGTTCGGGCAGGTCAGCACCGGGTCGGCCGTGTACGTCCCCCGCTGGGACATGAAGACGACGTCCCGGTCGCGGTTCAGCCCGCCGTCGATCGCCAACTGGGCCTCGGTGAGGGCGTCGTCGCCGGGCCCGCCCGCGAACCACACGATCGGGTCGGGCGCGTGCCGGCGGCCGGCCGCCGCCACGACGGCCACGGAGAGGGTGATCTTCCGGCCCTTCGGGCGGGAGCGGTCCTCGGGCACGGTCAGCGTGCCGCAGCGCGCCCCCTGAAGCGCGGGGATCGGGTCCGGGGTCCGTGGACAAGGGCCCGGTACGAACCGGGAGTGGCCGACGGAACGGGCCTGTGTGCCCGGTGGTGCGGAACCGTCCGGCACGGCATCTGCCGGAGTGGCGATGAGACCGGCGAGCAGCAGGCCGGCCGCGGCCCCGGCCAGCGCGGCGGGGAGCCGTCGCACGGTGCGCCGGTCACGGGGTGGGCGGAGGGACGTCATGGGGTCTCCAGTGCGGGAGTGATCGTGAACGGCTTCGGGGTCAGGCCCGCCACACAGCCGGTGTCGGGCGCGTTCGGCCGGGTGAGGAAGGAGGCCAGGACGCTCTGGGCGCAGGGCGACTGGGGCACCACCCAGTGGCCGATCCCGGGAATCCGTACGGTGGTCGAGCGGGACAGCGTGCGCGCCGCGTACGCGCCCCAGCGCGCCCCCGTCTTGGCGTCGAAGGTTCCCGAGAGCACGAGCGCCGGCACGTCGCTGACCGTCGTCACCCGCTGGACCGGGGTGCGGTCCGGGACGTTCCAGACGCGGCACACGTCGTGCTCGAACGGCAGCTGCGGTGCCTGGGCCAGCACCGAGTCGGGCCAGCCGGGGAAGGCGCGCCGCCCGGCCGCCAGCAGGTCGGACCGCGAAGAGCCCGGCACCCATTCGCTGCACGCCACCGACTGGGTGAGACCGTGCGCGAACGTGCCGATGTCGGGCGTGGCTCCGGCGGCGCGGGCCCGCGCGAAGCGCTCGGGATTCCCGTGGGTGAGTTCGTCGAGGGCCGCGGGGACGTCGACGGCCGGGACGGCGTTGGCGACGAGCAGGTTGACGAGCGCGCCGCCGTCGAGGACGACCTCGACCGGCGTCCCGCCCGACGGGGGCTGTGCCATCACCGTCAGCGGGTGCGCCTCGAGGCGGCGCACCTGCTGTGTCAGGGTGCGCGACAGGTCCGGGTAGCGGTTCCGGCACGCCGGCTGGGCCGCGCAGGCCGCGAAGACGGTGTTGATGCCCTCACGGGCGCTGTCCCAGGTCCAGGGCAGGCTGACGATCTGGGGAGGCACGACGGAGTCGATCGCGACCGAGCGGATCCCCTGGGGGTGACGGCGCAGATAGGTCAGGGCCAGGTCGGTGCCGTACGAGTACCCGTACACGTTCCACCGGCGGATGCCCAGCGTCCGGCGCAGATCGGCGAAGTCCGCGGCGTTCTCGGTCGTGTTGTAGGCGCTCAGCTCGACGCCGCCGGCCGTGAGGCGGTCCCGGCACTGCTCGGCGGCGCGGACGAGGAGCCGTCCGGTCGACGGCGCGTCGTAGCGCAGTCCGACGGCGTCCGCGTAGAAGCGGTCGATCTCCGGACAGGCCAGGTTCGGCCGCGTGTGCAGCGTTCCGCGCTGGCTCATGACGATCAGGTCGCGGTCCTTGTTCACGCCCGAGCCGATCAGGAACGGCATGTCGTCGATCGCGTCGCCGCCGGGGCCGCCGCTCATGAACACCACGGGGTCCGCCGCGGGTTTCGCCGAGACGGCCGGGACGATGACGACGGTCAGCCGGATCGTCCGCCCGCCGCGGTGGGCGCGGTCCTCGGGAACCTCCAGGAACCCGCACCGTTGTCCCGGCACCGGCTCGGGCGTCTCCGGACAGGGGCCGGGCACGAACCGCGCGGGTGCCACCGGCCGCGGCCCGCCCCCGGCGGCCGGCACGGCGTGGCCGGGTGCCGGGGCCAGGGCGCCGAGGAGGGCCACGCCCGTCGCGACGACGGCCGCCCCGGTCCGTGCGTCCCGGGAGCGCCGCCGGGCGGACGGACACGTCGTCCGCCGCGGTCCGGACCCGGGACGGCCGCGGTGGTCCTCACCGTCACGGCGGCCGCCGTCCCCGCCCCTGCCGTCGCCGCCCCTGCCGTTCCGGCCGTCGGCCCCGCTTCCGGCGCTCTCGCCGCCGTTCCCGCGAACGGACGGCGGACCGCCCGTTCCGATGCCCTGTTCCCTCATGCGATCCCGTTTCTCCGACGTTCCCGGCCACGCCGATGTCGCGACGCCTCCGGGAGACTCCGCCCGCCACCACCTGCCGCGGGCGGGCACCACCCGGGTCAGCCTGGGCGCGCGGCCGGACGTCCACCACTCATGGGCTCCACTCGGAGCAGTCCTCGACCGCGGGGCGCGTCCGCACGCGCACGGCCACGACGGGACCGCCGCCCGCCGTCTCCCGGTCCTTCTCGGTGACCCCGGCGGTGGCGGCGAGGGGCGCCGCGGCGGAGAGGCTGCCCCACAGGGCGGCCGGACCGTGGGGCGCGAGCGCGGTGATGACGGCGGGGGAGACCGCGAGACCGAGCCCCGTGGAGAGCCCGAAGCGGACGGCGTCCCAGGACGTGCGCGGGGGCGGGGAGGTGTGGGCCGCGATGCGGCGAGAACCGGCCGAGCGGCTGCGGGAGTCCGACTTCCCCTGGCGTTCCTCGCAGGCCGACTTCCTGCTCCCCGCCCGGCCCGGCCGACCCTCGCCGAGGAACTGGACGACGTGGACCGGATCGACGACGAGCCCTGTGTGACCGCCGCGCTCGTCACCCCCTGCGCCAGCAGCGGGGTCCGCCTCGGCACGCCCTCACCGCTCGCCGACGCGAGCACGCGCGAGCGGGCCCTGGACGTGGCACAGGCCCACGGCGTGCGGCAGGAAGCCTTCGCGGAACGCCTGCTCGCGGATCCGGCCGCGGTACGGCTCCGGCCGCTGCGCACCCTGGCCCGTGGTCCGCACACCACCCGCGAACTGGCCCACGCCCGGGAACTCACACCCCCCGAGGTCTCCCGTCACCTCGCCGTCCTGCGCCGCGCGGGCCTGCTGACCTCCCGACGCCAGGGGCGCCACGTCCGCCACCCCCTCGACCTGCCCGATCCGACGGCCCTGGGAGCCGACCTGCCGGCGGCCGTACCGCGCTGAGCGGCTTCGACGGGCCTGCGCGCGGACGCCGCCCGTCGTCACCCGGGCGATGTCCGGCTCCTCTTGGAGCACCTGACGGAAAGCCCGGTCGTAGCCAGATCCCCTCCCCGGCCGAGTCGGCAGTGCTGCGGGAGGTGATCGGGCCCGAGCCGTACGAGGCCGTACCGGCCGTCCGCCGCGCGGAGGCGGAGCTGTTCGCGATGTTCACCGACGCGGACGCCGTCGAGGCCGTCCGCCGATGGTATCGACTGGCTACTCCTCGGGCTCCCAGGCGATCAGCTGCTCGAAGACCTGCGGGTCGCCCTCGATCTTCAGGTCGCTCAGCGTGAGGCGGCCCCAGACGAAGAGGAGCAGCTGCTCGGCCGTACCCGTGGCCGAAGCGGAGGCGGGCGCGGCGTCGTCCGTGAGGGGTGCGGGCCAGGCGCCGGTGTCGTCCAGCGTGAGGAGCCAGGAGCGGCCCTCGGCGGCGTGGTAGTGGATGGTGGCGGCCTCGTGCGGCCAGGCCGCCGGGGTGGAGTTGCAGGTGTCGAGGAACTCGGCCATGCCGTCGATCGCGACGTCCGTCGGCATCGGCTGCACGGCGCCCGCGGCGAGCTGGGCGTCGTAGGTGTGCACCAGCACCTCGTGCACCCGGCGCCGGGCAACGCCCCGGGCATTCGCCGGCGACACGCCGGCGCTCCACCACGTCCAGCACCCGCGCTCCGGGCCTGCCTCGCGCAGCGCGCTCAGCAGCAGCTCGTTCGACTCGTCGTACCAGGCCAGCAGCGCCTCGAGTTCGCGCGGCACCTCCGCGGCGTCCTTGGCCGGCGGGGCCTCGGCCGGGCCCGCGGTGACGATCGCGGCCCACCAGCGCTGGCCCGTGCCCAGGTGGTGCACCAGATCGAACAACGTCCACTCGGGGCAGGACGGCACCGGCGTGTCAAGGCTGGGCGCGGCGGCAACCGCACTCCGGAACGCGGCCGACCGCTCGTCGATCAGTTGCAGCAGCGCGGAATATTCAAATCTCTCTGTCACGTCGCTTACCTATCACCCAAGCTCAGCCGACCGCACCCTGTTTTCCGGGCCGTCAGCTACGGGAGTTGGAGGACCTGATGGAAAGCCTGGCCGTAGCCGTAGCCGTAGCCGTAGCCGTAGCCCTTCCCGGCCGACTCGTTGAACGAGTCGACGGAGGGGTCCGGCTTCAGCGGATGCGGCCGCCCTCGGTGACCAGCCATTCGCCGGTCTCCCAGGCGGAGGGACCGTCGTCGATCCGGTGACAGAGATCGAACCGGATGTCGAGTCCGGGCCAGGGACCGGCGACGGGGACGACGCGGAAGACCTCTTCGAGTCCGGGCAACGTGAACCCGTCGGGCTCGGGGAACAACCGCTCCAGTTCGGTCCGGGTCAGGTCGGTCCAGAGCGCGAACTGCCACAGGGTCCGGGTCAGCCACGGGTCGTGGACCAGCTCGAACCGGGGCTCACGTCCGACGACGAACTCATCGATGTCCGCGTCGAGTTCGGCCGGCGTCGAGGGGAGGACGAACGGCCAGTCCTCGCCGGTGGGGTAGCGGTACATGGCCGAGGCCGAGGAGAACACGGTCCGGAGGCCGTGCCACTGCGCGGGTGACGTGACACAGGCGGGCACGTTGATCCCGGTGTGGTCGACGCGCCGGACGTGCCCGGCCATGCGGCGGGTCAGGTCCGCCATCGTGACCGAAGGCGGCGGGACCGCCGTGTCATGAGCGACGGCGGCCTCCGACACGCCGATGGAGTGACCGGTGTCGAGGGCGACTTCGGGCGCGTCCACGTCCGCGAGCTCGAACGCCGTCACGGGACGGGCGCCGACGGGCCGCGGTGGCGTGAGGGTCAGGCGCCCACCAGGCCGGCCGGCCGCTCCGGGCGGAGCGGTGAAGCAGGCGTACGCCACTTCGGAGAGCAGTGCGCGAAGCTCGTCCAAGAAGGTCCGCGACGCAGGATCGTCGGGCAGCAGGAACGTGATCTCGCAGAGGCGGTCCATCCCTTGATGCTCGCAGGGAATCCCGGCTTTCGGGCGGGAAGGGAACGCGGTCCTCGGGCAGGAGGTGCCGAGCGCGGGGTTCCCCGCGGCCTCGGGGCGAGAGGCGACCCGCCCGGTTCCGGCTCTCGGTCGGCGCCTTCGTGCCCGGACGCCGTCCGGCCCGATGACCGACTCGTCGGCAGGGTCGAGCGGGCCGGCGCGTCGTGGCCCCGGCTCGGCGACGCCGACGGGGTGCCCGGACGACCGCCCGACAGCGCCACGCGCCCGCGGCGTTCGAGGGGCTCACCGGGCGGATCGACGGTTCGGCTCAGTACCCGCTGATCCGGGCCACGAAGTATCCGGCGACGATCACCGAGCCCACGATGATGAAGCCGAGCCACAGGTACGGGTGTTCCCATATCCCGCCGTCGGGCTGCTCCTGATGCGCTTCGGCGATGGAACCCTCGACGGGCGGGGTCTCGCCTGGGGGTACGAGTGGATGTGTCATATGTCAACGGTCCGTCCGAACGGCGGGCGGCGCATCTTCGTACGTCTCGGTGTGTTCCGCTCCTGGACAGGACTGTCTCCGGGGCGGTGCGCGGCCCTTGTGCGGTGGCGGGTTCCCACGGTGGCCGCGGTCGAAACCGCGGAGGCCGGTGCGCGGCACCGCCGGCCGGGAGCGGGCTCACCGGGCGACGGTGCGCCCCGCGAGCCGGGACAGGACGGACCGAAGGGGCCGCGACGGGCCGCGGCGGGAAGGGCACGAGCCGGGAGCCGAGGGCCCCTTGCGCGAATCGTTGACATGACCCTGTCCTGTAGCTAGCTTCGCGAACAGTTCTCGTCCGCGCCCCCGGGTGCTCGCGGCCCAGGGGTGCCCCGTCCGCGCGTTCGCATCGCCAGGACCCCCATCTCGACGGTGCGACAACGTTGTCGACCCCGACCGCTGCCCAAGTGATGCGCCTCGCCGCGTAGACAACGTTGTCAATCTTCAGCTCCCGCTCCCGAGTAGAGGAGAAAGCCCGTGATGACACGATTGTCGAGACCCCCCGGAACCGCCGCGATCGGATTACTCGCGGCCACGGCGCTGGCCACGGCCGGGCTGTGCGCACCCGCGTGGGCGGTCGGGAAGGCCGCGTTCGTCGCGTCGCCGGCCACCGTGGTCAACCCGTTCATCGGCACGTCGAACGAGGCCAACGACTTCCCCGGGGCCGACGTTCCGTTCGGCATGGTGCAGTGGAGCCCCGACACGACGTCGCGGCCTCCCGGCGGCGGCTACGAGTACAACGACTCCTCCATCACCGGCTTCAGCCTCACCCACATCGCCGGACCGGGCTGCGGCGCGGCCGGCGACATACCCGTGCTGCCCACGGTCGGCGCCGTGAACACCGGTGCGACGGACGCGTTCTCCCACGCCAACGAGTCGGCGTCCGCCGGTTCGTACAAGGTCGCGCTCAACAACCAGGTGACCACCGAACTGACCACCACGACGCGCAGCGGCATGGCGCGCTTCACCTTCCCCTCGAGCACCCAGGCCAACCTGATCTTCAAACTGACCGGCAGTCAGAACGGCGCCACCTCGACGCAGTTCACCAAGGTCTCGAACACCGAGGTGAGCGGTCAGGTCACCAGCGGTCGCTTCTGCGGTGCGGGCAACACGTACACCGTGTACTTCGACATGGTCTTCGACCAGCCGTTCGCCTCGCAGGGCACCTCGGTCGCCAAGACGTCGGCCGCCGCCCCCGTGAAGCCCCGTACGGCCTCCAAGAACGCGGCCGAGAAGCCCAACAAGCCCGTGCTCCACGGCAAGACGCCCACAGCGGCGGCCCCCGGCAAGGCCAAGGGCGGCGCCTCTCCCGAAGCCGCCGCCTCGAACGGCTACGTCACCTTCAACACGACCTCGAACCCGGTGGTGCAGGCCAAGGTCGGCCTCTCCTACGTGTCGGTGGCCAACGCGACGGCCAACCGGGTCGCGGAGAACGCGGGCTGGGACTTCAACGCGACCCGCACCGCCGCGCAGGACGCCTGGAACAGCGCACTCGGCAAGATACAGATCGCCGGTGGCACGGCCGCGCAGCAACAGACCTTCTACACCGCGCTCTACCACTCGCTGCTGCACCCGAACGTCATCAGCGACACCAACGGCCAGTACTACGGCTTCGACGGCAGGACCCACACCGTGGACGCCGGGCACAAGGCGGCTTACGCCAACTACTCCGGCTGGGACATCTACCGTTCGCAGGCCCAGCTTGAAGCCCTGGTCGCCCCCCAGGTCGCCTCGGACACGGCCCAGTCGATGGTCGACGACTACGCCCAGACCGGGATCTTCCCCAAGTGGTCGGAGAACAACGGCGAGTCCTACGTCATGGTGGGCGACCCGGCGGCCGCCATCCTCGCCGACTACTACGCCTTCGGCGCCCGGGACTTCGACTCCAGGACCGCCCTCGCCGACCTGGTCAAGCAGGCCAGTACGGCCAACAACGACCGACCGGGCCTCAACTACCTGAACTCGCCCGGCTACATGCCGCACGACGGAAGCTACGGCTGCTGCAACTTCTACGGCCCCGTGGCCACCACGCTGGAGTACAACACCGCCGACTTCGCCCTCTCCGCGATGGCCGGGGCGCTCGGCGACACCGGCAACCAGAAGACGTACGCCAACCGTGCCCAGGGCTGGCGCAACGTGCTCAACCCGGCCTCCGGCTTCGTCGAGCCGCGCAACGCGAGCGGCTCCTGGACCGGCGGGTTCGATCCCACCAGCGGCACCGACATGGTCGAGGCGGACTCCTGGATCTACACCGGGATGGTCCCGTTCAACATCGGCGGCCTGGCGCGCGCCAAGGGCGGCAACACGGCGATGAGCCACTACCTGGACACCGTGCTGCGCAGCTACACGGGCGACAAGGGGTACGCGTGGGTCGGCAACGAACCCAGCATCGAACTGCCGTGGGAGTACGACTACATCGGGCAGCCCTACAAGACACAGGGCACCGTCCGGGCGATCCAGCAGCAGATCTGGGCGAACACCCCCGGCGGACTGGCCGACGGCAACGACGACCTCGGCGCGATGAGCGCGTGGTACGTGTGGTCCGCGCTCGGCATGTTCCCCGAGACCCCGGGCACCGCCGACCTCGCCCTCGGCTCCCCGGTGTTCACCCAGGCGGTGATCACGCTCCCGTCGGGCAACACACTGACGATCAACGGCAACGGCGCCGCCGACAACGCTCCCTACGTCCAGTCCGCGACGTGGAACGGCTCCGCCTGGAACAACGCGTACGCCCCCACGTCGGCGATCACGGCGGGCGGCACGCTGAGCTACACCCTGGGTACCAGTGCCAACACCTCCTGGGCGACGGCCGCGTCCGCCGCTCCGCCCTCCTACGCGGGTGACACCGCGGCCCCGGCCTCGCCCCGCATCGGCCCCGTCACCTCCGCGGTGGCGTCGAACCTGTGCGTCGACGACGCGAGTTCCTCCACCACCGACGGCAACCACGTCCAGCTCTGGACCTGCAACAGCACCTACGCCCAGGACTGGACCGTCGCCGGTGACGGAACGATCCGCACCCTCGGCAAATGCCTGGACGTCGACCACAGCGGAACCACCAACGGCACCCTGGTCCAGCTGTGGACGTGCAACGGCACCGGCGCCCAGCAGTGGACCGCGGGCTCCAACGGATCGCTGGTCAACCCCCAGTCCAAGCTGTGCCTGGACGACCCCAACTCCACGACGACGACCGGCACCCAGCTCCAGATCTACACCTGCAACGGAACGGCCGCCCAGAACTGGAAACTGCCGAGCTGAGCCACCGGCATCAGCATCAGCACCGGCACGGGCACCGGTCGTCCGGTATGCCTGAGCGGCCCGGTGCGCCGCCCCGTGTGTCCCGGCCCCGGCCGGGACACACGGGGCGTGCCATCGGCGGTGACGAAGCACATCTCCTGTGGCAAAGCGCATCTTCTGTGACGGACGGGTCGGACGGCCGCTTCGAGGAACCCGGTGACCGAGCGGATACCGACGTGAGAGAGGTGACCGCGAGGTCCATCGCGTCGCCGTTCGAGTGCAGGAGAGAGGCGGTCTGCACCCAGCGCTCCACCGTACCGGCTTCGACACCGGGCTCGAGGAACGAGTCGACGCGCACAGGCCAGGCGGTTCCGCCGGTGTAGGGGGTGCGCTCGCCCCAGGGCCGCGCGATCCTGTCCCCCTCGAACTGCATGACTGCCTCCGGAATTCTGCGTACGAGTCGTTCCGTCACAGGGGCGCCCCGTGCTCGTCACCGGAGCTGGTCAGGGCTTGAAAAGGACCTTCACGGCGCCGTCCTGCTTCTTCTGGAAAGTGGCGTAGGCGTCCGGTGCCCGGTCCAGCGGCAGGCGGTGGGTGGCGAAGGACTCGACACCGAGCGGGTCGCCGTCGGTCAGCAGGGGGAGGATGTCGTCCACCCACCGCCAGACGTTGGCCTGTCCCATGCGGAGCTGGATCTGCTTGTCGAACATGGTCAGCAGGGGGAGGGGGTCGGTCATTCCTCCGTAGACGCCGGAGAGCGAGATCGTGCCGCCGCGCCGCACGAGGTCGATGGCCAGGTGGAGGGCGCTGAGACGGTCCACCCCGGCCCGCAGCATCAGCTTGGCGGCGAGCGCGTCGGGCAGCAGCGTGGTCAGCTGCTGGCCGACCTTGGCCGTCGTGGCCCCGTGGGCCTCCATGCCGACCGCGTCGATGACGGAGTCGGGTCCGCGGCCGTCCGTGAGGTCCCGTACCGCCTCCACGATCCCGTCACCGCACTCCTCCAGGTCCAGGGTGTGCGCCCCGCGTGCCCTGACCCTCTCCAGCCGTTCGGGCACCAGGTCGATGCCGATGACCTGCCCGGCGCCCCGGTGGGCGGCGACGCGCGTGCACATGTCCCCGATCGGGCCCAGGCCCAGGACGGCGACCGTTCCGCCAGGGGGGACCGCCGCGTAGTCCACGGCCTGCCAGGCGGTCGGCAGGACGTCGGACAGGTACACGAACCGTTCGTCCGGAGGCCCCGGCGGAACGGCGATGGGGAGGGTGTTGCCGAACGGCACGCGCAGGTACTCGGCCTGCCCGCCGGGGACCTGTCCGTAGAGCTTGGTGTAGCCGAACAGGGAGGCGCCGCTGCCGTACTCCCGGACCTGGGTGGTCTCGCACTGGGACTGCAACCCCTGCCCGCACATGAAGCACGTCCCGCACGAGACGTTGAACGGGATGACGACCCGGTCGCCGGGCCGGACGTTCGTGACCTCGGAGCCCGTCTCCTGGACGACACCCATCGGTTCGTGGCCCAGGACGTCCCCCGCGTCGAGGAAGGGGCCCAGGACCTCGTACAGGTGGAGGTCGGAGCCGCACAGTCCCGTGGTCGTCACCTTGACGATCACATCGGTCGGTTCCCGGATGACGGGGTCGGGCACCGTGTCGATCCGTACGTCGCGTTTGCCGTGCCACGTCAACGCTTTCATGCGTCCTCGCTTCGTAGTCGGGAAACCGTGCCCTGCCGACCGCCGGGCCGGCCGAAACCGTCACTGCCCGAAGGTGCCGGTGACGACGGCCGGGGCCGCGCAAGGGCATACCGTCCGAGTACCCAGACCGCTCGGCTCATGCGGGTGGACGGAGGAACGCCTTCCGGCAGCCCGCGCTTCTCGGGATCCGCCTCACTCCTTCCCGCGGCGGCCGGCCGGCCACGACGCGACGGCGACGCCCGCCGCGGCCAGCAGGAGACCGCGGTTGTCCCGCACCACCTGCGCTCCCAGGAACATCTTCTGCCGCGTCGGCTGAGACACCTCGTCCTCCCGCGTCCGGCAGGCTCGAGCAGCCTTCGCCTTCAACGCGCCCGCCTTGACCGACGCTTGGTCCCTCAGCCTGCCGGCCTTCGACGCGGCCTGCCCGAAACGGCCCGGACCGGGGGCGGACCCGGTACCGCGCGGCTGTGTACCAGACACGGTGGTCACCGTCCGTTCTCTCGCGTTCCCGCGGACCGGATGCGGTCCGGTCGTCCACGGAGCACGCGAGTACCCGGACCGGGCGGGTTCAGCGGTGACTTTCGCTTTCTGGACAGCGGCGGGCCATCCCTTCGTTTTCGGCGCCACCATGCGCGCGCCGTCGGGGCATCGGGATGTCACGGGGAAACCGCTTCTGCAGAAAGAACACCCCATGCCAGAGCAGCAGGACCGGACCGGCCGCGTCGACGCGTTGGAGGAGGAGATCGCGCACCTGCGGCGCGCCGTCGTCTCGCACGCCGTCGTCGATCAGGCGATCGGCGTCGTCCTCGCCTACGGCGGCGTGCGGCCCGAGGCCGCCTGGGAGGTACTGCGGGAGATCTCCCAGCACACGAACACCAAACTGCGCACGGTGGCGGAGCAGATCGTGCGCTGGCCGAGCAGCCTGTGGCTGCCCGCGGAGATCCACCGCTGCCTGGACACCGCCCTGGAGAGCCGCCGTCCCGCTCCGCAGCGGTCCGTGCTGCACACCTCGGCCGTCCGCCTCTCGCGGCCGGCGCCGAGCCGGTCGGAATGACCGCGGTGCGGGCGCGGGCCCCCTCCGGGCCGGTTCGCGCCCTCAGTCGCGCAGGGTGTCGGAGGGATGGCGGCCGTAGGCCGCGCGGTACAGGGCGGCGAAACGGCCGGGATGGGCGAAGCCCCAGCGTGCGGCGACGCGCCCGACGGTGGTGTCGCCGGGCTGCGCGGCCCGCAGCTCGTGGTGCGCGTGTGCGAGCCGGGCCCGGCGCAGATGGGCGAGCGGAGTGGTGTCGAGATGGCGGCGGAAGGCGTACTGGAGGGCTCGGACGGTGACATGGGCGGCGGCCGCGATGTCGGCGACCGTCAGCGGCTCGGCGGCGTGGTCGTCGATGTGGGCGACGGCCCTTCGCAGGGTGGCGGAGTGGGCGTCGCCGCGGTCCTGCGCGGTCGGTTCGGTCCGCGCGGTGTTGGGGAAGGCCGCCAGTACGCTCGCGGCCAGCAGTTGACTGCCCGTCGAGGCGATCAGCGGCTCCTGGGCCACGGCCGGATCGGCGAGCACGTGGTCGCGCAGATGGACGATGGTCTGCGTCAGATGGCGCGCCGCGGAGGGGGAGTGGGGCCGGTGCCCCGTCAGCCGGACGGGCTCGCGCGACGGCCCTTCCCCGGCGGCGACCTGCTCCAGCAGCCCGGGGTCCAGCATGGTGATGTTGTAGCGGGCGGAGCAGATGCGCCCGGCGTACGGCAGGTCGTGGGGCGCGAAGAGCACCACGTCACCGGGGCCGAAGTCGTCCCGGACACCGTGGAAGGCGTGGTCCTGGATCGTGCCCTCGTGCACCACGCACAGGCAGATCCTTCCGAGCGGCGTCACCGCGTAGCTCATGTCGAAGTCGAGGTCGAGTTCGTCGACGCTGACGGCGGGGACGGCGTCACGGCGGATCCGGGCCCGGCCGGAACCGGGGGTGGAGCTGCTGATGCTCATCCGGGCGTAGGCGCGGCTGAGGAAGTCCTCGGTCACGCCGAGGTCGTCGCTGTCGAATTTCAGTGAGTCCATCTGATCACCGCCCTGGATCGGCCGATCGGCAGGCCCGGTCCACGGGGACGGATCCTCGCGGACCGGGCTTCGTCCTCGATGCTGTCCCCGTGCCCCCGAGGTGCGACAAGTACGCCACCTCTCGTACCCCTCCCGCCCGCGCGGGCCCGCGGCCGCCGTTCCTCCGGCGACCGGCGGGGCGCGGACGGAAAGCGGCGGGTCTTCCCGAGGACTTCTCGTGCGGCCGCCGGGGCGGCGGGCGAGAACGGGTCCGGGGCGGCGGAGTCACCGGGCGCCCGCGACCCGGAGGGCGGGGCCGTGCCCGGCGCGCGGACAGGTCCGGGGCCGGGGTCGGTCACCGGCGACGGAACGATGGCGGCGGCCCGGGCCACGGGGGCTGCGGCGTTCCGGGCCGCCGCACCTCCACCGT
The DNA here is from genome assembly GCF_002911015.1 of Streptomyces populi. Taxonomy (GTDB): domain Bacteria; phylum Actinomycetota; class Actinomycetes; order Streptomycetales; family Streptomycetaceae; genus Streptomyces; species Streptomyces populi. The sequence goes on from NZ_KZ626850.1 coordinate 23,782, forward strand.
GGCGTCGAAGAGCGGTTCCCGCCACGCCGGTGCAGCATGTGGGTGAGGAACCCGAAGGCGGCCCGGGCCGGGTCTGCCCGTCGGTCCCCTCCGCGACGGATGGATCCTGCGGCCGGAGGCTGTCCGGCGGGCCGGAGCGGACGGCGTCGCCCGGTACGGCCGAGGCGGGCGAGTCGGAGACGAAAACGTCGACGACCGTGGAACGAACACCGTGCCGGCCACCGCCGGACGAGCGTCGGCACTCGTTGTGTCAGTACGCGATGTGGAGTGAAAGGAGAGGTAGAACGGTCAGGAAGAGGCCGACGTCCAGAGAAGAGGTCGTCATGCCCCACCAGCCCGTAGTCCCGTCGACACCCCGCACGGACCTCCCGTACGGCATGACGCTCACGGTCCGCCCGACGGGCGGCGCGGCCGAGGTCCTGTGCCTGTCCGGCACGCTCGACACCCTCGCCGCCGCCGTGTTCGGCCAGGAGCTGGAGACGCATGTCCGGCACGCCCACGGTGCGGGCCGGCGCCTGATCGTGGACCTGACGGATCTGCGGCTGGTCAGCGCGGCGGCCCTGCACGTCCTGGATCTCGCCACCCACCACCTGGCCGCCAGCCCGGTCCTCCTCGTCATCGGCGTGCCCCACGTCCGCGAGCTGCTCCTGCTCTCCCCTCCGGCCGGCCTGCGTGTCTTCCCCACCCTCGCCACCGCCCTGGCCTCCCTGTCGGCCCTCGACCGGCCCGCCACCGCCGTGCCCGCGGGGGACGGCGGCGTCCTCCCGGACAGGACCGGCACGGGCGAGGCGGATGCCCCGGCGGGGGAGCGGGAGGAACTGCGCCGGGAGGTTCTCGGGCTGCGGGCCAGGAACCGCACCGCCCCCCTCATCGGCACGGCGCAGGGAATCCTGCGGGAACGCTACGACCTGCCGGACGCCGACGCGGCCTTCGCGGCGCTGCGGGACGCTTCCCAGCACCTGAACGTGCCCCTGCGGATCCTCGCGTCCGCCGTCGTCACCGCTCCACGCCCCCGAGCGGACGGGCCGTGGTTCCCCGGCCGTCGGCACACGCCGATGCCCGTTCCGACGCTCCTGGGCGTTCACGATCCCGGGGCCGCCGACCGGCGCACCCTTCTCGGCAGTGCCGTCGACGCCGTGATGACCTACACCGGCGCGGACGCGGCCGAGATCCACCTCACCGACCCGGCCCTGGACAACGCGCTGGTACTCGAAGGCCACGCAGGCCTGGACGCCGCCTACTGCGACCAGGCCGCCCAGCTGACCGGCCCGCCCGCCCCCGCCGCACAGGCACGGGCACGGGGCGAGCCGGTCCTCGTCCTCGACATCGCACTCGACCCCGGCCTCGCCGCCTCGTCCGTGGGCCGGGCCGCCCTCGCGGCCGGAAGCCGCGCCCTCCACGCGGTCCCCGCGCTGACCGACGACGGCACCTGCATGGGTGTGATCACCGTCCACCACGAGCAGCCGGGCTCCTGGATGACCACCGCCCAGCACACCGCCCTGACCACACTCGCCGCCGATCTGGCCGCCTGGCGCTCCTGGTACCGGCGCACCGTCGTCCTCGACGCCCTCGAACACCTCCACACCCACGCCCGGACGTCGCAGCGCACGACGCCGGTCGCGGACAGCCGGCCGGACGAGGGGGCGGCGCTCCCCGCGCGGTCGCGGGCACCGGACGCGAGAAGACTCCGTCCACCCGAAGGGTGAGCGCGGGAGTTCATGTGAGTGATCCCCCTGCTTGTGGGGGTGCGTCTGTTCCGCCGGGCTCGTCAGGGGTGTTGTCCGGCGGTGCCGGGGCACGGCACCGGTCGGGCGCGTCGCGAGGGCGGCGCGCGGGTCCGCGGATTGTTCGGGAGCTGTCGTGGTGTTGTTCGTACCGGGGGAACGGGATCGTCTTACGGGTGAGGCGCCGACGGTGCGGGAGGCGTTCGAGCAGGCACCGGTGCCGTTGTGCGCCTGCTCCGGTCCGGAGCATCGCGTCGTGGCGGTGAACGCCGCCTACCGCGCCGCGGCCGTCCGTCAGGAACTGGTGGGTTCCACGGTGGACGAGCTGTATCCGGAGGCGCGGTTCCAGGAGATCCTCGCCGTCTTCGACCGGGTGTACGCCACCGGCGTGGCCGAGTCGAAGAAGGCCTGGCGGATGCAGCTGACGACCGATGAGGGGTTGCAGGAGTTCTTCTTCGACTTCACGGTCACCCCGTGGTTCGACACCGGCCGGGAGTCCGCCGGGTTCATCTGCTCGATCGACGAGGTCAGCGAGCAGGTGCGTGAGCGGCGCGAGGCGGAGGAGCGGGCGGCCGAGGCCGAGGCCCGTTACGCGCGGGCCCGTTCGACCCTGGCCGCGCTGCAGCAGGCGCTGCTGCCCGCGGATCTGCCGCTGCTGCCGGGTGTGGACCTGGACGCGCGGTACGTGCTGGCCGAGGTGGACACGGCGGCGGGCGGGGACTGGTACGACGCCGTGGTGCTGTCCGAGGGCCGGGTCGCCCTGGTGGCGGGGGACGTCGTCGGCCACGGGGTGAAGGCGTCGGCCGTCATGGGCCAGCTGCGCGCGGTCGTGCAGGAACGGCTGCGCGCGGGCTGCGGCCCGGCCGAGGCCATGAACGCGCTCGACCGGCACGCCCGCCACGTGCCGGGCGCGGAGGCGGCGACGTGCTGCATCGCCGTCCTCGTCCCCGCCACCGGGGCACTGACCTACGCCGGCGCGGGCCACCCCGCCCCGCTGATCATCGACGCCGACGGCACCGCCGAGTACCTGCCCGCCACCGGTCAGGGCCCGCTCGCCACCGGCGCCACCTACACCGACCACACCGGCCGGCTGCCGCCGGGCGCCACCTTGCTCCACTACAGCGACGGCATCGTCGAACGCCCCGGCACCACCCCCGAGTCCGGTCGCAAGGATCTGGCCCGCATCGCCTCGCTCGCCGCCCAGAACCTGCTGATGCCGCGCGACAGCCCCACCTCGACGTCCCGGCGCGTGGTCGAGCAGACCCTGGAGGTCCTGCTGCGCGAGAGCGGCCACAGCGACGACGTCACCGTGCTCGCCGCCCACCGCACCGCCGTACCGCGTGAGCTGGAGGTCGTCCTGCCGGCCGATCCGTCCGGTGCCCGGCAGGTCCAGGCGGAGCTGGGGCAGTGGCTGCTGGGGCTGAACTGCACGGAAGACGACGAGTCGCAGTTGCAGCACGCGGTGGTGGAACTGGTGACCAACGCGGCCGAACACGCCTACGTCCACGTCACCGGCGTGGCCGGCCTCACCGGTCCCGGCCGGGAGGAGAGCGCCGGCGGGCAGGCGCGGGACGTCACGGTCCGCGGGTATCTGGACACCGACGGATCGGTGGTGATCGAGGTCGCCGACCGGGGCCGCTGGCAGGACGTCCCGCATCAGGATCCCTTCCGCGGCCGGGGGCTCGCCATGGCCCGGACGTTCACCGACTCCCTCACCGTCGACCGGGCCGAGAGCGGCACCACCGTCCGCCTGCGCAAGCGGCTCAGCCACCCCGTCACCCTCACCGCGAGCCGGCCGGCCGCGGCCCGGCCCGCGGACCTGACCGTCACCGAAGATCTCGACGTCCCGGGCCTGCTGACCGTCACCGGCCGTCTGGACGCCGTCAGCGCCGAGCGCTTCACCGGCGACCTCACCACCCACACCCGTGGCGGCACCCGGCCGCTGACCGTCGACCTGTCCGGTGTGACCCACCTGGCCAGCGCCGGAGTGCGGGTCCTGCACCGCACGCATGACCTGCTCGTCCGCAACGACCGGACCCTCACCCTGTACGCGCCACCCGGATCGGTGGCCGACAACGTCCTGGACCTGGCCGGCCTGCCCCACACGACCAGGCCGCCGCACCGAACCGGCTGACCCGACCGGGCCCGGAAGCGGGCGGGCCGGCGACCACCCGCTTCAGGCGTGGGCGTGAACGTACTCCAGAGCGTCCAGAACCACTGTCCGCCGGTACCAGGAGCGCCAGCGCGCCAGCTCGTCCGCGAGGGTCCCCAGCGCGGCGCGCTGGACGTCGGTCGGCCAGGGTCCCGGCTGGGCACGGTGGACGGTGACGGTGCCCACGCATTCGCCGTCCTCGGAGAGGGCGGGGACCGCGTACAGGGCGCGGCTGCCCGAGGCCAGTACGGCGCGGCCCTCCTCGGAGGCGGCGAGTTCGGGGTCGGTCAGGACGTCCGCGACGAACACCGGCCGACCGAGCAGCCGGGCCCGTGCGCACACGGCCGGGGGACCGCTGACCTGTGCGACGTGGTCCCGGTAGGCGGCGTCGAGGCCCGAGTGGGACTCCAGGACGAGGGAGTTCTGCAGGGCGAGGTCGACCAGGTGCACCTCGGCGCTGTCCGCGTCGGTGACCGTGACCACCTCGTAGACGAGGGCGCGCAACAGCCGGCGCCGGTCGTACGCCCCTTGGTCCGGGGTGTCGAGCAGGCCCGAGGAAGGCGGGGGCGTGTGCAGACGGCCGGGGAACCACTCGGCCGAGCGCGCGGCCGGGGGAGGGGCGGTCACCAGGGCGGAGGCGAGGATCCGCAGCGGCACGTTGTGGTGCTGGGAGGCTTGGCGCAGCAGGTCGAAGGCGGCCTGGAAGCCGGCCAGCGCGTAGCGCTCGAGCACGATCCCCTGGGCCATCCCGATGAGGGCGCCGGTACGGGCCTTGGCGCGCAGTCCGAGGACTTCGTCCGACTGGTCCCCGGGCGTGTCCGCCGCCTCGTCGGGAGCGGGGAGCGCGGTGTCGGGCAGCGCGGTGTCGGGCAGTGTGGCCAGGGCGGCGTCGAGGGTGGGACAGACGCGCAGACCAGGGGCGGGCGCGATGGTGAAGATCTCCCGCGCGTGCGGAGCGGCGACGATCACCAGGACCGGGTCGTCGGACAGATGACGTGTGTGGGTGTCCAGGACCTGGATGCCCGCCGCGCTCAGCAGGCGCAGGCCCGTCAGATCGAGGATCAGGCGCCGGTGCGAGTGCGTCGTCCGAAGGCGGGTGGCCAGTTCGTGGCCGAGCGCGGTGGCGCCCTCGGTGTCGAGGATGCCGGAGAGGCACAGCACGTCCACGCCGTCCGGCACCCACTGCATCATGAGCGTCGTGTTCAGCTCTCGACGACCGGTGCGCGGGGCGACTGCTTCTTCCTGGGGCATGCGGCCAGTCCTCTCCGAGGCTTTCGGCCGCTCCTGACCGTTCTTCCACCTTCCCCCGTACGGGGAGGAAGGGCAAGGAGCGACACCGTCCCGGCCGGAAACGTTCCTCGCCGGGCTCGCCCTCGGATGTGACCGCCGTCCTGCGAGAGCGGGCGGAGCCCTGGTCGCGGGGGAGGCGTGACCAGGGCTCCGCCCCCGTCGGGCGGTCAGTCGGTGGAGAGTGCCTCGAGGAGGTCGCCGGCCTTGGGGTCGGGGAGCGGGCGGGCGCCCCCGGACGCAGCGAGCCCCGCCCCGCGACTGCCGGGGCGGGGCGGGGCTCGGCGTGTGGTCAGTGCGTGGTGAGCATGCCCGCGCGGAGCTTGGCGAGGATGCGGTTGAGGAGGCGGGAGACGTGCATCTGGGAGACGCCGAGGTGTTCGCCGATCTGCGCCTGGGTGAGTTCGTCGACGAAGCGCATGTGGATGATGCGGCGTTCGCGTTCGTCGAGGGAGGCGATCAGGGGGGCCAGGGCGTGGAAGTCCTCGACGAGTTCGAGCGAGCTGTCGTCGCTGCCGATGAAGTCGGCCAGCGCCGCCTCGCCCTCGTCACCGGAACCGATGGCGGCGTCGAGGGAGGCCGAGTTGTAGCCGTTGGAGGCCAGCCGTGCCTCGTTGACCTCCTCCTCGCTCAGGGACATCAGCTCGGAGAGTTCCTTGACGGTGGGCATACGGCCGAGCCGGCTGCGCAGTTCCTCGGTGGCCCTGGCGAGCTGGACGCGGGCTTCCTGGAGGCGGCGGGGCACGTGGACGGCCCAGGAGGTGTCGCGGAAGAACCGCTTGATCTCACCGGTGATGTAGGGGACGGCGAAGGAGGTGAACTCGACCTCGCGGGACAGCTCGAAACGGTCGATGGCCTTGATGAGCCCGATCGTGCCGACCTGGACGATGTCCTCCATCTCGCCCTGGCTGCGGCTGCGGAAGCGCGCGGCGGCGTAGCGGACGAGGGTGATGTTCATCTCGACGAGGGTGTTGCGCGCGTACTGGTACTCGGGCGTGCCCTCCTCCAGGACGGCGAGCCGGTCGAAGAACAGCCTGGACAGCTGCCGGGCGTCCTTGGGGGCGATCTGCGAGGGGTCGGCGATCTCCGGGAGCGGCGCCGTCCGTGCCTCGGTCGTCATCTCGGTCGTCGTCATCACAAGCCCCTCCCCGGGCAGTCCTCTCCTGTGCCGCCGGCTTTCGGAAGCCGACCAACCCGCGTCTACCCCGGGTCGCGGAACACATGCCAGTTTATTTCGCCGCTTCCGCGCGGGTGCCGCTCCGGGCCGTGAAGCGCGGGTCCGGAGGGCCGGGCCGAGCCGGGAGCGGCCGGTGAAACCGCCGACGACCGGGGGACGGGTGGATGGGGCAGGCCCCGCGACCCCCGGCCGGTGGGGTGCCGCGGGACCTGCCGGCCGGGACGGTGGGCCTGCCGGTCGGGACGGCGGGTCCGCCCGGTCGTCAGAGAGCGGGGTCGAAGCGGTCCCAGGCGCGGTGGCGGCCCAGCAGCTCGGTGATGCCCCGCAGCCCGTCCTCGGCGCTGTCGGCGGTGACGACGCCGGGGGTGCCGGGGGCGATGCCCGCGGCTTCCAGGGCCCGGGCCCCTCCGTTCCACGCCCCGATGGCCTTTCCGTGGCGGTGGGCCTCGGCGAGCAGGAGCACGACGCGCGGGTCGATGCCCGTGGCCCCCTCGCCGCTTTCGTCCGCCTTGGCGTCGCGCGCCGCGAAGGCGTCGGCACCCGGCGCGGGCGCCGACGTCACGAGGAGGGCGTCGAACTCGGTGGACCGGGCGGTGGCGAAGGTGCGCTGCACGGTGACGGGATCGCCGTCGTGGTCGAGCACGCCCCCGGCCGGGGCGATCACCAGGGGCACCATGTCGGCGTCCAGGGCGGCCCGCGCCACGGACCGGACGCCGGACAGGTCCTGACCGTCCGTGGTGATGACCCCGACGGTCCGACCGTCGAGCGGCCAGGTGCTGCCGAGCTGGGAGAGCGCGGGGCTCGGGGCGGGGTCGGCGAGCGTCACGGTCGGCGCGGGGGCCGGCAGGCCGAGCCCCGCGGCGACCTGCGCGCACAGCCCGCCGTCGATGTTCGCGAGCACCTTCAGCGCCCGCTCCTTGATCGCGGTCTCCCAGCACTTGCTCAGCTCGAAGGTGTAGGCGGCGACGATGTGTTCACGCTCGGTGGGCGTCATGCTCAGCCAGAACAGCCGGGGCTGGCTGTAGTGGTCGTCGAAGGAGGCCGCCGCTTCGCGGACCTTGGGGGCCGCGGGCACCCGCTCGGGGACCTCGACGTAGGCGCCGTTGTCCTCGCCGGCGAGGAAGGGGCAGCCGCCGTCCAGCGAGTTGGGCCGGTAGGGGGCCACGCCGCGGTGGACGGCGGTCTGGTGCATGCCGTCGCGCAGCATGTCGTTGACGGCGGCGTGCGGCCGGTTGATGGGCAACTGGCTGAAGTTGGGACCGCCGAGCCGGGTGATCTGGGTATCGAGGTAGGAGAACAGACGGCCCTGGAGCAGGGGGTCGTCGGTGACGTCGATGCCGGGCACGAGGTGGCCCACGTGGAAGGCGACCTGCTCCGTCTCGGCGAAGTAGTTCGACGGGTTGGCGTTCAGGGTGAGCAGGCCGACGGGCTGGACCGGGGCCAGCTCCTCCGGCACCATCTTGGTCGGGTCCAGCAGGTCGATGCCCTCGAAGAGCTGGTCCTCGGTGTCGGGGAAGGTCTGGACCCCGAGTTCCCACTGCGGGAAGGCGCCCGCCTCGATGGCGTCGGCCAGATCACGGCGATGGAAGTCGGGGTCGACGCCCGCGGTGATCTGGGCTTCCTCCCACGCCATGGAGTGAACACCCAGCTTCGGCTTCCAGTGCCACTTCACCAGCGTCGTCGCACCCTCGGCGTTCACCAGCCGGAACGTGTGGACGCCGAAGCCCTCCATCATCCGGTACGAGCGCGGGATGCCGCGGTCGGACATGTTCCACAGCGTGTGGTGCGTGGCCTCGGTGTGCAGGGTGACGAAGTCCCAGAAGGTGTCGTGGGCGCTCTGGGCCTGCGGGATCTCCCGGTCGGGGTGCGGCTTGGCCGCGTGGACGACGTCCGGGAACTTGATCGCGTCCTGGATGAAGAAGACCGGGATGTTGTTGCCGACCAGGTCGAAGACACCCTCGCCGGTGTAGAACTTCGTCGCGAAGCCGCGCGTGTCGCGGACCGTGTCGGCCGATCCGCGCGAGCCCAGCACGGTGGAGAAGCGCACGAAGACCGGCGTCTCCACGTCCTTGCCCAGGAAGGTGGCCTTGCTGATCCGGGTGGCGGTTCCGTACCCCTGGAAGACACCGTGGGCGGCGGCGCCCCGGGCGTGCACCACCCGCTCCGGGATGCGCTCGTGGTCGAAGTGGGTGATCTTCTCGCGCAGATGGTGGTCCTGCAACAGCACCGGACCGCGCGGCCCCGCCTTCAGCGAGTGGTCGGTGTCGTACGGCCGCGTCCCCTGCGCGGTGGTCAGGAACTCACCGCCCTGGGCGACCTCGTCCTGCGGGGTCGAGGTGGCCTGCCCGGTGGGGCTGTAGGTGTCGGGGCCGCGCTGGTCCGGCTTGGGCGGCAGCGGGCCGGTGGGCCGGGTCGGCTCGTCCACCGACGGCGGCACGGGAGCCGGCGCGCCGGGTATGTCGGTGCCGGAGCCGACGGCTTCCTGGACCTTCTCGACGACCTTGTCGGCGGTTGCCGCCACGGGGTTCTTCTTCTTGGCGCTCACGACGTTTCCGATCGATGGGGGAAGGGCGGACACGGCTTCGGTCCGTCACGGGGACGGGGCACTCGACGTGCGAGGAAGGCGGGTACCCGTTTCGGCGACCGCGACGCAGCGGCGGCCACCGCGCATGCGACAGGTGGGCGCGGGTACCCATTCGCGGCACGCCGGTCCGGGGCGGCCCCGAAGAACGCCGCCCTCCTGGGCGCGGGGCCCCGGAGCCGCCGCGCAGCGGCCCGACGGACCTCGACCCCGGAAAGGTGATCCATGTCCGACAACCCGGTCGACAAGCACCCCCGCCCCGACCTTCCGCAGCAGGACCAGGAACATCCCGGGTGGACGGGCCCCATGGACCCTCCGCCCGACCACGGCGAGGACTCCTACGAAGGATGCGGTCTGCTCCAGGACCGCAAGGCGCTGGTGACGGGCGGCGACTCCGGCATCGGGCGCGCGGTGGCGCTCTCCTACGCACGCGAGGGAGCGGACGTCCTGTTCACCCACCTCCCCGAGGAGACGGACGACGCGGCCGAGACCGCCCGGCTGGTCGAGGAGGCGGGACGCAAAGCCGTCGCCGTCGAGTGCGACATACGGGAGGAGGACCAGTGCCGCCGACTGGTGGAACGCGCGGTCGAGGAGTTCGGCCGCATCGACGTCCTCGTCAACAACGCGGCGTACCAGATGTCCCAGCCCGACGGCATCGGTGAGATCTCCACCGAGCAGTTCGACCGCGTCATGCGCACCAACCTGTACGGCATGTTCTGGCTGTGCAAGATGGCCCTGCCGTACATACCGGCGGGGGGCTCGATCATCAACACCACGTCCGTGCAGGCCTACAAGCCCAGTCCGCACCTGCTGGACTACGCGACGTCCAAGGGCGCGATCGTGACCTTCACCCAGGGGCTGGCGCAGATGGTGGCGGACGACGGCATCCGCGTCAACGCCGTGGCACCCGGGCCGGTGTGGACCCCGCTGATCCCGGCCACGATGCCGGACACCACCGAGTTCGGGAAGCAGGCCCCCCTCGGCCGGCCCGCCCAGCCGGCGGAGATGGCGCCCGCCTATGTGTTCCTGGCTTCCTCCCGGGCCGGTTTCATCACCGCGGAGATCCTCAACGCCACCGGAGGAACGCCTCTGCCCTGACGGCTGCGCGCTCCACGGGCCTCGACAGCCCCGGGGAAGGGTGAGCGTCCCGCCCGTCGCACCTCTGACCCGCGCCTCCGGTCCGTCGGCGGATCTTTACCATGGGGAAAGGAAGCTGATCTGGAGGCTGTGAAGAGTGTTCTCGGTGGAGGCCCGACCGACCATGCAGGCCATGGTGCTCTCGTTGCGGGGGGAGCTGGATTTCGACAGCACCGTCCAACTGGACGAAGCGGCCGACCGCCTCCTCTCGGAGGGGGAGGGGCAGCGGATGCTCGTCATCGTGGACTGCACGTCACTGCACTTCTGCGACTCCTCCGGGATCGGCTGCTTCGTCCGGATCTACCAGCGGCTGGCCGCCCGGAGCGGCGAACTGCGCATAGCGGCGGCTCCCGCCCCCGTGACGCGCGCGTTCACCCTGACCGGACTCGACCAGGTCATCGGCGTGTATGAAACGATGCAGGCTGCTCTTGCCTCCGGCAGTGGTGGGCACGGAACGGGCAGCGGGGCGGGCGTGCCCTCGGTGTCCTCGTCGGCTGAGGGGTGACAGGAGCGATGACACGCGTACCGGAGCAGTCGCCCCCGCCTGATCCCCCGGTGGCCCGCCCCGCCGCCGGGGGCGACGCGGAGCCGGACCTGTGGACCGTGTTCGGGCAGTCCAAGGCGGTGTTCGCCGCACTCGCCGGCCCCGCCCACCTGCTGGAGAGCGCGAACCCCGCCTTCGCCGCCGCGATCGGAGGCGAGGGGCGCCTCCGTATCGGCGCGCCGCTGGGACAGCTGATGCCGGAACTGGCGGAACAGGGATTCCTCGAGTTGCTGGACCAGGTCTACCGCAGCGGCAAGCGCCATGTCGGCCGCGACGGCCGTGTCCTGCTGGGCAGCGGCCCCCAGGCGCGCGAGGCGTTCTTCGACTTCACCTACGAGCCCCGGCTGGACGTCGGCGGCAACGTCACCGGCGTGTGGGTGTCCGGCGTGGAGACCACTCAGCTCAAGCAGGCGCAACGGCTGACGGCCGAGCACCGCGCCCTGCTGGAGCAGATCGCCCGACAGGCCCCACTGCACCAGGTGCTGGACGGCATGGCCCGCGTCATCGAGGAACTCTCCCCCGACGAGGTGCTGGTCTCGGTGCTCCTCGCCGACGCCGACGGCCGGCACCTGCGCCACGGTGCGGCGCCGAGCCTTCCCGACTTCTACAACCGGGCCATCGACGGCATCGCCACCGGCGAGGGCGTCGGCTCCTGCGGTACGGCAGCCCACCGCCGTCAGGCGGTCATCGTGACCGACATCGCCACCGACCCCTTCTGGGACGAGTTCCGGGACCTGGCGGAGCGTGCCCGCGTGGCGGCCTGCTGGTCCACCCCCATCCTGGCCCGGGACGGCTCGCTGCTGGGCACCTTCGCGATGTACCACCGCAGCCCGCGCACTCCGCAGGAGGCCGACCACGCGCTCGCCCGGGTCTTCGCAGACACGGCCGCCCTGGCCGTCGAACGTCACCAGGCCGAGCAGGCCCGCCTCGCCGCGGAGGCCAGGGCGCGGGCCGCCCGCGACGATCTGGCCTTCCTCCTGGAGACCAGCACCGCCCTGACCCGGAGCCTGGACCACCACCAGGTCCTGCGGCGGCTGGCGGACTCCTGCGTGCCGGGGCTGGCGCCGCTCTGCGCGATCGACGTCGTCGAGGCGGGCCGCGTACGCCGCGTCATGACGGCCGGACCCACCCCGCACGACCGGGAACTGCTCGCCTCCCACATCCCCGTCCACGACGCCGCCGACGACGCGGTGGCGCGGGTCCTGGAGAGCGGCCTGAGCGAGGTCGCCCGGCGCGTCCCCACCGGCCCCGGACCCTGGCTCGGCCTGGGCGTCACCGGTTACCTGTGCGTCCCGATGGCCGACCGCGGCCGTGTTTTCGGCACCCTCACGCTGCTCACCACCGGCGAGGACGCCTTCGACGGCCGTACCGTCGCCCTGGCCGAGGAGCTCGCCCGGCGCGCCGCCACGGCAGCCGTCAACGCCCGCCAGTACACCCAGCGCGTCGCGCTCGCCCGCGATCTGCAGGCCGGCCTGCTGCTGCCCGATGTCCCCGCCGTCCCCGGCGCGGACATCGCCACCCACTACCACCCCGCCGGTGAAGGCCTCGACATCGGCGGCGACTTCTACGACGTCTTCCCCCTCGCCGGCGGCCGCTGGGCGTTCATGGTCGGTGACGTGTGCGGCCGCGGAGCCATCGCCGCCACCACCACCGCCCTCGTCCGTCACACCGCCCGCGCCGTCGCCTCGCTGGTGCCCGGTCCCGAGGCCGTGGTCGAGGCCGTCAACCAAGCCCTCCTCAACCGTCCCGACAGCCACGGCACCGGCTTCGTCACCCTGATCCACGGTCACCTCACCCCTACCGAGAACGGACTCGACGTCACTTTCGTGCGCGCCGGACACACCCTCCCGCTCCACATCACGGCCGACGGCGCTCGCCCCGTGGACGTCGCGGGTTCCCTGCTCGGCATCACACCCAGCCTCCACCTGGAGCCCCACCACCTCACGCTGCGGCCGCACGAGAGCCTGCTGCTGTACACCGACGGCATCACCGAAGCCCGTGACGACAACGGCGATCTCCTGGGCGAGGAGCGTCTCGCCGAGGCCATGGAACTGGACCGGCCCACGGCGCACGACGTGATCAAGGCGGTGATCGGCGCCGTGCACGCCTTCACCGGCGGCCAGCACGGCGACGACGACCAGGCCGCCCTCGTGCTGACGGCGACTCCGCGCTGACGCGTCCCTCGTACGCGCCGGGGCCGGGAGGGCGGGCCCCGGCCCCGTGGACCGGGGGCGCTCCGTCACGGGAAGTCCGGCACACGCGAAGAGCGGGGCCGGCCGGAGTCGCTCCGGCCGGCCCCGCTCCCGGGTTCCGCTGGGGTCAGATGCCGCGGTGGCCCTGGTAGTAGGTGCCGATCTGCTCGTGGTAGCCCGCGTCTCCGACGTGCTTGTCCTTGTCGAACTCGGGGGAGTCCTTGATCTGGTCCTTCGTCAGGGCGACGTAGACCTTCCGCTCCTCCTGGTCGACCCGCTGCACGGTTCCGGCGGGCAGCAGGACGTGCTTGCCGAAGATCCACACGCCGGTGTCGACGACGAGGTAGGCGGAGTCGACGTCGTCCGAGTGCTTGTCGACCTTGCCGATGCTGCCGTCGGTCGCCTCGACCTTGTACCCGGTCAGATCGGTGCCCGCGATGTGGCCGGTGGTCGGCTGGTAGCCCCAGATGCTGTCACTCATGAGGAACTGCTCCCTTGTCGCGATCGATTGCCGTTCCACGGCCGAACCGTGGAATTATCCGGAACGTCATCGGATATCGGTGACTTTCTCTCGGAGAGCCGGGTGCCCGGCCTTCCTCGATTCCATGCATTCATTTCGTGAAGAATCTCCGGCGGCCGGGGACGCCGTGCTGGAGGCGGCGGTTCCCGACGTCACGCCGTCCCCGGCCCCGATCTCCGGGTACCCCGGAACGGGAGGACCACCGCTTTCGCCGCGCACCGCCGTGTGAGCCGGAAAACGGGTGGGTCCCGGCGCCGCGGCGCCGGGACCCACCCGTTGAAACTGCTGTTCAGGGACGTTCACCAGCGGTACCAGCGGCCACGTCGGCCGCCGTTCGCCGCGGGGCGGATCACGAAGCCGAGAGCCCATACGACCAGCACGACGACCGCGACCCACCACAGGGCCTTGAGCGCGAAACCGGCCCCGAAGAGGATCAGGGCGAGAAGAAGAACAAGAAGAACGGGAACCATGATTATCGACCTCCGGGACGTCGTGTGCCCTGCGGATCGGCCCGCACACCCGGCGATTCGAGCTCCTCGGGGAATCCGGGCCCGTGACAATTCACTGCGGGATTCTTCGATTCGAGGACGGAATCAGGGGAACGTGCGTGCCGCTCCCGCGCGCGGCGCAAAGGGTTCGGGAGGCCCGCCCGGCGGGACGGCGTTCGGCCGGGCGCCGAGGGGTAACCGTTCGGCCGGGCGCCGACGGGCAACTCGGTACACCAGCGAAACGAGAGAAGATGAGACGCCGTGACCAGGCGAACCGCAGAGAAACCCGTCCTCCGAGTGGCAGAGACCGGCTGGGCGAAAGCACGTCACCTACCCCGCAGGAGCGCGCGTACCTGCGTAGCCGCCGTCGCGGACGGGACCACCTCACCCGTCACGCACCCGAGTGCCGAGGGGAACATCGTCAGAGGCGACGACTGAACCCACCCCTCGGCCTCCGGCCTCCGGCGCACCGTGCCGGAGGCCGGAGGCGTGAACTCCGGAGCGCCCGCGCCCGTCCTACCGGCGGTGCGGGGGATTCCGTCGTGTGATGGAGCCGTTCAGCGCCGTGGCGAAGACGCACCAGCCCGCGTACGGCACGAGCACGCGGGCTGCCGTGGGGTCGACCCGGCGGACGCGGTGGACGAGTTCGGCGTTGCTCAGGTTCAGCAGGAGCGTGCCGTAGAGTCCCGCCTTCGGCTCGCGCAGGCCGAAGAACAGCCAGTTCCATCCCGCGTTGAGGGTGAGGTTGACGGCCAGGCCGGCGGCCAGGCGGGTGCGAGGGGGACCGCCGGGGGAAGCGTTCAGGGCGCGTCCGGCGGCGTAGGCGATCGTGGCGTAGAGCGGGGTCCACACGGCGCCGAAGACCCAGGGCGGCGGTTGCCACGGCGGTTTGCGCAGGGAGCGGTACCAGGCGCTGTCGGCGTCGACCGCCCGCGCCCCCAGCAGGGCGGTGGCCGTCACGGCGGCCGCGCAGGCGCCGTAGCGGAGCCGGACCTTCGGCGCTCGTTCCCTGCCCGAGTGTTCGCTGATCAGCCTCATGTCCCTGGAATTCCCCCGTATGGGCCTTTTATCGGTGGACTTGTCGGTGGACGCGGGAGGAGGCCGCCGATCGTCATCGACGGCCCTTGCGGTCGCGGTGGGCCAGCAGGCTCTGAAGGCGGGAGAGGGCGACGAGGCGGGGCCGGCGCAGGGCGGCCCGTGCGGCGTTGGCCCCGGGGGCGCCGTGGACCCCGCCGCCCGGGTGCGCCGAGGCGGAAGCGAGGTAGAGGCCGGGGACGGGTGTCTCCGGGCGGCCGCTGCCGGGCCCGGGCCGGAAGACCAGTTGCTGGTGCAGGGCGGTGGTCCCGCCGTTGATGGCACCGCCGTGGAGGTTGGCGTCCAGGTTTTCCAGCGTGGGCGGGGCGAGGACGCGCCGGGCGCGGACGAGGCCGCGGAAACCGGGGGCGTAGCGCTCGACCTGGGCTTCCACGCGGTCGGCGAAGGCTTCCTGCTCCCGGGCGTCCCACGAACCCGTCAGTTTGTCGTCCCCCGCGTCCCCCCGCACCTGTTGCGGTACGTGCGTATAGGCCCAGGCGGCCTCGGTGCCGGGGGCCGAGCGGCTGGGATCGGCGGTGGTCATCTGGCCGAAGAGACAGAAGGGTTCGTCGGGGACACGGCCCATGGCGATCTGTGAGGCGAAACGGGTGAGACCGTCGACGCCGTCGGCGAGGTGGACCGTTCCCGCCCGCGCGGCCTCGGGACAGGTCCAGGGCACCCGGCCGTCCAGGGCCCAGTCGACCTTGAAGGTGGCGAAGTCCCACTGGAAGCGCTCCAGATCGGCGAGCAGCCGTGGGGGGAGGTGCTCCTCGGCCACGAGGGAGCCGTACAGGGCGGGGGCGGAGACATCGGCCAGGACCGCCCTGCGGGCCGGGACCGCATCGCCGGCGGCCGTGCGGACGCCGACCGCGCGGCCGCCGCGGACGACGACCTCGGTGACCCGCTGTCCGCAGCGGAGGACCCCGCCGTTCCGTGCCAGGCGGCGGGTGAGGGCGGCGACGAGTGCTCCGGAGCCGCCGGCCGGGACGGGGAAGCCGTAGGTCTGGCCGAGCATGGACATGAGCCACCCGAAGCCGCCGCTGCCCGCGGCTTCCGGCGCGAGGTCGGCGTGCAGGGCGTTGCCCGCGAGCAGGAGCCGGCCGCCCTCGCCGCGGAACTCCTCCTCGCCCAGCCGCCGCACCGGCAGCACCATCGTCCTGGCCAGCCGCAGCCCGCCCGCCCCCCGCAGCCGCAGTGCCAGTCCGGCCCCGGCGCGGATCGGGGGGAAGGGAGTGAACAAGGCGTCGAGCATCACCTCCCGCACCCTCTCCCAGACGCGCCACAGCTCCTTCCACGCCGCCCCGTCGCCCGGGGCGAACGCCTCCAGACTCGTGGCGGTCTCCTCCAGTTCCCGGCTGAGGACCGCGCAGCGGCCGTCGAGCAGGGGATGGGCGAGGACCTTCGGGGCGTGGCTCCACGCCAGCCCCTCCTCCTCCAGCCGCAGGCCGGCCAGGACCGGGGAGGCCGCGGCCAAGGGGTAGAAGGCGCTGAAGAGGTCGCTGACGAAACCGGGGTCGACCCCCCGGTCGTGCCGGACCGCCCCGCCGGGCACGTCCTGGGCTTCCAGCACCTCCACGCTCCAGCCGGCGTCGGCCAGGAGGTTGGCCGCGACCAGTCCGTTGGGGCCCGCCCCGATCACTACGGCGTCCGGCATGGCATGCTCCCGGTTCGATGGGTGGCGCCGCGCCCGGTGGCGCGG
Source organism: Streptomyces populi (assembly GCF_002911015.1). GTDB lineage: Bacteria > Actinomycetota > Actinomycetes > Streptomycetales > Streptomycetaceae > Streptomyces > Streptomyces populi. The sequence goes on from NZ_KZ626850.1 coordinate 40,357, forward strand.
CCGTCTGCGGGTCCCGGCGCCCGCTCAGGCGCTGCGCGGGTGTCCGACCGGGGTACGGGACGGCTCGTCGGTCTCCTCGCAGAGCCGGGCGAGACGACGGAGCATCGCGCGGTGCCGTATCTGCTGTGCCGCGTCCACGAGGCCGTTGTGCAGGGCGCCTCCCGGACCGCGCAAGGGGTGTTCGTCGAGGATGAGCAGCGTGTGCTCGCCCCAGGGCCGCAGTTCGATCGCGATCCTCGCGGTCCCCAGCGCCCCGCTGTCCGCCTCCAGTTCCAGCACGGTGTTCGGTTCGCTGCGACGCACGATGGTGCGGTTGCGCAGGGTGACCGGTCCGATCGCGATCTCGTAGCGGAGGGTCGCCCCCAGGTCCGGCCATCTCCCCTCGTCGGCTTCGGCGTGGGAGGTGCCGACGACCCACTCCTCGAAGCGTCCGGCGTCGGACAGGACATCCCAGACGGCCTCGGGGGGCTTCTGGATCAGACGATGCCGTACAGCCATGTGTGCCTCCGCCGTTCGAAGTGCCTCGTCCCTTGCGCGTTCCCAAACCGGGACGGAACACACACCCGTCCCACGGGCGGTGGGCGCCGTCGGCTCCCGGGGCGCCGTCAGTTCCCGGAGCGCCGTCGGCGGGGGAGCGGGGCATCCTGGATTCCGGACCCTGACCCGTTCCGCCGCGTGGAGGTGGCATGTCCCTCGAAGGTCCCCTGTCCGGCCGCACGGCGGTGGTGACAGGTGCGGCCCGGGGACTGGGCTCCGAGACGGCCCGGGCGCTGGCGCGGCGCGGTGCCCGGGTGGCCCTGCTGGGGCTGGAGGAGGAGGAACTGGCGAGGACGGCGGCCACGCTGCCCCACGACGCCGTCCGGTGGTGGGAGGTCGACGTGACCGACACCGACGCGATGGAGGAGACGGCCGCACGCGTGCGGTCCCGTCTCGGACCACCCTCGGTGGTGATCGCCAACGCGGGCGTCGCCGGGACCGGCCCGTTCCTGGACTCCGATCCGCGCGTGTGGCGGCGGGTCGTCGAGGTCAACGTGGTGGGCAGCGCCGTGACGGCGCGCGTCTACCTGCCCGACCTGCTCCGGACCCGGGGGTACTACCTCCAGGTGTCCTCCCTCGCGGCGCTCGGGCCCGCGCCCTTCATGAGCGCCTACTGCGCCTCGAAGGCGGGTGCCGAGTCCTTCGCGCAGGTACTGCGGGCCGAGGTGGCCCACCGGGGGGTGGGTGTGGGCATCGCCTGTCCGAGCTGGGCGGACACGGAGATGATCAGGGCGGGCGACGGGTTCACCGCCCTGCGCGCGCTGCGGTCTGCCCTGCCGTGGCCGGCCTCGCGGACCCATCCGGCGGCGCGGGTCGCGGAACGCCTGGTACGCGGGGTGGAACGCCGCTCCGCCGCCGTCTACGCCCAGCAGTGGGTGCGAGGAGCGCGGTTCGTACGTCCCTGGCTGCCGCCGCTGGTCGTCCTGCGCGCGCACCGCCTGATGCGGCGCCTCGAGGAGGACGGAGGCGTGGAGGACAGCGGGCTCCTGGGGGCGGGCGGGGAGGCGGCGGAGGAGGGGACCTCGTGACGCGGCTCGTCTTCGTGTGCCCCCGTTCCTGTCTCCGTGTTCCCCCGTTTCCGGTGCCGTTCCACGCGTGAGCACATCGGTGCCACGTGCGACACCGCTGGTGAGGGCCCCGAACCCGATCGGGGAGGCGGCCTTCGCCGACGCCCCGGCCACATTGCGGCGGGGCCGGGGGAACATCGCGTTTGCGGGTGTTGAGGTGGGGAAGCCGGGGGTTGGTGCTTTGGACCGAAGGCGCACGCCCCGCGAGGGATCTCCGTCTTTCCGGCCGCGGTTCCCTTCCGCAACCCGGGTGGCCCTCCGCGCGGCGATCCCTGACAGAAACCGTTCAGGCCGTGCCCGGTACCGCTTCCGGGCCGTCCTGGACCCGGCTTCAGGAGCGGATTCCCCCGATGCTCACCGAGACGACCACCGCAGGCCCCACGGACGACGACGGCGCCCTCGCCGTCCGGCCCGCCCCCTCACGCTCGCGCCGCACCCATGACGACGCCCCCGACGAGGCCGCCACGCTGTTCACACGGATGGCGGCCCTGCAGGAAGGCCCGGAACGCGACGCCGTGCGCGAGCGGTTGGTGGCCCTGTGGCTGCCCATGGCGCACCGGATCGCGAGCCGCTTCCGCGACCGCGGCGAGGACATCGAGGACCTGCGCCAGGTCGCGGCCCTCGGCCTGGTCAAGGCCGTCGACCGCTTCGAGCCCGGCCGGGGAGCCTTCGAGAGCTACGCGGTACCGACCATCACCGGCGAGGTGAAACGGCACTTCCGGGACCGGATGTGGGCCGTCCGGGTTCCCCGCCGGGTGCAGGAGCTGCGCAACCGGGTCCGTCTCGCCCGCCGTGACCTCACCCAGCGTCCGGGCAGCCCCGAACCCGGCCCGGCCGAACTCGCCGCCCACACCGGCCTCACCGAGGAAGAGGTCGCCGCGGGCCTGGAGGCGCTGGAGAGTTACAGCGCGCTCTCCCTGGACGCCGCCCTGGCCGACGACGACCACACCCTCGCCGACACCCTCGGTGCCGACGAGCACTCCTACGACGTCATCGTCGACCGCGAAGCGGCCAAGGAAGCGCTGTGCCGTCTCCCGGAACGAGAGCGGACCGTCCTGTACATGCGCTTCTTCCAGGACATGACCCAACGCCGCATAGCCGACCACTTCGGCTGCTCCCAGATGCACGTCTCCCGGATCATCACCCGCTGCTGCGCGCACGTCCGCCGTCAGGTGCTGCAGGACCGCGGGCGCCCGGTGGACCCCTCCGAGAACTGACGGACCCAGCTCGAAGGACGTGCCCATGGCCGACCCCTCGGACCTTCAGACGCTGCCAAGACGATCCGCACAAGGCCGAACGGCCTCGAGACCCAGGAGTTCGCACCGATGCTGATGCCCCTCCCCGCCACTTTGCGCCGACTCGTGAAGGAGTACGAGACGCTCCTCGCCGGGCAGGAGGACCCCTCCGGTCAGCGCTTGCGGGACCTCGCCTACACCCTGTGCGTGTCCACCGGCACCCGCGAGATCACCGACGCCCTTGCCGCCGCACGCTCTTGTCTGGCCGACCCGGCCACCAGGACCACCCTCACTTCCGCCACGGCCACCAGGTCCGGATCCGGCCGGGTGGCCACCGGGCCCGCCGTCCGCGACGCCGCCCCCCGTCCCGGGCGGCGGCCCACGACGCCGCCCCTCGCGAGCACGGGCCGGGGCGACGGAAGGTGAGGGCACGGGTGGACGGTCGGGTGACGAACACGCGACCGTCCACCCCCTCAGGGCTGTGTCCGGGGCCGGGCGACGGCGGGGAGCAGGGGCACGCCCGCCTGCGGAGCGACGGCCGCGGCCGTCCGGGCCTGCGGGCCGAGCCATTCGCACACCAGGATGGTGGCGTCGTCCTGCAGTTGCTGGTCGTGGTGCTGGAGCAGGGCGCGGATGAGGCGCCGGAGGGTCTCGGGCACGGGCAGGCCGTCGCTGTGGTGGCGGACGAGGAAGTCGATGAAGCGGGTCAGCCCGAACTCCCGGCCTCCGACGCGGGCTTCGGTGATGCCGTCGGTGTAGAGGACGAGCCGGTCGCCGGGCTCGAGCTGCTCACGGCAGAGAGTGGTGGGCAGATGCAGGTCGGTGCCCATGGGATGGGAGGGCGGGCAGTGCAGGAGGGTGGACCAGCGGCCGCCGCGGATCACGATGGGCGGATGGTGGCCGCGGTTGACCCAGGTCAGGAGGCCGGTGGTGGTGTCCAGATCGGCCAGGACGCCGGTCACGTAACGGCTGCCGCCGAACTGCTCCAGCAGGACCCGCTCGATCCGGTCACCGAGCTGGTCCAGGAGAGTGCCCTGCCGGCGGTGGTTGCGGCAGGCGGCCACGGCGAGGTTGGCGGTGAGCCCGGCGGAGGTGTCGTGTCCCATGGCGTCGAAGACCGAGAAATGGACGGTGTCGCCGGCCACGGCGTAGTCGTAGGCGTCTCCGCCGACCTCGTAGGCCGGTTCCAGGACCGCGCTGATGATGACCCGGTCGTCGGCGTAGGTGCGCGGCGGCATCAGCGTCCACTGCATCTCGGCCGCGACGTTCATCGTCTTGACACGGGTCAGACGGGCGTAGGAGTCGCTGGTGCCCCGGCCGCCGACGACCAGCATGGCCACCAGCGACGCCAGCGCCAGCATGCCCTGGTGGACACCGTCGTCGTCCTGGGCGCTGGTCACGCGCAGGACGCCGAGGCGCTCGGTGCCGTTCAGGAGCGGCACCCACCACGCGTGCGGCCCGTCCCGGTCGCCGACGGCGGCCACGACGTGCCCGTACTGGTAGGCACGGCCGGCGACCGTGCCCTCGACCGGGATCTCCGCCAAAGCCTCGCCGGTGTTCCGCGCGGCGTCCGGTCCCCTGCCGGTGAGCAGGCGCAGGACGTCGCGCTGCAGATCGCCGAGGTAGATCCGTACGTCGTCGAAGCCGGCCGCCGCGGCGTGTTCGGCCACCCGCGACGGCAACTGCTCGAAGGACATCACGTGGCTGGTGACCAGCAACTCCGTGAGCATCCGCAGCGTTTCACTGTCGCGCTGTGTCATCAGAGGCGTCCCTTCCGTCGCTTCCGTCCCTGCCGGGCGGGAGCCGTGGCGAGTCGTCCGTCCCGTCCGGGTACCCGCACCGCCTACGGCTCTCCCGTCACATCGCGGCACGGTTGCGGTGACGGACGGTCCCCGTCCGGCGCGGCCGGCACCGTGGGGCGGCCTCCCACCCCCGTCCGGCCGGAGCCGATGACATCGAGTCCTCCGTCCTGGGAACTGCTCTTCCATGGACCTGAACCACGACGAGGCGCCCGTCCTCGATGCGCTCCCCGCTACCACGACGCCGACGAACTGGGATTCACGCCTCCGGGGCACGGACAGGCGCGGGGCGCGGATCCGCGGGCCCGAGCGGTGCTGGGGGACGCCGTCTTCTTCGGTGACGTCCTCGCCAACGGCGGTCTGGACGACCGGCCGGCGCGCGGCGGCGTGCTGGAGCGGGCCGAACGCCTCATGGCCGACGCGGTCCACGCCGACCACACGTTCTTCTCCACCTGTGGCAGCTCCCTGTCGGTGAAGGCCGCCATGCTGGTGTGACCTGTCCCGGCAGCCGGCTCCTGGTGGGCCGCGACGCGCACAAGTCGGTGATCGCGGGACTCATTCTCTCCGGCGTGGAGCCGGTGTGGGTGGAACCCCGGTGGGACGCCTCGCTGCACATCGCCCATCCACCGTCGGCGGCCGCCTACGACAAGGCGTTCGCGGAACACCCCGACGCCGACGGCGCCCTGGTCACCAGCCCGACGCCGTACGGGGCGGCGGCCGATCTGGCCGGCATCGCCGACGTCTGTCACCGGCACGGCAAACCGCTCGTCGTGGACGAGGCGTGGGGGGGCGCACCTGCCCTTCCACGACGATCTGCCCTCGTGGGCGATGGACGCGGGCGCGGACATCTGCGTGACCAGCATCCACAAGATGGGCAGCGGGCTAGAGCAGGGCTCCGTCTTCCACTTGCAGGGCGATCTCGTCGACCCGGCGGAACTCGCGTCCAGGGCGGACCTCCTCGGCACGACCAGCCCCAACGTCCTGCTCTACGCCGGCATCGACGTCTGGCGTCGACAGGTGGTCCAGCACGGCCGCGAACTCCTGGACCGCACGCTGGAGTTGGCTCATCGCACCCGGACGGCCATCGAGGCGATCGGCGGCTTCCACGTCGACGACGCGGCCGACTTCTGCGGTCCTCGCCTCGCCGCTGATTTCGATCCCCTGCCGGTCGTGATGGACATCGGCGGACTGGGCACCACCGGCTAGCGCGCGGCGGACTGGCTGCGCGAGCACCACCACCTCGACACGCACCTTTTCGATCACCGCCGTATCAGCGCCCAGTTGACGCACGCCGACGACGAGGAGACCGCGGGCCGTCTCCTGACCGCCCTGCGCGATCTGGCCGACCACGCCGGCGCCCTGCGCGACGCACCGCGGGTCGTCGTTCCGGAGCCGGCGACGTGGTCACGTTCGGACCGCGACGGGCGAGTGCCTCCAGCTCCCCCAGGACGTCGGGGTCGAGCATCACGGGTGGCCCCCAGCGCCGGGAGGTGCCGAGGGCTCCGGCGGGCCGGGGAGGGGATTCAGGTCCTGCCGGAACCGCCACTGCCGAACGAACCACCGCCACCGGAGTCCCAGCGCGGACGCTCCTGCCGGTCGCTGCGTTTGCTCGCGGGGCCGCCGAGCTGGTGCGGGGTGAGGCGCTCGCTCTCGTCCGCGGCCCGGGGCACCTCGTTCGGTTCCCTGATCTGCGAGGTCTCGTGCGCGGGCCCCGACTCGGGAAGGGTGGGGTGCTCATGGGCCTTGGGCGGGCCCGGCTCGCGACGGCGCGTGCGGATTCCGAGCGATACCGCCCAGACCAGGGCTCCCGCGATGACGAGCCCGCCCAGGACGGCGCCGATCATGCCGACGGCGTTCGAGAGCGCGATGGTCCAGTATGTGTCGTCCATGGCGGCCGAGTACCCGTGCTCGCGCGGCGCAGACTCGGATCTTCCCGCCGTCCCGCGTGCTGTCCGCGCCCGGCGGGAGGCCCGGGGACGGTACGCGTCCCCGGGCCGGCGGCGACGGCGCCGGTGATCATGGGGAACGCGGACCGGTCGGCCGGGCCGGGTACGTCGTCCCGCTGTGGGTACCCGGCGCCCATGGTCACCGAAGCGCACACCGTACTGGCGTCCTCGTCCGCAGGAATCCTGTGGCCGGTGGTGGGCGTCTTCCTCGTCGTGGTCCTGCTCGCGGCGTTCCTCATGGGCCACCGGAACTCCGCCAAGCGCCGGAAATCCGCCCCCGATCCCGCGTCGCCGCAGATACAGCGGGCGCGCCGGGAGATGGAGGACCCCCCGCGCCAGGGGGAGGGCTGGAGCACTCCCGACGAGGACCCCGAGCAGGGGCATCCCCATCGATGACCGGATCGTCGCGGTGGCCCGGTGGCCGTGCCCCGCACGGCTCGCGCCTCTGACGGCCGTTCGGCTCGGATCCTCCCGGGTACCCGCCTCCACGCCCCCTCGTCCCGACCGGGAAGGAATCCATGAGTACGCACCGTGCTTCGACGCCCACCCGCTGGCGGCGCTGGCGTTCCCGGCCCGCGCTGCGCGTTCCCCTCGGGGCCGACGACGTGGAGAACGCCAGCCGCAGGTTCCTGCTGTACGGGGTCCTGCCCCTGTGGTTCGTCCCCGCCGTCGCGGACTGGGTGATGCACCGCCGCTCGGACATCGAGCACACCAGCGGGGTACGGGAGTCCGCGGTGCACGCCCTGATGATGACCGAGGCCGGCATCCCGGTCGTCGCGGGACTCACCGCCAAGATCAATCCGCTGGTCCTGTCGCTGATGGGGGGCGCGGCCGTGGCGCACGGTGCCACCGCGCTGTGGGACGTGTCGCTGGCCACCGGCGAACGCGAGGTGCGGCCCGTCGAACAGCACATCCACAGCTTCCTGGAAGTGCTGCCGATAACCGCCGCCGCCTTCACCGCATGCCTGCACTGGGACCAGGCCAGGAAGGTGTTCAGGAGCGGCGGACGGGCGGACGACTGGAAGCTCGTGCCCAAGGAACGCCCGCTGTCGGCCGGTTACTTGACGGCGATCGCCGCCGGCGTCGGCCTGTGCGTCGCGCTGCCCTACGCGGAGGAGATGGTGCGGTGTCTGCGTGCCCGCCGGGACGGCGACGAAGCCGCGGAGCGGGCGACCGGGCCGGCAGGAGAAGCGGGAGTGTGACGCGGCTCTCCCGGAAAGGGTGACAGGACGTCGTCGTCGGCGGCTGCGAACGTTGCCGGCATGACGATCACGGACGAGGACTGTCTCACCGAGACCCTGGAGTTCAACAAGCGTTTCGAGGCCGCCGCGACGAACCGGCCGTCGCGCGAAGGGAAGCCGGACGCCGCCCTGTTGGCCGCCCTGCGGCGCAACCGGCTCGGCGGCGACACACCACCGGTACGACTGCCGCACGGCCAGGACCGCGTCGTCGGAGACGGGGTGAGGGTACGAGTCTTCGTTCCGGACCGCGTCGACGGCGTGTACCTGCACATCCACGGAGGCGGCTGGGCCTTCGGGTCCGCGGACGGGCAGGACGAGAGACTGTGGTCGCTCGCCGGGCGGGCACGGCTGGCCGTGGTGAGCGTGGACTACCGGCTCGCGCCGGAACACCCGTTCCCCGCCGGGCCCGACGACTGCGAGGCGGCCGCCCGGTGGCTGGTGAGGCACGCCGCGGCCGAGTTCGGCACCGAACGGCTGCTGATCGGCGGCGAGTCGGCCGGTGCCCACCTCAGCCTGGTGACCCTGCTGCGCCTTCGCGACCGGCACGGCATCGTCGGCGCGTTCCGGGCGGCCCACCTGCTCTTCGGCCCCTACGACCTGTCGATGACGCCGAGCCAGCGGTCGTTCGGCACCAGGCGGCTGCTGAGCAACACCGAGACGCTGCGGCAGACCTACGAGCTGTTCACCCCGGGCATGGGGGCGGAACAGCGCCGCGATCCCGAGGTCTCACCGCTGTTCGCCGACCTCGGCGGTCTGCCGCCGGCCCGGATCGTCGTGGGCGGTGAGGACCCGCTGCTGGACGACTCGCTGTTCCTGGCCCGGCGATGGCGGGCGGCGGGCGCGCCCGCGCGACTCGGCGTGGTCGCCGGAGCCATGCACGGCTTCACGCTGTTCCCGCTGACCGTCACCGAGCGGGAACAGCGGCGCGGGTGGGACTTCCTGTCGGCCGCGGGACGGTAGTGTCGCCGGGATGAACCGCACCGCCCGGCTCTACGCACTGGTGGAGGAGTTGCGCGCCGCCGCGCCGCGACAGCGGACGGTCGCCTCGCTCGCCGCTCGGTTCGAGGTGAGTACGCGTACGGTGCAGCGCGACCTCCAGACGCTGATGGAGACCGGCGTCCCGGTACGCACCACGCCCGGCCGGGGCGGGGGCTGGACGATCGACTCCCGGGCGACCCTGCCTCCGATGCGCTTCACCGTCGAGGAGGCCTCGGCGCTGGCGGCCGCGCTCGCCGCGGCGGACGCCTCCACCCCGTACGCCGGTGCGGCCCGCACGGCGGCCCAGAAGATCGCGGCCACGATGACCGGTCCCGCGTCGGCGGAGGCGCGGAAGCTCGCCGCGCGGATCGTCTCCCTGCCCCCGCGGGCCGTCTCCGGCGTCCGTGCCGCGGTGGACCACGCCCTCACCACCGACACGGTCCTCCGGCTGTCCTACGTCGACGCGGCGGGACGTGAGAGCGACCGGCTGGTGGAACCGGCGGGACTGCTCACCGCCGACGGCCGGTGGTACCTCATCGCCTGGTGCCGCACGCGTCGGGCGGGCCGGGGGTTCCGGCTGGACCGCATCACGGCGGCGGCTCCCACCACCGAGCGGGCCCGGGCCCACGACCTGGCCGAACTGCTGCGCGGCTCGTCCGCGGCCGACGCCGTGCGGCCCGCGACGCTGGCGCCACTGGCACCTCCTCCGTGAAAGACCGGTACCACCTGCCCGGTGCCGTCTCCTCGTGACAGGACGACCGGTGGCGGTTTTCCGTGCGGGCATCGCCGTGGCCGTACAGTCGCCCGGTGTCCGAACGGAGCCGCCGGCCGTGGACCGCCTTCGGGCACGTCGGCGGATCGGCTCGCTTCCAGACCGCCGTGAGCACGATCTTGCCCGTATGTGTCCGCGGGCAGCGCGTTCATGGGCTGCCCGGGCATCGGCGAGCGTGTAGGTGCTGTCGATCGCGACACGGATCGTGCCCGCGTCGAGCAGTCGCCCCAGCTGCCCGAGCTGCGCGCCGCTCGAGCGGACCTGCCCGCTCGAGACCGTGACGCCCAGCCGCGTGTTCTCCTCCTCGTCGAAAACCCCGGGCATCACGGCGAACTGGGAGCCGCCGCGCTCGATCGTTCGCAGGAAGCGCCTGCTCTCGGGGCCGCCGACCGTGTCGACGACGAGGTCGACGTCGCGGAGAGCGGACGAGCCGACAGGGAGGGCGCCCCCCTGACCCCGACGGCCCCGCGCTGACGACGGACTCGGCCACGAACCCGCAGCGGGAAGCGGGAACCGGGAACCGGGTGCCCTCCGGCCTCGCGTTCCCGGGCGGAGCGGTGGACGAGGTCGCGTGCCTCGTGGACCCGCCGGTCACGGTCGACCGGGCGGCGACCGGGAGCCCTCCTGGGAGAGGGGCGCGCCTCGTCGGACAGGGCGGCTACCTCGGCAGGCGCAGCACCTGCCCGAGCTTCGCGACGCCGGTGACGTCGACCGGCAGACCTGCCAGACCCCGACGCGCGCCGGCCGTGACGGTGGAGGGACGGCCCAGGGCGTCGCCCATGTCGACGTCGATCCGGGGCGTGCCGTGACGGGCGAGCAGGTGGGCGGCCAGGCAGGCGGAACTGTTCACGTTGACGATGTCCTCGGTCACGCCGATCGAGGGGGCGAACATACGGGCCGCGACCCGGGCCGTGGTCGGCCCGGGGGAGTGGACGAAACAGCCCAGCAGGCCCAGACGGTCGCAGGCGGCGGCGAGCGGGCCGGGAGACGGGGACAGGGAGGCGAGGGCGGACCGGGTGGTGACGGGGACGAGCAGTCGCGGACGTCCCAGTGTGGCGACGCGGGCTCCCGGGCCCGCTGCCGCGGGGAGTCCCAGCAGGGGGAGGAGCAGCGCGAGTTCCTCCTGCGTGGGCTCGCGCAGGCGCACCGGACCCGTTCCGAAGGTGACGTCGAAGGACGTCGGGGCCCCGGGAACCGCGCGTCCCTCGACGGCCCGCCCGGACACCCGCAGGCCGGCCCGGTACTCCCCGTGGTCCGCACGCGCGGCGAGGAAGGCCAGGGCCGCCACGGTGCCGTGGCCGCACGCGGGCAGTTCGCCCTCCGTGGTGAAGAAGCGCGCCGGGGCCGCGGGCGGTTCGTCCCCGCCCCCGACGGGGCCGCGACCGTCCGAGAGGAAGACCGCGTGAGAGGTGCCGGCCAGGGCGGGCACGCGGCGGCGCTCCTCGTCGGTCAGCGGGCGGCCGGTCCCGGCCGCGGACGCCTCGTCCACGACCGCCGTCGGACTGCCGCCCCGGCCCTCGCGCAGGCACGCGTGCACGATCGTGACGGGCAGGCCGTCCCGGCCCGACGGCGACCGGGAGGAGGGGCGGCTCATCGGACGAGGGCAAGGAGCACGGCGGAGCGGAGCACCTCGTGCCCGCGGGCGGACAGCGTGCCGACGTGATCGGAGCCCGGCGGTTCCGGCGGGACTGTCCGCGGCATCGGCCCTCCCGTCCGGCTTGCTCCGGCGTCCGGCTCGTTCGGAAATGAGAAGCGTGAGGCCGGATGCTAGTGTTTCGAATAACGAAACGCAAGGAGGGTCATGCCGACACCTCGCCCAGGGGAACCGGTCCGCGGCTCGGCGACCGGCCGTCCGATCATGGCCGCCATGGACCTGTTCGGCCGTCGATGGGCCCTGCGCATCCTCTGGGAGCTGCGTGCCGGCCCGCTCGGTGCCCGCGCGCTGCTGGCGCGGTGCGAAGGCCTGTCGTCCAGCGTCCTCTACCAGCGCCTCCGCGAACTCACGGCGAGCGGGATCGTCGCCCGGTCAGCCGACGGCTACGGCCTCACCCGGACGGGAACGGCCCTCGGCCACGCGCTCCGCCCGCTCGACGAATGGGCGACCGCCTGGGCGCGGGAACAGGAACGGGCCGCCGGTCCCGCTCCGCGCCCCACCGGCCGGGACACCCCGCGGCCCTCCCCGTAGTCACGGGAATCCACTCCCTTCTCGGCGGCCCCGTGCACATCGGGGCCGCCGATGGGTACCCGGCCACGGTTCCCATCGGAAAACCGGTCCCGTGGGAGGGGCGATGACCGACTTCGGATATTTCCTGTCGTGCGAGGAGCACACTCCGGCGGAACTCGTCGAGCAGGCGCGCATGGCCGAGCAGGCCGGATTCCAGTCCCTGTGGATATCGGATCACTACCATCCGTGGAACGACGAGCAGGGCCAGAGCCCGTTCGTGTGGTCCGTCGTCGGCGCCCTGTCCCAGGCGGTCTCGCTGCCCGTCGAGACGGCGGTGACGTGCCCGCTCGTGCGTACGCACCCGGCCGTGATCGCCCAGGCGGCCGCGACCGCCGCGGTGCAGCTCGGCGGACGCTTCCGGCTGGGGGTGGGCACGGGAGAGGCCCTCAACGAGCACATCCTCGGCACGGTGTGGCCCGAGGCGCCGGTACGGCTGGAGATGCTGGAGGAGGCGCTCCAGATCATCCGGCAGCTGTTCACCGGCGAGCAGACCAGTCACCACGGCAGGCACTACACCGTGGAGAACGCCCGTCTGTACACGCTGCCCGACGAACCGGTGCCGATCGACGTCTCGGCGTTCGGACCGCAGGCCGCCGAGGTCGCCGCGCGCATCGGCGACGGGCTGATCACGATGATGCCGGACGAGTCCCTGGTGCAGCGGTTCCGGCGTGGCGGTGGCGGCACCGGACCTGTGCTCGGCGGGCTCAAGGTCTGCTGGGGTGTCGACGAGCGGGAGGCGGTCCGCACCGCGCACCGGCTGTGGGCCAACGAGCGGCTGCCGGGCGAACTCGCGCAAGTGCTGCCCGCGCCACGTCACTTCGAGCAGGCGTCACAGCTGGTCACGGAGGAGCAGGTGGCCCGGTCGGTGCCGTGCGGCGACGACCCGGACGCCCACGTCGAGGCGCTGGCCGCGTTCGTCGACGCCGGGTTCGACGGTGTGTACGTCAGTCAGATCGGCAAGGAACAGCAGGGCTTCTTCGACTTCTACCGCACCAAGGTCCTGCCGCGGCTGCGGAGCTGATCGCACGAGGTGGTGGACGTCGTGTCCGGCTCCGGAGAGACGGACGGCAGCGCGCTGATCGTCATCGACATGGTCAACACGTACGAGTACGAGGACGCCGAGCTGCTGACGCCCGCCGCCGAGCGGGTCGTACCGGTGCTGGCGCGGCTGATCGACCGGGCCCGGGACGCCGAGGTGCCGGTGATCTACGCGAACGACAACTTCGGTCTCTGGCGCTCTCATCACGGGGAACTCGTGGAAGCCGCCCTCTCCCGGCCGCACGCCGATCTGGTGGAACCGATCCGGCCGGCCGACGACTCCCTCTTCGTGGTGAAGACCAGGCACTCGATCTTCTACGACACGCCCCTGTCGTACCTGCTGCGGCAGCTCGGCGCCGGAACGCTCGTGCTGACCGGCCAGGTAACCGAGCAGTGCGTCCTGTACTCCGCCCTGGACGCGCACATCCGTCACTTCGAGATCACGGTGCCCAGGGACGCGGTCGCGTCCATCCACCCGCATCTGGAGGCCGCCGCGCTGGAGATGATGGAGTGCAACATGGGTGCCAGGATCGTCGAGGCGGAGGACGTCACCTTCCGAAGTGCCCCCGGCCCCGCACCCGGGGGGACTCGGGGCGGGGCCGGGGGCCCGCCGTGAGCGTACGGGCGGCCGACGGCGACGACCGTCACGTTCCTTCGCGCGGCCGCGCTCGCGACGGACGGGTGACGTGGTTCGCGCGCAGGGCGGACCGGCCGTCGCGCCAGGCGGTCAGCAGCCGCGTGGCCAGCCGGTCCTCCAGGTGGCCGGTGGCGCGGATCCCGAACACCACGTCCGTCTCCAGCCACGGCTCGTCCGCCAGCAGTCCGGCGACGACCTCGTGCCGCACGACCTGTTCGTGCACCGCGTCCGCCTCGACGTGCTCGGTGTAGAACCGGACGGCCGCCGGACCGGCGTTCAGCCGGCTCAGCGCCTGGGCCAGGCGGCGGGAGGCGGGGGAGGAGGTCACCTCGACGGTCGCGAAGTGGCCCACGAGCGCCCCGCGCAGGGAGCGGTGCAGGCCGAAGAGGGACATGAGGTTGACGGTGGCCAGCGCTTCGGCCGGAGCGGCGTCCAGGTAGCGGCCGTAGGAGGTGTCCAGGTCCAGGTCGTCCATCAGGTCGGCGAAGAGCCGTGCGTGGATCTCGTCCGCGCGGCCCGCGCCGAACTCGTCGAACTCCACCGCGACCATGGCCGCCTTGGCCCGCCCGCGCAGCCGGGGGATCACCCAGGCGTGCGGATCGGCCTCCTTGAGGTGGTAGAGCGAGCGCAACGCCGCGTACTCCCGGGCGTGTTCGAGGGTGCCGTGGTCGTGGAGGAAGTGGGACGGGCTGCCGTCCGCCTCTCCGACGGGTTCGAGCTGGAGCTCGTCGAGCGCGGCCCCCGCGGTGTCGGACGGGCCGACCGGCGCGTCCGCACGCAACGCGCGGAGGAAACGGTCCTCCAACGCGGCTCGCAGGGCGAGGAGCCGGGGCTCCCATTCGCGGTCGTCCGCCACACCGTCGAAGCCGCGGTAGTGGAGTTCGTAGAGGACGTACAGGGCGAGTTGGGGATCGTCGCCGTAGGCGTCGGCGGGAACCGGTGGGAAGGCCGTGTCCGGTCCGCGGAGCGCGGCGAGGAGCGCGGCCGAGAGCGGGCCGCGCGGTTCCGGCAGGCGCACGCCGGTCATGACGCCGCGTCCGGTTTCGTACGGCGGCGGTGGCTGGTGTCGCACCAGGGCGGGGTGCGGGTACGGCGGCAGGTGCAGACGGCCACCACGAACCGCCGCGAGACGGTCGACTCACCGTCCTCGCCGACGATTTCCACCGGTCCCTCCACGAGGATCGGGCCCTCGCGCTGGACGCGGACGCGGCGGGGACGTTCAGGCGTGTTCGGCACGGATCACCACCAGTTCCTCGTTCGTGCGGCCGTCCAGAAGCCCGCGCTCGCGCAGCCAGCCGAGCCGGGAGCGCAGTACGGGGCCGAAGGGCAGCCGGGCCCGTTCGGCGACCTCCGCGCGCAGACCGCCCGCGCGCAGCCGGGCCAGCGTCTCCTCGACGCCGCTCAGGTGCGAATGCACCATCAGCAGCCGCCCCGCCGGGCGCAGCACCGACGGGGCCGCCGCGCAGATCCGGTCGATCAGGAGGCGGCCGTCCGTACCGGCGTCCCACGCGCGGATGCGGCCCCGGGGCGGGCCGTCGCCGGGGGCGGGCACGTACGGGGGGTTGGTGACCACGAGGTCGAACCGACGGCCCGGTACGGCTGCCGTCAGGTCGCCGTGGCGCACCTTCACCCGTTGCCCGTTCAGCAGCCCGTTGCACCACGCGGCGGCCAGCGCGAGCCAGGAGATGTCCACCGCCGTCACCCGGGCGCCCAGGCGGCCCGCCTCCACCGCGAGCGCGCCGCTGCCGGTGCCGAGGTCCAGGACCTCGGTGCCGTCGGTGATCGGTTCCCGGCGCAACGCCCGCCCGAGCAGTCCCGTGTCCGTCTGCGGGCGGTAGACCCCCGGCGGGACCCAGCAGCGGAACCGGGCGGCGGCGACGGGGGCGAACCCGGTGGTCATGGCGGGCTCCTTTCCGGACGTGTTCGAGGGGGCGGTCGGGCCGACCGAGGGCCGACGACGGCACACGGGTACCCCTGAGCGTCAGACGTAACGGAGGCGCCCTGCCCACGGGGAGAACCCGCACAGGAAAAGGAGGATGATATTTCACCAATGGGGATGAAATATGCCTAAATCATTGATATTGCGGAACTTAGGAGTGATGGAGGAGTGAGGAGGCAGAAAGATGCGTCGTGAGACGGTGCAGAAGAAGCCCGACAAGAAGTCCGATTCCAGTCGTCGCACGCTTGAGGAGACGGACCGGCGTCTGCGTCCCGAGGTCCGAAAGGACATCGCGCGGACATGGTGGCCGGACGGGTAGCTCCCCGGGGGGCGGCACCGCCCTGTGAGCAGGCCGAGTACGTGGACCGGACCGTCGAGTGTGGCTGCGGAAGGAGGCTCGCCGCTGTGTCGACCGACCCGAGGAGGGTGACGTCCGTCCGTGCGGAGGAGCCGAGCCGCGCCGACGAGCCGGGTGCTGCCGAGAAGACGGGCGATGCCGACGAGCCGAGCGGTATCGAGCTTCTGGAAGAGGCGCTCGCGGTCGCCGTGCGTCGAACCGGCGCGTCGGGCGGGGGCATCTACCTGGTGGACGAGACCGGGCGGCTGCTGGGCCTGAAGGTGGCGTGCGGGCTGCCCGGCGATGTCGTCGCGCCCTGGCGGCAGGTGCCCGTGACGGCGTCCGCCCCGGTCGGTGACGCGTTCCGTGAGGACCGTGTGGTCTGGGTCGGCTCGCAGGAGGAGATGGCCCTCTCCTATCCGCAGACCGCGGCGGCGCTGCCCTACCGGTTCACTTCCGCGGCGGCACCGATCACCGGCCGCAGCCGCTGGGGCGCGCTGTTCCTGATCTGGCCCGCCGGCCACTCCGGCCGGGCCTCGCCCAGGGAGAGGGGGAACCTCGCAGCCCTCGGTCGGCGCGTCGCCCGGGTGCTGGAAGAGGCCGGCAGGAAACTCGTGCTGCCCGACGAGCCCCGCATGATTCCCATGGACGGCGCTTCCGAGAGCTTCTCGCTCTCCGCCCACGCGCCCGCCGATCTCATGGAACGGTTGCCGGAAGGCTTCGTGGCCCTCGACCTGGAGGGCAGGATCACTTTTCTCACCGCGCGGGCCGCGTCCCTCCTCGGCCGCCACGTCAGCCGGCTCCTGGGAACACGGCCCTGGCAGTCCCTGCCCTGGATGGACCAGGTCCTCGTCGAGGACCACTACCGCACCGCGGTCATCAGCCGTGAGCCCGTCGGCTTCACCGTGCTGCGGCCGCCGGACACCTGGCTCGACATCGAGCTCCACCCCGATTCCAGCGGTATCAGCGTCCGGGTGAAGCCCCGCCTGTCGCGGCCCGGTGATCCGCCCGGCACGGCCGCCCCCGCCGCGGTCCCACCGCCCGGGGCGTCCGTGGGCCGTCTGTACCAGCTGGTGCACCTGGCGGCGGCCCTGACGGACGTGATCGGCGTACAGGACGTGGTCGACCTGATCGCCGTCCAGATCCTTCCCGCCTTCGGGGCCGACGGCATGGTCCTGTCCACGGCCGACGCCGGGCGCCTGAAGATCGTCGGCCACCACGGTTACGACCCGCGGACCATCGAACGCCTCGACGGGCTTCCCGTGGACACCGGCCTCACACCCGCGGGTGAGGCGCTGATCAGCGGAAACCCCCTGTTCTTCGCCGACCCCGACGAACTCGCCCGGGACTACCCCTCCGCACCCCGGATCAGCGGCAAGCAGGCCTGGGCCTTCCTCCCCCTCGTCAGCGACGCGCGCCCCGTCGGCTGCTGCATCCTCACCTACGCCCGCCCCCACACCTTCACGGCGGAGGACCGGGCCGTCCTCACGTCGCTGGGCGGCCTCGTCGCCCAGGCCCTCGACCGGGCACGCCTCTACGACGCGAAGCACGCCCTGGCCCACACGCTCCAGCAGGCCCTCCTCCCGCGGAGCCTGCCCGCCCTCGACGGGCTGGAGGTGGCGGCACGGTATCTTCCGGCCGGCCACGGCATGGACGTGGGCGGCGACTTCTACGACCTCATCCGGCTCGACCGCGCGACCGCGGCGGCCGTCATCGGCGACGTCCAGGGTCACAACATGGCGGCCGCGGCGCTCATGGGACAGGTCCGTACGGCCGTCCACGCCACCGCGGGCGCCCGGCCCGACGAAGTGCTCGCCCGCACCAACCGGGTCCTCGCGGACCTGGAGCCCGACCTCCTCGTCTCCTGCCTGTACGCGCACATCGACCTGGACCGTCGGCGGATGAGCCTGGCCAGCGCCGGCCACCCGCCGCCCCTCCTGCACCGGCCCGGGCAACGCCCCGGCGTGCTGGAGATCGATCCGGGTCCGTTGCTCGGTATCGGTGTCGACCTCCCGTACCCGATCACCACGGTCCCGATGCCCCCGGGGACGACCCTCGCCCTGTACACCGACGGACTGGTCGAGGTACCCGGCACCGATCTCGACCGGATGACGAGCGGTCTCGCACAGCTCCTCGCGGGCGGATCCCGTCCGGACCGGCTCGTCGACAAGCTCATCCACCATTCCTGGCCCCACGGCCTGCCGACCGACGACATCGCGGTTCTGCTGCTGAAGACCGGTGAGGCCTGAACCCCGCGGCCGAAAGGCGTCGGCCACGGGGGTTTGCGGTCGCGAGCCGAGGGCACTCGGACGTCCGTGCTTCGGACCGGAGGCGCGCACCCAGCGGGAGGCGCCGGCCGCCACGGCCTTCGACGGTCCGAACAGCGCTTCTCGCATCGGCGAACCTGACTCCACGTTCAGGCAGGGTCCACGGGACGAGTCCTGTCGACCGGGCGTGAACCCACCGCTCAGGAGCGACCCGCATGCTCACCGACACGACCATCGGCAGTCCTCGTCGCCCTGACGGCTTCGCGGGCCGCCACCCGCGGCACACGCACGACGACCGTATTTGCACCCCCGCGCTCTTCACACGCCTGGTACGTCTGGAAGCGGGCCCCGAGCGTGACGCCGTGCGTGACGAACTGGTGAGGGCGTGGCTGCCCATGGCCCACCGGATCGCCGGCCGTTTCCGCAACCGCGGCGAGACGGTGGAGGACCTGAACCAGGTGGCCGCGGTAGGCCTGATCAAGGCTGTCGACCGGTTCGACCCGACCCGGGGCGCCTTCGAGAGCTACGCCGTGCCGACCATCACCGGCGAGGTGAAGCGGCACTTCAGGGACCGCATGTGGGCTCTGCGCGTGCCCCGCCGGGTGCAGGAACTGCGCAACCAGGTCCGCGTGGCCCGCCGTGAACTGAGCCAGCGGCCGGGCGCCCCGGAACCGTCCACGTCCGAGATCGCCGCCCACACGGGCCTGACCGAGGAGGAGGTGACCGCCGGCCTGGGAGCCCTGGAGAGCTTCAGCACCCTCTCCCTGGACGCCACACCGGGTGACGGCGGCACGAGCAGCCTCGGGGACGTCCTGGGCGCGGCGGACTCCTCGTACGACGTCGTCGTCGACCGCGAGGCGGCCAAGCTGGAACTGCGCCGGCTGCCCGAACGGGAACGTGCCGTGCTGTACATGCGCTTCTTCGAGGACATGACGCAGAGCCGCATAGCGGACAAGCTCGGCATCTCCCAGATGCACGTCTCCCGGATCATCAGCCGCAGCTGCGCCCACGTCCGGCACGAGGCACTCAAGTAGTGCTTCCCGGGAACCCGCGATCCGGGGACCCGGACCCCACCGACCATCCACGAGCCCACGGGCCCGTGGCCCGTCACGACCGAGGAGCCCACTGTCATGCGCGCACTCTCCCTCGTCTGCTCGTTGAACGCCTCACCCACGCCCTCCAGCAGTCATCTGCTCGCCGAGCAGATCATGACGGAACTGGATGATCTCGGAGTCCAGGGTGAGGTGGTGCGGGTCGCGGACTTCGACGTCCGGCCGGGCGTGGAGACGGACATGGGCGACGGCGACCAGTGGCCCCGGCTGCGCGAGCGGGTGCTGGAGGCCGACATCCTCGTCCTCGCCACACCGATCTGGCTCGGGCACCCGTCGAGCATCTGCCAGCGCGTACTGGAGCGCCTGGACGCCGAGCTCTCGGAGACCGACGACGAGGGGCGCATGCTCACCTACGACAAGGTCGCCGCCGTCGCCGTCGTCGGCAACGAGGACGGCGCCCACAAGGTGAGCGCCGACCTCTTCCAGGGCCTCAACGACGTCGGTTTCTCCCTGGCGCCCGGAGCGGTCACCTACTGGGTCGGCGAGGCCCAGCAGGGGACCGACTACCAGGACCTCGAGAAGACCCCCGACGCGGTGAGGAAGACGACACGCACGCTCGCCGTCAACGCGGTCCACCTGGCCCGCCGGCTCAAGGAGCACCCGTACCCGCCCGGCTGAGCGGCTGAGCGCACCACGGCCACCGGCCCGCCCGGCGGGCCGGTGGCCGCCGCTGTGTCCGACGACACCCCGGCATCGAGGGCCGGGCCACATCGCGCCGCCCCTCATCAGGGCTACCGTTCCCGGCAGGAAGTTCATCCTCTCGGCGGTTCCCGGAGGGCCGGCAGTGCTCGCAGATCTCTCCCCGCTCATCGCGGCGGCCACGCAATGGCTGACGCGCGCCTATCCCGCCTGCGGCGGGCCGTTCGCCTCCGCCCTCTGCGAGGCCCAGGCGCGCCAGGCCGTCACCGTGGCGGCGTGGCTGCGTTACCCGACACCGATGGACGCCGCCCTGGTCGCGATGGCCGGTCCGGGGGGTGCCGGAAGGCTCGACTGGACGGTCGGCGCGGACACCGCCGACGGCGCGGAGGACGACGCCTGGCGCACCTGGGTGGACGAGGCCGTGGTGAGCTGGGCCGCGTCACTCCTGACCGACGCCCGGCTGGCCGGGCTGGCGGTCACCGCACTCGCCGCCGGCGACCACGTCAGGATCGCTCCCGTGGAATTCGGGCGTCTGCGGTCACCGGACGACCACGACCGGCGGGCGGCGGCGCTGCTGCGCCACCCCGACCTGCTCGCCCCGGTGGCGGCCCTGCACCGCGAGGAGCTCATCGGCCTCCTGGGACAGGGGCGCGCGCTCGTGGCCTGACGGGGGGCGTTCTCCGCTCCGGACGTCCGTCCGCCCGCACGACCGCGAGACGCCGTGCGGGCGGACAGGACACCGGCGGTTCGCGGCGCCGGCTCTGCGGAGGCCTTTCAGTCCAGCTTCCCGCGGCCGCTCAGGGCGTCACGCAGCCGGTCGACCATGCCGACGCCCGGGGCCAGGAGCTTGTTGGCGGGCGGAGTGTCGGGGGCGGACGGGTGGGGGCGGGTCGGCGCCACCTTCTTGGCCTGGCGCACCTTGTCCCCGAGATCGTCCAGGGCCTCCGGAGGGCACGCGGCGCGCAGCATGGGGAAGAGGTTCTGCTCCTCGTCGGCGATGTGGGCCCGGATCTCGAGCATCAGGGTTCCGACGAGCCGGTCGAACTCGGGATCGCCGGCCTCGTAGCTCTCCAGGTCCTTCATGATCTGCTCGGCCTTGGAGTGGTCCTCGATCTCCCTGTCGGCCAGCGTGTCACCGTTCGGCAGGTGCCGGCGCACGGCCGGGTACAGGTAGGCCTCCTCGGCCACCGAATGGCGCACCAGTTCCATCGTCGCCTGGTCCGCGTAGACCTTCCGGTTCTTGTCACCGGGCGCGCAGCGGTCGATGCGCCCGAAGATCTCCTCGACCTCCCGATGATCGGTCATCAGCTCGTCGATGACGTTTCCACCGTGACCCATGTCCTCAGCCTTTCCAGCGGTGACGGCTCCTGGATGATCCGCCCGGGGCTTCCGGGTGCCCATCGGTCGCCGGTTGACACGAGTTTCCGTGCCGGGGGACGGCACCGGTTCCCCGGCGCCGTCGAGAGGGCGCCGGGACGTTTGAGGCCGTGGCTGGAGGACACTCGCAGGGCCCCTGCCCCACCCCGGCGTCGGGCTCGTGCGCCGGGTGCGAGGGGAGGAGCCCCGGGCCACGGGTACCCCCTGTCCGGCGCGGAGAAGCGCGGTGAGACCCAGGAGGTCGGACATGAGCGAGCGGTCCGTGATGGTTTGCCCGCCCACGAGACGCGACGGCCGTCAGGTGTGGGTGGACGGAAAGCCCATGGGCGAGGCCCAGAGCCTGCGAGCCCTGACCGAGCTGCTGAACGCGGCGGGCTGGGACGACATGGACGAGGTCGACGTCGCCGAGTGGGAGGTCATCGAGTGGTACGGCGGAGGGCCGGAGGTCTGGTCGCTGTGGTCCGACCCCTGGCCCGTGAGCGCGCGGCAGCCGGGATCCGGGTGAATCCGCCCCGGTGGCGAGCGGGCGCGGCCCGCCGGGAGCGCGTGTTGCGGAGAGCGTGCCGGTGACGCCGGCCCGCGTCCGGAGGTCTCAGCCGGAGTTCATGCGCAGATACTTCACGCCGCATTCGGGGCAGAAGGGATCCGACGCGTCGGTGCCCCAGGCGGTGGACGGCTGTGTCCAGGCGGCCGGATCGAGCTGACGCCCGCAGAGCGACACGGTCGCGCCCGCCTCCGTCATGTGCCAGAGCGCGACCCGGGCGTCGGCCGACCCGGGCGGGATCCCTTCCGCGTACTCCGCCCGCAACTCGTACTGCACGAGCCGCCCTCCTTTCCCGCCTCCGTGCCCCGCGGGGCGGTCGCCCGGCGGACGCGGCCGGATCTCCGGAGCCGGCGGGCGCCGTCCGAAGAACCCACACCGGGTTCCCCCGCCGGCGCGGGCGAATCACCGGACGCTCGCCGTGTGGGAGGGGACGTCGTGGGAACTGGGAGGGCACACCCGTACCGGGGCCGCACCACCGCACCCGCGTCAAGGACGTGAGGCACCCGGCCGACGGCAAGGGTGGTCACCGCACGGGGTGGGCGCCGTTCCGGTGGGCGGAGCGCGGCCCGCACCACGGTTGGAGTGAGCCACATGGCGAACACCGAGGACGGGACAGCCGCCGCGACCGGTGACGCGGACGTAGTCCGTGCGGTGTTCGAGCAGATGCCGCTGATGATGGCCGGCCTGGAAGGACCCGAGCACCGCGTCGTGGCGGCGAACGGCGCCTTCCGGGCCGGTGCTGACCGTGCCGCTCCCGCCGGTGCGACCCCGCACGCCGTCCTTCCGGAGTCGGTGGAACAGCGGGTGCACGAGGTCTACGACCGCGTGCTGGCCACCGGACGGACGGAGTCCTCGCGCGAGTGGTGCGTCCGGACGAACACCGGCGGCCGGGTGGTGGAGGGCTTCTACGACTGCACCGCCTCCCCTCGCACGGGCGCGGACGGCACGGTGAAGGGCGTCTCCGTGTTCGTCGCCGACGTGACCGACCGGGTTCACGAACGGCAGGCGGCCCGCGATCGGACCGAGGAAGCGGAACATCGTTGCGCACAGGCGCGCGAGACGGTCGTCGAACTGCAGCGGGCCCTGTTCCCCGAGTACCTCCCGGTGCTGCCGTCGGTGCGGGTGTCCGCCCTCCTGTCGGCCGAACCCGGCAGGAGGGCGGGCGGCGACTGGTTCGGCGTGGTGGATCTGCCGGGCGGCCGGGTCGCTCTGGTCGTGGGGGACGTCGTCGGCCATGACGCGGCCGCCTCCGCCGCGATGAGCCAGCTGCGGACCGTCGTGCTCGAGCGGCTCCGCAGCGGTGAGGGCCCGGCCGCCGCGCTGGCCGCCGCGGACCGCTTCACCGAACGGGTGCCGGGAGCACGCGCGGCCACCTGCTGCGTCGCCGTGCTGGTGCCGGGCGACGGACGGCTGGTGTACGCCTCGGCGGGGCATCCGGCACCGCTGCTGGTCGCTCCCGACGGGACCACGAGGTACCTCGCCCACGGAGCGGGCCCGTTGGGCACGGGCGCCTCCTACCGGGACCAGGACGACCGGACGCCGGACGGCGGCGTGGTCCTGCTGTACACCGAGGGCGTCGGCGAGCGTCCCGGCGTCACTCCGTCCCCGGGCCGTACCGCGCCGGCCACGACAGCCGCGGGCACTCTCCTGGAGCGCGCCTTCGGGCAAGGAGGTCCGCCGGGCGCCGCGGCACGGACGCTCGAGGTTCTGCTGTGCGAGGGCGGGCACGGCGAGGACGCCACCCTGCTCGCCGCCCACCGCACCCCGCCCGTACCCGCCTTCGAGACGGTCCTGCCCGCGGTCGTCGACAGCGTCCGCGCCATTCAGTTCGAACTGGGCCGATGGCTGCTGCAGCTGGGGTGCTGCGACGAGGACGAGACCGCCGTCCAGCACGCCGTCGTGGAACTCGTCACCAACGCGGTCGACCACGCCTACACGGAGGCGGAGCCCCCGGACACCGACAGAAGCGTGCGGGTGCGCGCCCGTCTGACGGAGGATGGTACGGCCGTCGTCGAGGTCGCCGACCACGGCAGCTGGTCCGACGGGGGCCAGCCGGACCCGCTGAGGGGACGGGGACTGGCCATGGTGGAGCTGTTCACCGGTGCCTTCACCGTCGACCGCGGTGACGCCTCCACGGACAAGGGGACGACGGTGCGGATCAGCCATCGGCTGCGCCGTCACGTCACCGTCGCCACAGGCACCGCGCCGACGGCCACCAGACCGGGGGAACTGCGGATCGAGGAGGAGCCCGACACCGTCGGGCGGCTCGTCGTCCGCGGCGGCGTCGACACCACGACCGCGCCCCGGCTGAGGGCGGGTCTGATGTCCGCCTCCCACGGCGGCACCACCGACCTCACCGTCGACCTGTCCGCCGTCACCCACCTGGCCGGTGCCGGGGTGCGGGTGCTCCACGACACCGCCGCGCTCTGCGGGAGGAACGGCCGGACCGGACTGACCCTGATCGCCTCGGCCGGCTCCGTCGCCGCGAGCGTTCTCGACCTGGCCGACCTTCCCTACACCCATGACACGGCCCCGTGACCGGACATGGCCTCCCGTCCCGTGCGACGGCGACGGAAAAACGCACCTTTGCTGCTCCCGCGGACGGGTACTCGGCGCGCAGCCGGCGGTTCCCGGGCCGGTCGTCCGAGACCCTGACCGAAGCAGGAGGCGGTTCGCCCGTGACGAGTTCCACGCGTTCCCCGAAGACCCCGGCGCTCGACGTGGCCGGGCTGCGGGCCGCGCTGCGTGAAGGCGTGGACGGCGAGGTCAGGTTCGACGCCGGGAGCAGAGGCGCGTACGTCACGGACGGCTCCAACTACCGCCAGGTGCCGATCGGCGTCGTCGTACCGCGCAACGTCGAGGCGGGGGCCCGGGCGGTCGAGGTGTGCGCCCGTTTCGGCGCGCCGGTCCTGTCACGCGGCGGCGGCACCAGCCTGGCCGGCCAGACCACCAACACCGCCGTCGTCATCGACTGGACGAAGTACTGCGACGCCCTGGTCTCGGTGGACCCCGACGCCCGCACCTGTGTGGTCGAGCCGGGCATCGTCCTGGACGAGCTCAACCGGCGACTCGCCGGCCACCGGCTGCAGTTCGGCCCGAAACCCTCCACGCACAGCCACTGCGCGCTGGGAGGGATGATCGGCAACAACTCCTGCGGATCCTCGGCGCAGGCGTACGGCAAGACCGTCGACAACGTCCGCCGGCTGGAGATCCTCACCTACGACGGACTGCGCACCTGGGTGGGGCCGACCTCGAAGGCCGAACGGGCCCGGATCGCCGCCGAGGGCGGGCGGAAGGCCGAGCTGTACGACGGCCTGGACCGCATCGCCGGCGAGTACCTGGCCGACATCCGGCGCGGCTACCCGAAGATCCCGCGCCGCGTCTCCGGCTACAACCTGGACTCGCTGCTGCCGGAGAACGGCTTCGACGTCGCCCGCGCCCTGGTCGGCAGCGAGGGCACCCTGGTCACCGTCCTGCGCGCGGAACTCGACCTGGTGCCGGTGCCGCGCCGGCAGTCGCTGCTCGTCCTCGGCTACGAGGACATCTGCCGTGCCGGGGACGACGTCGCCCGGCTGCTGGAGCACTGCAACCCCAGCCAGCTCGAAGGGCTGGACGGCCGGATGGCGCAGCTGATGCGCGAGGAAGGCGCCCACCTCGAATCGCTCGACGTCCTCCCCGAGGGCGACAGCTGGCTGCTCGTGCAGTACAGCGGCGACAGCCAGGAGGACGTCGACGAGCAGGCGCACGCGCTGCTGCGCGCGATCGGACGCAGCGAGAAGGACGCGGACGTCGCCTTCTCCGACGACCCCGAGCGCGAGCAGCGGATGCTCAGGGCCCGCGAGGCCGGGCTCGGCGTCACGGCGCGGCCACCGGACGACCGCGAGACCTGGGAGGGCTGGGAGGACTCCGCCGTCCCGCCCGAGCGGCTCGGCGACTACCTGCGCGACCTGAAGGGCCTCTTCGAGGAGTTCGGCTACGACCACCCGTCCCTGTACGGGCACTTCGGCCAGGGCTGCGTGCACACCCGTATCCCGTTCGGGCTGAGGACCGCCGAGGGCGTCGCCGCCTTCCGGCGCTTCGTGGAACGCGCGGCCGACCTCGTGACCTCGTACGGCGGGTCCCTGTCCGGCGAGCACGGCGACGGCCAGTCCCGGGGCGAGCTGCTGACCCGGATGTTCGGCACCCGGCTGGTGACCGCCTTCGGGGAGCTGAAGACACTGTTCGACCCCGGGAACCGGATGAACCCGGGCAAGGTCGTCGACCCGAACCCGGTCGACGGGCAGCTGCGGCTCGGACCCACCTGGCGCCCGGACACCCCCGGGACACACTTCGACTACCCGGAGGACGACCACTCCTTCACCCGCGCCGTGATGCGCTGTGTCGGGATCGGCAACTGCCGCACCCAGGAGGGCGGTGTGATGTGCCCGTCCTACCGCGCCACCAGGGAGGAGGAGCACTCCACCCGGGGCCGGGCCCGGCTGCTGTTCGAGATGCTCGGCGGACACGAGGACTCGGTGATCACCGACGGGTGGCGTTCCACCGAGGTGAAGGACGCCCTCGATCTGTGCCTGGCCTGCAAGGGCTGCAAGTCGGACTGCCCGGTGGGCGTCGACATGGCCACCTACAAGGCCGAGTTCCTCTCCCACCACTACGAGGGGCGGCTGCGCCCCGCCGCCCATTACGCGATGGGCTGGCTGCCGCTGTGGGCGCGGCTCTCCCGGATCGCTCCGTCCCTGGTCAACACGGTCCTCCACGCCCCCGTACTGGCGCGTGCGGGCAAACGGCTGGCGGGGGTCGCGGGGGAGCGGCAGGCCCCCGTGTTCGCACGGCAGTCCTTCGTCCAGTGGTGGAAGGAGCGTGGCGGAACCGAGCCGGATCCGGCCGGTCCGAGGACCGTCGTGCTGTGGCCCGACACCTTCGGCAACCACTTCCACCCCTCCGTCGCGATCTCGGCCGTACGGGTCCTGGAGGACGCGGGGTTCGAGGTCGCCGTACCCACGCAGCCCGTCTGCTGCGGGCTGACCTGGATCTCCACCGGCCAGCTGTCGACCGCCCAGAAGGTGCTGCGACGCACCCTCGACGTGCTGCGGCCCTACCTGGACGCGGGAACCCCGATCATCGGTCTGGAACCGTCCTGCACCGCCGTGTTCCGGTCCGACGCCGTGGAGCTGATGCCCGCCGACCAGGACGTCAGGCGGCTGGCGGGCCAGGTCCGGACCCTCGCCGAGCAGCTCGTCCACCACGCCCCCGAGGGCTGGCGGCCGCCGGAACTCGCCCGGCGGGCGACCGTGCAGACCCACTGCCACCAGCACGCGGTCATGAAGTTCGACGCCGACCGGGAACTGATGCGCCGGGCGCACGTCGACGCCGACGTCCTGGACGAGGGCTGCTGCGGGCTGGCCGGCAACTTCGGCTTCGAACGCGGCCACCACGAGGTGTCCATGGCCGTCGCCGAACAAGGCGTCCTGCCCGCCGTCCGCGGGACAGCCACCGGCAGCCTGGTCCTCGCCGACGGCTTCAGCTGCCGCACCCAGATCGAACAGGGCGACACCGGCCGCCGGGCCCTGCACCTGGCCGAAGCGCTCGCCCTCGGTCTCGACGGGAACCTGCCCGGCCGGTACCCCGAAAGCCTCGGCCGACGGCCCGGCCCGCCCTCCGGCGCGGCCCGGTGGGCGGCCACCGCGGGCGCCACGGCACTCGCGGCCGGCCTCGTGACCACGGCCGGACGGGCCGTCCACAGGCGCTGCCGCCGCCCCTGACCGGGCCCGGCCCGGGACCGGTACGCACCGGGACCGCGCGCCCGGACCGGGAACCCGTCAGGCCCCGGCACCCGTCGAGACCGCCCGCGACCCCGAACCCTCTGACCCCGGAAAACCGAAAGGTCCCCCATCATGTCGAAGAAGGTCTCCGACCACGTTCTCGAGCGTCTGCGCGACTGGGGAGTGGAGCACGTCTTCGCCTACCCCGGCGACGGCATCAACGGACTGCTCGCCGCCTGGGGCCGCGCCGACGACAACCCGCGGTTCGTCCAGGCCCGCCACGAAGAGATGGCCGCGTTCCAGGCCGTCGGCTACGCCAAGTTCTCCGGCCGGGTCGGCGTGTGCGCCGCGACCTCCGGGCCCGGCGCCATCCACCTCCTCAACGGCCTGTACGACGCCAAGCTCGACCACGTGCCCGTCGTCGCGATCGTCGGACAGACCAACCGCAGCGCCATGGGCGGCTCCTACCAGCAGGAGGTCGACCTGCTGAGCCTCTACAAGGACGTCGCCTCCGACTTCTGCGAAATGGTCACCGTCCCCGAACAACTGCCCAACGTGCTCGACCGCGCCCTGCGCACCGCCATGGCCCGCCGCTCCGTGGCCGCGGTCATCATCCCGGCCGACGTGCAGGAGCTCGACTACACGCCGCCCGAGCACGCCTTCAAGATGGTCCCCTCCAGCCTCGGCATGCCCCACTACGCGCCGGTGCCGGGCGACGACGACCTCGCCCGTGCCGCCGAGGTCCTGAACGCGGGCGACAAGGTCGCGATCCTGGTCGGCCAGGGCGCCCGCGGTGCCCGCACCGAGGTCATGGCCGTCGCCGACCGGCTGCGTGCCGGGGTCGCCAAGGCCCTGCTCGGCAAGGACGCCCTCGACGACGAACTGCCCTACGTCACCGGCTCCATCGGCCTGCTCGGCACCCGGCCGTCGTACGAGATGATGACCGGCTGCGACACCCTCCTCGTCATCGGCTCCTCCTTCCCGTACACCCAGTTCCTGCCGGAGTTCGGGCAGGCACGCGCCGTGCAGATCGACATCGACCCGCACATGGTCGGCCTGCGCTACCCCTTCGAGGTGAACCTCGTCGGCGACGCCCGCGAGACCCTGACCCGGCTGCTGCCGCTGCTGAAGGGCGGCGGGGACAAGAGCTGGCGCAAGAAGATCGAGAAGGACACGGCCCGCTGGTGGGAGGTCATGCAACGGCGCGCCGCCGTCGACGCGGACCCCGTCAACCCGGAGTACGTCGTGCACACCCTGAACGACCTGCTGCCCGACGACGTCATCCTCGCCGCCGACTCCGGCTCCGCCGCCAACTGGTACGCCCGGCACCTGAGGCTGCGCGGCGCCATGCGCGGCTCGCTGTCCGGCACCCTGGCCACCATGGGCCCCGGAGTGCCGTACGTCATCGGCGCGAAGTTCGCCCACGGCGACCGCCCGGCCATCGCGCTCGTCGGCGACGGGGCCATGCAGATGAACGGCATGGCCGAGCTGATCACGATCGCCAAGTACTGGCGCGAGTGGGCCGACCCGCGCCTGATCGTGGCGGTGCTGAACAACCGCGACCTCAACCAGGTCACCTGGGAGATGCGCGCCATGTCCGGAGCCCCGCAGTTCCTGCCCTCCCAGTCGATCCCCGACGTCCCCTACGCCGACGCCGCCCGCCTGTTCGGCCTGGAGGGCATCCGGATCGAGCGGCCGGACGACGTCCAGGGCGCCTGGAAGACCGCGCTCGCCGCCGACCGGCCCTGCGTGCTGGACTTCGTCACCGACCCCGCCGTGCCACCGATCCCGCCGCACGCCGGTCTCGACCAGATCGAGGCGGCGGCCCTTTCCGTCGTCAAGGGCGACAGCGACCGCACCGACATGGTCCGCCAGGGCTTCAAGGCCAAGGTGCAGGAGTTCCTGCCCGGCCGCCGGCACCGGGAGGACCGGCCCGGAGCCGAGGACGACACGTGAGCGACACCCCGGTCGTGGAGCGGGTGGACACCGCGGTGTTCACCGTTCCCACCGACGCGCCCGAGGCCGACGGCACCTTGGCCTGGGACAGCACCACCCTCGTCCTGGCCGAGGTCCGCTGCGGCCCTGTCACGGGCCTCGGCTACACCTACGCGCCCGCCGCCACCGCCCGCGTCGTCGACGACCTCCTCGCGGGCGTCGTCACCGGGCGGCCGGCGCTGGACGTGCCCGGCACGAACGAGGCCATGCACCGGGCCGTGCGCAACGCGGGCCTGCCCGGCGTGTGCGCCCAGGCGATCGCCGCCGTCGACATCGCCCTGTGGGACCTCAAGGCACGCCTGCTCGGCCTGCCCCTGGTCCGGCTCCTCGGTGCCGCCCGCCAGGAGGTGCCGCTCTACGGGAGCGGCGGCTTCACCACCTACGACGACCAGCGGCTCGAACGCCAACTGCGCGGCTGGACCGAGGAGGAGGGCATCCCCCGTGTCAAGATCAAGATCGGCGAGTCGTGGGGGCGCCGGGAGGACCGGGACCTGCGGCGCGTGGGCCGGGCACGTACCGTCGTCGGCGACCGCGTGGACCTGTACGTCGACGCCAACGGCGGCTACGACGCCAAACAGGCCCTCCGCGTCGGCCGGGCGATCGTCGACGACGGGGTGACCTGGTTCGAGGAACCGGTCTCCTCCGACCACCTCACCACCCTCGCCCGTATCCGCGCCCAGGTGTCCCAGGACGTGACGGCCGGCGAATACGGCTACACGCTGCCCTACTTCGAGCACATGCTCGCCGCCGGTGCCGTGGACTGCCTCCAGGCCGACGTCACACGCTGCGGCGGCATCACCGTGTGGCTGCGCGCCGCCGCCCTCGCCCAGGCCCGGGGCATCGAGATCTCGGGCCACTGCGCCCCGCACGCCCACGCCCACGCCGCCGCGGCCGTGCCCAACCTGCGGCACCTGGAGTGGTTCCACGACCACGTCCGCATCGAGCGCCTCCTCTTCGACGGCACCCTCACCCCCGACGGCGGCGCCCTCACACCCGGCGACGACGGCACGCCGGGACTGGGCCTGACGCTCGACCACGAGCGCGCCCGGCCCTACCGCGTCGGCTGACACCAGGAGGCGGCACCGATGACCACGACGTCCCACCCACCGCACGCGCTGCACGACTACGCCCTGCTCGCGGACGGGGAGCGCGGCGCCCTGGTCGGACCGGACGGCGCCGTCAACTGGCTCTGCGCGCCCGCCTGGCACGACGAGGCCGTCTTCGCCTCCCTCATCGGCGGCCGAGGCGTCTACGCGGTGACCCCGACCAGCCCCTGGGTCCCCGGCGGCTACTACGAGGACGGCACGCTGATCTGGCGCAGCCGCTGGGTCACCACCGAGGGCGTCGTCGAGTGCCGCGACGCCCTGGCCTTCCCCGGCGAGGAGAACCGTCTCGTCCTGCTGCGGCAGCTGATCGCCGTCGACGGTGCCGCGCGCGTCCACGTCGTACTCGCCCCGAGCGCGGACTACGGACGGGCCCCGCTGTCCTCCACCCACCGTGACGACGACGGCGTCTGGCACCTGACCACCGGCCGCCACCGTCTGCGCTGGCAGGGTGCCCCGTCGGCGGCGTTCCGCGACGAAGCCCTGGTCGCCGATCTCGAACTGCGGCCCGGCAGGCGGCACGACCTCGTCCTCGAGTGCTCCGACGCACCCCTCCCGCACAGCCCGCCGACGGCGCGGCATGCCTGGGACACCACCGAACGGGCCTGGCGGCGGGCGGTGCCCGAACTGGAGCACACCATCGCCACCCGTGACGCCCGGCGCGCGTACACCGTCCTGCGCGGTCTGACCGCCCGCGGCGGCGGCATGGCCGCCGCGGCCACCACCAGCCTGCCCGAACGCGCCGAGGCCGGCCGCAACTACGACTACCGGTACGTGTGGATCCGCGACCAGAGCTACGCGGGACAGGCCGCGGCCGCCACCGGCGCCCCCGAACTCCTCGACGCGGCGGTCCGGTTCGTCGGCGAACGGCTGCTCGCCGACGGCCCGCACCTGGCACCCGCCTACACCGTGCACGGCGCACCCGTCCCCGGTCAGCGGGACCTCGACCTGCCCGGCTATCCGGGAGGCTTCAGCCGGATCGGCAACCACGTGCGCGAGCAGTTCCAGCTGGACTGCTTCGGCGAGGCACTGCTGCTGTTCGCCGCCGCCGAACGCCTGGACCGGCTCGACGCCGACGCCCGGCGGGCCGCCGAGACCGCGGTGCGGGCCGTCGCCGCCCGGTGGCGGGAACCGGACGCGGGCATCTGGGAGCTGGACCACCGGCCCTGGACGCACAGCCGGCTCACCTGCGTCGCGGGACTGCGGGCCCTGGCCGCGGCGGCACCCCGCCGGCCGCTCGCGGACACCTGCACCCGGCTCGCCGACACCCTGTTCGAGGAGGCCGCGGCGAGCAGCGTGCACCCCGACGGGTACTGGCAGCGCACACCCGACGACACCGCGGTCGACGCCGCGCTGCTGCTGCCCGCGCTGCGCGGGGCCCTGCCCGCCGACGACCCCCGCACCCGCGCCACCCTCACCGCGTGCCGGGAACGGCTCACCGACGACCACTTCGTCTACCGGTTCCGCCACGACGACAGACCCCTGCGGGAAGCGGAGGGCGCCTTCCTGCTGTGCGGCTTCGTGATGGCACTGGCCGAACACCGGCAGGGCGGCGCGGTCGAGGCCCACCGCTGGTTCGAACGCAACCACGACGCCTGCGGGGCGTCGGGCCTGTACGCGGAGGAGTTCGACATCGCCCAGCGCCAACTGCGCGGCAACCTTCCGCAGGCCTTCGTGCACGCGCTCCTGCTGGAGACCGCCGCCCGCCTGGCCGAGGAGCCCGCCCGCCACGACAACCGTCACCGGACAAGGAGTTGACACATGACCCAGACCGTCGTCATCACCGGAGCCAGCGCCGGCATCGGCCGTGCCACGGCGCGCCTGTACGCCGGGCGCGGCGCCGACGTCGTCCTGATCGCCCGTGGCCGGGCCGGGCTGGAGGCGGCCGCCGAGGAGGTCGCCGCCCTGGGCGGACGTCCCCTGGTCCAGGTCGCCGACGTGGCCGATCCGGAACAGGTGGACGCGGCGGCCACGGCGGCCACGGAGCTGTTCGGCCCCCTCGACGTCTGGATCAACTGCGCGTTCAGCACCGTGTTCGCGCCGTTCGAGGAGATCACCCCCGAGGAGTACCGGCGGGCCACCGAGGTGACGTACCTGGGCTTCGTCAACGGCACCCGGGCCGCGCTGGAGCGGATGCTGCCCCTCGACCGGGGCACGATCGTGCAGGTGGGTTCCGCGCTGGGCGAGCGGGCGGTACCCCTGCAGTCCGTCTACTGCGGGGCCAAGCACGCCGTCAACGGGTTCACCTCCTCGCTGCGCACCGAACTGCGGCACCGCGGCAGCAACGTCCACGTCACGATCGCGCAGCTGCCCGCCGTCAACACCCCGCAGTTCTCCTGGGTCTCCTCCCGTCTGCCCAGGCACCCGCAGCCGGTTCCGCCGATCTACCAGCCGGAGGTGGCCGCCCGCGGCATCGCGCACGCCGCCGACCATCCGCGCCGCAAGCAGTACTACGTCGGCGCCACCACCCTCGCGACGATCTGGGCCAACCGCATGGCCCCCGCCCTGCTCGACCGCTACCTGGCCCGCACCGGCTTCGACTCCCAGCAGACCGACCGGCGGCCGAGCGGTGAGCACAACCTCCACGAGCCCGCCGACGGCGTCCAGGGCACGGACCACGGCGCCCACGGCGTCTTCGACGGCGTCTCGCACCGCTGGTCACTGGAGGCGGCACTGGCCCGGCACCCGGCCGCGGTCGCCTCCGTGCTCGCCGTCGGCGTCGCCGCCGCCGCGAGGGCCGGACTGGCCGGACGGCACGCTACCGCCCCACGGCGCGGCCCCCTGGCCCTCGTACGGCGGTGAGGGTCGCGTACACCACCACGTTGCCGCGGTATCCGCCGTCCCCGGCCTGGCCCCCGCAGGTGATCACACGGAGTTCGGGCCGCCCGGAGCCGCCGTAGACCTTCCCGTTGGGGAAGTGGTCCCTGTCGTAGACCTCCACCGCGTCGACGGTGAAGACGGCGGTACGGCCGTCCACCCGGGCGACCTCGACCGTCTCGCCCTTGGTGACGGCGCCGAGCCGGTAGAAGACACCGCGGCGTCCGTCGCGCGTGTCCACGTGCCCCGTGGTCACGGCGGTGCCCCGCGAACCGGGTGTCGTGCCCCCGCCGTACCAGCCGGCGAGACCGGGGTCGCCCTCGGGCGGGGGCCGCAGGGCCCCCGCCCTGTCGAGGCCCAGCCGTGCCAGGGCCGCGTCCACACCGATCGCGGGGATACGGAGCCGGACGGGTTCGGCGGACGGCAGCGGCGGGTGGACGGGGTGCGCCGGCGGGGCGGCGAGGCCCGCCGGCGGAGTGGAGAAGGCCTGGTCGGCCGAGGGCTGCGGGGGCCGTCTGTCGACCAGGGTGCCCAGCACCAGCAGGACGCCCGCCACCAGCGCCAGGATCAGATACGCGCTCGGCGGGACGAACGTGCGCGGAGGCGTACCGGCCTCGTCCCTGGATTCCTTCACGGTGGGGCCTCTTGCCTGGAGGGAGCCGGACGGGGCCCGTTCCCGCGGTCCAGGGAACGGACGCCGTGCCGAGGTGGCGGGAGCGGAGGGTCAGGACCGGGTGCCGTACGAGCGGCGGCGCATCCTGAGCAGGGCCCCGGCCGCGGCCGCGGTGATCAGCGCACCGCCCAGGGCGACCTGGGTGTCGGTGTCCCCGGCGTCTCCGAAGCCGGCGTGGACGGCACCGTTCGGCTGCCGCTCCGCGATCTCGTACGTGTCCGTGAGCTTGATCCGCGGCGGGCACTTCACGATGACGGTGTCGGTGCCGGACGCCCCCTCCGCCGGGATCTGGAACTCACCCGTGAGCACGCCCTTGCGGTCGCTTCCGAACATGTGGAACTGGCCCCCCACCGCCGACTCGCCCTTGCCGTACGTCACGTCCGGGCCGCAGGCCGTGGTGGTGACCGTGACGGTGGAGCCCGGCAGGCCGTTGCCCGGGTTGATGCGGAGTTCCGTGTCGTCGGCGGCCACGGCGGCCGGGCTCTGTAGAGCCATGACCCCGAGGAGCAGTCCGACACCGACGCCAACGTGTGTGTTTCGCAAGGGAATCCTCCGACAAAGCAGTGGCCGGCCAGTCCGCTCGGCGCTCCAGTGGTCTCCACCGACGAGAAAACCGACGCTCCGTCAGCTCCGCAACAGGAGACAGGGGGCACGGGCGTCACCCGGGCGGCCGCGGCGACCGCTCGGGTACCGGCGTTTGCGCAGGTCGCGGAAGCGGTGGCCGGGTCGCCGCGGGAGGCGGATGGGCTAACGCCCCTCGTCCCCGAACGGGGCAAGGGGCGTACGGCCGTATGCGCGGGGTCCGGTCACGGTCCGGTCGTCGCTCACCCGCTTCACGGAACGCCGGCCTCGGTGGCGGTGCGGACGTCGTCACCACCGCCGGCCGTGTCCGGAGCGTGCGCGGGAAGACGCCGTACGGCCGGGACACAGAGAAGCGCGAGCGAGGCGGGGACCGCGACGAGCGTCATCGCGTACAGCGTGGGCCGCACGCCGAGGGAGTCGGAGACCGGACCGGCGAGCGCGAGGCCCAGCGGCATGAGTCCCGACGACAGCAGGTAGTCGTAGGAGCTCACGCGGGACAGGGCGGCTTCGGGGATGTGCGTCTGTAGCGCGGTCTCCCAGATGACGAAGAAGAGCGAGACGGCGACGCCGGTGACCGCTTCGAGGACGGTGATCACGGCAAGTGTCGCGCCGGAGCCGATGATGACGGCCTGGCAGGAACCCACGGCGAGCGCCGCGGCGGCCAGGGCCATCGGGTGCCTGACCCCGATCCGGTAGGCGCAGACGTCTCCCACGATCGAGCCGATGCCGAAGCCCGCGGTCACGACGGACCAGCCGACCGCGCCGCCCCACTCGTCCTCGGCCAGGACGGGCCCCAGCACGAACACCGCCGGCAGCACGACGACGTGGTAGACGGAGATGGCCGCCATGCCGGACCACACCCACGTCCGGCTGCGCACCTGCGTCCAGCCGGCGCGCAGTTCCCCGAGGAACTTTCCTCCCGGGGCGGACGGAGGCGTCCCGGGTGCCGTGCCGCGAGGCGTCAGCCGGGCCAGGAACGCGGCACTGGCCGCGAAGGTCAGCGCGTCCACCGCCAGCGCGCCGCCGGGCCCGGCCAGCGCCACCAGCCCTCCGGCCAGGGCCGGGCCGACCACCAGACCGGCCGACTGGACGAACCCGCGCAGGGCGTTCGCCTCCCGCAGCCGGTCGGCCCCGACGAGCAGGGGCATCAGCCCCGTGGCCGCGGGCATGAAGAACGCGTCGGCCGTGCCGAACACGATCATCAGCAGCACGAGATGGCGGACCTCGGCGACGCCGGTCAGCAGCAGCGCCGCGGCGATCCCCTGCACGGCGAACCGCACCAGGTCCGACACCAGCATGATCCGGTGCCGTGGGAAACGGTCCGCCCACACCCCGCCCACCAGGGCGAACAGCAGCATGGGCACGAGTCCCGCGGCAGCCAGCAGCCCCACGTCGGAGGCGGACCCGCCCACCGAGAGCACGGCGAAGGGCACGGCGACGAACGACACGCGGTCGCCCACGACCGACAGGGACTGCCCGATGAACAGGCGGGCGAACTGCGGCTCGTCACGCAGTACGGGGGGAACCAGAGACTTCACGAAAACGACCGATCGGGGACGGCGGGGCAGGACTGCAGCGCCCGATGGTAAGCAGTGCCCGCTTCACCGGTCATCTGTATTCCGCAGGTCAGGCCGTTCCCCCGCGCGGCTCGGCGGTGAGCGGGGCGGAGGCGCCCGGGCGTGCGGCCACGGTCGCGGTGGCCGGATTCCGCCGGCTCGGCGCGCCTGTTAGTATTGATCTTGAGCCGGTCGGAGGAAGTCGCTCCGGTCGATCACGCGTTGGTGGTCCAAGGAAAGACGCCCCGCTTCCTGCGGGGAAATGCAGGTGCAAGGCCTGCCCGGCGCTCTTTCGGAACCCTGTCCCGCACCTGGGTGACAGGGTTCCTTGCTGTCCGGGACGGGCCCGGAGCCGGCGGAAGAGGTCCGGCGTACGGGCTCTGGACCCGGCGTCGTACGGGCCGAAACCCGCCTTTGCGGACCGTGGTCTCCTACGGGTGCGCGATCTCGGTGATGACCTGGTCGTAGCGCCGGACGTTCCCGGTGAAGGCCGAGTTCGGGTACTTCTTCCGCAGTCGGGCCAGGGCGGCGTCCACGTAGGCCCACATGTCACCGGCGTCGGAGTGGGCGTCGAAGACGGCGTGCGCGGCCC
The DNA here is from genome assembly GCF_002911015.1 of Streptomyces populi. GTDB lineage: Bacteria > Actinomycetota > Actinomycetes > Streptomycetales > Streptomycetaceae > Streptomyces > Streptomyces populi. The sequence goes on from NZ_KZ626850.1 coordinate 77,123, forward strand.
ATTCCCCCTCGTCGCTGCTGACGTAGGCCTCGTACTTCTGCTCCTCGGTGGTGACGGCCATGGCTGTGTCGGTCTCCTGGGGCGTGGTGTGCGCGGTGTCGTCACTCGTGGCGCCCGAGGGCCGGGCCGCCTGCGCCGTCCCCGGCGCTGTGAGGAGCGCCGTCGTCGCGGCTGTGCCGGCGGCGGCTCCCAGTACGGTCCGCCGGGAAATCTCTGACACGGTTCTCCCCCCTGTGCCGGCACCCCCGAGGTGAGGGGCCCACGGCCGACCCTACATTCAACTACCTTCAGTGGAAGAGGAGTTGATGGACGGGCGTGTCATCTCCGCCCTGGCCGACACCGGCGGCGCGGCGCGCGGGCCCGCCACAGGGCGGGACGGTGGGGGAGCGCGGGCTAACGGCGGGCCCGGCGGTAGGCGATCAGCAGTCCCAGCAGGATGCCGACGAGGAGGGTGACGGTCAGGACGATCCACAGGGGGAGGGTGACCTGGGGGATCCATAGCCGGATGGTCACGGAGCTGGTGTTGGCGGCGATGAACCAGATCGCCAGGGCCGCCAGCACGAAGAAGCCGATGCTGCGTAGCCGGTAGTCCCGCCCCTTGACCGTCACGGTGGACGGCCCGTGTTCCTTCGCGGTCTTCTGGGCCATGAAGCCAGTATCCGGCTGTTCACCCGCGCGGGCGACTCGGTCGGCCGTGACGGGGCCGCCGGGCTCTTCGAGGCCGCTGTCCGCCGATCGGGGCCGGCCGGTAGCCTCCGTCCATGGATGCGCTCGTGCCCTTCGTCGTCATGTTCGGCGGCCTCGCCGCGGTCCTGGGTCTCTTCGCCCGGCTCGCCGTCCGCGTCCGCTCCAGGGGTCTCGCGGGCGGAGCCGCGAACGCGGCCCTGGCGTCCTACGAAGAGGCGTTCCGCGCCACCTCGCACGCGGCCCACGTCGAGATCCAGGTCCAGAAGGAACGCAAGGCTCTGCTCCTGTCCCCCGACGGCCACTGGGAGCCCGGTCCGGGCGGGAGAGGCCCGGCGGACCTCCGGTACCGCCGGCCGCCGGCCCGGTCCCGGCTGCGCCGCTCGCTCCGTCGCCGGGCCGGCCGCGGCGGCGGAGCCGGGCCGTGTCCAGGCTCAGGCAGCGGCCTCGTCCAGGGGGATGCCGAGCCTGCCGGCCACGGTGGTGAGGGCCGCGCCCAGGGGGAGTGCGACCCGGGTGAGCGCGTGCTGGTCGCCCCGGGTCACGTCCCGGTTGACGATCAGCACCGGCTTCCCGGCGTCGGCCGCCTGACGGACGAAGCGCAGTCCGGACATCACCGTCAGGGAGGAGCCCAGGACCAGCAGCGAGGTCGCCTCACGCACCAGCCGACGGCAGTGCTCGACCCGTGACGGGGGAACGGACTCGCCGAAGAAGACCACGTCCGGCTTGAGGACGCCGCCGCAGACCGTGCACGGGACCACGTGGAAGTCCCCGACCTGCTCGTCGGTGAGGTCGGCGTCACCGTCCGGATTGACGGCGGCGGCCACCGGCGCGAAGCCCGGATTGGCCTCCTCCAGCTGCCGGGCGATCTCGCGGCGCGGGGTGCGGGCACCGCAGGAGAGGCAGACGACCCGCTCCAGGCTTCCGTGGAGTTCCACCACGTCCTGACCGTCGACGGCCTGGTGCAGTCCGTCGACGTTCTGCGTGATCACTCCCGAGAGCAGGCCGTGCCGTCCGAACGCGGCCACGGCCCGGTGCCCGTCGTTGGGGCGGGCACGGCCGAAGGTCCGCCAGCCGAGGTGACTGCGCGCCCAGTACCGCCGCCGGGCCTGAGCGGTCGCGGTGAAGTCCTGGTAGGTCATCGGGGTGTGCCGGCGCAGGCTCCCGCCCTCGCCCCGGTAGTCGGGGATGCCCGACTCCGTGGAGATGCCCGCCCCGCTGAGCACCAGCACACCGCCGGCGCTCAGCGCGGCGGCGACCGGCTCGAGATCAGTGGTGCCCGGCGGCAGGTCCCCGGAAGGGATCCAGTTCAGGGTGGGGCGCATGCGCATGCATCCAGGGTACGGAAACGGCGGCACGGCGTACGGGCCGCCGCCGCGTCGGTCTCCGGCCGGGCGCCTCAGCCTCCGTCGGCGCGGCGAAGCCGTGCGGAGAGGTGGTGCTGCAAGGGCTGTCCGACCGCCGCCAGGTCGTGGAGGAAGTCGAGCGTGCCGGCGTCCGTGAGGGTGTACCGGCGGCGGGTGGCGGTGACCTCCTTGGCCGTGGGGGCGAGCGCCACCTGCCCGGTGGCCAGGTCCACCGCGCCGTCGGCCGCCCGGCCGACCAGGATCTCCGCGATGCCGGTCGGCTGGGTGATCAGCGCTTCCACGCGCCCGTCGGCCTGCATCCGCCACCAGCCGCTCTCCCGGGCCGACGGGCGCAGCGGGGCGCCGTCCGCGTCCAGCAGCCAGGCACGGGCCTCGTAGTGGAGGAAGGGACGGCCGTCGTGGCCGAACGTGACCTCCTGCGCGTAGACGAATTCCTCGTCGAGCGTCGGATAGCCTCCGCGGCCCTCTCCGACCCAGGTGCCGAGCAGCCCGGTCACCGGCGCGAGCAGCGCGTGCGGCGCGGGGGTCCGGTCCGGACGGAACGCATCGGGGTACGGGTGCTTCCCGACGGGGGCGACCATGACATCCACTCCTGGGTTGAGGCCGGTACCGCCCGGCAGCCTAGTGGTACTCCACCCGCGGAGCGTGCTCCTTCCACCGGAGCGGCCTGTCGCCGTCGGTACCGCCCGTGCCAGGTCTCCTGTCGTCACCCGATCCAGCGGGCGGCGGCCTCGTAGGTCGTGGCCGGGGTGCTGTTGAACGCGATGGCCGCGTCGGGTGCGTTCCGCCGGACGAGGTCGACCACCTGCTCGAGGAGCCCGACCTGATCGTCCGAGTGCCGCAGACCACCGCCGATGGTGACGCACTCCCACGCCGTGTTCGGCGAACTCGGCCAGTCCCGCCTCGATCGCCTCGGCCACCGGCTCGGGATCCCACGGCCCGGGCACCCGGTACGGATCGAGCCCGATGACGAGGACGCGGGGCGAGGCGGTGTCCATGCGCCGACGATACGCGTCGGACTCACGCGTACGACCTGGTCATGGCGGGGGAGGAGCGGGTCCCCGCCCTCGGGCCGGATCCCGCCGCCGCCTCGCCCGCCAACCGGGCGAGGCGGCGTACGGAACGGCATGGTGCGGGGGCCCGGACGGACCTGCGGCTGGAGACTGGTGGGCCCGGCCCGACGCCGGGCAGGAACAGGAGAGAGCGTGGACGACCGCAGCCGCCCAGCCTCCCCGGGATCGGCGATCACCGGTGCGGAACGGAGAGCCGAAAGCCGGACCGAGGTGCTGAGCACCGCCCTCGTCGGCGTCCTCGCCTTCGCGCTCGCCTCCGGTTCGTGGCAGTGGTTCTCCACCTACCTCGGCGTCACCCTGCTCGCACTGATCCTCGCCTTCAGCCGGCCCCCGGATCCCCTCACGGGCGGGAGGGGATCGTACGTGCGCGGTCTGGCGGCCTACTCACTGGTCGTCGGCCTGTGCGTGGCCATGGCGGTGGCGCCCGCCATGCAGCGCTGGGAGTGGCTCTTCCCGATGCCGGGCACCCGCGCCAAGTGCGCCCACCTGGGCAGTTACGCCGCACTCCACGCGCAGGCCGTCCTGAACGACCTGGCCGGTCAGGACGGCGCCGCGCTGGCGTACGCCCGGAGCGACCGGAGCGAGCACGCCGTGAACGACTGCCTGGCGTCCACGACGACGCTCTGGCTGCCGGTGTACGCGCTGGCCGCCGCGCTGCTGGCGGCACTCGGGGCATGGCTGGTGAGCAGGAGGGGCACGAGCCGGGAGACCGCCGGGGAGCCGTGAGCGGCCGCGATCCGGCGTGCGTGGACCACCCTCCCGTTCAGCCGCGCCGGACCGCTCCCTCCGCGTCGCCGTCCTCGAAGCCCCGCCGGACCGTTGCCGAGGCCCGTTCCGGCTCGGGGTGGGCCTGGCGTACGCGCAGGTCGGCGACGGCCAGCAGCAGTGCGATCACGCTCATCCCGACGGCGGTGAGCAGCCCGAGCTGAATCGCCGTGACGGAGCGGCCGTGGTGGGCCTGGTGGGCGAAGTACACCGCGCCCACCACCGCGATCCCGGCCGCCGAACCGATGCGCTGCCCCGTTTGCAGCACTCCGCCGGCCGCACCGGCGCGGTTCACGGGGACGCGGGTGAGCGTGAGCGTCGTGTTGGGGGAGACCGTGAGGCCCGAGCCGAGCCCGCCGACGACCATGGGCAGGGCCGTGGCCCAACCGACGCTCTCCAGGGGCACCAGCTGCACCGCCACGACCACCCCGAGCAGCCCCGCCACCACCAGGAGGAGGCCGAAGACGACCAGCCTGCGTCCGTGGCGCATCACCAGCTTGCCCCCGACGGCGGCGCCGACCGCGGACGCGGCGGCGAAGGGCAGCACCGAGACGCCGGCCGCCAGCGCGCTGTATCCCGCCGTGTTCTGAAGGAACAGGGAGTAGACGAAGAAGACCGTCGTGAAGCCCGCGAAGTAGGTCAGGCTGATCAGGGAACCGAGCGTGAAGGAACGCAGGGAGAACAGGTCCAGATCGACCAGTGGAGCCCGCCCGCGAAATTTCTGGCGCCGCTCCCACCCCCAGAACGCGATCAGCAGCAGTGCGCCCACCGGCAGCAGGGCCCACTTCAGCCGTCCGCTCCACTGCTGCTCCTGAACCAGCGGCAGCATGAGCGCGAGCACGGCGGTGCCGAGGAGCAGCACGCCGAACGGGTCGAACTCCTCCCGCCTGCCCGTCGACGGGAAGCGGGGCAGCAGCCGCAGTCCCGCGGCGAGCGCGGCCACCCCGATGGGCAGGTTGACGAAGAACACCCAGCGCCAGCCGTCGTCGGTGCCGACGGCGTCGATCAGCACACCGCCCACCAGGGGGCCGGCCGCCGTCGAGATCCCGATGACACTGCCCAGCAGGCCGAACGCCTTGGCCCGTTCGGCTCCCTGGAACATCTGCTGGATCAGCCCCGAGGTCTGCGGGGCGACCATGCCCGCCGCCGCGCCCTGGACCAGCCGGAACAGCACCAGCCAGGAGGCGCTGGGCGCGAGACCGCACGCCCCCGAGGACAGGGTGAACAGGGCCAGCCCCACCAGGAAGGACTGCCGCCGCCCGCGCATGTCGCCCAGTCGGCCCGCCGGGACGAGCACCAGCCCGAAGGTCAGGGCGTACCCGGAGACCACCCAGGACTGGGCGGCCTCGGAGGCGGCCAGCCCGTGTTCCATCGAGGGCAGCGCCACGTTCACGATCGAGGTGTCGAGCAGCGAGATGAAGCCCGCCGTCAGACAGACGGCGAGCGCCTTCCACCGCCGTTGGTCGGGGGCGGGCGGGGCTTGGACAGTGGTCATGAGGTCACGCTAAGCAACCATCCCGTCCGGCGCATGCCAGGGAGCCGTTCCGCGTGCGCCGCGGCCGCCAGGGCGGGCCCGGGAGCAGCGGCCCGGGAGCGGTACATGGCGATGACGCAACTCGCCCGGTGCGCAGTTGACTTGGCGTGCCGTACGGGTACTCTTCCAGGCTTGCCGGACCCCCGGTCGCCGCCGCGGACCGCTGAACGCACCGGGCTCCGTCCGGCCGAGGAGGCCCCAGCCGTCAGGAGGAAGGCACCGATGGCCGACGCCGACGTCGAACTGCACGGGCCCGCGGACTGGGAGGGGCCGCCCCGCCGGTACGGTCCCGTCGCCCGGGTCGCCGTGCTCTCCGACGTGCACGCCAACGTCCCCGCCCTCGACGCGGTGCTCGCCGAACCGGACGTCGCCGCGGCCGACCTCGTCGTCCTGTGCGGCGATCTGACCTGGGGGCCACAGCCCCAGGAGACGTACGAACGGATCGTCGCGCTGGGTGAACGTGCCCTGTGCGTACGCGGCAACGCCGACCGCTACGCCGCACGGATCGGCACGGCGGCGCGGACCGCCGACACCCCGCGGCAGGCGTGGATCGCCGCACGGCACTCGCCCGGGGCGATCGCCTTCCTCGGCCGTCTCCCCTTCGGGGTCGTCGTCGAGGTCGACGGACTCGGACCGGCGCACTTCTGCCACGGCTCACCGCGCAGCGACCACGAACTGGTCACGCCGGGGACACCGCCCGAGCGGTTCGCGGAGCTGTCCGCGGCCGTCGACGCGGCGGTCCTGGTCACCGGACACGCGCACCTCCAGTTCGACCGCGCCGTGGCGGGCCTGCGCAGCGTGAACCCGGGCAGCGTCGGGCTGCCGTACCACACCGGCGAACCGGGCACCGCGTACTGGGCGCTGCTGGGCCCAGGCGTCCGGCTCAGGACCACCCGCTACGACGTCGAGGACGCCGTGGCGCGCGCCCACCGGGCCGCCGACCCGGAGGCGGACCGCTACGCGGACACCCTCATGAACGCACCCGATCCGGAAGAGATCGTCGTGGAGGCGGAGAGGCTGATCTTCGTGAATTGATCCACGCGGCCGTGGGCTCGGCGCGGAACCGACCGGTCGTCACCGGAGGACGACGCTCACGCCCCGTTCCTCGAGGATCTCCAGGAGCAGGTCGAACAGCACGACCTCGCGGTCGATGGAGGACACGCGCTCCGCCAGTCGTGTCCGGGCCTCGGCCGAGTGATCCCAGTGCAAGGTGAACGGAGTGGTGGCGCCCCAGCCGCCGCGCAGGCAGTCGTCCAGAGCGTCCAGGTTCCAGCCGAAGTATCCGCCGGGCCCGTTGACGGCCTCGCCGATCGCGCAGTGGAAGCTGTCCTTGTCGACGATGTGCCGACCGTCGATGGTGAACACCCGCCCCGCCCGAGCGTTCGGCTTTCCCCGGTGCCGGTACCCCCGGGACCACAGCGCCACCGACAGCCACGCGTGCCTGTCCTCGGGGGCGAGTCCGTGCCACATGCCGGTGCGGTCCAGCCGGCCGGCGCGGACCAGGTCCCACACGGCCTCCGCCCCGGGCAGGGCGTTCTCGCACCACAGTGTCACCGTGAGGTCGACGAGGCCGGCTCCACGGGTGGAAGGCCTGACGTCGACGACGGTGACCTCGCCCACGAAGTAGGACCCCATGGTGACACCGTCGCCGTCGAGGAGCTCGAACCAGGCGTTCCCCGCCAGGGCGCGACGGCTGCCGACGTGCCGGACTCTCTTCAGCAGGCCCCCTTGCGGGAGGCAGCCCGCGAGGCGTACCCGGCGCGCGCCCTCCTCGTCCGGAAGAGGCGTGAAGAACCCCTCGGCCTCCTGGGCGGAACCCCAGAAGTCGTCGTCCACCTCGTCCGAGGCCAGCGCGTACCTCCGTCCTTCGACGGTCGAGGTACCGGTCATCCGGCGAGCTCCTCGCACACCTCGGCCACCAGTTTGTCGGCGGCGTCGAGCGCGGCGGCGAGCGTCTTCGGAGTGGTGCCGAGCGCGGAGAGCAGCGCGTGGGCCCGTCCGGCGAAGTCCGCGGGAGCGCCGGGGAGTTCTCCCGCGGCCCGCACCGCGTCCTTCTCGTTGAGCACCCAGTGCCCGGCCCGGGCGTGGAGCGCGTGCACGAGGAGCCCGACCGCGCGGAAGAGGCAGCCGGAGACGTAGAAGGTGTCGCCGCGGGCCGCTCCCTTGCGAGCGCAGGCCAGGACGAACGGCGCCTCCCACCGCGCGTTCTCGACGAGCGCTGCGCGCAGGGGCTCCGGATAGAGACGTGTCCGTTCCCGCAGGGTCCGAAGCTCGCCGCCGGGGTCGGCGAGGACGCGGCCCAGGGCCACCTCACCGGCATAGGAGTGGGAGTACACACCCAGGGGATGGCCGGGCTGGGTGCCGATCTCGAAGCGTCCGGCCCGGCACTGCCGCCAGACGTGGTGCACCCGGTCCATGTCGCGGTAGATCCAGTCGACGCGGTGGCCGTCGACGGTCAGCCAGCCGCCGCCGTCCACCCATGGTCCCCAGCCGCCCGGTTCGGTGACCTCCACCGGCCCGCCGGTCAGCTCGGCCGCCAGCAGGCGCAGGGCGGCGGTGTCCAGCGGTGGCCGGTAGTACAGGCCCAGGTCGTAGTCGGAACCGGGGCTGTGCGTACCCCTGGCGCGGCTGCCTCCCAGGCATACCCCGACGACGCCGTCGACTTCGACCAACCGGTCCGCGATCTCCACCAAGCGCTCCACGGGCCACAGTCTGCGGGGACGGATCACCGGCCGCGACCGATTTATCCGGCCCCCGCGTCCGGACCGCTCGTCCTCACAACAGGCCGAGCCGGGCCAGGTCGAAGTGCTCGTCGGTCAGGCTCTCGTACCCGTGCTCGGCCGCGAAGGCGAGGATGCGCGCGAGGGGAGTACCCGGAGCCGGTGGCTCGGTGGCCAGTTCGAAGCCGGTGACCTGAAGGGCGAACGCGAGATCCGGATCGGGGTGTTCTTCGGACATGATCGTCAGACTAGACGAGCGGTGTCCCGTCCCGACGGGCCAGGTCCCCGGCGGTGTGACGAACGGTTCGTGACGTGATCGGCCTTCGTGATGATGGATCGCTACGCAAAATATTGCGCTTCTTGCGCTCGCTTGCGTGGTGGGTGACGCAAGGCTTCGAGTGGCGCGTGCGGGTGTCGGGGGCGGCTGGTGCCCGTGTGGGCGAAGCCCCCCTCTCCTGACGGGCGGCGGGAGTCTTTCGTCAAGTGGGGTAAGGGGGTTGGCTCCGGAGGGGTGGAGGCTCAGGGGTGTCCCTCTGGTTTCCCTTGCCTCTGTGGACCTCGTGTGTTGACCCCGTCGTCGGTGCGCCGACCGTGCGCGTCATGCCGTCGGCGTTGGAGTGCGGGTGTTGATGGTGAAACTTGTAGCGTCCTGGCCGTAGACGTGCTCGCATTGCTCTGCAATATTGCGATGAAACAATGCAAGAAGCTGCGTATAACTCTCCGTCGGGAATCTTGCGTCCCGCGCGGACAGCTCTTGCCGATCTGTCGTACCGCGCCACCGCTCTGCCCAGGAACGAGCCGACCCCGCCGCCCCTCCGGCGCGCGAACCTCCGCAGGGAGTGAACCCCGCATGACTCCACACAAGCCGAGATCCTGGAGAAGCCGCGCAGCGACCGCCGCGCTCGCCTCCATCGTCATGGTTCTGGGCCTGCCCGCCGTCGGTGCCCACGCGGCCGGCGGCCCCGACGCCGCCGCGGACGCCGCCACCAAGGCCGGCAGCGCCCGCGGCGCACATACGGCCGCCAATGTCACCGACGGCGACGCCGACACCTACTGGCAGGCCGGAGAGAGGTCGGCCCAGTGGGTGCAGACCGACCTCGGGCGGACCGAGCGGGTCCGCGAGGTCGTCCTGCGGCTGCCCGAACACTGGAGGGCCCGCAAGCAGACGCTGGCCCTCCAGGGCAGCGCCGACGGAAAGAGCTTCGCCACGCTCAAGTCGTCGGCGCAGTACGTCTTCGGCCCCGGCAACGGCAACACGGTGAAGGTCTCCTTCCCCGCCGCTCTCGCCCGGTACGTACGGGCGGACTTCAGCGGCAACTCGATCGCCCCCACCGCCCAGTTGGCCGAGATGCAGGTCCTCACGGCCGCCGCCCAGACCCCCAACCTCGCCCAGGGCAAGCCCTTCACCGAGAGCGGGCACGCCGACGTGTACGGCGCGGCCAACGCCGGTGACGGCAACCGGGCCACCTACTGGGAGAGCAAGAACAACGCGTTCCCGCAGTGGCTCCAGGTCGACCTCGGTTCCTCGGTCAAGGTGAACCAGGTGACGCTGCGGCTGCCCGCCGGATGGCCGAGCCGGAGCCAGACGCTGAAGGTCCAGGGCTCGACCGACAACCAGAACTTCACGGACCTGACGGCCTCGAAGGCGTACACCTTCGACAGCGGCAACGACCAGTCGGCGACCATCGCCCTCGACACCACCACGACGCGGTACGTGCGGGCGCTGTTCACCGCCAACACCGGGTGGCCCGCCGGGCAGGCGTCCGAGCTGGAGGTCTACGGACCGGCCACCGGCGACACCCAGGCGCCGACCGCGCCGTCGAATCTGGCGTTCACCGAACCGGCCACCGGGCAGATCAAGCTGACCTGGAACGCGGCGAGCGACGACACGGCCGTCACCGGGTACGACGTCTATGCGAACGGCCAACTGCGGGCGAGCGTCGCCGGGAACGTCCTGACGTACACCGACACCCAGCCGGCCGGCACCGACATCACGTACTTCGTACGGGCCAAGGACGCGGCGGGCAACGTCTCCTCCGACAGCAACAGCGTCACCCGCCGGGGATCGGGCGGTGACACCCAGGCCCCGACGGCGCCCGGCAACCTCGCCTACACGCAGTCCGGCGGTGACGTGAAGCTCACCTGGCAGGCGTCGAGCGACAACGTCAAGGTCACCGGGTACGACGTCTACGCCGACGGCCGGCTCCTCAAGTCCGTCGCGGGCGACGTCACCACGTACACCGACACCCCGGCGGCGACGGCCACCGTCACCTACTCCGTGAAGGCGAAGGACGCCGCGGGGAACGTGTCGGCGGCGAGCAACAGCGTCACCCGGACCGGCTCCACCGGTTCCGGATCCAACCTGGCCGAGGGCAAGCCCATCGAGGCGTCCTCCTCCACCTTCACCTACGTCGCCACCAACGCCAACGACGGCCAGATCGGCACCTACTGGGAGAGCGGGGCCGGCGCCTACCCGGCCACCCTCACCACCAGGCTGGGCGCCAACGCCGATCTCGCCCAGGTCGTCGTCAAGCTCAACCCGGACGCGGCCTGGTCGACCCGTACCCAGAACATCCAGGTGCTCGGCCGCGACCAGGACGCGACGGCCTTCACCAGCCTCGTCGCGGCGAAGGACTACACGTTCAACCCGTCGAGCGGCAACACCGTGACCATCCCGGTCTCCGGATCCGTCGCGGACGTCCAGCTCAGGTTCACGTCCAACTCCGGTGCCCCGGGCGGCCAGGCCGCCGAGTTCCAGGTCATCGGCACCCCGGCCGCCAATCCCGACCTCAAGGTCACCGGCATCACCAACACCCCCACGGCCCCGGTCGAGTCGGACGCCATCAGCCTGACGGCGACCGTCACCAACAGCGGGACCAAGGCGGCCAAGGCCACGGACCTCGACCTCACCCTCGGCGGCACGAAGGCCGCCACGGCCGACGTCCCCGCACTCGCGGCCGGTGAGACGAAGACCGTCACCGCGAGCATCGGGGCCCGGGACGCGGGCAGTTACCCGGTCGGCGCCGAGGTCGACCCGGCGAACAAGGTCATCGAGCAGAACGAGGGGAACAACACCTTCACCCGCTCCGACGCCCTCGTCGTCAAGCCCGTCTCCAGCTCCGACCTCCTGGCCGCACCCGTCTCCTGGAGCCCCTCCAGCGCCTCGGCGGGCGACGAGGTCAAGTTCACCGTAGCGATCAAGAACCAGGGCACGGTGGCCTCCGCCTCCGGCGGCCACGGCGTCACCCTCACGGTCCAGGACTCCAAGGGCGCCACCGTCAAGACGCTCAGCGGCTCCTACGACGGCGCCATCGCCGCCGGCCAGACCACGGCCCCGGTCTCCCTGGGCTCGTGGACGGCCGTCAACGGCAAGTACACCGTCAAGACCGTCATCGCCGACGACACCAACGAACTGCCGGTCAAGCGGGCCAACAACACCACCACGCAACCCCTGTTCGTCGGCCGCGGCGCCGACATGCCGTACGACATGTACGAGGCCGAGGACGGCACGCTCGGCGGCGGCGCCAAGGTCGTCGGACCGAACCGGACCGTCGGCGACATCGCCGGCGAGGCGAGCGGCCGCAAGGCCGTGACCCTCAACGGGACCGGCCAGTACGTCGAATGGACCACCCGCGCCGCCACCAACACCCTGGTGACCCGCTTCTCGATCCCGGACGGCACCGACACGACACTGAACGTCTACGTGGACGGCCAGTTCCTCAAGACGATCGACCTCACCTCCAAGTACGCCTGGCTCTACGGCAACGAGACCGCGCCCGGCAACTCGCCCGGCTCCGGAGCGCCCCGGCACATCTACGACGAGGCCAACCTGCAACTCGGCAGGACCGTCCAGGCGGGATCGAAGATCCGGCTCCAGAAGGACGCGGCCAACTCCTCCACCTACGCCATCGACTTCGTCAACACCGAGCAGGCGACGGCGAATCCGAACCCGGACCCGGCCGCCTACGCCGTTCCGGCCGGCTTCACCCACCAGGACGTGCAGAACGCCCTCGACAAGGTCCGCATGGACACCACCGGCAAGCTCGTCGGCGTCTACCTGCCCGCGGGCGACTACGAGACGGCCGGCAAGTTCCAGGTCTACGGGAAGGCGGTCAAGGTCGTCGGAGCCGGGCCGTGGTTCACCCGCTTCCACGCCCCGTCCTCGCAGGAGAACACCGACGTGGGCTTCCGGGCCGACGCCACGGCCAACGGCTCGACGTTCGCCGGGTTCGCCTACTTCGGCAACTACACGTCCCGGATCGACGGTCCGGGCAAGGTGTTCGACTTCGCCAACGTCTCCGGCATCACCATCGACAACGTCTGGGCCGAGCACATGGTGTGCCTCTACTGGGGCGCCAACACCGACGGCATGACCATCAAGAACACCCGTATCCGTGACACCTTCGCCGACGGCGTCAACATGACCAACGGTTCCACGGACAACCACGTCGTCAACAACGACGCGCGGGCCACCGGCGACGACAGCTTCGCCCTCTTCTCCGCGATCGACGCCGGCGGCGCCGACGAGAAGAACAACCTCTACGAGAACCTGACGTCGACCCTGACCTGGCGCGCGGCCGGTATCGCCGTCTACGGCGGCTACGACAACACCTTCCGCAACATCCGCGTCGCCGACACCCTGGTCTACTCCGGCATCACCATCTCCTCGCTGGACTTCGGCTATCCGATGAACGGCTTCGGGACCGATCCCACGACCATCGAGAACGTGTCCCTGGACCGGACCGGCGGCCACTTCTGGGGCTCCCAGGTCTTCCCCGCCATCTGGGCGTTCTCCGCGTCCAAGGTGTTCCAGGGCATCCGGGTCAACGACGTCGACATCGACGACTCCACCTACGGAGGCGTCATGTTCCAGACCAACTACGTAGGAGGACAGCCCCAGTTCCCGGTGAAGGACACCATCTTCACCGACATCTCGATCACCGACTCCAAGAAGAGCGGCGACGCCTTCGACGCCAAGTCCGGATTCGGCATCTGGGCCAACGAACTGCCGGAACCCGGTCAGGGACCCGCCGTCGGTGAGGCCACCTTCCGCAACCTGCGGATGAGCGGCAACGCCCAGGACATCCGCAACACGACCAGCACCTTCAGGATCAACATCGAGTAGGAGCCGGACGGAACCGGCAGGTACGGGGGCTGCCCTTCTGGAGGGCAGCCCCCGTACCGTCGTGACACCCGGCCTCGCGGCCGCGCCGTTACAGCGACATCTCGTACGCCCCGGACAGGGCCTCGACATGCTGCCAGACCTGCGCCGAACGCGCCTCGTCCACGGCGGGACGCCGGATCGCGCCGAGCGCCCAGCCCTGCTGCTCCGCGGTGGCGGAGTCCTTGCCGTGCAGTTCGACGCAGTGTCCGGAGAAGTCACGGACCAGCACGGAGAAGAGCTCGTCCAGCACCGGCTCGTCCAGGTCCGTCAGGCGCGCCTGCTCCAGGATCAGCTGTCCGTGCACCACCAGCGCGAACAACTGCCCCACGGAGAGCAGGAAGTCGAGGTCGCGGCTCTGCGTCTCGTCGGGGGCCATGGTGGTGACGAACTCGCACAGCGCGTCGGCCTGCTCCCGGAACCGGGCGACGTTCGGCACCTCGGCGTACGCGTCGTACGCGGCGCGCCAGTCGTGGAAGCGCACGGAGCCCAGGCCGCGGGCCGGTCCCTGGCGGAAGAGGAAGTCGTCGTCAGCGGCGTCGAGCCGGGTCGGCACGACGGGCACGTCGATCGGGTCGAGCAGGTGGTTGCGCATGAACTTGAGGATCAGCGCGAGGTTGACGTGGACCGTGCCCTCGAGCTTGGGCAGGCCCCGGATCTCGATCGCGGCCTGGGAGAAGTAGTTGTCCTTCTCGAAGCCCTTGGCGGCGATGACGTCCCACATCAGGTCGATGACCTTCTCGCCCTCCGTGGTCACCTTCATCTTCGTCATCGGGTTGAAGAGGAGGTAGCGGCGGTCCTCGGGACCGGCCGAACGGAAGTAGTCGACGGCGCGGTCGCTGAACAGCTTCATGCCCACGAGACGGACGTACGCCTCGGCCAGCTCCCGGCGGACGTGCGGGAAGGCGGTGACGGGACGGCCGTAGAGGATGCGGTTGCTCGCGTGCGTGACGGCCTCGTACATCGCGTGCTCGCAGATGCCGATCGAGGCCGTGCAGAGGTTGAACTTGCCGACGTTGACCGTGTTGAGAGCGGCGTCGAAGGCGGCGCGGCCGGTGTGCAGGACGTCCTCGGGGGCGACCGGGTAGTCCTCCAGCCGGAACTCGCTGACGAACTTGGAGGAGTCGACGACGTTCTTCACCAGGTGGTACGCCGGGTGGCGGCTGTCGGCCGCGAAGAAGACGTAACCGTCCGGGCCCTCGACGTCGGTGCGGCGGCCGAACACGGAGACCAGACCGGCGGCGTTGCCGTTGCCGATGTAGTACTTGGAGCCGGTGGCCCGGAAGCCGCCGTCCTCGGTGGGCTCCAGCAGCATGTCGGTGGAGTAGATGTCGGCGCCGTGGGCCTTCTCGGACAGGCCGAAGGCGAAGACCTCACCCTGGTCCAGGAGGTCCGCGGCACGCGTGCGGGCGGCGGCGTTCTCGCTCTGCCAGACCGGGCCGAGACCGAGGATGGTCACCTGCCAGGCGTACCAGTAGTCGAGACCGTAGAACCCGAGGATCTCGTTCAGGGCGGCGATCCGGGCGGTGTCCCAGCGCTGGTCCTCGCCCGTGGCGGCGGAGGCCGGGGTGAGGAAGGTGGCGAACAGGCGCTCCTTGGCGGCGAACGCGAGGAAGTCGCCGAGCCAGGCGCGGGTGCGGTAGTCCTCGATGATCCGGCGCTTGCCGCGCTCCTCGAACCAGTCGACGGTGGCCCGCAGCAGCCTGCGCGTCTCGGGGTCGAAGTGCGCCGGGTCGTAGGTGTGCGGATTGAACAGCGAGGGAGTGGTCACGGAGGTTCGCCTTCCGGGGGTGAGGGTTTCGGGTACTGCCGTACTCGGCACGGAGGAAAGGGGGGTGGGGCTCAGACCGACGGACCCGGGCGGCCGTCCTGCGGGCCGCCCCTGGCACCGGTCGGCGCGCCCAGGGCGCGGAGGGTGGCGAGGACGTCGTCGAGCCAGGCGATCGTCATCCGCTCGTACGCGATGCCGCCGCGCAGCACGACGTGTTGCAGTTCCTGGCCGGTGTCGAGCGGCGCGGGGGCGTCGGGGCCGGTGAAGTCGCGCAGTTCTCCCGCGAGATAGCGCGCGAGCCGGTCGCTGTGGACCCGGTGGTGCCGTTCGACCTCGTCGACGAGTGCCGCCGGGTCGTCGAAGGCGGCGCCGCGGATCTTCACCGCGAGATCGTGACGGAGGCTCTCCGGTTCGATCGGCTCGTGCAGCCACCGGGAGAGGGCGGCACGGCCCGGATCGGCCACGGAGTACTCCTTCTTGTCCGGCCGGCCCTGCTGCGGCACCTCGCGGACGGCGAGAACACCCTCGCTCTCCATGCGCTTGAGGACGCGGTAGATCTGCTGGTGCGTGGCGGTCCAGAAGTAGCCGATGGACCGCTCGAACCGCCGGGCCAGCTCATAGCCGGACCCCGGCTTTTCCAGCAGGGAGACGAGGATCGCGTGTTCGAGCGCCATACCGCACAGCTTTCTATGCAACTCGTTGCATAGGCAAGCTGTGCCGCCCGGGTGAGACACGGCTCACCCGGACGGCGGGGCGCGGCACTCCGGAATAGCCCAGGGTGTTTCCATGTTTCGCGATCATGACAATGAATGCGCCGAGGCCCGAGGTCCTGCGATACACCGCCTTCTCCAGTGACCCCGAGGGCGGGAACCCCGCGGGTGTCGTTCTGGACGCCACCGCTCTGGACGACGACGACATGCTGGCCATCGCCGCCGACCTCGGATACTCGGAGTCCGCGTTCCTGACCACGCTCCCGAACGGTCCCGGTGACTCCGGGGAACGGGCCTACGGCATCCGCTACTTCAGCCCGAAGGCCGAAGTGCCGTTCTGCGGGCACGCCACCGTCGCGACCGCCGTCGCGCTCGCCGAGCGGACGGGCCCCGGGAAGCTGGTGTTCACGACGCGCGCCGGCGTCGTGCCGGTGGAGGTGGTCCAGGAGACCGGGACGGTCCGGGTCACACTGACCAGCGTCGAGCCGCACGTCGAGGAGATCGCCGACGCCGACCTCGGCGAAGCCCTCGCGGCGCTCGACTGGGCGGCCGCCGATCTCGATCCGGCCTTCCCGCCCCGCATCGCGTTCGCCGGTGCCCGCCACCTCGTCCTCGCGGCGGCGACGCGCGCCCGACTCGCGGACCTGGCGTACGACTTCGCACGCCTCGAAGCCCTGATGCACCGCCTGGACCTGACCACGGTCCAGCTGGTCTGGCGGGAGGCGGCCACCGTCTTCCACGTCCGTGATCCGTTCCCCGTGGGCGGTGTCGTCGAGGACCCGGCGACCGGTGCCGCGGCCGCGGCGTTCGGCGCGTACGTCCGTGAGCTCGGTCTCGTCCCCGAGGACGCCGTTCTCACGCTGCACCAGGGCGAGGACATGGGGCGTCCCGGCGAACTCACGGTGAGGCTGCGCGCGGGTGACCGCCGTGTCCGTGTGAGCGGCACGGGGACTCGCATCGGCTAGCCGATCGCTCCGGGACGGGATTCGGAGTCGTTGCGAGCGGGTGGTGGCGCAGGCGGGGCGGGCCGGGCCGCAAGGCCCTGACCCTGCCGCCGCCTGCCCACGCCTCCATCCCTCCACGCTTCTACCCGTCCACCCCTCCACCCGTCCGTACGGCCGCATGACCGGTTGTGCCCGGAGGGGAGGCCGGCGGCCATGATCAGGGCGTCAGTGCGCGCGCCGGTCGATGAGCGCGGGGAACCGCTCGCCGTGAGTCCGCATCAGTTCCCCGAGAATGCTGCCCAGTTGGGCTTCGGGATCGTCCGCGGGGCCCGCCGCGCGGGCGTGCTGGGTGATGCCGCGTACGTGACCGACCAGCAGGACGGCCGCGTCCATCCGCTCCGTTCCGCTCAGTCCGGTGCCGTCCAGGGCGGACACGGCACGCTCCAGCCAGGACAGTTCCGCAGGCCCCATGACCCGTGGTCCGACGGTGGCGTCCAGCGCCCAGGAGTGCTGACGAAAGACAGCGAACAACTGGCTTGCCCATTCCTCCAGTTGCTCACGCCAGCCGCCGCGCCGCGCCTCCGGGCAGGGGCCGATCGCGGCGTCCACCATCAGGGCGACCAGCTCGGCTTTGCCCGGCACGTACCGGTACAGCGCCATCTTGGTCACGCCCGGCCGGGCGGCGACCCGCTGCATGGAGACGTCGGCCAGCCCGTCGGAGTCGGCGATCTCGACCCCGGCCCGCGCGACCCGCTACGAGAGCAGGCTCCGCAAGTACGCCGAGGGCTGTCAGGCGGGCGGTGACCGCACCGGGAAGTTCCTCGCCCCCGCCACCGCCACCGGCATGCGTATCCGCAACACCCTGCTGTCCCGGCCCCTGTTCCTGAACGGCATGCTCAGGCTGGGCGAGAGGGTCAGCACCGTGGTCCTGCCCGACTACACGGCCGACCTCAGCCGTGTCGGCCGGTGACCGGCACGGTTCTCGCCGGGGGGAGGCCTCCACGGCCTCTTCCCGAGGACTTCTCGGGGGGACGGGAGGTCAAGCAGCCTCCTCGGCAGTCGGCTTGCGGGCCATGAAACTGGCGAACTTCCACTTCGGACCCCCGTCGGGGGCCTGCACCAGTTGAGAGGTGACGGTGAGTCCGGCCTGGTTCAGCAGTTCCGCGAGCTCGTCCGCGGGCAGTCGGTAGGACTCGTAGGACACGGGGTGGTCCCCGTAGGCGCGCGACGGCCGGCGGTGTTCACGGGCGCCCACGTGACCGGCGAGCAGGAGATGGCCCCCTGGGGCCAGGGTGCGGTGGAACTCGGCGAACACCAGCGGCAGAAGCTCCGGAGGAGTGTGATGGGTGGAGTAGTGGGCGAGGATGCCGCCGAGCGCGTCGTCGTCGATCTCCAGCGCCGTCATCGTGCCCACGGAGAACCGCAGGTCAGGGTAGGCGTTTCGGGCCAGCTCGACCATCTTGGGCGACACGTCGACGCCGAACGCGGACACTCCGAGTCCGGCCAGGTGGGCCGTCACCTTGCCGGGGCCGCAGCCCACGTCGGCGACCGGCCCCGGGCCGGAGGTCCGCACCAGTTCCGCGAACGCGGCCAGCAGCGCGCGTGATGCGGGGTCCAGCTCGGACGGATTCTTGACGAGAGCGGTGTAGTCGGCGGCGACGGCGTCGTACGAGTCCCGGACAGCGGCGAGGTAAGCAGGCTCGGTCACGCGGTGAATATAGACGGAAGCACCGACAGGGCCGGCGGACTCATGGGGCACCCGGATGCCGCGCGGGGCGGTGCGAAGGCACGTCGGCGGTGAGCACGGTCCGGCTGCCGGGCCCGGAACCCGTACCCGTGCCCCTCCCACCGCGATCGCGGCTCCCCGCGTCCGGCCGGAACCGGAGCCGCTCGTCCGGCGGTTCGAGCCGCAGGCGTCCGCCGGGCGATGCGGCCGGGGCGTACTCGACCCGGCCGCGTCGCCCGCCGCCACGTCCGCGTCGGCCGTCGTCCCGGCGGTCGGCGACGGCCGGCAGGGGCGGTACGGGGGCGGCGAGTTCTGGCGCGAGCCCGGTGAACTCCCGGAACCGGCCGGGGGTTTCCGCTACTCGTCGATCGCCGCGCCGAACCGCGCGTCGGCCACCGGCGCCCCGAGGCGTGCCCCGTCGTAGGTCCACGAACCCCTGGCGACGAGCCCCGACGACGACGCGGGAATGACCCATACGATGCCGTCGCCGGTGTTCTCACCCGGTGCCGCCGCCAGCAGACCGAAACGGCCGTCGTCGTCGGCGTCGATCAACCGCAGCTGGCCGCCCCAGTGGTCCGAGGCCTCCGCCACGCCGGGAACGCCGGGGGAGTTCTGATCGAAACTGCGCGCCCCGGTCGCCGTCAGCCCGCCCCGTGTGCCGCGCAGCGTCCAGACCGCACCCGCGTCACGCACGGAACCCACGTCCTCCCCGGGTGCCCCGATGGCGAGATCCGGCTGACCGTCGCCGTCGGTGTCACCGGCGGACAGCTCGGCACCCCACCGGTCGCCGGCCTCGGCCGTGCCGGGGACACCGGGGGAGTCCTGCGTCCACGTCTGTGCCGGGGTCGGGTCGAGACCGGAGAGGTCGCCCTTGCCCAGGTAGACGGAGACGGAGCCGCCGAGGGGCGAACCGACGCCCGTGTCGCCGATGGCCAGGTCGTCCTGGCCGTCGTGGCTGAAGTCGCCGGAGACGACCGCGGGACCGCCCTTGAACGTGCCGCCGTCGCCCAGCGCCTCGACGTCGGGCGCGCCGTGCAGCACCCGGGTGGCGCCGACGCCGGGCTGGTCGCCGGTGGTCACACCGGAGACCGCCAGGTCGGCCCAGCTGTCCTCGTTGTAGTTGCCGTGGCTGAGGCTCCGGAAAGCGAAGCCGGTCTCCAGCGGGCCGACGTCCCGGGCCCGGACTCCCGTGCCCACCGACTTCATCTGCCGGGCCGCCGCTGTCGCCGGCGCGGAGGTGAAGAACAGCAGCGTGTCGTTCTCCAGGACGGCGATGCTGTCGCGCGGGTCGGCGTCCGGGCGCGCCGGGTCCGGGGCGAAGTACCGGGCGGCTTCGAGGGCCAGACCGAAGTTCGCGCCGGCCCGCAGCCGGCCCGCGTCCTCCAGCCAGGTGCTGTCGGACCCGTGCAGCCCGCTCGGCGAACCCCAGAAGACGACGGCACCGCCCGTGTCGGACAGCCCGGCCAGGTCCTCGCCGGGGATGCCGACGATCGCGTCGTCGTAACCGTCGTTGTCCAGGTCGCCGGAGGCCACGGCGCCGCCGAAGCCGTCACCGGCCTCGGCGGCACCCGGAACGCCCGAGGTGTTCTGGTCGAGGACGCTCTTCCTGGTGGTGCTGAGACCGCCCGACGAGCTGTACTGCACGGAGACGTAGCCGGCGGCCTTGGCTCCGCCCACCGTGGCGCCCGGGGCGCCGGTCAGCACGTCGTCGAACCCGTTGCCGTCGAAGTCGCAGTTGTGCTGCTGCCAGCCGATGGACGGAAAGGGCACCACGGCATGTGCCGCGGGCGCCGCGATCATCGTGCCGCCGCCTAGAGCGAGCAGCGCCACGGCTGTCATGGCCGCGCTGTTGATGTGACGCACGGGGGCGAACCTCCTTGGTTTCCTGGATCGCCTGCGGCGTCCTGTCCGGCCGAGGCGCGTGAGGGCGGCACGGGTGCGCGGTCGGTTCACCGGCCGACACCGACACGTGGGCAGTCATCGCTGTCGCTGTCGCTGTCGCCGCCGGTGGCCGGAGCGGGCCGCGATGTCACGGAGTCCGCCGCGAAGCCCCATACGGTCATGCGAGGCCCCCTCGTCGGACAGCGCGGTGAGGGCGACGCCCCTTTCCCCTCACCCAGAAGACATCCGAAGTTCGCCCATGGTTGTAGTCGGTGCGCGGGACGACCGTCGGATGCGGAGCCTCCGGTCCGCTGCCGTGGCCGATCCCACAGGGGGTTAAGATCCGCTGCCGACCTGCGGGAAGTCCGGACGGGCGGCTTCCAGGGAGCGCGAAGTGTCCGAAGCAGTCAGGTTGCCGCGTGGGCGGGCCCGGTTCGCCGGCGGTGTGCTCGCCGTGTTCGCGCTGGTGAGCGCCGCGGTCGGGCTGGTTGCCTGGCACAAGTACCGGTTGCTGGCGGGACCGGCGGCCCCCGTGCCGTACGTGGACAACCCGCTGGTCGAGGCCGACACGTACTTCAGGAACTTGCAGGGCTGGCGGACGGGGCTGCTGGTCCTGGCCCTGTTCCAGTTCAGCGTCTGGCTCGCCGGCATGCGTGATGTCGCGGACGTGCTCTGGCGCGAGGGACAACGCAGGCGCAGGGCGTGGCTGGTCTTCGGCTGGGTGATCCCGGTGGCGCAGCTCTTCGTGCCCAAGATGTTCGTCAACGATCTGTGGGCCGCCGGCGGGCCGGAACCGCAGCGCCGTCGCGGGCACCCTCTGCTGACCGCGTGGTGGCTGTCCGTCCTGTTCGCGGCCAACGGCTACGGCCACGCCGTCGACGATCTGAAGGAAGCGGCCACCGCGAGCCAGGCCCGTCATGCCCTGCGGCAGATGATGGTCGGCGAGGGTCTGCACGTCTGCGCCGCCGTGCTGTCGATCGTCGTCGTACGGCAGCTCTTCCGCAGGCTGGAGCGCGTCGCCGCGACGGCGTCCGCCGAGGTCTGACCGACGGGCGAGGAGTTCGGCGGGACCGTCGGCGTTTCCCGGCCCACGAGGCCGTCCTCGGTCGCATCCGGCACAGGGGCCGTGCGGCTTCGAGGGTCCGCCCGCCGGTACCGGTGCCGGGCCGCGACGGTCGTGCACCGATCCATGAAGAAGTGGTCCCGGGCCGTGGCCACCCCTTTCCCGCACGTGATCGCTCGTACGCGCCGAGCGCCGTCATGCCGCCTCCGTCGAGCCGCCGGGCCGGGCGGAAGGCGAGTCGCGGACGGAGACCGGGGGGAGGAACATCGGAGGCACGGAGACAGAGTGGTGGTTATGGGGACACCTTCGATGCATTTCAGCGAGAGTCCGGAGGACCCGTTCGCCCTCGGGCACGGCGCTTCGGCCGTGCTCGACGATCACGGCACAGTGGTCGGCTGGAGCGCACGTGCGCAGGAGCTGCTGGGCTACCCGGCCAAGGAGGTGATCGGACGGGCGTGGCAGGACCTCCTGGTCGACGCCCGCGACCTGCCCGTCGCACGGTCCGTCGTCGTGGACGCCCTGAGGGCGGGGGGCTGGTTCGGGATCCTGCCCATCCGGCACCGCGACGGACGGCGTGTGGAGATGGGTTTCCGGGCCCGTGCGATCACCCGTGACGGAGACTGCCAGGAGTGGTTCCTGGTCGGTGCCCCCGCCGTGGAGGTCGTCTCCTGGCAGCGGGACCGCGCGCTGCTGGACGGCCTGTACCGCCGGTCCCCGATCGGCCTGGCCATCCACGGCCCGGACCGGAAGGTGATCCGGGTCAACCGCGCGATCGAGAAGGCGAGCGGCATCGCGGCCGATGCGCCGGTGGGCCGTCGTTCCGGTGAGTTCCTGATCGAGGAGGACGCGGGTCCGGCCGACGAACGGGTGCGCCACGTCCTGGAGACCGGCGAGCCGTTGATCTTCACGGAGCAGTCGGCCCGCACCCGCCATGCCCCGGGCCAGGAACGGATGGTGTCCGTCTCCGCGTTCCGGATGGAGGACCCCTCGGGCCGGGTCCTCGGTGTGGCGGAGACGATCGAGGACATCACCCAGCGTTACCGGGCTCGGCGCAGGCTCACCCTGCTGAACGAGGCGAGCGCCCGGATCGGCACCTCGCTGGACGTGGCGCAGACGGCCCGGGAACTGGCCGAGGTGGCCGCCCCCGGCCTGGCCGACTACTGCTCGGTGGACCTCCTGAAGCCGGTGCTGCTCGGTGACGAACTGCCCTCGAACATGGCGGGTGCGCTCCTGCGCGTGGCTTTTTCGCCCCCGGAACCACGGGTCCCGTTCCAGGAGGGCGACGTGGTCCCGCTCCTTCCGGAGTCGCCGCAGGCGCGGTGCCTGGCCGAGCGTCGCCCGGTTCTCGAACGGCTGCTGTCCCTGCGCCCCGAGTGGCACGCCATGGACCGGCGGCGGATCGAGGTCGCCCTGGGGCTCGGCGTCCATTCCCTGATCGCGGTACCCCTGATGGCGCGCGGCCTGATCCTGGGTGTGGTGAGCCTGTGGCGCGTACGCCATTCGGAGCCCTTCGAGGACGACGACGCCGCGGTGGCCCACGAGTTCTCCTCGCGCGCGGCCGTCTGCATCGACAACGCGCGCCGCTTCACCCAGCAGCAGAACGCCGCTCTGACCCTGCAGCACAGCCTGCTGCCGGGCGCGTTGCCCGACCTGCCGGCCGTCGAGGTGGCCTGCCGGTACCTCCCGGCGAGCGGTGAACAGGGCATCGGCGGTGACTGGTTCGACGTGATCCCGTTGTCGGGGGCCCGGGTCGCCTTCGTCGTGGGGGACGTGGTCGGCCACGGAATCCACGCGGCGGCCTCGATGGGGCGCCTGCGCGCCGCCGTGCGCACCCTGGCCAGCCTCGACCTGGAACCGGACGAGGTGGTGGCCCGGCTGGACGATCTGGTCAGTCTGCTGGCCGCCGAACTGGAGACGGACGCCGAGAGCAGCCAGCCGGCGATCGAGCAGGTGCTCGGGGCAACCTGTGTCTACGCGGTCTACGATCCGGTCTCCCGGCGGTGCTCCCTGGCCCGCGCCGGTCACCCGGCGCCCCTGCTGACCACGCCGGACGGCCAGGTGACCGTGCTCGACCTGCCCGCGGGGCCACCGCTCGGCCTGGGTGGACTGCCGTTCGAGATGTACGACCTCGACCTCCCCGAGGGCAGCCTGCTCACGCTCTTCACCGACGGCCTCCTGGAGGCGCGCGGCGGCGACATCGACGTCGCGCTGGAGAACCTGCGCGAACGTCTCACCCGCAGTGCCGATCCGCTGGAGCTCACCTGCCACGGCGTGGTCGAGGCACTGCTGCCCACGGACCGCCGCCCCACCGACGACATCGCGCTGCTCATGGCCCGTACCCGGGTGCTGCCGCCGGAGAACGTCGCCACATGGCAGCTGCCCCTGGAGGCGACCGCCGCCGCCCGAGGCAGGGAGCTGACCACGGCGAAACTGGCCGAGTGGGGGCTGTCGGACATGGCCTTCACCACCGAGCTGGTCGTCAGTGAACTCGTCACCAACGCCTACCGGTACGGGGACGGCCCCGTCACCCTGCGCCTCATCCGCACGCAGTACCTGATCTGCGAGGTGTCCGACACCAGCCACACCTCCCCCCACCTCCGAAGGGCCCTCAGCACGGACGAGGGCGGACGCGGGCTCTTCCTGGTCGCGCAGCTCACGGAGCGGTGGGGCACCCGCTACGCCCACGACGGCAAGACCGTCTGGACGGAGCAGCCCCTGCCGCCCTCCTGACCCCCGCGGCCACGGCCCACGCTACGGGAGGAGTGCCAGGGCCTCCTTCAGGTTGTGCTCCGCGATCCCGTGCATGAAGGCCCGGTCGGGGAAGTCGCCGTCGAGCAGGCGCAACGGGCCGGCGACCAGGGACAGGCGCATCGCGAGCCGGTAGAGGTCCAGCCGCCGCGGGTCGAGGCCGGGCCGGGCCAGGACGGGGTAGAACTCCCCGAAGCGGATCTCCAGAAAAGCGTGCTCCCACTCGACGTCGAAGTGCATGAGCCCCTCGATGTCGATCAGCACCGCGTGACCGTCGGCGTCGACCAGGACGTGGTCGGGGCCCAGCTCCCCGTGGACCAGCCCGTACGCGGCACGGGGGGTCACCAGCGCGCTCGAGCCGTGGAGACGCTCGCGCAGCCGGCCGTCCGCCGCGGCGATCCTGCGGTCCCTGCCCGAAGCCTCGTCGAGATCGCGCAAGGCCCGGTCGAGGACCAACTGCTCGCAGGAGACCCCCTTTGCGGTGCCGCCCCGCTCCAGCAGATCCACCCGGCCGTACTCCGGGGCGAGGTGCCGGTGCATGACGTCCACCGTCGCGGCCAGTTCGTCCAGGACCGCGGCCGCACGGGCGGGGTCGCTCGCGAAGAGTGCTTCGAGAGTGCCGGCGGAGATGTCCTCGACCACGGCCAGGTCCGCCGGGTAGCGGTGCCGGCTGTCGTCGGCCAGGAGGACCCGCGGGGTCCTCGCACCCAGGTTCTCCAGACTTCGCCGGGCGGCGAGGAAGGGGGCCAGCCCCGACGCGGGTGCGAACGGATCCTCGGCGTCCGTGTCGTTCCGGCCCGGCCAGAAGTTCTCCTCCTCGGCCCAGCTGTAGACGATCACGCTCGCCATCGGGGTCCCGTCGACCCGAACCCGGTACACCCCCTTCTTGCTGCCCCCGCGCAACCGGTCGACCCCGACCACACGGCAGGCCGATCCCAGTACGTCACGCACCAGCCCCGACAGGTCCTCGATCTCCACGAGCTTCCGCATCGGCAGAACGTATCGAACAGCGTTGTCGCCCGGACAACGAAATACGCCTTCGGCGGCTGCCGGGTGCGAAGTCCGTCTAGTCCACCTCGATGCCGAAATCCCGCACGAGTTCCTCCAGGCCACCGGTGTAGCCCTTGCCGCCCAGGACGAAGTCCCAGTCGCCGTTCGACCTTCGGCGGAAGGACCCGAGCACCAGGGCGGTCTCGCGGGGCCGGCCGTCGGAGACCTCGAGTCGTCCCAGCTCGGTCATCCCCGGGTCGAGCAGACGGATGCGGGCGTCCGTGAATCCGGAGAGGTCGGCGTCAGGGTTGACCTCCGGGTCGATCGCGGCCGCGAGGACGAACCGGTCGGCCTCGTCCGGCAAGCCGTCGAAGGAGACGCAGATCGCCGCCTTGTCGGGCGCGGTGGCGGCCAGGGTCCGCACGGAACCGTCGGCCGTCCGCGGGTTGTTGAAGAAGACGAAGTGATCGTCGCTGAGGACCCGGTTGCCCCGGCAGACGAGAGCGCACACGTCCAGCGCCACGCCTCCGGTCCACGACATGCCCAGGACGTTGTGGTCGTCGGGCAGCCGAGTGTCAGGACCTGACGACGTCGGTCGTTCCGGAGCCCGTCGGGCACCCTCGCCCAGGCGTCCGCGCAGCCCGTGACGGTGCAGCAGGTCGACGAGTTCGGGTCCCGAGATCAGCTCGAGCGGCTTGCCGTTGGCGAAGGTGTGCGAGCCGGGGCCGAACCCCGACGTCGTCACGAGGACACCCTTGTTGGCGCCGGCGTCCTGCACGGTCCCGTACAAGTCACGCACGGCGGTGGGCGGCACCGTGTTGCGATAGCGCTTCACCTGAACGACGATCTTCCCGCCCCGGATCGGTGCCGGATCCAGCGCGTCGACGTCCACACCGCCGTCGTTGGAGCGCTGGGTCGTGACCGCCTGCATCCCCATGGCCCGGAAGAGCTCGGCGACGAGGTTCTCGAAGGCGATCGGGTCCATGCCGTACAGGTCGGGTTCCTCGTCACCGCCGTGCGCGACGACGCGGTTCCCGACGTCCTGCGGCCGACGGCTCGGCCGGACCGGCGTGAGCTGGTCGGGGCGGGCCGAGAGCTGTCCGCGCAGTCCGTCGGCCAGACAGCTGACCGCGTCCACCTGTGCCAGGCGCAGACCGCGGAACGTCGAGGCCGAAGCCATCACGGTCGCCAGGTGGATCCGGCCCGGCCGGCCCGTCGCCGGGTCGTGCCCGTCCACGAACCCGTTCAGAGTCACCGACTCGAGCGCGCCCGGCTCGTCCGCGGCGAAGAGCTCGTGCAGGACGAGGAGCACGCACTGTGCGAGCACCTCCCGGTAGAGGGCGCGACGCTGGCCCACCGGGCGGGCGGTTTCCTTGTCCTGGTCGGTCCCGGACACGTACCGGACGGACTTGGCCTCGGGGACGATGCCGTAGGCGGGCAACTCCCAGTCCAGCACCAGCTGTCGGGCCGCCGGGTCGTAGGCCGCCGTCACCTGGCGCGGAAAGTCCTCCGGCCATGCCTGCGAGGCGTAGAGAGCGGCGGAGAAGTACTCCACGACCGAGTCGGGATCACGGCGCCCCACTCCGTCGGTCACCTGGGCGATGCCGGCGTTGTGCCGTCTCACCTCGGCCAGCTGGGCGTCGGCCCACTGCTGGTGCTCCCGCTGGTACGAAGCCAGTTGTTGCTGACGCCGGGCCTCCGCCGCCTGGGCCGCGTGCCAGTCCCGCTCGAAGCGGGCCCGCGCCTCGGCCTGTGCCTGGGCCCGGCGGCCGGCCGTCCACCCGTTCTGTGCCTGGTAGTGGCTGAGGTCGGGCATGGCCACGGGGTGCGCCAAGGGCCCCGGAGCGAAGGGCTGGACCTCCTCGCGCCGCAGGAGGGAGGAAGCCCTGAAGGCCGGAGCCCGGCAACCCGAGGAGAGGAGGTTCTGCAGCGACGCGACCT
This sequence comes from Streptomyces populi, assembly GCF_002911015.1. GTDB lineage: Bacteria > Actinomycetota > Actinomycetes > Streptomycetales > Streptomycetaceae > Streptomyces > Streptomyces populi. The sequence goes on from NZ_KZ626850.1 coordinate 104,201, forward strand.
GTGCGTCCAATTCCTCCGTACGGCGCAGCGCTTCCGCCTGCCGGTACTCGCGGTGGCTCTGGGCGGCCCGCCGTTGACGGGCACGTGCTTGCTGGGCTTCCTGTCTTTGTCGTCTGGCCTCGGCTTCCTGCTGGCGTTGCTGCTGCCGTTGCATCTCTGCCCAGACGCCGACGAAACCGGTCGAGCGACGACTCATGTGGTGCAGGCCCTCCCCGATGTGCACTGGCTGTCCCCACAACCAGGTGTGACGAGATGACTTTATCCAGCAATGGCTGCCCCGCGCGGCCACCCGGCGACCACCGTCGGCCTCGTGCGGTCGATCGATAGGATCGGCGGATGAGCAGTCGCAGCCGTGGCCGCGTCGCGGACGTCCGGGGCGTCGTGGCCGCGCACCTGCCCGACCGCCGGATCGAGTCCGTCGTGCCGCTCGGCGAGGGCCTGGACAACCTGGCGTACGAGGTCGACGGTGAGCTGATCGTGCGCTTCGGCAAGGAGCCCGACCCGGCCCGGCGGGCCGCTCTGGTGGGCCACGAGGCGCGCGTGCTCGCCGCCGTCGCCAGCATCTCGCCGCTGCCCGTCCCCGAACCGGTGTTCACGGACGCGGAGCGGGGATGCCTGGCCTACCGCAAGCTCCCCGGCGTGCCCCTGCTGGACCTGCCGCCGCACCGGCGAGCGGCCCACGGCACGTCGGTCGCCGCCACGCTCGGCGGGCTGCTCACCGCGCTGCACGCCGTTCCGGTCGACCGGCTGGCCGGTCTGGTGGACGTGGACCACCGGCCGTCGGCCGAGTGGCTGCACGAGGCCGCGGAGAACCATGCGACGGTGGCCGGGCAGGTACCGGCGGCGCACCGCCGGGCCGTCGAGGCGTTCCTGGACGCCGCGCCACCGCGCGATGGATGCACCCCGGTGTTCTCCCACAACGATCTGGGGATCGAACACGTTCTCGTCGACCCCGTCACCTGGACGGTGACCGGCATCATCGACTGGAGCGACGCGGCCGTCGTCGACCCGGCCCACGACTTCGGGCTGCTCCACCGCGATCTCGGCCCCGCCGCCACCCGCGTCGCCATCGGCAGCTGTCGATCCGACACCGACGACCTCACGGCGCTCGGCGAGCGTGCCGTGTTCCACGCCAGGTGCAGCGTCTTCGAGGACCTCGCGTACGGCATCGAGACGGAACAACGCAAGTACGTCGACAAGAGCCTCGCCGCGATGGAGTGGCTGTTCCCGTCATAGCCGCCCCGTCTCGACCGGGGTCGCCTCCGCGTACGCGTCGACGGGCCGCACATCGAGCGAGGAAAAGGGGATGTCGGACCCCTGTGACAGGGTGAGTCCCGGACGGAAGACCCGTCCGGTACGGATCCCGGAGACCTCAGGGAGCAGCACGTGAACAGCCCCGACACCACCCCGCCCGGGCGCCGTACGGACCGGCGGCGCTCGGACTTCGCCACGATCACGGCCTGGTGGCGGGGGCTCGGCGGCGACGGGTTCCTCGTGCTGCCGCCGCCGAGGCGAGCCCGCTACACCCAGTCCGAGGGCCACGGTGACGCCGCCGCCCTCATCGAGGCGCGGGGCCTCACCGGCCCCGTCTCCTTCGCCTACTGGCACTGGCAGTCCCATGAGCGTGCCTTCGACCGCTCCGGCGCCCTGACGGGCGAACTGCTGCTGCACTGGGGCGGCGATCACGCCGCCGTCGCCGCCGGGCTCGGTGAGGGACCGCCCGGTTTCCGGATCGTCGACGGCGGGCCGCGGAGCGCCTTCCAGCTGGACCGGGTCACCCACCGGGACGAGGCGGGTCTGCCCGACCCCGGGGACCCCGACGGCGTACGCCAGTTCCTCAAGGCGCTCGACGAGCCGGTGGACAGCAGTGTCTCCTCCCTCCGGTACCGGTCGCTGTCACCGGCCGAGGCCGAATGGCTCCACGACCGGCTGCGCGACCCCCTGGACCTCTCCGTCGTGACCCGGTTCGTGGTCCCGCTGGAGCGCCGGGACGGACTCACGCCCGACGAGACGGAACGGCTGCTGTGTGCCTGGCGGCTGGAGTACGGGGGGCGGCTCGCGGAGTGGAGCGCCTGGCGGGAACTGCTCCACGCGCTGCTGCGTCACGGCCACGAGGCGGCGTGGGAGATCGTCGCCGCCATGGGCTCGGGGACGTCCGGCGTGCTGCGCCAGGTGCCGTCCGAGCGGGGCCTCGCCGTGGTGCGGGAGTTCGCGCTCGCCGGTGACCGCGCTTCGGTCCACGCCTGGCTGGAGCTGCACCGGTCGCTCCACGAGCCCGACGCGGTACGGGCCGCGGCCGAACTCGCGGCGGAACTCACCGCGTCCGACGCCCCGGCGACCTCCCTGCGCGGCCTGTACGACGCGCTGGTCTGGGGCGTCACGGCCGACTGGCGCCGGGAGACGGGGGCGGACCATCACGCCGGCCGCTCCTACGCCGCCCTCGCGGTGGTCCGCCTCTGCACCGACGAACGGCTGCCGCACGTGCTGCGCGTCCTCGCGGCGGAAGCGGCCCGCGACCAGGCGGATCTCGTACGGGAGGAGGCGCTGCGGCCCGGCGGTTCCGTGCTCGTCGGCGTCGACGCCACCGAGGTGCTGGCCGCCGTGGACCGCTGTGAAGCCGCCCGGGACGGGCTCCTGTCCGGTACCGGACCCGATCTCACCGCCTCCGAGGGGGCGCTGCGGGGAGCGTGGCACCGGTACCGGACGCTCACCGACGCCGACGTGAGCTGGCTGCGGGACCGCGTGACCGACCCGAAGACCGGTTTGCAGGGGCTCGGCTTCTGCCTCGAACTCCTCCTCGCCCACGGCCTGGCCACGGGGGCCGAGGCCGACGCGCTGCTGCCGCGCAGGCTGAAGGACCTCACCAAGACGTACCGGACCACGTACGCCGAATGGCGCCACCCCCTGGTCACCCTGACCTGTCTGGCCCTCGACCTGGACCATCCGGCCGCGGGAAAGCTCGGCGCCTGGTGGAACGGAGCCCGGCCGCTCTGGAAGAACGAGCTGCGTCTCCTCACCCACCTCGGCGCCCCCGACGAGGCCAAGGCCGCCGAGCTGTGGGACTTCGTCACCTCGCGCGCCCACGACGTGGGCCAGCTCATGACCTGGGTGCTGGTCCGGGCCCGTCTCGACGGTGAGCACCCGCTGCTCGTGGCCGACCGGCTGCTCGGCACCCCCGGTATCAACGGTCACGTCCTGCGCCGGGTCCTGATCGCTGTGGCCGACCCCGGACAGCCGCTGTGGCACTACGCCGTCGACCTCCGCAGCAGGAGTTGGTGGCAGCGCGCCCTGGAGGTCGCGGAGCACCCCGGTCTCTCCCCGGAAGCCCGCGCGATCGGCCTGCGGACCGCCCGCGAGCACTGTCTGATCCGTCACCCGGACCAGCTGAGCCCCGTACCGACCGAGACCGAACGCGCGGCGGCCCTGGCCTGGATCGACCGGCACGCCGACGGCCGCCCGGCCGTCACGGACTGACCTCCTCGCACGGTCCGGATGTTCCTGGCGCTATCCCGTTGGAACCTGTCACTGGTGCCACTGGGCGATCACGTCGGCGGCCGGTTGACTTCGGAGCGGCCGATGGAAATCACTCCCGAAGGAACATCCATGCACGTTCAGGTCGTCCTGTTCGACGGTTTCGATCCGCTCGACGTCATCGCCCCCTACGAGGTGCTGTACGCCGGCGGCTCGGCGTCGGACGGCGCGGTGACCGTCGAACTGGTCTCCGCGGAGGGGCCTCGTGAGGTGGTCAGCGGCACCGGAGGTCTGACACTGCGCGCCACGGGTGCCCTCGACCTGGAGCGCGCGGACATGCTTCTGGTGCCCGGTGCCTCCGGCCGTGTGGGCGAGCCCGGCGAGGTCCCGGAAACCGAGGCGGGTGCCGGTGAGTGGAAGCAGGACGAGTTCATCCCGGTACTGCTGGGCCGCACGCTGACCACCGAACTCCCCGCCCTCCTCGGGCAGGCGATGGACGACCCGGACATCACGGTCGCCACCGTCTGCGGCGGTTCGCTCGTCCTGGCCATGGCGGGTCTGCTGGAGGGACGTCACGCCACCACGCACCACCTGGGCCTGGACATGCTGGACGCCACCGGCGCGCACGCCGTCCGCGCCCGCATCGTGGACGACGGCGACCTGGTCACCGGAGCCGGCGTCACCTCCGGGCTCGACCTGGGCCTGTACCTGCTGGAGCGCGAGGTGGGTCCCCGCGTCGCGCACGCCGTCGAAGAACTCTTCTCCCACGAACGGCGCGGCACCGTCTGGCGCGCCCAGGGCCTGACGCCCGCCGCCCTCTGAGAGCCCGGCCCTCCACGGCTCGGCCGCCCACCGTTTCTCCCACACAGTCAGGAAAAGTATCGGCATGTCCGTCGAAGGCACCTGGAACCTGTCCGTCTCCACCCCCATCGGCAGGATCGAGGCCGTGATCGAACTCCGTGAGCAGGGTGGCCTCCTGGCCGGTGTCGCCCACGGCGCCGGAGAGGAGGTGCCCCTCCGTGAGATCGTCCTCGACGGTGACCGGCTCACCTGGAAGCAGGCCGTCACCAGGCCCGTGCGGCTGAACCTGGCGTTCGACGTGACGGTCGACGGCGACACCCTCCGAGGCACCTCCAGGGCGGGCCGGCTTCCGTCCTCGAAGGTCGTCGGCGAGCGTCGGACCGAACCGGAACGCCGGCCGTGACCGGACACCCGCGGTCTCCCCGCCACCGCGTGCGGGACTGAGCCTGCCGAGGGGCCGGCCGGGCCGTGGTTCCCCGGTGGCACGGTCCGGAACACGAGCTCGTCCCGGCAGGACTCGGTGAGCCTGCCGGGACGAGTCGGCCGGAGCGGCGGGTCAGCGGGTGAAGGTGACGCGCTGTTCCTTGAGGGAGGCGCAGTTGGAGCCGGAGACCTGGGTGTACACGTTCTTGATGTGGCCGCCCCAGTCGACGCAGTGGCCCTTGCCGTACACGTAGGCCGGTCCCGCGTACGACGTGTACTGCCCGTAGTCGTCGCCCTCCGCGTCGGTGTCGGGGACGTAGATCCACGTGGACATGTCCACGGCGGCGCCCGGGTTGTTGCGGATGGTCGTGACGCAGTTCTTGCCGTTCGAGGAGTTGTACGTCAGGTAGACGGTGCCCAGGGAGCCGATGGGAGCCGAGTTGACGGTCTTGTAAGCGCTGCCGCAGACCTTCTGCGGCGTGGTGTTGGGAGCGGCCGAGGCGGGCGCCGCCAGAGCCGTGGTGGCCCCCAGGGCCAGCGCGGCGAAGGCGCCGGCCGTCACGACGGAACGATTGAAGCGCATATTTCCCCCTTGTGATCTTTGGAGATGTTTGCTCCTGCTTGGTATGACACACGCGATCTCGAAACGGTTGTGCGGTGCCGGAGAGATGTGCGGTCCGGGCGGCGGGTGCTCGGGGCGGGGGCTCTCGCGCCGGTGTCGCCCGGCCCGGCTGTCCCGTGCGCGCGGCGTGACCCGCCGCTCGAAGTAATGTCATGCATATGACAAGAGATGAGGCGCGTGACGGTTTCGGTGGGCGCCGGGCGGGCGTCCGGGGGCGTGCCGGCGGCGATCCGCGCGTCGGCCCCCGCCGCGCCGGACGTCCGGAGCCCGCTCCGGCGCGTCGGGGGTCGACGCGTCGCCGGCCGGGTGCGCCGGGTCCAGCCTATCGCCCGTCGAGCGCCCTGTCGAGGGCGAGGGTCGCGTCGATGAGGGCGAGATGGGTGAACGCCTGCGGGAAGTTACCGAGTTGACGGCCCGTCAGGTCAACTTCTTCCGAGTACAGACCCAGGTGGTTGGCGTACCCCATCATCTTCTCGTACACCAGCCGTGCCTGGTCCGTCCGTCCCGCCCGGACGAGGGCGTCGACGTACATGAACGTGCACAGCGAGAAGGTGCCCTCCGAGCCGCGCAGGCCGTCGGGCGACGCCTCCGGGTTGTAGCGGTAGACGAGGCTGTCGCTGACCAGCGCCCGCTCGATGGCGTCCAGGGTCGAGGCCCATATCGGATCGTCGGGGCTGAGGAACCCGACCGTCGCCATGCGCAGCAGCGAGGAGTCCAGTACGTCACTGCCGTAGTGCTGGACGAAGGCCTGCTGTTCCTCGTTCCATCCCTTGGCCATGACCTGTTCGTAGACGGCGTCCCGTTCGGTCTGCCACCGTCCGTACGCCGAAGGCCAGCCCTTCGACTCGGCGAGGCGCAGGGCGCGGTCGAACGCCACCCATGACATGACCCGGCCGTAGGTGAAGTCCTGGCGTCCTCCGCGGGTCTCCCAGATCCCCTCCTCCGGCTGGTCCCAGTGATCGGCCAGCCAGTCCAGGTTCTCCCGCATGGAGGTCCATCCAGCGTGCCCGATCTGGAACCCGTGCTGGTGCGCGAAGTGCATGCTGTCCAGCGCCTCGCCGTAGATGTCCAGTTGGAGCTGCGTCGCGGCGCCGTTGCCGATCCGTACCGGCGCGGAGCCCGCGTAGCCCTCCCAGTGGTCGAGGATCTGCTCGTCCAGGTCGGACGAGCCGTCGACCTTGTACATGACGTTGAGCGGGCCCGTGGTCCCGCTGTCGCCGGCCCGCTCCTTGACCCGGTCGCTCAGCCAGGCGATGAACGCCCCGGCCTCCTCGGTGAAGCCCAGCCCCAGCAGGGCGTACACGGAGAAGGAGGCGTCACGGATCCAGGTGAAGCGGTAGTCCCAGTTGCGTTCGCCGCCCAGTTGCTCGGGGAGGGCCGTCGTCGGGGCGGCCACCAGGGCGCCGCTGGGCGCGAAGGTCATGAGCTTCAGCGTGATCGCCGAACGCTCCACCATCTCGCGCCAGCGCCCGGTGTAGCGCGACTGCGTCAGCCAGGTGCGCCAGAACGCCGTGGTCTGGTCGAAGAGTTGCTGGTACGCGTCCAGGCGGACCTCGGTGGGCGGACCCTCGGCGCCCATCTCCAGGATCACCCCGCGGTGCTGACCGGCCTGCAGCGTCACCGACACGCTCAGGTCGCCGTCCTGGTTCGTGAGGACGTCGAGGAGCCGCTCGTCCTCAGGTTCACGGATGGGGTGCATGGTGAGCTCGGTGCCGTCCTCCGCGGCGAAGACCGCTCCGTGCTCGGTGATGTGCAACTCGTGCTTCGCGCGTCCGTAGTCGAACCGCGGGGCGATCTCGACCTGGAACGTCATGGTGCCGCGCACGCAGCGCACCAGACGCACCAACCGGTGGCGGGGGGTGACCGTCGTACCGGTCACGGGCATGAAGTCGACCACCTCACCGGCGCCCGCCTCGGTCATGAACCGGGTCACCAGGATCGCCGTGCCGGGCAGGTACAACTGCTTGGTCGCATGGGTCAGATGCGCCGGCTGGACCGTGCAGTGACCGCCCTTCTCCTTGTCCAGCAGGGCCCCGAAGACACTCGGTGAGTCGAACCGGGGGGAGCAGAACCAGTCGACCATGCCCTCGGTGGTCACCAGCGCCGCGGTCTGCAGATCGCCGATGAGACCGTGGTTCTCGATCAGTGGGTAGCCGTCCATCGGAGCGCTCCTTTCGGTCGTCAAAGAAGGTGGTCGTCCTCATCGGTGGTCTTGCGGTTCCTGTTGGCCATCTCCTCCCAGAAGGCGTGCAACTCCCTGACGGGGACGCTGACCCATGGCGCGGTGTGCCGGCTGACGGCCGGCGGATGCCAGCGGAAGCGGCTGTGCAGGAGCGCCTGTTGCTGCCGGCAGAACAGCTCCGCCACCTCCGCCTGCGCGTTTCCGGTCTGGGGAGGATAGGGGCACAGACGGAACTCGCACGGGGACGTGCAGGTGGTGCGGGATTCGCCTTTGTCGGCCCGGCCGATACTGCGTTCGGGGTGGAGCAGGCTCCGGTCGTGGGTGAGGCAGTGCGGGAGGGCGGCCCTGTTCGAGAGCTTCAGACGTTCCTCGATGTCGTCCGGACCCCCTTTGCCCTCGGTGAGGTTGAGCAGGACCATGACGTCGGCGAGAAGACGCTGTGCCCGGGGGTGCAGGCTGCTCCAGCCGACGGACGGGGAGATCCACAGGTTGTGCTTGCGGTAGCGGTCCGGATCGGCCGGGGTGGAACCGACGCTGTTGCTGATCTCGTTCTCGTCGATCCAGATGAACCGCTCGGGGTGTCCCGTCTCCAGGGCCAGGGTCACCAGATCGCCGGCTTCGGCGATGAACGGGTGGAGGACCTTCTCGCCGTGGCGCCGGTACGCGGCGCCGATGTGGGCAGGGGTCTTCTCGTGCGCGCTGCCGGCCATCGCCAGCCAGCGGGTGACCGACTTTATGGGCTCCGTGGGACTGCCGGACGCCACCTCGTCGCCCTTCGTGAGGCTGGTGGCCGGTGGCGTGGAACGGCTCCGTCGGTTCGTCGTGCCGGACCCGGGAGCGCGTCCGACGGTGTCGGGAAGCTCCCACAGGCACAGCGCCTGAAGAAGGCTCAGTTGCGCGTACCAGTAGCGGCTGCAGGTGAGCATCTTCTCCGCCTGGGCCACCAGGTGGGCCCGGGTCTCCTCGTAGGCCTCCGGGTGCCGTCTCCTGCGGTTCGCCGCGTTCTTGAAGCCCTCGGCCAGAGCGTTCTCCAAGGAGAGCGGCATGGGCGGGCTCTGCTGTCCGGGCTGGGGGGCCAGGTTGCGCAACCAGATGCTCAGCCGTTCCTTGGCCTCGTCGCGGTACTTCTCGGAGACGGACCCGACGACCATGGGAACGAGCCAGGCCCGGAGGGTGAAGTGGCGCCACCACGTGGTCCGGCTCTGCTCGTACTCCCTCACGATCCAGTCGTGCTCCCGCTGCCTCTTCTCCGCCGCCTCCGGACCGGCGGCAGGGTCCGGATCCTCCTCGTTGAGCCAGGCGGTGTAGTCGCGGTCGAGTTTCTGTTTGGCGTCACGGATCTTTCCCAGGTACTGGGATATGGGATCGGAGCCGATGGGGAATTCCGCGCGCAGTTCCTGGAAGGCCGCGTCGCCACCGGCGGCGATCTGATGGGCGATCGCGATCCGGACCGTGTGGGAGGGCTCGTGCGTGCCGATCTGGAAGAGGTGCTTGTAGGGAAGGGCCGGGCGCGCGGGATCCTGTTCCGGACACCCTGAGGAGGGACGGCTCGCCTTGCTGCGGCGGTCCCGTTCACGCAGAGCGGCTCCGAAGTTCCGCACCAGCCTCAGCTTCGCGCTCTCGATGGTCCGCTGATCGCCTCTGATGTCGAGACCCGCCCATTGTTCATCGAGCTCATGGGCCAGCTTGTCCTGTATCGGCACCGGATCGACACAGTCGATTTCCATGGCCGCGGCGTAGAGGTCGAAGTACTTCGCGTCATGCCGGGCCGCCGCGGCGTTGCTGAGCAGCTCGGCCAGTTTCGGCGACGTTCCATGACGGTTCCGGGCACGATGAGCGGTGCGCGACGTGTCGGCCGGCCGGCGGGTGAGGGGAGCCGCCCGGTGGCGTGAGAGCAGCACCAGGGCGATGAGCAGTTCCCGCGACGGACCCGGGCTGTGCAGCGCCGGCTCGACGACCGTGGCGATCTTGTCGTCCGGCAATTCTCTCAGCAGGCGATAGCCCATGTAGGCCTGGAGAATGCTGTGCGGGAACCGGACCTTGTTCTTGCGGCCGTACACCAGTCCGAGGAGCTGGCCGTTGGCGGTGTGCCTCGCCAATTCCGTCCGGCATTCGTTGGGGTAATCCAGGGTGTTGAGCCAGGAGGCCGACCCGCTGATCTTCCGGCACATCACACCCCAGATCGCGTCGCGCTGCGCCGGGGAAATGGAGAGGCGAGTTCCGTACTGTTGGGCGGTGTCCGGTGATTCCTGCCGATTTCCCTGGGATTGCGCGCGTACGCGAAGGTCGTTCGCATGTGCGCTGACGAAATCGTCGAACGTGACCTCGATGCTGTCCTGCAGAAGTCCCAGGCAGGCCATGGCCGACACGACCCACATGCTCTCCCGGCGCTCCTCGCGGCCCATCACCAGGTCGTCGAATACGCGCCCGTCCTCGATGGCCTGGCGATAGGTGTTGAGGAATCCGAGCCGGAGAGTGGAGCAGTCGTTGCTCCGGGTGTCCAGACGGTCCTTCTCTCCGCGGAGGGTGAGGTGGTCCAGCAGTCCGCACTGCTGCAGCAGACGGGCGATCCGCAGATAGATCGGCGATTCCACGACCTTGGCGGTCTCCACCACCCAGTCGAGGCGGCGCTCGTCCAGCTCGCCCTGTTCCCCCACCAGGTATTCCAGGGCCGCCTCCTCGCTCAGCGGTTCCATGTCGGCGATCGCCGCCCGGGTGCCCTCCAGCGGTGTGTGCGGGCGCGAGGCGATGACCAGGGGCAGCCTCTGGCGGTCCGCCCGCTCTATCGCCCGCCGGATGATGTTGTCGCGGTCCTCCTGGTACTTCTCGTCGAGGAGGGCCTCTTCCAGGCCGTCGGCGATGACGACGACCTTGCCGTCGAGTCTGAGCTGCCGCCACGTCTTGTCGATGTTGCTGCCGGCCAGCACCCCCTGGTCCGCTTCCTCCGCGAAGCGGCGCCGCGCCATTTCCTCGAAATCGAGCTCACCGTCGCCTTTCATGTCGCGCAGACTTATGGGCACGGGAACGGCGGACTGCTGTGCCAGCATTCGGGTGAGTTCCACCAGTACGGCTGTCTTTCCGACGCCCACACCACCGACGAGCAGATAGGGCTTCCGGGTTTTCCGGTTGCGGAGGGTCTGGGCGATCACCTGGGAAAGTTCACGGCGCCCGACGATCCGGTTGCCGAAGGTTCCGCCCGTGGAGACCAGCTCGTGCGGACGTGTGCGCGCCTTGTCGACGAGCGGCTTCTTGGTCTTGTGATACCAGTAGAGAAGGAAGAACGTCAGGATCAGGGAACCGGTCAGGACGGGGCCGACGATATGGGAAACGGCGTCGAGCCACAGGGATTCCAGTACCTTGTGGAGCTGTGAATCCTTGAGCTGCTCTTCCGTTTCGTGACTGGTCTTCTGGAAATCGTAGACGAGCAGCCCCACCCAGACGAGAAGAACAATCGTCCCGAGAAAAGCGTATACGCGCAGCAACGGCCCGAGGGAGAACCAGCCGGGGCGCCAGCTGCGTGCCGCGGCGATGCTCCTGTGCGCTTCCCTCTTCGTCCTGAAAGCGCGCCATTCCTTGCGTGTCGCCCCGGAGAACCGGGACCACCACCGCCGCGGGTACAGCGTGTACCACGGCGCGTCGTGCGGCCGTTCCCTGCCTTCCGGACGGCGGATCACCTTGGTGGGCATGAGGAGGTTCCCTCCGTGCTGCACATCGCTGAGGGACACGTCATACGGGCGCCGGATGGGGAGACATACGGAAACCCGTGACCCGTGCGGGTGGCACCACGCATCACCTGCGCGTGCTCCGCCCCGCACCGCCGCAGCGCCGCCCCGCACGGGGCGGCTGCCTCGCGAATATTCCTATGGCACGCATGCCTTCATTTCCATGAAAGCACTGGTGGGGAAGATCGCAACACGGCCCGCGGACCGGTCGCCGGAGGCCTCCCGGGCGGCCGGGGGAGTGGGCGAGGATCCTCTCCGGGCAGGGGCGCGATCCACCGGTGGGCCGACGGCGGCCGGCCCTTCCGCGGCGCGGCGCGAAAAGGCCATTTCCCGGGGCCGGTCGCGCAGTTGACCGGCGAAGACCGGCTGAACACCTTTGAGCTCCTGCCGGTCGGCGGCCGTGGTGGACTTCCAACGGACCGGTGGCGCGGCCGTATTGCGCGTACGGGAGGCGAGGGACGTCCGTGCCGACCGGCTCCGGCGTCCAGGAAACTGTGTGCGTAAAAGGTTTCCTGAGGCTCCTTCAGATGGCTCCGTCCCGTCCGCCGGCAGAGCGCGGCGGGGGGAACGCGCCCCGGCAAATTCAGCGATCTTGGGGGTACCCGCGTATCGTTGCTGGCGCGGCAGTGGATTGTGCGCCGCGCACCAGCAGCGACACCAACGCGCAGCTCGACCATCGAAGTTGCCATGAACAATCTGCGCTCTCTGGCGCCGTTCATCGGCTCGCTCGCGCAGAGACCCCACACCTACCCGTGGCGGCAGCCCATGGACGCATTCGGTGTCCACAGCGATCCTCGGTCGCCGGGCGACGACGTTCCCCGTGCGTCCGCCCCGCACGGTCGGACCGAGGCCGTGTGACCGCGGCCGGCCGACTCGACCCCAGGCCGCCACGCCGGTCCCGGCTGCGCCTGGCAGTGGAGGAGTGACTGTCCCATGTACGCGAAGTTTCCCAAGGGGGCGGCGCACCGCACCGACCCCGGGGCGGCGGCCGAGGTCCTCTACGACGCCGTCGTCGTCGGCGGCGGGATCTCCGGCGCTCTGGTCGCCCTGCGGCTGAGCGAAGCCGGCAGGAAGGTGCTGCTGCTCGAAGCGGGCCCGGCCGAAGACCTCACGCTCAGGGGCTACGAACGCTATCTCGACCGGTTCTACTCGGCCATCAGCAAGGACAACCAGGCCCCCTACCCGGCCGTCGCCAACGCCCCGATGCCCCGCGGCACCGACGCGCGGCGCATCACCCCGGGCGCGCCCGACGCCTCGTCCTACATCGTCCAGAGCGGGCCCTTCGCCACCGACACCACCTACACGCGCGTCCTCGGCGGCACCACCATGCACTGGGAGGGCAAGGCGCTGCGGATGCTGCCCGAGGACTTCCGGATGCGGACGCTCTATGGCGAGGGGGCGGACTGGCCGCTCACCTACGAGGACCTCGCCCCGTACTACAGCGAGGCCGAACGCGAGATCGGCGTCTCCGCCGACGTGGAGGACCAGGCCTACCTCGGGATCGGCTTCGACGAGGACTACGTCTTCCCCATGAAGGGGCTGCCCCTGTCCTACCTGGACCGGACGGTCGCCAAGGACGTCGACGGGATGCCGGTCGACCTCGACGGGGAGCACCGGGAGCTGCGGGTCCGGCCGTTCCCGCAGGGCCGGAACGGCATACCGAACCCGGCCTACGACGGCGGACGGGGATATGTGCCGCGCGGGGCGGTGAGCGCGTACCAGGTCGAGGTCGGCGAGCGGTGCCAGGGCAACAACAACTGCGTGCCCATCTGCCCGGTGCAGGCCAAGTACAACGCCGGCAAGACCCTGGCCCTGGCCCTCCAGAGCGGCCGGGTCGACCTGGTGGCACAGGCGGTGGCCCACAAGGTGCACGTCGACGAGAGCACGGGCCGGGTGACCGAGATCGAGTACCGCCGCTACGACCGGCCCGACAGCCCCGGCCACACCACGATGAGAGCCCGCGGCCGGCTGTTCGTCCTGGCCGCCAACGCGGTGGAGAACCCCCGGCTGATGCTGGCCTCCGGCCTGCGCGGTTCGAGCGGCCTGATGGGGCGGAACTTCATGGACCACGCCTATCTGCTCGCGTGGGCCCTGCTGCCGGAGGTGGCCGGCACCTTCCGCGGCACGATCTGCACGGGCGGCATCACCGACCTGCGCGGGGGCCGCTTCCGCAGCCGCCAGGCGGCGTTCACCGTCGACATCCACAACGACGGCTGGGGCTGGGCCCGGGGCGCGCCGATGACCGACCTGATCGGCCTGGTGGACTCCGGTGGCCGCTACGGCGAGTCCCTCCGCCAGGGCCTGGTGGACCGGGTGTCCCGCCAACTGCAGCTGGCGTTCATGGTCGAGGTCCCCGCCGACCCGAGCAACCGGGTCACCGTGAGCCCGGACTTCACCGACGAGCTGGGCAACATGCGGCCCGTTCTCAGCTACAACGTCCCCGAGTACACCATGCGGGGCGTGGCGTACGCCCGGCAGCTGTCGAGACGGATCTTCGCCCGGCTGGGGGCCGAGGACCACACCGCGTACGACCCGGAGTTCTGGGGCTACGCCGTTCACGACGGCGAGGGGTACGAGATCCGCGGGGGCAACCACCTCGCCGGCACCCACGTGATGGGCCGCGAACCGTCGACCTCGGTGGTCGACGCGGACCAGCGGTGCTGGGACCACGAGAACCTCTACATGGTAGGCGGCGGAAGCATGCCCACCGTGGGCACCTCGAACGTGACGCTCACCCTCGCCGCCCTGTGTCTGCGCAGCGTCCGGGCCATGCTGGCCCAGCTCGACTCCGAGACCGCACCGATCGAGGTCACCACCGGCCGGGACCAGGCGGCGACCACCTCTGGGGAGACGGCACCATGATCGCGTCGACCATCGAGAACCGTGACGACCTGGTCAGCTACCTGAACGCGGCGATGTCGCTCGAGCACGCGACCATCCCGCCGTACCTGACCGCGTACTACTCCATACACTCCGGCACCAACTCCGACGCCGCCCACATCATCCGGGTGACCGCGGTGGAGGAGATGCTGCACCTGACCCTCGCCGCCAACGTCCTGAACGCCATCGGCGGGAAGCCGGACCTGACCCGCCCGGGCTTCGTGCCGTCCTATCCGGCCTATCTGCCGGACGGGGAGGACGACTTCACCGTCGACCTGCGGCCCTTCTCCCCCGAGGCGGTGGAGACGTTCTGCAAGATCGAGCGGCCGGGCAAGGCCCCCAGCGCCGACTCGCGGCTGGTGGAGACACCGGACAGCAGGACCCACTTCCTGGTCTCCAGCCCCACGGCCGAGAAGATGCGCTTCTACAGCATCGGCGAATTCTACGAGGAGATCATCGAAGGGCTCGAGAAGGTGGCGGCCAACGACCCCGCGCTCTTCCACGGGGACCCGGCCCGTCAGGTGGGGCCCGAGTACTTCTACTCCGGTGGCGGGGCGATCACCGTCGTCACCGACCTGCAATCGGCCCAGCAGGCACTCCGGTTCATCGCCGGCCAGGGCGAGGGCCTCGACTCCGGCATCTACGACGCCGACGGGGAGCTGGCCCACTACTACCGGTTCCGGCAGTTGCAGCTCGGGCGTTACTACCAGGTGGGAGACCGTCCCGACGCGCCTTCGGGGCCTTCGCTGAGCATCTCCTGGGACGAGGTGCACAAGGTGAAGGTGAGCGTCCGGCTGGCCGATTATCCGGCGGGATCGGAACTCGCCCGTGTCGCAAGGGACTTCAACGCCGACTACGGGGCGTTCCTCGCCCTGCTCACGAAGGCGTTCGACGGCCGGCCGGACCTCCTGCAAGAGGGTGTCTGCGAGATGTTCCGCCTGCGCGACGGGTTCAACCGGCTGGTGTGCAACCCCCTGCCGGGGAGCGGGGGCCTGCACGCCGGCCCCACCTTCGAGATTCCGGCCGGGGCCGGGCCCGATCCGGGGGTCTCACCCGACGCCGGGGCGACCGACGAGACAGCCCGGACGGTGACACGATGACCGCCCCGTCGTTCGAGAAGTTCCTCTCCCTGTCGGTCGACCTCACCGCCTTCGAGGAGACCGATCTGCTCGGCACCGGCATGGCCCACGCATACCTGGCGAAAGTGCGGGCCGCCTGCGGCGACGAGGTCGTCACCGACCTCCTGGACGCCCACCGGGCGGCCCGGGCCGACGCGGCCGGTGGTACCGGAAGCCACGCCCGGACCCCGCTCGACCGGGATCTGTTCGACCGGGCCCTGCGTCACCGGATCCTCAGTGACGACCGGCTCGGCCCGGTGGCCCGCAACGTGATCAAGCTCTGGTACGCCGGGATGTGGTACGCGCTGCCGCCCGAGTGGACCGACCGCCACGGGGCCCGGACGGCGGCCGAAACCTCCACGGTCACCGCCGCGGCCTATCAGGAAGGGCTGCTGTGGCGGGCCATCGGGGCCAATCCTCCAGGTGCCAAGGCCCCCGGATACGGCTCCTGGGCCGAGCCGCCCCGCATCGCGGACCGCTACCTGAAGGGAGCGACGAGATGACGGCCACACTCCACCGTCTCAGTCCGGACAAGGTGAAGCTCGGCGTCTGCTGCACCCTGTGGTGGAACGACGACTTCCCCTCCATCGACGCCGGCATCTCCTTCGGCCAGGCGGTGAGCGACATGGCGCTCGCCGGCTTCCAGGGGTGCAGCATCGGGCACAAGTACCCCTCGGACGCCGCCGAGCTCAAAGCCGCACTCGATCTGCGCGGTCTGAGCGTGTCCGAGCCCTGGACGAGCACGTACTTCACGGTCGGCAGAATGCGGGAGAAGACGATCGCCGCGTTCGAGGAGACGCTGTCCCACATCAAGGCCCTGAGCGGGACCGAGCTGGTCGTGGCCGAGTTCGGGGCCTCGTCTCACCTGCTTCCCGTGGACGTGTTCGCCAATCGCCCCGTCTTCACCGATTCCCAGTGGGACGCCCTGACATCGGGCCTGCACGAGCTCGGCGGGATCGCCCGTTCGGCCGGGATGAAGCTCAGCTATCACCACCACATGGGCACCGGCGTGATGACCCGGGCCGACGTCGACCGGCTGATGGCCTCGACCGATCCGGAGCTGGTCCACCTGCTGCTCGACACCGGCCACATCGCCTTCGCCGGCGACGATCCGCTGGAGCTGGTCCAAGCCCACGCCGACCGCATCGGCCACGTCCACCTGAAGAGCGTGCGGCCCGAGGTCGTGAGCCGGGTGCGGGAACAGGGCCTGTCGTTCCAGGAGGGCATCCAGCTCGGTGTCTTCACCGTGCCCGGAGACGGCGGGATCGACTTCCGGCCCATCCTCGAAGCGCTGGCCGCCGCGCATTACGAGGGGTGGCTGGTCGTGGAGGCGGAGCAGGATCCGAACAAGGCCGTCCCGCTCGAATACGCCAAGAAGGCCCGCGCCTACCTCGCCGACATCCTGGGCTGGTGACCATGAACGCGAAACTCGGACGAGACGTCTTCTTCAGCTTCTTCATGTTCACGGCTGATCTGCGGCCGCAGGACGCACGGTACGGCCGGGTACTGATCGATCACCTCAAGGCCCTGACCGACATGGGCTACGACGGTTTCGACGTGCACATCGCCGCTCGACCCACGACCGTCGACCACAAGCTCGAGGTCGACCATTACGTCGGCCTGAAGAAGGTGTTCGAGCAGGCGGGGCTCGGGGAGGTGAAGTTCACCACCAACGTCGGGACCACGCGCACCTTCGACCCGACCTCGCCCTACGAGGAACAGCGCGGGCAGGCCCTGTCCTACCTCAAGTCCCGCGTCGACATCACCCACGTCCTGGGCGGCGACTCGATCATGTCCGGGCCGTTCATCTACCCCTACGGGGTCTTCCCGGTCACGGACACCGACGAGCCGATCTGGAGCGACGCCCTGCAGGACTGGATGAAACCGCGCTACGACGCGGCGCGTTCCGTCTTCGAGGAGTTGCTGGAGTACGCCGCGGCGCGCGAGGTGAAACTCGCCGTCGAGCCCGTCAAGAGCTGGGAGACCCCGCCGCCCAACATGGTCTCGGAGGTGCTGGACTTCCTCGAGGGCCTCGAGCACCCGCAGGGCGGCGTGACGGTCGACACGGCGCAGGTCGTGATGGAGAGCCAGGGCCCGTCGGTCCTCAAGGAGAACGTCGCGCGAGCGGTACGGCAGGACCGGCTCTACTACGTCCACATCTCCGCGCCCGACCGGGGGGCGGTGAAGGACAGCTGGATCCCGTGGGACGTCGTCTCGAACGAGATCGAGCCGGTGTACGACGGGCCGTACCTGATCGAAGTGTTCAACGCGATCCCGCCGTTCGACAGTTCCATGCGCATGGCGCGCCGGCGTTTCTGGCGGCCCGGCGAGGACGACCCGGTGCCCGGCGGGGACAGCGCCTACGACGTCGCGAGGGCCGCGTTGGAGGAGCTGGGAGAGCGGATCACGTAATCTCGGAGAGGGGACTCCCATGCTGGCCCAGGTGTCAGATCCCATCGTCATGGTCGTGAAGCAGACGGGCGACGTCCGTATTCACACCTTCGTCGCGTCCTTCGCGGCCGGCAACATCGCGAACGCCACGCACATCGTCGAAACCAAGAACCAACTGGTTCTGGTGGACGGGCAGTTCCTCGCCCCCTACGCGAGGGCGTTCAGGGACTACGCGGACAGCCTGGGCAAACCGATCGAGAGGCTGTACGTCTCCCACCGGCACCCCGACCACTGGTTCGGACTGGGGACCGCGTTCGCCGACGTCACCGTTCACGCGCTGTCCGAGACCATGACCTTCATCCACGACCACGGTGAGGACTCCAGGAGCGACCACTGGAAACTCGGCGACCTCCTCCCGGAGCGCGTGGTCGTTCCCGAACAGGCCGTCGACCCCGGTGAGGAGAAGATCGACGGGGTCAGGTACGTCTTCGACCGGGTGACGGACACGGAGATCGACTACCACCTCACCATCAGGCTTCCCGAGTTGGGCGTGTACTTCACCCAGGACCTGATCTACAGCGGCACCCATCTGTACCTGACGAAACACCTGGACCACTGGACCCGGGTACTGCGGGAGATGCTGCTGTCGGACTACGAGCTGTTCATGCCGGGCCACGGCCTGCCGGCCGACAAGAACGAGGTCGCGCGCAACATCGAGTACCTGTCCGCCGCGCGGGAGGCGATCGGTGACGGGCTGACGGGCGACGCCTTCAAGGCTTTCATGCTGCAGCGCTATCCGGAACGCAGGTGCCCGGGGATCTTCGACATCTACATGCCCCGGCTGTTCGGCGGCGCGAGCGACTACTGACCACGGAGAGGCGCTTCAATCATGAGCGAGAGCTGCACAGTAGGGCGGTACCTGGTGGACCGGCTCCGTCAACTGGGCCTGGAGCACCTGTTCGCCATCGCGGGCGACTATTCCATCGAATGGCTGAACCGGTACGTCGCACCGAGCGGCACGAAGATCATCGAGGAAGTCAACGAGGTGAACGCCGGTTACGCGGCGGACGGATACGCGAGGATGAAGGGGATCGGCGCCCTCTGCGTCACCTACTCCGCGGGGGCGCTGTGCGCCGTGAACGCCGTCGCCGGCGCCTACGTCGAGAAGGTGCCGCTCGTGCTGATCAACGGCACGCCGAGCGTGAAGAAGACCATCGTCTTCGAGCAGACCGGCTTCAGCGCGCATCACTTCATCAGCGGACGCGAAACGGATCTCCAGTCGTTCGAGCACCTGACGGTGGCGGCCGTACGGATCGACAATCCGGACCTCGCGCCGGCGCTGATAGATCACGCGCTGACCCGGTGCATAAGCGAGCGGCGTCCGATCTACATCGAACTGCTCCAGGACATGGTCGACTTGGAGTGCGAGCCGCCGAGGGGCGTTCTGAAGCCGGCCAGGATCCTGTCGGACGAGACCAGCCTGGAGCAGTCGGTCGCGCGGATCTGCGCGAAGCTCGAGAGCGCCGAGAACCCCCTCGTCTGGCTCGGCGTGGAGATCGACCGCCTCGGCCTTCAGGACAAGGCCCTGAGCCTGATCCAGCAACTCAACGTCCCGTTCGTCACGGAACTCCTCAGCAAGGCCGTCCTCTCCGAGGACGACCCGCTGTTCGTCGGCGTGCTCGACGGCCAGGCGTCGTCGACGGTCGTGACGGACCTGGCCCGCACGTCCGACTTCGTACTGGCCCTCGGCGTGTGGCTGACGGACATCAACTCGCTGGGCTGGGACCCGGACTACGACAAGACCGCGTTCGCGTCGTTCGACGCGGTCAAGTTCGGGACCTTCTTCGGCGGACAGGTCGCCCTGGAGCACCTGATCGACGGCATCCTGGCGGAAGAGATCGCGCCCAAGGAGCGGAAACTTCCGGAGATCCCGGCCCGCGGCGTGCCGACCGTGAGCGACACCGACGTCATCACGTATCAGGGGTTCTACGACTACGTCCAGCAGTACGTCGACAGGAACACCATCGTCGGCGCCGACGCGAGCATGAACTACTTCGGGAGCCTGCTGCTCGACGTGCCCAGCCCGGGAGGGTTCGTCGTCCAGTCGTCCTATTCGGCGATCGGCTACAGCGCACCGGCCGCGACGGGCATCTGCCTCGCGAAGGGGCCCGGGCAGAGGGTACTGGTCTTCTCGGGTGACGGCGGCTTCCAGATGACCGCCCAGTGCCTCTCGACGCAGACCCGGCTGGGGCTCGATCCGATCGTCTTCGTCATCGACAACGGCGTCTACGCCGTGGAGCAGTGGCTCGCCGACGCGGGGGTGTTCCACTCCGACGAGCCGTTCTACAAGCCCTGCGAGCTGCACCGGTGGAACTACAGTGCTCTGGCGGACGTCTTCGGCTGCCGCGGGTGGGAAGTCGGCACGTACGGCGAACTGGGGGACGCCGTGACGGGCGCACTGGAGAACTCGAGCGGTCCGTCCGTCATCCAGGTGCGGGTGCCGCAGAAGACGATCCCCGACAACGCGAGGTGGAAGGCCCATTAGCGGGCCCAGGACGCGGGCCGGTCAGCTCTGTGCCGGTCAGCCGTTCTCGGACCGTACGGGCGCGGGCGCGTCGTCGGAACCGTCCGCCTTCCGACGCACCGCCACCGTCCCGGACCGCGGCACGGCGGGTTCGGGCAGGGTGCGGAAGAGCCACCAGCTCAGGGCGGGCATCAGAACGAGCGGTGCCAGAGCGGTGCGCAGCGACGTGGCGTCGGCGACCCCGCCGATGAGCGGGCTGACCAGACCACCGATGCTGACGGTCAGGCCGAGGGTGATTCCGCCGGCGGTGCCGACCCGGGTGGGCAGGTAGTCCTGCCCGAGCGTGACCTGGAGCGAGAACGGGACGTAGAGGCCGGCCGAGGTCAGCGCGACGAACGGGTACAGCGCCTGGCCGGGCGCGAGCACGACCCCCGCGACGGAGCCGACGGTGACCAGGTACGACCAGCGGGAGACGGTGACCCGGTCCCAGCGGTCGGCCAGCCGGCCGCCGAGTACGGAGCCCACCGCGCCGCCGGCGTAGAGGACGAACAGCGCCGCGGTGCCCGCCGCCGTGCTGCCGCCGTTGCGCTCCTGCGCGTACAGCGAGATGAAGCTGCTCAGGCCGACGAAGACGATCGACCGGCAGACCACGGCGAGCGACAGCCTCACGAACGACGGCCGGTCGTCGCGGCCGACGGTCACGGCCG
>NZ_KZ626851.1 GCF_002911015.1 Streptomyces populi
GTCCGGGCCGGGCGGACGCCGTACCGGGCACGGTGAGTGCCCCCGGCTCACACCGGTGGGGTGTCGTCACGCCTGGAGTTCCGCTTGCGACCGGGCCAGTCCGGATCGTCCTCGGCACCCGGCAGATCCCGGTGCCCCTCGTGCCACGGATTCGTCCATCCGCAAGCCCCGCACGAGTAGCGTCCGTTCACCCCGGCGATCTCGGTTCCGCACCTGCGGCAGCCCGTCGTCGTGATCTCCTGCGTGTCCAGGAACGCGGCGGCCGCTGCGGCGGTCGCGGCCGTGTCGGCTGCGGGGTGCTGGGTGCGCTGTGGCCGTCTCACGGACCAGACTCTACCCGCGGCCCCGGTGCCGTACCCGAGATCGGGCCGCACTGAGGGCAGAGCCAGGATCCACCGGGGCCCTGCTGGGCGGTGCCGCCGCAGTGCGGGCAATTCATCCCGTCACGCTCCGTCCGTGTCGCCGAGCCGGCCGGTCGATCCGGCCGGGGTGTCCGTTCCGGAGTGGGGTGGGCGGGGCGCGGACGGTAGGGGGACGACCGGACCCGATGAGCGCCCCGCGCCCGCAGGAGTGCCTCCCGTCACCCGCACCGGCGAACTCCGGCTCACCGCCGTTCCGTTCGGAGGCGCACGGCCTGGACGGACCACTCGAACGTCGGCGCCAGGCTCTCCGGAACGGGCCAGCCGTTGATGACCGCGAGCAGTTGGAGGTGCCGGTCCCGGCGCGGGTCGCTCATGCTCTCCAGCCGGGCCAGCAGCAGGCGGCGAAGCCCGGCGTCGTCGGGACGGCCGAGGACACGCGCGTAGCAGGCCGTGAGCGCCGCGACGATCGGATCGGCCCGGCGCGAGGCAGGGGCGACGCCCGCGGCCAGGGCGGGGCCGACCTGGTCACGGACGACCGCACCGAGGTCGCGGCACAGGCCCGCGGCGTCGCCCTGAGCCCGTTCGGCCGCAAGGCCCTCGGCCGTCCGTTGCACACCGGCACGGAAATCCGGGTCCATGGCCAGTTCGGCCCACTCCACCCACGCCCGGACCTGCTCCGCCTCGGGTCTGTCGGGCATTTCAGGGGTCATCGAGCGCCTGATGCCCGCGAACGCGGGGTCGGTGTCGAGACCGCCGAAGGCGGCGTCGAGGAAGTCCCCGACCAGACGTCGGCGTTCGTCTCCTGAGAGCCTGGCCAGCTTGTGCACGAGATCCGTCTCCTCAGTGGTGAGCCCGCGCTCGGCCACCGTCGTCAGCACCGCGTGCCGCAGGCGCAGGACGCGGATCTGCACGGCCAGTGCTTCGGCGTGCGCCGCGGCGACCTCGGGAAGCGAGAGCTCCCGGTCCACGACCCTGCGGATCGTGGGGAGGTCCACCCCCAGGTCCCGCAGGGTCCGTACGAGGTCCAGGCGCGCGACGGCGTCGATGCCGTAGAGGCGGTAGCCGGCCGGGCTGCGGTCCGTCGGCGCCACGATCCCGCGATCGGAGTAGAACCGGATGGTCTTGACCGTCAGACCGGTCCGCCGGGCCAGTTCACCGATCGAGTAGAGCGTGTCGCCGTCCATGCCCCCACCTTGACGTCTCCCCCTACGGGAGACTCAAGCCCCTCCGCCCGCCGACGGGCGATCGCTCCACGAGTTGTGGCCGACGCCGTGATCGAGGCGGTGAAGGTCGGTCCGTGACGGGCGGGTACCGCCCGGCGGTTCCGTCGCGACCTCAACCGGACGGCGTGGGCGGGGACCACATGCCGAGCCACTGCTCGGCGTCCCAGGCCTCGAACCGCTCCACCTCGGTGAACCCCAGTCTCGCCGCGAGGCGCATCGAGCCGGCGTTGGCGGTCTGGGTGGTGAGCACCACCGGCTCGCCGGGAAGGACGCCGGTGAGCCAACCGAGCGCTGCCGCGCACGCTTCGGCGGCGTACCCGGATCCCCACGCCCGCGGCAGGAACAGGTAGCCGAGATCGGCCTTCCCCGCGGCGGCCGGGCGACGGTGTCCGGCCGCTCTCCTGAGCAGGACGTGGCCGATCATCGCCCCGTCGAGATCGACGACGAAGCTCCCGGGCCACCGTTCGGGCACCTCGGGCGTCTCGCGCTCGAGTTCGTCACGCGGCCGGGGGCCGCCGAGGTAGGCGTTCACCTCGGGCGAGGCGAGCAGCTCGACGAACGCCGCACGGTCCCGCGCCTCGGGCGCACGGAGCACGAGCCTCTCGGTCCTGATCGGCTCCGGCGGCCAGTCCGCGAGTCCCAGATCGTCCATCCGGGCACGGTAACAGGCGGTCGAACCAGCCGAACGGGAAACGTTCGGGCGGTGTCCCGCGTGATGAGGCGGGCGACTCGCGGTGGCCGGGGCACGGGGGCCGTGGCCGGGTGCCGACACGGTGCCGTCGCTCACGCGTGGTTCCAGTCCCAGGTGCCGAAGTACGCGGCCCGGCCGGTGCGGCGGGCCTCGGCCACCGCGTTCAGGCGCGCGAAGTCATGGGGTGGCATCAGGGCCTCCCACCGTGGCAGGGGCAGGACGCGGACCTCGTCGTGCTCCCGCGGGTCCAGGGCGATGCCGCGGATCTGTGCCGCGGTGAGGAGGCCGCCGTCGAAGACCGTCCCGATCGTGCTGTAGGGCCACTCGGCGCCGGGCAGCCCGTACACGGTGGCCAGGAGCCGGGGCGGCCCGGAGACGGTCAGGCCGGTCTCCTCCCGGCATTCGCGCACGGCCGTGTCCCAGGGCCGCTCGCCTTCGTCCATCGTGCCGCCGACCAGTTGCCAGGGATGCGCGGGGGAGTAGACGGAGTGCAACTGGAGCGGCTGGTCCTCCTCGTCGGTGAAGTACAGGCACGCGAACGCGGTGGCCTTGGGAACCGTCTCGGCGTACTGCTGCGGCGGCAGCCACGTGGTGCCGTTCTCCGCGGTACCCGCAGGGGCCGGCTCTTCGAGCCGGGTCATCCGCATCAGCGCCGGGTTGCCCGCGAAGCCCAGCTCGCGGTAGAGCGGTGCCGCTTCCGCACTGGCGTTCAGTTCGAACAGCGTGACGTGCTCGACGTCGGCGAGGTGGTCGAGCAGTGCGGAGACCACGGCCCGCGCGTAGCCGCGGCGCCTCAGCCCCGGGTGGGTGGCGACCACCTGCACGCGGGCGGCCAGACCGTGGGAGTAGGCCGGGGCCGGGAGCACGGGATGGATCAGACCCAGGGCGCAGGCGGCCATCGTGCCGTCCGGGGCGTCGATGACGAAGGCCCGTGCGTCTCCCGAGGGCCTCAGCCGTGGTGCCAGCTCATGCGTGCACCGGCGGATCCACTCCTCGTCCAGGGGCCGGGACAGGACGTGCTCGGAGCGCATCCGGATGATGCCCCCGGCGTCCGCCGGCGTTGCCGCGCGGACCGGGGGCCGTCCGGCGGCATCCTGCGGTTCGGCCGTGGTCGTGGCGGTGGGTGTGGGGTCGGCGTTCACCGGGCTTCTCCTGTCGACGAGTGCGGTGCGGGGTCTTCGGCGCGCTGCCGGACCGGCGGCCGTCGGCCGCGCTCGACCGGCTCGGGATCACCGTGGGCGGCGTCGTACTCCCCGGAGACCGCCGCGAGCGGTGCGGTCTTGTCCGGAGGCGGGCCGCCACCGAGTGGCGGATGACGGGCGCCGGCACGGCTGCGGGCGAGGCGGGACCGACTGGATCGGTGTCGAGCGGCGAGTGCAGAAGGGGCCTCCCCTTCCCGGTGCGCGAGGATGTGAGGACGTCTGGCTCAACGACGTCGACAAGCCTTCGAACGCACGTTTTTCAGACGCGCTGAGATCCGCCTGACGACAGGGATGCGGAGCGTGCCGGATACAGCCACCCGTACTCCGCAGGGCCGGAGGCGACAGCGATCTTGGCTGAAACGCCGAGTCGGTCCGCGGTGATCCGGGCACCACGTGGGACCGCGCGGTGCAGCGGTGCGGTCGACGCCCGCGCATGAGGTCGGTGTCGCCGACGCGGCGCGTGGCGGTCGTCGGCGTCCTCGGCCCGGCTGGTCGGCTCGATCCGCTACCGGTACCCGGCCACCGGGCAGGCTCGAGCCGGGCGTCGGGCCGGGGGAGGCGGACCGGGAGCGAGGTCCGCGCCCTTCACGCCGAACACCAGGGGCGTACGGAGTTCCGCCGCGGAACCGTGGCTCCGCGAGTCCGTCGCCGACCGGCTCGCTTCGACGCAGCCACCCTGTCGGGGATCCGGCTCCACGGTCAGCCTGCCGCCAGCAGCGCGCTCAGGGCGGAGGCCTGGGTCCGCCAGTCGACGGTGTTGGGGTGGGCGGCGGAGCCGCCGCCGGACCAGCGTTGACCGAGACGGTTGAGGCCGTCGCGGTCGGCGGTCCAGACACGGTCGGCCTGAGCGGCGGCGAAAGCGCGATAGCTGTTGCCGGTGACGGAGTTCAGGTCCTGGAGGTATCGCATGAAGATCCCTTTGAACTGTTCGGCGTTGTCGTCGCAGTCCGAGGTGGGCGCGTCACAGGACTCGGTGAGGATGCCGGCCTCGACCAGCGCGGGGGAGGCGAGAGCGGCGTCGGCGAGGCGCCGGGCGGTGGTGAGCGCGGTGGCGCCGCCGGTGGCCCGCCAGACCTCCACCGCTGCGCCGATCGCCAGACCCTGGTTGTAACTCCACACGGTCTGGCCGTTGTTGGCGCAGCCGCCGGTGAGTCCGTCGTTGACCAGGCCGGAGGCGTCGACCATTCCGCTGCCCAGGAACCAGTTCCAGGCGGTGGTGGCCCGGGCCAGCCAGACGGTGTCGCCGGGCAGCCGGTTGTGCAGCGCGGCGGTGAGACGGACGTACAGTGTGGCGGTGATGGCGTTCTTGTACGTCCGCTCGCGGTCCCACCACACTCCACCGCCGCAACTGCCGCTGTCCCAGAGACTGTCGACGTACGTTGCGATGGTGGCGGCCTCGTCGAGGTAGCGGCTGTCGTGGGTGAGGTCGTAGGCGTCGATCCAGGCCAGTGCCCACCATTCGGAGTCGTCGGTGGAGCGGCTGATGAAGTCCCCCTCGATGGGGTCGGAGCTGCGCGCCCCGGCGGGGAAGGCCACCCGGTTGATCCTGAAGGTCTGCCCGACGATCCAGGCGTACCTGGTGTCGCCGCTCTGCCGCAGGTAGTCGATGACCGTGGTCAGCGCCACCGCGGAGTTCCACCAACTGGAGCGCCAGTAGGCCGTGTCGGGGTTGTACGAGTACATCAGCGCGTCGGCCGCGGCGGACGCGCGGCTTGTCACCGGCCGGGCCCAGGCGGTGCAGCTGCCGTTCTGGCCCTCCACCGGGCGCCCGCAGGCCCGCACCGCGCCGCCGTAGAGGCGGCCCGACGGATCGGTGGTGTTGAACCGGGCGGTGCCGGTCCCGGTCGCCCCGGCGGGTACCGACAGCCGGCCGAGCGAGGAGCCGTCGGGCCGGCTCGCGCCGCTGTTCCAGGACCGGTCGAGCCACACCTCGTCGCCCGCCCGGCCGTCGGCCAGGGTCGCCCAGGCCATTCCGGCGCTGTCGGTGTGCAGGGCGATGGTGCGTCCGGCGAGCGTGGTGGGAGCCACCGGCCGGCTGTCGCCGGGGGCCGTGCCCCCGCCGTCGCAGACCGCCGCGCAGACCGTGGTGTGCGCCCACGCCGTGCAGGTCACGCCCTGTGCGTCACCGCAGGCACGCAGCAGGCCGCGCCGATGGCCGCCGGGGTCGTAGAGGTTGTACATGAGGGTCCGGGTGCCGGTCCACGTCGCCGGGACGGCCGCCTTGCCCAGCAGCCCCTCCCAAGTGGCACCACCGTCCCAGGAGCGGTCCAGCCAGACGGCGTCGTTCTGCTTCCCGCGGTCGATGCTCGCCCAGGCCATGCCGTCGGCGTCGTCGACGTGCAGCCGCAGCAGCCGGCCGTTGAGGTTCACGTCGGGCACGGGGAAGGTCTCCTGCGCGGCCTTCGACGGGTCCAGCGTGTCGCAGTACAGGGAGCACACCGCGGCCGCGGCCGCGGCCGCGGCCGACGGCTGCGGTGCGGCGCTCTCCGGTGCCCGGCCCCGGCCCGTCGCGAGCAGCAGCGGCACCAGTGCCAGCACCAGCAGGATTCTGGGCAGGGGATGAACGGACATGGCTGGTCCTCCTGAGGGGGCCTCCTGACGGGACAGGGCTACAGGAACCGCCACAGATGGTCGGCGGTGCCGTTGTCCTCCCACTGGGTGACCTGGGCGGCGTCCGCGCCGGACATCCCGTCGACGGCGAGCAGCTTCCCCGAGCGGACGTTCACGATCTTCGACCAGCCGTCGCCGTCGTCGACGATCCGCCAGACGTGGTCCGGGGTGCCGTTGTCCTGGTACTGCTGCACATGGGCGCCGTTGTCCAGGCTCTGGTCGTGCACCGCCAGCACCTTGCCGCTGTTGCGGTTGGCGATCCGTACGGTGCCGTCGCCGTTGTCGATCAGCGTCCACAGATGGTCGGCGGTGCCGTTGTCGGCGTACTGGGTGACCTCGGCCGTGTCGGCCAGGGACATCCCGGAGACGGCCAGCACCTTCCCCGAGTTGCGGTTCTGGATCCGGCGCCAGGGGGTGCCGGAGGCGGCCGGGGGCAGCAGCAGCGCGAACGCCCCGCCGACCACGGCCCGGTCGGCGAAACCCCGCTGGGCGGCGGTGGCGACCACGTACCAGTCGGTGAAGGGGGTCCGCTGGGGAGTGCTGTTGGCGAAGTTGTACACGCCGTCGACCAGCGTGTCGCGGGTGGCGGGGTGATCGGCGAGCCAGGCCGCGGTCCACAGCTCCCAGTCGACCTTCGTGTAGTCGTTGCGCGGGTCGAGGATCACCCCGTACCTCCCGGCGTGCGCCGAGTACCAGGACGCCTCGCGGGCGGCGGTGCCGAGCGGCACCAGGTCCAGACCGAGCAGCCGGTCGGGGAAGCCGTTGTACTTCAGGCTCCAGGTGCCGTCCTGGTCGTAGGCGAGCTTGAGGTGACTGCCCGAGGAGTCCTCCGAGAGGGTCGTCCAGCGGCTGATGCAGCTGCGGGCCAGCGTGGAGTAGCGGGCCGCGTCGCCGGTGTCGCCCGCGGCGGTGGCGATGACGCCCATGGCGCCGATGCCGATGATGCCCTTGAGCGCCAGGTTGGAGCTGTGGGCGATGAAACCGGTGAAGTCGTCGGTCTGGTTCTGGTATCCGGGGTCCAGGGCGTTGGCGGACAGGTACTCGGCCCACTGGCGCAGGATCGTGTAGTGGGTACGGGCGAAGGCGGAAGCGTCGGCCGCGGGCAGCCTCTGGACGACCGCGGCGGCCATGACGAGCATGTTGGCCGACTCCTCGACCGGCATGGACTCCTCGTTGCCGTCGTCGTGCCCGTCCGCGTCGGGGTAGGACCGGCCCAGGTCGTGCTCGGCGAAGGTGTTGGGCCAGGCTCCGTGCTCCGGGTAGTCCAGCAGCGGCTCCAGCAGCATCCGCAGATAGGCGGGGGAGAGGTACAGGTACACCGGGAACGTCGGGTAGACCACGTCCACGGTCGACATGTTGCCGCTGGAGGAGATCTCCTTCTGGAACGCCCAGGGGACACCGCCCCGGTCCACCAGTTCGGCGCTGCCCACGGCCTGGCGCAGCGCCAGGGCGCACACCGCTGCGTAGTGCTCGCCCGTGGTGCCCCCGCCCACGGCGGCGACCGCGTCGTCATGGATGCGCCGGTCGAGGGCCGTGGCGGCGTCCAGCGCGGCGGCATGGTCGGCGTCGAACCAGGCGACCATGTCGGCCCAGGAGTTCCAGTAGCGGGTCCACCAGGGCTGGAGCCGGGTGCCGAGGTAGCTCATGGCGGGCGTGCGGACATGGCCGAGGGTGAGGGTGAAGGCGGTCGAGGGCGCACCCGGGCCGACGGTCCCGAAGTCCCGGTTGAAGCCCAGTACCGGCCAGCGGTCGCTGATCGCCCGGGGTTGGACGCCGTCCACGGTGCCGGAGAGGCGTCCGCCGCTCGCCGAGGCGGCCCGCACCACGGTGTCCTGGCCGATCTGCCAGGTGGTCCCCGTTCCGGCGGGGGCCGCGAGCACCAGCCGGCCCCACGCCGCCTGCTCGCCCTTCTCCTGGAGAACCGCGGGGGAGGCGGGCTGGGCGCTGAGGACGGTCGTTCCGCCGGACTGCTGCTGCGCCCAGGTGATGGGGGTGGCGTTGTCGCCGTGCACCCACTCGCCGGAGACGTCGACGTGGACGTCGACGCTGTGGGCCCGGCCGTCGTTGCTCGCGGCCTGCACGGTGACGTAGCTGAGCGGCACCGACTGGCGCTGGAGGTTCCCCAGGTCCACCGGGGAGAAGAAGGTGACGGTGAGGGTCACCCCGCCGCCGCTGAGGGTGTAGACGGAGCGGGTGGCGGTGAGCTGGAGCGAGAGCTGCTGCATCGTGATCAGGGCCGGGCCGCCGGGCAGTGCGGGGGATCCGGCGAAGACATAGGCCGCGCCGTCGATCCTGGCCAGGCCGCACAGCGCTGTGACGTGACCGGTCCAGAAGGTGGCCCAGGTCCCGGCCAGGTTGTCCGCGGGCACCCATGTGGAGAGGTAGGGCGAGCGCACGGCCAGCGGAACGGCGGGCGGGCGCAGAGGGCTGAACGTGGAACCGGCGAGGGCTCCCGCGGACGGGGCCGGACGGACGTCGGAAGGGGTGGCGGCCCGTGCGGCCCGCACGGTGAACAACCCGTCGGTGGCCGTGGCGGCGGCCAGCGCGCCGCTCCACCGTAAGAGCGCGCGACGGCTGGGGCCGGGGGTGCTGGAGTTCTCGGGGGTCACCATGTGATCCGCTCTCCGATGCGTGGGGGACGGCGGACGGCCGTTCGGAGATGTTCAGGTACGGGGCGGGGCCGGTCGGCGGTGCGTGGCGCGGTGAGCACGGGGACCGTCGGCACCGGGCCGCGGAGAGGAGGCGGCCCGGAGTGGTTGCCGAGGGCTGTCTTTCTAACGTTGCAAAAGCTTGTCCGAACGGCATGACACCACCAGCGCCCTGTCATGTCTATGCCTGTGACGGAAATGGCCGACAGGGCCGGCGCCGTGTCGGGCTCACGGATCAGGAGTCGCGGGAACGGACGGTCCGCGGCCTCGGCGCCGAGTGTGTCGGCTTCCGGCGGTTGCCGCGGCTCCTTGCGGCGTCGTCCGCCGACGCCGCTGATGGGGGCGAGCGACCGGCAACTCATGATCCAACTCACCATGGAACCGCAGTGACGGCAGCGGTTTTCTGGGGTAAAACGTACGTCGGGTGTTGTCCGGTGACGGACAGGCCCGTTTCATGTACCAGCCGGGGTCCTCCCCGGCGATATCGAAGGACATCAGCATGGCCAGCGGCACCGTGAAGTGGTTCAACTCCGAGAAGGGCTTCGGTTTCATCGAGCAGGACGGTGGCGGCCCCGACGTCTTCGCCCACTACTCGAACATCTCCGGCAACGGCTACCGGGAGCTGGTCGAGGGTGAGACGGTCACCTTCGACGTGACCCAGGGGCAGAAGGGTCCTCAGGCGGAGAACATCGTCCGCGGCTGACCATGTCGCAGCGGAGAGCGGGGTCCGGCTGTCGCCGGGCCCCGCTTCTCGTGGTCCTGGTCCTTCGCGCCACGGGTGTGCGTCTGTGGCGGAGACGCCCCGCCCGGGCGGCCGTCGCCACCGAGGCCGTGATCGAAACGGCCACCGGCATGATCGCCGAGGGCTGTGGCATCGGCAGTCGGAGGCGCACTCGGCCCTGCGTGCCCACTTCGCCCACCAGGGCAACGGGCTCGTGTCCACTGGCCGGCGCCGGCACGGGCCGCCCGCCTCGTGACAGCGCACGACACGACGATGCTCCGGCCCCCTGGAGAGGTCGTTCCCCGGACCGGCGCGAGAGCTTCCGTTTTCCGGTGGACGAGGTCGGCCCGTTCGAGGTCGCGACTGGATGAGGCCGGCCCGTTTGAGGTCGCGACGACGTGGAACAGGACCGATGGGCCGCAACGGGCCTGTCGGACCGGGGCCCGAGTTGGGAACGCAGCCGGGTCCTGGCTCGTCCTCCCGAGCGCGGACGAGAACCGCTTCCACGGCCGGCTCCCCGCCGTCGGCGGCGCGCATACGCCCGGAGCGTTCCCTGTCCGTGGACGCCGGTCGCGTCCGGCTCCCGGGTCCTCCCGCTCCGCGCCACGGCCGAGGCGATCCCGCTTCCGGCAGCGGCCGCGGCGACTTTCCGGTGCCGAGGTTCCAGGAGCTGCCCCACGGGGAGCCCACGTCGGACCTCCCGGTTCTTCCGAAGGGGGGCACGGAGGAGAAAGGCGGACACGAGATGAAGCGATTCGGCGACCGTCGGCAAGCAGGCGAACAACTCGGGCTCCGCCTCGTGGAACGGTCATCCGAAGGAGGCCTTCCTCATCCCCTCGTCCTCGCGTTGCCCCGTGGCGGTGTCCCGGTGGCCGCCGAGGTCGCCAGGGCCCTCGACGCGCCACTGGACGTGCTGGTCGCACGGAAGATCGGTGTGCCGGGCCGGCCGGAGACGGGCATCGGGGCGATCGTGGGCGACGATCCGCCGCTGTTCGACCAGCGGGCCCTGGAGATGCTCGGCCTGAGCGAGGACCTGCTGGCGCGGGACGTCGCCCGTGAGCGCGAGGAACTGAGGCGCCGCGCGCTGCTGTACCGGGGCAACAGGCCCCCGCCCGACGTCAAGGGCCGATGCGTGATCGTCGTCGACGACGGCCTGGCCACCGGCGCCACCGCACGCGCCGCTCTGCGCCACCTCCGCCGTCTGGAACCCGCCCTGCTCGTCCTGGCCGTACCCGTTTGTGCTCCCGGGGCCGCCGCCGACATGTGTTCGGACGCGGACGACGTCGTCTGTCTCCGGAAGCCACCGGAGTTCGGGGCGGTCGGCTACTGGTACGACGACTTCGAGCAGGTGAGTGATGCCGAGGTCATCCAGATCCTGGACCGGCAGCGCGGCTCGGCACACCGGGCGTGAAGGGCCGGCCGTTCCTGGGGTGCCCACAGGGAGCCGGATCGAACCGGTGGAGGTGCCGCGGCCGCCGGCCGCCTTCGGCCGTACCTCCAGGGGACGGGACATCGGGCTGACGAAGAGCTGAAGGACTGACGCCCTGTCAACTATGCCTGTTCGGCCCCACTTAGGGTGCCGCGGGACGGGTGCACGGACCTGGCCCGCGTCGCCACCGACGCCGCCCTGGACCGGCCGATGCCGACAGCATCCGCGTCGTCCAGTTCGAGCTCGGCCAGTGGCTGATCGGTCTGGGCTGCGTGGGGGAGGACGAGAGCAGCCTTCAGCACGCGGTGGTCGAGCTGGTCACCAACTCCGTCGAACACGCCTACCCGGACAAGACCTCGAACGGAGCGACGGTGAGCGTGCGGGGCCGGTTGGCGGCCGACGGCGTGGTGCACGTGGAGGTCGGGGGCCAAGGGCGCTGGCTGGAGCAGCCGCAGCCCGATCCGTTCCGCGGGCGCGGCCTGACCATGGTCGAGCTGTTCACCGACAGGTCCGAGGTGGAACACGGCGATTCGGGCACGACCGTTCGCACCGCGCGCCGACTGCGCCGGCCCGTGTCCATCGCCGAGGGCAGCCGCACCGCGACGCCGGTGGAGCGTCAGGAACTCGTGGTGGAGGAGACGCTGGACGCCCCGGCCGTCTGACGGTGTCCGGGACGGCGGACGCCACCAGCGCCGACGTGCTGGCCAAGCAGATCCTGACCAGTTCGCACGCCGGGACGTTCTCCCTGACGGTGGATCTGACGGGCGTGACCCATCTGGCCAGCGCCGGCGTGCAGACCCTGCACGCGGCGGCCGAGCGAGCCGAGAGCCACGGCCGACGACTCGACTTGATCGCAGCGGAGGGATCGACGGCCGTGGCCGTACTGACTCTCGCCGCCCTGCCGTACAGCGCACCGGCCGGGGGCGCCCACGACGCTCCATGACCGGAAGCGCGTTCCGGTCCGGTGGAGTGCCCTGCGGCCCCGTCCCGTCGCCGCCGGGCCCGCCCCGTTCCCAGGTGCCCGGAGACCGCACCCGGGACGATCCTCGACAGCGGCGCTCGGGAGATCTGCCCGTCGAAACCGCGGACGTGCGGGGACGGGCGGCGAAGCGCACAAACGGAACGACCCGTACGAGTAGTGCGGATGATCTTTCACTGAGTACTGTGACGCATCGGATCATGGGCAGTCGGCCGCGAGCCGCCCTCGTGGCTCCGTGCCCGACCGCCGTCGCCCCGTGCGAAGACGCCTCTGCGGCGGGAACGGTGCGCCGTGGGACGACGGCTCGTCCCCGGCCTCGGCCACGAGGCGACACGCGACACCGGAGCGGGCGACGCACGTGCCGCCGACGCCCCAGAGACCAGAAAGTGAGCAGACAGATGCAGCCGACGTTAGTACTGGTTCACGGAGCTTTCGCGAACTCCTTCTCCTTCGCGCCGCTCCAGGCCGAACTCGGCCTCCTCGGACACCGCTCCGTCGCCGTCGACCTTCCGGGGCACGGGTTCGCCGCGACGTACCCGCGTGCCTACCAGGCGCCGCAGGACCTCGGAGAGCTCGCCGCCGCGCCGGGGGCCATCAAGGGCGTCACGCTCGCCGACAACGCCGCGCACCTCATCGGGGTACTGGAGCGGGCCAAGCGGAACGGGCCTGTCGTCCTCGTCTCCCACAGCCGTGGCGGCATGACGGCCACCGTCGCGGCCAATCAGCGGCCCGAACTGATCGACCGCATCGTCTACGTCTCCGCGTGGTGCCCCGTCGACCTCGACGTCAGCGCCTACTACGCCGAGCCCGAGATGGCCACGGTCGACGCCAGGGGGCTGGCATCGGCGTTGGTCGGGAACCCCGCCGAACTCGGGCTGCTGCGCTCCAACTTCCGCACCGCCGACCCCGGCGTCCTCGCGTCCTTCAAAGCGGCCTTCCTCGCCGACGGGACGGACGACGAGTTCATGGTCTTCCTCAATACCTTCCAGCCCGACGAGAACCTCGACGTAGGCTCCCCCGACGACCGGGCGCAGGCCGGTACCTGGGGCCGGATCCCCAAGACGTACATCCGGCTGACCGAGGACACCAGCCTGCCGCTCGCCGTGCAGGACCGGATGATCCGCGAGGGCGACGCGCTGACGCCGGAGAACCCCTACGACGTCCGTACGCTCACCGGCAGCCATCTGAAGTGGCTGGTCGACCCGGCACCGGCGGCACGGGTCCTGGGTGAGATCGCCGCGCTCCAGGTCCCGTCCGCCGGATCATGACCGGAGCCTGACGAGGGAGAACGTCGGCGGTGACACTGCCGAGGCGGACGTACCCTCGCTCGGGTGGCGGGCGGCGCGATCCCGGCGGCGGCGCCGGCGCACGGCTTCGTGGCGCCCGCGGTGCCGTACGCCGTCGGCCCGGCCGACGCGTCGGTGGCAGGCCGTCAGGAGCAGGCGTAGGTGAAGGTCGCTTCCGCCTCGGTCGGTCTGGACTGGTGCACGATCCGCAGACGGGCGGTTCCCCGGAAACTGCCGGGGCCGCGGACCGTCCAGCGGAGGTGCACGGTGACCTTGCGGTCGCCCCGGCGGGCCGTGTGGACCAGCTCGCCGGAGTCGTGGCCGTCGCTGCGCAGCCAGTGGTACGTCACCGCGCCGCCGCGGCCGTCCGTGGTCACGACACCGACCAGGTCGGCGGTCTGTCCGCAGTGCAACCGCCCGGCGGGCGCCCGGACTTCGACGGCGGTGACCGCCGGGGCCGGGGACGGGCGCAGCAGCAGCCAGAGAAGGACGGCCGCGGCGGCCAGGAAGGCCGTCGTCGCCGTCCAGGCCCGCCGTCTCCGACGGCGGGCACGGCGGTCGTCAGGTGGGGGCGCGGTGTGCCACTGGGCGCGCAGGACGTCCTGGGCCTCGAGGGGGATGCCGGGGCCGAAGCGCAGGAGGATCTCGCCGTCGTCCTCGCCGGTCCGGGGCGGTGCCGTCGTCTCGGCGGGCGTCGCTGTCGGGGGCCCGGCGGGGGTGCGGTTGCGTCTGCCGAGGAGGGTGGCCTGGTCGTCCGGGACGGCGGAGCGGGGCCGGTGCGGGGCGGAGCGGGTGCGGCCGGGCATGGTGAGCTGCTCGTCCGGCACGACGGGCCTGGACCTGGACCCGTCCGCTTCCGGGACCACGTCTCCGGGGCCTGTGCTTTCGGGACTCCTGTCCCTGAGGCTTGTGCTTCGGGGGCCTCTGTCCCCGGGACCCGTGTCTTCGGGATCCCTGTCCCTGAGACCTGTGTCTTCGGGACCCCTGTCCTCGGGGCCTGCGCCTTCGGAATCCCGGCTCCTGGCATTCGCGCTCCCGGCACCCACGCCCTCGGACTCCGAGGCCCCCGGCCCTGCCGCTTCAGGACCGGCGACGTCGCAGTCGTCGCAGTCGTCGGCCACGGAACCGGGGGCTCCGCCTCCCCCCTGCTGGGAGTGCGCGCTCCGGGCGTCCGCGTCCGTCCCGTCCGCCGTCGACGCCGTGGTGCTCCCCGAAGCCGCCGCGGCCACCGCCGCGCGGAGTTCCGTACGCCGCAGGAAGCCCGCCGGGAGCGCCGCGCGCCCGGCGACCAGTGCCGCTCGGGCCGCCGCGATCCCCTCGGACCCCGCGATGGCGGAACAGTGCGCGAACAGGGCGGCCGCGGGGGTTCCGGCCGTCGCCCAGGCCTCGCCGAGGGTGCCGGAGAGAGCTGCCCAGGCCGTGATGTCCGCCTCGCGGCGCGCGGAGTCCGGCGCGTCGCCCAGCACCGTGCCCAGCGCGGCCTCGGCGAGCAGGGCGATGCCGTCCTGGGTGAGGACGACGGCGTCCGTGTCCAGCGCCCCGTGGGCGAGACCGGCCGCGTGCAGGGCGAGCAACGTCTGCGCGGTCTCGTTCAGCACACTGGCCGCGCTGCCCGCGTCGGGGCCCGTCCCCCCGCGGGCCAGCAGGTCCGTGAGGGTGGGAGCCGGCGGCCGGGAGGTGATCAGCCACACCTCCCCGGCCTCCGCGACGAGGTCGACCGTGCCGAGCACCCCGGGCAGCCGGAGCTTCGCGACGGCGAGCACGGCGGCCGCGAGCCGCTCACGGGTGCCCTCCGGAGCGAGCAGGGCGCGGTCGATGCGCAGCGCGCCGAGCTCGGACTCGCCGGGCCGGGCCGGGAGCAGCGCGTGCCAGGTGCCGTGGCGTGCGTCCCGCGTCCAGCCGGACAGGGGACGCCCGGCGACCGTGGTGGTTGTCGTCATGTCGATCCGTTCTCGCCGTCCCTCGTCCCGTCCCTCGTCGTCGCTCAGCACGGCGGAGCGTCCAGGGAGGCTGTCTGCGGTCCGTTCGCGGCGGCCGGAGTGCTGGTGAGCGTGACCGTCCAGGTGCCCCGGCACGGGTGGTTGGCGAAGTCGGCCACGAAGGTCACGGGGTAGTGCGTGCCGCCGGACAACTGCCGGGTCTGGTTGCCGTAGGGATCGGCGGGCGTGTCCACGTAGTAGTCGGCCGTGACGGTCACGGGCCCGGTGCCGGTCGTGTCCACGGTGACGTCGGCGACCAGCGCGCCGGGGGTCTGTCCCCGCTGCCAGGAGCCGATGGTGATCGTGACCGTGCCGGGCGTAGGTGTGGGCGTGGCCGGGCTCGCGGTCGTCGGCGTGGGGGATTCCGCCGGCGGGGCGCTGCTCACGGTGGGGGTGGGCGAGACGGTCGGGCTGTCCGAGGGGGTTCCGGTCGGGGTGGTGTCGGCCGTGGGGGAGGCGTCGGTGGCGGACGCGGAGACCGAAGGAGCCGACGGTGTCGGCGAGTCGATGCCCGAGGGCACCGAACTGGCCACCGTCGTCGACGTGTCGTGCGGGCGGGCCGCCACGGATGTCAGCCCGCCCGCGACGACCGCCAGCGCGGCGGCCCCGGCGGCGGCCTTCCATCCGCCGAGCTTCAACCGGCCGAGCAGCGTCAGGGCCTGGGCCGGAGCCTCGAGGGTCGCCGTCGCGGTGAAGGGGAACAACAGGGCGAGCAGCGCGGTGAGTTCGGTGAGCCTGCGGCGTCCGCGTTCTTCCCAGCCGACGCCGTACCCCTCGGTGGCGGACCGCTCCAGGTCGGCGAGGAAGGCCTCGATGCCCGGCCGCTGTGCCGGGTCCTTGGCCATTCCCCGGCGCAGCAGCCCGCGTACGGGCGCGGGTACGTCGTCCAGGGGGACGGGGGCCCTCAGGTGCTGCAGGCGCAGCGCGGTCACGTCGTCGCCGGTGAACGGGCGGCGTCCGGTGAGGCACTCGTGGAACACGGCCGCCGCGGCGTACACGTCGCCCGCCGGTCCCGCCGGTTCGCCCTGCCACTGCTCGGGCGCCATGTAGGCGGGCGTGCCGGCGACCTCGGTCTCGCGCCCGGTGCGTACGGCGATCCCGAAGTCGGCGAGCGCGCTCGTGCCGTCGGCGCGGACCAGCACGTTCTCCGGCTTGTAGTCGCGGTGGACCACCCCGGCCGTGTGGGCCGCGCCCAGGCCCGACAGCGAGCCCTTGAGCAGGACCAGGGCGGCCTCGGGGCCCGTCGCCCCGTGCCGGCGCAGCAGCTGGCGGAGGCTGACGCCGTCCACCGCCTCCATCACGATCGCGGCTCCGCCGCGCGCCTCGACGTACTCGTACAGCCGTACGACGCACGGGTGCCGCAACTCGCCCAGCAGCCGCGCCTCCGCCCGGAAGCGGGCGAGGAACTCGCGGTCGCCACGCAGGCGTTCGCCGAGGTACTTGATCGCTACGGGTACCCCGGTCGCGGTGTGCCGGGCCAGTACGACCCGTCCCCCGGCGCCCTCGCCGAGCGTACGCACCTTTTCGTAATCGGGGACGGTCCACTGGCCGGGGCCGCCGGTGTCCTCGTTCATGCCGTTCCCTCCACGGCGGCGCCCATCGCCGGAGCCGGGACCGTACCCTGTGCGTCACGCCGACGCCGTATCCGGCGGGCCAGCCA
The DNA here is from genome assembly GCF_002911015.1 of Streptomyces populi. GTDB lineage: Bacteria > Actinomycetota > Actinomycetes > Streptomycetales > Streptomycetaceae > Streptomyces > Streptomyces populi. Next base: position 16,791 of record NZ_KZ626851.1, read on the forward strand.
TCGCACCGGCGCCGACCACACCGGGAAGGCCACCAGGGCGACCACGACGACCTCGACGACCGTGGTCCACGCCGGGGACAGCCACCCGTCCAGCAGGTCGCCGATCCGGGAGCGCCAGGCCAGCAGGGCGAGGACCAGGAAGCCGTACGTGCCGACGACGACCGCGAGACCGTACGCGGCCATGCCCGCCTGCCGCGGGCCGGGCCGACTGCCCGCGCGCAGGTCATGCCAGAGGCCCTTGCGGAAGTACGCGCTCGCCTCCTCGCGCAGCCGTGGCACCCGCAGTGCGTCGGTCAGGGCCTGGTAACCGTCCAGCGGCATCAGGGGGTTGAAGTTGTAGAGCGTGTTCAGATAGAGCCCGAAGGCCAGTTGGAAGAGGACGGCCGAGGCCGGTCCCGCGGGCAGGAAGGCCGCGCCCGCCGCGCACCAGCCGGCCAGCGCCGCCGTCGACAGCGGTCCGGACAGCGCCACGACGACCCGGGACCAGCGGGTGCCGAACCACATGTCGCTGGTGTCCACGAACGCGAACGGCATGCCCATCATGAGCAGGAACCCGCCGCGCCTGACCTTGCGGCCGTACGACTTCACGGCCAGCGCGTGCGTCAACTCGTGGACGACGAGGGCGGATATGTACCCGGCCGCGAGCAGCACCGGGCCCAGGACGCCCGCCCCGCCGAAGTCCAGCAGGTGCTGCCGGTCCTGGGCGACGAGGAACGCGGCCAGGCCGCCGATCACCGACAGCCAGACCAGCGTCACTCCGGTCCGGGTGAAGAACCGCCAACCGACGGCGTGGTAGACACGGGTGACGGACCGGTCGATGCCGGGGACGGAGATCTCCAGCTTCAACAGCGTCCGGTACACGGCGTGTCCCAGGCGCCGCCAGCCCTTCCGCTCCGCTTCCTCGGGGCGGCCGGGCAGGCCGCGCAGCAGTCCGGCGTTCGCGAACGCCGCGAGGGCCGCTTCGATGCGCGGGAGGGCGAGCTCGCCGAAGCGGTCGGCGTACGCGAACAGCAGGTCCCGTACGGTGTTCTCGCCGTCGACCGCGTGCCAGAGGAAGACCTCGCGCTCGTCCAGTTCCAGGTACACGCCGGTACGGGTGTTGTTCAGCACCCAGCGTGGTTCGCCGCGGTCGGTGGGTACTTGCTTGAGCGCCCAGCCGGAGCGGCGGCGGGGACGTGCGGTGAGCGGGCCGTTCGCCTCCGGTGCCGCCTCCTCCTGCGCGGCGGTGGGGAGTTGGGTGAGCTGGGTGCCGACGACCTGGGTGCGCTGGCCGATGTGGGCGTCGCGGGGCTGTTCGAACACCAGGCGTACGTCGCCGACGGACAGCTCGGTGCCGTCGGCGAGGTGGGCCGCGCCGCCGTGCAGATCGACGCCGGCCACGGCCGTGCCGTTGAACGAGTCCAGGTCCTCGACCCGGAAGCCCGATTCGGTGCGGAGGATCCGGGCGTGGCTGCGCGACACGCTGGCGTCGCCCAGGACGACGTCGTTGTCCGCGCCCCGGCCCAGCGTGGTGACCGGGCCGGTGAGCGGGACGAGCAGGGTCGGGTCGTCCAGGCCGCGCAGGTGCGGCGCGGCGTACGACGTCGGTGCCGCACCGCGGCGCAGCGTGCCGCAGTGCAGGCAGTACGGGAAGTCGCGCCGCACGTGGACGCGGCAGGCGTGGCAGAGCATGGGCCGGCTCAGCCCGCGCCGGATCCGCTGATGAACGTCCCGTCGGTGAAGCCGCCGTCGGTGTCGGGCGCGGAGGGCGAGAGGTGGGTGGAGATGCTCCCGAGGCCGGGGGCGCTCACACCGCCGCGCATGCGCTCGGTGCCGTCGACCATGCCCGTGCGGCCACCGCCGCCGTCGCCCCCGTCGCCGCCGCCGGGTTCTCCGCCGCCGCCACCGGGCCGACGTCCGGTGTTCTCCTGGCTGCCACCGCCGTCGCCCCCGTCGCCGCCGCCGGGTTCTCCGCCGCCGCCACCCGGTCGGCGTCCGGTGTTCTCCTGGTCGCCGCCGCCGCTGCCACCGCCTTCACCGCCACCGCCGCCGCCGGAGCCGCCGTCGTGACCGTGGCCACCGCCCTCTTCGCCGCCCCCGCCGTCGCCGCCACCGGACCCTCCGCCGTCGCCACCGCCGGAGCCGCCGTGGCCGCCGCCTTCACCGCCACCGGAACCGCCGTGGCCGGAGCCACCGTCACCGGTTCCGCCGCCGCCCTCACCGCCGCCGCTCCCGCCGCCCTCACCACCGCCGCTCCCGCCGCCCTCACCACCGCCACCCGGTCGGCGTCCGGTGTTCTCCTGGTCGCCGCCGCCACCACCGCCGCTGTCGCCGCCCCCGCCGCCGTCGCCGCCCTCGCCACGGTCGTAGATACCGCCGTGTCCGAAGTGGCCGGCGTCGCCGCCGTCCTCGCCGCCGAAGCCGCCGCCGTGACCTCCGAATCCGCCGAGGTCGCCACCGCCACCGCCGTCACCGAAACCGCCACCGTTACCGCCGTCACCGAAGCCGCCGCCGAACCCACCGTCGGTACCGCCGTCACCGAAGCCGCCGAAGTCGCCCGAGCCACCCTCGAGGCCCCCACCGTCGTGCCCCCCGAGCCCGCCGATGTCTGTCCCGGCTTCGTTCCCGAACTCTCCGAAGTCACCGAACTCACCGAATCCGCCGCTCACGTCGGCCGGTGACTCCTGGACCAGCCCGCCGCCGAGCAGGCTCTGGGTACCGGTGGCAGGGACGTCGAAGCCGTCGGCGCTCTCGTGGCCGTCAGCGGGAACCGGCAGGTCGGTGGTGTGATCGACGGTTGCCTGATCGACGGAGGCGTGATCACCGGGCAGGTGGTCGACCGGGACATGCGGAACGTCATGGTGTGCCAACGCGTGTGCGGCGCTCCCGAAGAACAGGGACGACTTGGACAGTCGCGGGTCGAGTGCGGCCGGTCCCTCGCCGGTGCCGGATTCGACGCGGAGGGCGCGGAGTTCGCCGACCTGCGCGGGTGTCAGACCGAGTCTTCGGGCCACCTCCTCGGTGTCGCCGTCGAGTTCGGCTCTGAAGGCCGGGTCGACGGCAAGGCGGGTCATGGCATCGCGAAAGGCGTTGTCGGTCATGTCCTCGGGTCTCCGTGGGTCTGCGTACGCTGCTGCTGATCCCGGCGGAGCTGAGGATCCCCCTGACCGACGGCACCTGCCATTTCCGGCCATCCCCACCGATGCCTGCACGGACGGTTATAAGGGGCATGGCATGGCCCGCGCAAGGCCAGGAGCAGTACACCTCGCCGAATATGCCTCCGGAAAGGGCCGGTCGTTCCGGTCGCGCACCGATCGGATACGGCCACCGGTGAGGCGGCCCGGACGGTCACACCGACCGGGGGAACACCGCATCGATCCGCTGAACAGCTCACGGCCTTTCTGGAAGCTGCACGACAAACTCCTCGCCCCGGGCGTGTCCGTGGCCCGGTCCGCCACGTTGGTGAATCGGTACCCGCACGAGTTCGCCCCACGGCAGTGGGCTACCCGGATGACGTCACGAACCACTGTCCGGGCACTTCCATCAGGAGGCACTCGATGAACTCATCGACACGCATCGGCACCATCGACCTCGGGGTGATGCAGTGAGCGAGATCGCCGACTTCCCGCACGCACGCCACGAGCCGGAGACCGACGTCGGCACCTCCGGGTCCGTCGCTCGGCCGTTCGCCCGGAACCCCGATCACCACGGTGAGGAATGGGCGCCATGAGCAGCGGGACGCTGCTCGACCTCGCCTGGGACTACGAGAGCGAAGCGGCAGGTCTGCTGGTGTGGCAGCGCGACCGGCGGGCGCTCCTGGAGTCGGCGAGGCTGTTCCGGCGCATGGTCTGCAACCGTGAGGCGGTCGACCCCGGCAGGATCGCCATCACCTGGACGATGCTCATCGACATCCCCCAGCGCTGGTGTCACCAACACGGCTACCGAGCCGTCGCGGGGCACGGCGGATACGTCATCCAACGCGGTGACGAGGCGATGATCATCGCGGGGCCGGGGGACACGCTCCGCTGGGACGGGCAGCGGATCACCGTGGAAAGAGAGCCGTGACGTTCCCGCCGTGGGGGCGTGAGCCGCCCGTCGACGGCTTCGACGACGACGGCGACTGTGAATCCGCCGGCCGCGGACCGCCTCGGCTGTGAGGTGTGCGCCGCGCTCCGGGCGGCCGATCGGATGATCATCGGTGAGGCGTGCGGGCGTGAGGCCGGGCGCGGACTTAATGTGTCGCGCATTCGACGTTTCGTTCGTTCTGTCCGGATTCTCGGTCCTGGTCAGGAAGGAGTGTGCGGGTGGCGCGTCTGTTCGGTGTCCGGGGCCTCCCGCGGATCCTGCTCGCCCTGTGCCTGTCGGCGGCTCCGCTGGCCGGCTGCGGTGGCGGGGGCGGTGGGCCGGTCACGCTCAACTGGTACAACTTCCCTGACGATTCAGGTGCGTTGGCCAGTGCGGCCAGTGTCTGTTCCAAGCAGTCCGGCGGGCGTTACCGGATCAGCTACAACAAGCTGCCCCGCACCGCGGACGGACAGCGCCAGCAACTGGTGCGTCGGCTGGCCGCCAAGGACGACACGGTCGACATCATCGGGCTGGACGTCACCTGGCCCGCCGAGTTCGCGGAAGCCAAATGGATCCTGCCGTGGACCGGGAGCAATCGCACCACGGCCATGCGGGACACCCTGGAGGTTCCGCTGCGGACGGCCACGTGGAAGGGCCGGCTGTACGCCGTCCCGTACAACACGAACACCCAGCTGCTCTGGTACCGCAAGGACCTGGTGCCCGAGCCGCCCGAGACGTGGGCCGAGATGCTCCTGATGGCCGGACGTCTGGCGAAGCAGGGCAAGCCGCACTACGTGGAGATCCAGGGCGCCCAGTACGAAGGACTCACGGTCTGGTTCAACACGCTGGTGGAGAGTGCGGGCGGTTCCATCCTGAACGCCACCGCCACGGCTCCCTCGTTGGGCCCGCCCGCCGTGCGCGCGGCCTCCGTCATGAAGGCGCTGGCCACCTCGGCCGCGGCCGACCCGTCCCTGTCCAACCAGATGGAGGACCAGAACCGCCTGGCCATGGAGTCCGGCAGCGCGGCTTTCGAGCTCAACTATCCCTTCGTGTATCCCTCGATGAAGGCGAACAACCCCGAGCTCTTCAAGCAGTTCCGGTGGGCGCCCTACCCGGCGGTCGAAAGGGGCAGGCCGGCCAAGCCCACGATCGGCGGCATCGACCTGGCCGTCGGCGCCTACTCCCGTCACTCCGACTTCGCCTTCGAGGCGGCGCTGTGCCTGCGGAACCGGCAGAACCAGTTGACCGCGGCACTCAAGGGAGGCCTCCCGCCCACGCTCCGCCCGCTCTACTCGGACCCCTCCCTGGTCAAGAACTACCCCTTCGCCTCCACCGTTCTGGCCTCCCTGGAGAACGCCAGCATCCGGCCCAAGACCCCCGCGTACCAGAACGTGTCCATCGCGATCTCGCACACCCTGTCCCCGCCGAACGGGATCGACCCCAGGCCGGACGTGCAGAAGATCGGTGACCAGATCAAGGACGCCCTCGCCTCGAAGGGGCTGATCCCGTGACCCAGTCGGCTCCGACCGCTCCGCAGGACGCACAGGCGCCCAAAGGCAACCGCCCCCTGTCCGAAGGGGCCCGGCAGGAGCGCCGGCTGGGCTGGATGCTGTGCGCGCCCGCCGTGATCGTCATGCTCGCCGTCACCGCCTATCCCATCGTCTACGCCGTCTACCTCTCGCTCCAGCGATACGACCTGCGGTTCCCGCAACAAGCGGAATTCGTCGGCCTCAGCAACTACGGCGCGGTACTGTCCTCCGAGTTCTGGTGGGAGGCCCTGTGGGTGACGGTGTTCATCACCCTGGTCTCCGTGGCCGTGGAACTCGTCCTCGGATTCGCCCTAGCGCTGGTCATGCACCGTGCGATCTTCGGCCGCGGGACGGTTCGCACCGCCATCCTGGTCCCGTACGGCATCGTCACCGTGGTCGCCGCCTACTCCTGGCAGTACGCCTGGACCCCGGACACCGGCTACCTGGCCGCTCTCCTGCCCTCGGGTTCCGCGCCCCTCACCGAACACTGGCCCGCCATCGGTCTGATCATCCTGGCCGAGGTGTGGAAGACCACGCCCTTCATGGCCCTGCTGCTGCTCGCCGGCCTCGCCCTGGTGCCGGAGGAGACGCTGCGCGCGGCCCAGGTGGACGGAGCCGGAGCCTGGCAGCGCTTCTTCCTGGTGACCGTGCCCCTGATGAAGCCGGCCATCCTGGTCGCCCTGCTCTTCCGCACCCTGGACGCCTTCCGGATCTTCGACAACATCTACATCCTCACCTCCGGCGCGCACGGCACCGGCTCGGTGTCCATCCTGGGCTACGACAACCTCTTCACCGCGCTCAACCTCGGCATCGGCTCGGCCATCTCCGTACTCATCTTCCTGTGCGTGGCGTTGATCGCCTTCGCCTTCATCAAACTCTTCGGGGCAGCCGCTCCCGGTGCCCAGGAAGGGGGACGCTGATGTCCGCCACCGGACGACGACGCGTGTCGCAGTGGGCCGTGGTCAACATCCTCGTGATCGCCTACGCCCTGTTCCCGGTCTGGTGGATCATCGCCCTGTCCTTCAAGGAGCCCAGCACCCTCACCGACGGCAACTTCATCCCGACCGACTGGACGTGGGAGAACTACCGCGGGATCTTCCAGACCTCCGAGTTCACCCGCGCACTGATCAACTCCATCGGCATCGCCCTCATCTCCACGGTGATCGCGGTCGTGCTGGGCACCATGGCGGCCTACGCCGTGGCCAGGCTCCGCTTTCCCGGCAAGAGCCTGCTGATCGGGATGTCGCTGCTGATCGCCATGTTCCCCCCGATCTCGTTGGTCTCGCCCTTGTTCAACATCGAGCGGATCATCGGCATCTTCGACACCTGGACCGGTTTGATCATCCCGTACATGACCTTCTCCCTGCCGCTCGCCATCTACACCCTGTCGGCCTTCTTCCGGGAGATCCCCTGGGACCTGGAGAAGGCGGCCAAGGTGGACGGCGCCACCCCGGCGCAGGCGTTCCGGCTGGTGATCGCTCCGCTCGCGGCACCGGGAGTGTTCACCACGGCGATCCTGGTGTTCATCTTCTGCTGGAACGACTTCCTCTTCGCGATCTCGCTGACCTCGACCTCGGCGGCCCGGACCGTGCCGGCGGCCATCGCCTTCTTCACCGGAAGCAGTCAGTTCGCCCAGCCCACCGGTTCGATCGCCGCCGCCGCCGTGGTGATCACCATCCCCATCATCGTCTTCGTGCTGCTCTTCCAGCGGCGCATCGTGGCCGGGCTCACCTCCGGAGCCGTCAAGGGCTGACCGGCGGCAGCCGTTCGTCAGGACAAGAAGGACCGACCGTGGCAGAGATCGTTCTCGAAGGCATCACCAAGCGCTACCCCGATGGTGCGGTGGCGGTGAAGGACGTCAACCTCAGTGTCGGGGACGGCGAGTTCGTCATCCTCGTCGGCCCCTCCGGCTGCGGCAAGTCCACCACCCTCAACATGATCGCGGGGCTGGAGGACATCACCGAGGGAACCCTTCGGATCGACGGACAGGTCGTCAACGACAAGACTCCGAAGGACCGCGACATCGCCATGGTCTTCCAGAGCTACGCCCTCTACCCGCACATGAGCGTGCGCGACAACATGGGCTTCGCGCTCCGGCTGGCCAAAGTGGACAAGGCGACCATCCGGGAGAAGGTCGAAGAGGCCGCCCGCATCCTCGACCTGACCGAACACCTGGACCGCAAGCCCGCCAACCTCTCCGGCGGCCAGCGCCAACGCGTGGCCATGGGGCGGGCCATCGTGCGCGATCCCAAGGCCTTCTTGATGGACGAGCCGCTGTCCAACCTGGACGCGAAGCTCCGGGTCCAGATGCGCACCCAGATCTCCCGCCTCCAGCAACGCCTGGGCAGCACCACGATCTACGTCACCCACGACCAGACCGAAGCCATGACGCTGGGGGACCGGGTGGTGGTGATGCGCGGCGGAGTCGTGCAACAGATCGGGACCCCGCAGCACCTCTACGACCAGCCGGAGAACCTCTTCGTCGCCGGGTTCATCGGATCGCCCGCGATGAACTTCCTGCACGCCACACTGGAGGAAGGCCGCCTGCGCACGTCGGTGGGCGACCTCGGCCTCGGCGACCGACTGCGCCGCGCCCTCGAGCGGCACGACGCCCCCCGGGACCTGATCGTGGGGCTGCGCCCGGAAGCCTTCGAGGACGCAGCCCTGGTGGACCGGGGCAAGATCGGATCGGGTACGACCTTCGGCGTGGACATCGACGTGGTCGAATCCCTGGGATCCGATGTCTACGCCTATTTCACCGAGGACGAGTGGCAGCCCACCGCCACCTCCGAACTCGCCGAACTCGCGGCCGACTCGGGGACGGCCGACACCGGCGCGGGCGGGCACCAGATCGTCACCCGTCTCAACGCCTCGACACAGGTGCGTGAGGGCAGCCGGGCCGAACTCTGGGTGGACACGACCAAGATGCACGTCTTCGACCCGGCCTCCGGAGCCAACCTGACGCTGTCCGAGGAGCCCGCCGACTGACCGGCAGGAGCGGACTCGGCCGCGGCGGTTCTCCCCGTACCCTCCGGGCCGCGGGACTCACGATCCGGAACGCGACCCCAGAACGCTGTGCTCCACCAGGCCCGAGGGAAGATCGCTTCTTCCCGAAGCCCTGGCAGCCAACTCGACGAGGCCGGCACGGAGTTCGGCGGCGGGCTCACCGAGGACGATCGCGCTGATGATGAGCTCCATCATCAGGCAGTCGTACTCGTCGCCCATGTTCCGACGGCGCTCCCCGTCGGCCTCGGCCACGGCGGAGGCGATCCTCCTCCCCCCACCGGCCGCGGGGACGAAGGTCACCTCGTAGACGCAGTGACCGGTCCAACTCCGGTGCATGAGAACGACATCGCCTTCGGTGAAGACGTTCCACTTCTCGTCCATGTCCCGGGCCGCGTATCCGTGCCGGATCCGGTCCCAGTCCCCGTCGGTCCAGACACGGTCCGGCAACCGGGACACCGGCCGGGGCGTGCTGATCGGCTTGAGGCGCCGGAACGACTCTCGGGTGAGCGGGGTGTCGGCAGTCATGGCGCGATCTTATGGAAGAGCCACTCCGACAGGACAGCGGATTACCTCCAAGATCCCGAAGGGGAAGGCCGAAGGGAACCCCCATGCCGGTGCGGTGTACCTCCGGTGATGACGGGCCCGCACCGGGGCGCCGCCCGGGAGGGCCTGAGGCCGGCGGACGGCGGGACCGTGCCGACCGGGCACGACTTCGCGCGCCGGTACCGGAGTCGGTTCGAGCGCAGCGAGGCGCAACTCGCCCGGTCGTGACCGAGGGCTGTGCAACCCCCTGGGGAGCCCCGGCAGCAGGGGCGTGATCCCGGAGCGTATTTCTACTCCAGCAGCTTCTTGCCGGTGCAGTAGCTTGCCAACGCGCCCTGGGGACGACCGGCCGGCGCAGAGCAGAGCAACCGGAGGATCATCCATGCCCCGAGCGGCGCCGTACCTCGCAGTGGCCGACATGCTGCGCGCACGGATTCTCGGGAAAGAGTGGGCGATCGGGGAGCGGCTGCCGTCCCGGGCACGGCTCGCCGTGGAGTACGGGGTCGGACGCAACGTCGTGCACAGGGCCGTGGACCGTCTGATCGTCGACGGTCTCCTCGAAGGACGCGCCGGTTCGGGCACCTACGTCCGCATGCCGCGCGAGCGCCTGCGGCTGGTCCGCTCGCGCCACCGCGAGCGCCGGGAGGGCTCTCCTCTCCGGCCCGACAGCAGGGAGCGGGGCAGGGCCGATGCCTGGGACGCACACAGTCAGGCGCGCGTCCCCGCCCCCGAGGCGATCGCCGAGCGGCTCGCCATCAGCCCAGGGGACCTCTGCGTCCGAACACACTACGAATTCCTCGCCGACGGGCAGCCCGTCCAGCTTTCCGAATCCTGGGAGCCGATGGCCGTCACGGACGGAACGCCGGTCGTGCTGCCCGAGATGGGCCCTCTGGCGGGAAAGGGGGTGGCCGAGCGCATGCGTTCCATCGGCGTGGTCATCTCGACCGTGGCCGAGGTGCCGCGCCCGGCTCGTGCCACCCAGGCACAGGCGAACCTCCTGGGGATCGGCGTGGGGGACCTCGTGCTTCAGATCGAGCGGACCATCTTCGACACGGACGGGCGTCCGGTGGAAACGGCCGACATGGTCATTCCGGACGCGCGCCGGGAAGTGGTCTACGAGTTCGGGGTCGACCGACCGTAGTCGTTGGACCCATGGGAGACGCATTGCAAGTCCGACAACAGGGTGTTCCATGAAAAAATCCTCCCGGCTCGGTCTCTTGCGCGACCGGGACTTCGGGCGGTTGCTCGCTGCCACTGCGCTTGGTCAGCTGGGCGATCGCATCGTCTTTCTGGCTCTGCCCCTGGTCGCCATCACGGCACTGCACGCCGATGAGTTCCAGGTGGGATCGCTGACCGCGATGACCACGGCAGGATCGCTCCTGGTCGGGCTGCCGGCGGGCGCGTGGGTGGAACGCATGCGGAAGCGGTCGGTGATGATCGGTACCGATCTCGCCCGCGCGCTGGTTCTCATGGCGATACCGATGGCGTGGTGGGCGGGACTTCTCACCATCTGGTGGCTCTACACGGTCGCTCTCGTCCATGGAGTGCTGACTGTTTTCTTCGACGTCGCGTACGCCAGCTATCTCCCGCACTTGGTGGGGCGCGGCAATCTCATGGAGGGGAATTCAAAACTTTCGGCCGTGCGCTCGGTGACCAGTATCGGTGGGCCGACGGTGGCGGGACCACTGGTCGGCCTGGTCGGAGCTCCTGTGACGCTCCTGGCGAGCTCGATCGGAATGGCCATGTCGGGGCTGCTCGCGATCACCATTCGGAAACACGAACGGAAACCGGAGCCGAATGGGCGTCCTCGATTGGTCCGGGAAATCAGGGAGGGGCTGAAGTTCGTCGTCAAACACCCTTCCCTGCGTGCGATCATGCTGGGTGATGCGATATTCAACCTCTTTCTGGTCGTGTATCAAACCATGCTGCTGGTCTTCTTGGACCGGGAGATGGGACTTCAGCCCTTCGGCATCGGCCTCGTCCTGTCGGGAATGGGTTGTGGTGCGCTGCTGGGCGCACTGGTGGCGACCAAGGTCTCCGGGCGGGTCGGACAGGGCCCGGTCATCTGGCTCACGTCACTGGCCACCTGTCCGTTGACCGCTCTCATGCCGTTGGCGCGAACGGGATGGAGCGTGTACGTGGCCGCGATCGGACTCGCGGCTCTCTCACTGGGGGGAGTCGTCCGCGTGGTGGCTCAATCGAGCTTCCAGCAGGCCCTGACGCCGGACCGGCTTCTGGGCCGGACGAGCGCGACAGCTCGATTCGTCTCCTGGAGCGGAGTGCCTCTCGGCGGGCTTCTGGGCGGAGCATCAGGCTCTGTGCTCGGGGCGACAGGCACTTTGTGGATCGGTGCCGCCGGTATGACGCTGAGTGTCCTTCCCGCCCTCCTCTCGCCGCTTCGGACAACGCGCACCTTGCCCGCGGAGAAGTGCACGGGGCAGCCCTTGAAGGCGGGATCACCGAACCCCTGACGCGATCCTCCGCACGATCGATTGCGCCGACCGCTGTGAAAGCGCCGACTGCGACGGCGATGAGATCGGGCTCGTCGGTGATCAGTCGGAGGCGAGACCGGGCCGGCCTTCTCGTCGAAACGCTGTCGGCGTCTCAGCGGGCAGGCCGCTCGGGGATCCCCGGAAGAACCTTCTCGGCGATGTGGAGGAGAGCGTTGTCGTTCGGGAGGGCTCCGGACTCGCTCCACACGGTGATGTCGCAGTAGCCGCCCCGGTCATGACGGTCCAGGGCCACGGACAGTGTTCTCGCCAGGGGGCCTTGCTGGACCGGTCCGCCGGATCCGCCGCTCCCGAGGTTGATCTCGAGCTTCATGGTGTGGTCCGAGAAGAGGACGGCGGGCCGTCCGAGAACCGTGAGGGTCTTGATGTTCTGCTCGTCCCCGAACTTCATCAGCTTCACGTACTGGTCGGTCGTCAGGTCGTTGTAAGTGGCCGAGACGTTCACGGTGTACGTGTCGAACGCGACCTGGGCCTCCGGCTCGGCGACCTTCCCGTCGGTCAGCGCAGCGGTGTTGTTGCTGCCGGAAGCAGTGGTCGCGGTCTCTCCGGATGTTCCGAGAAGCTCGGCCAGGTCCGGTCGGTTGAGCGCCTTGCACAGTTCTTCACCGGTCACGGGCCGGGGCGTGTGCGTGTAGACCTTCGGGAGCTTCTCGTGTGTTCCGTCCGAACACGAGGCGGGCTGCGAGGTGTTGACGTCGGACGGCGTGAAGTCCGGGGCCAGCCACAACGTGGCCCCGATCGCCCCGAACACGGCCACGGCCGCGACGGCCTGGCCCCATGCGTTGTGATCCTTCTTCGGAGTGCCAGGACCGGGACGCGGTCCGGGCACGTTCTGAGGCTGAGGCTGAGGCTGAGGCTGGGGAGCGGCATCGGCCGCAGACCCGTTCGTGGAGGCCGCCGGACTCGGGTTCCGGCGTGCGCGCAGGGCCCGGACCACCATGTGGATTCGTATCGCGGTGAACACGAGGAACACCGTGCCGATACCGGCCGGCACCCAATCGCTGTCATGGACGGCGAGATACATGATGCGTACGCCGAAAACGGACCCGACCACGATGAGCAGGGGCTCGCGGACCCAGAACGGCAGGAGGCGCAGGATGATACCGAGCATCCTACGATTTGATCAGGCCATGATCACATCCGCCGTGATGGAAGCCACAGTTCCGGGGATGCGCAGGATCCGCGAACGGGTCGTGTGCCGAAAGCCGGCCGACTGCACGCGGTTTCGGGGCCGGACCGGTGTTCGTGGCGGGACGCACGCACCGCCGGAACGCACAACGGCCGCCCCGCTTCACGACACCGCGGCGTCCAGGTACTGCCCCAGGTACCGGAACGCGCCGTCGACGACCTGGAACTCGAACATCGCGTCGCGGCTGTAGCCGAACCCCGACTCGTACTTGACCGTGCGAGTGATGCCCCGATACGTGATTTCGGGCATCCGGCGGGCGATCGCGCCCCGTTCCCTCAGCACGGTGCCGTTCTTGTCGCAGGCCTCGGCCAGGAACATCACGGCGTCGTAGGCCTCCGCCGCGTACCAGCCGGGGTCGGCGTGGAAGCGGGCGCGGTAGGCGGCCGTGAAAGCGCGGGCGGAGGCACGGGCCGCCGGGTCGGTGAAGGAGGTGGCGAAGACCCAGTCCTGTGCGGCGGCGCCAGCCGTTTCGAGGAACCGCGGGTCGAGCGCGCGTTCCGTCGCCAGCCGGGTGCCGGTGAACCGGGCGGCGGTCAGCGCCGACGCGAACCCGGCGGCCCGGGGCGCGTCGCCGGTGAAGACGACCGCGTCCGCGCGGACGGACCTCGCCTCGGCGGCGAGCGACGCGTAGTCGATCCTCCCGGCGGCCACACGTTTCACCGTGGTGTCCCGGCCGCTCTGCCGCAGTGCCCGCTCGGCCTGGTCGCACACGGTCCAGGCGAAGTCGCCCTGTGCCCGGTCGTCCACGAGGAACACCCGACGGGCGTCGACGTGGTGGCTGAGGTAGCGGACACAGGGGGCGGCGAGAAGTCCGTACGTGACGTGCAACGCCGCATGGCAGTGGAAAAACTTCGAGCCGAACGACGAACTCAGGGTCTCGGCGCCCACCGAGACGGACACGACGGGCATCGCCGCCTCGGTGTACGTCCTCTCGGTGGCGCTGAAGCAGGCGTCCGTCGTGGGGCCCAGTACGGCGAGCACCTTCGTGTCCTTCGCCAGCCGGGCGGCCAGTTCTTTGGCGCGCCCGGTGTCGCCGCCGTCGTCGTACGTCCGCAGCTTCAGCCGGAAAGGCCGGTCGCTCCGCGCCTCGAACTGTTCGACGGCCAGCCGGGCACCGTTGAGCTGGGCCTTCCCGCTCTCCTTGCTCGCGCCGGTCAGATCGCCGTGGAACGCCACGACCAGTTCGGGGCGGGGACGGCCGGTCCCGGACGGCGTGGGCGTTCCCGGCTTCGCCCGGGTGTTCCACCACCAGGCTCCGCCACCGCCCGCCGCGAGGAGTCCCGCCGTCGAGCCGAGGCGCAGGAAGCCACGTCGGCCGACGGTGCCCCCGGTGGGACAGGTGGCGGTGACGGCCGTCATCGTCACGGCCTCCGGCGACGCCTTGCCTGCCGTGCCCGCGGTGTCCGCCGTGTCCGACGGTGCCGACGCGGACACCTGGGTCGGCTCGATCGAGCCGATGGTGAGCACGGCGGCGGACCGGTCGTTGATGAGCCGGGTGACCGGCGCGGGCAGCCAGCCGGAGGGCTCGGCGGAGTCGCCCGCCGTTCCCTCCCCGAGCGCCGCACGGAGTCGGGCGAGGCTCGGCCGGTCGGCCGGTTCCTTGTGCAGACAGGCGCTCAGCAGGGGCGTCAGACCGTCCGGGAACGACGCCGGATCGGGCTCCTCGTAGACCGTGCGCAGCAGCACCCCCGCCGCCGCGCCGCCGCCGAACGGCCGCACCCCGGTCGCGGCGAACGCCAGCACGCACCCCAGCGAGAACACGTCGCTGGGCGGGCCGATCTCGCCGCTCCGCGCCCGCGCCTGCTCGGGCGACAGGAAGCCGGGCGAGCCGACGACCACGCCGCTGGAGGTGAGCGCGGTGCCCTCCGGCGCGCGGGCGATACCGAAGTCGATGAGACGTGGTCCGTCCGGGGCCAGCAGGATGTTCGCCGGCTTCACGTCGCGGTGCACGAGACCGGCCTCGTGCACCGCCTCGAGCGCCTCGGAGAGCCGCACGCCCAGCACCCGTACGGAAGCGAGCGACAGCGGCCCGAAGGTGTCCACAGCCTCGGCGAGCGAGGGCCCCGGCACGTACGACGTCGCCAGCCACGGTGTCTCCGCGTCGGCGTCCGCGTCCAGCAGCGGCACCACCCAGCGGCTGCTGACCTGCCGGGCGGTCTCGACCTCACGGCGGAAACGGGCCCGGAACCCGCCCTCGTCGGCGTACGAGGACCGGACCGTCTTCACCGCGGCGATCGCCCCGCCCGGCGCACGGGCGAGGAAGACCACGCCCATGCCGCCGGCGCCCAGCCGCCGCAGCAGACGGTAACGGCCGATCCGGGACGGGTCGCCGGCCCGCAGGTGCTCCATCAGGCGGTCAGCGGCGCGGGGCCGTCGTACACGAAGGCACCCTTGTCCACCCGCCAGAGGAAGCCGCCGGTGCTGTCGATGGCCATGGCGCCGTACTTGTCGAAGGCGAACGTCCTCGTGATGCCCTTGTACTTCCCGCCCTGCACGGTCGTGAGCAGGTTCTGCCGGGTGCGGCTCTTCGAGGGCAGCCCGGCCAGCGCCTTGAGCAGCATCCCGGTCACGTCGTAGGCCTCCGCCGCGTACCGGGGCGGCGCCTCCTCGAAGCGCTCGCGGTAGGCGGCGGCGAACTTCCGGGCCTCGGGCTTGCGGGTCGCGTCGATGACCGGGGCCACCATCACCCAGCCCTCGGCGTCTTCCCGGGCCTGCGTCAGGAACCGTTCGTCCAGCAGTGCCGGACCGGACACCCGCGCACCCTTGAAGGAGCGTTCCCGCAGCGTCGCGGCGATCAGCGCCCCCCGGTCGGGCAGACCGGCGAAGAACACGGAGTCGGCGCCTGCGGAGAGCACCGTGCCCACCGCGCTGCCGAAGTCGCGGCGCATCGCGCTGACCACTTCCGGCACGGACGGGTACGGGATCTTGTTGAGGTCGTTGCTGAGGGTACTGGCCAGAGTCGTCCCGTAGCTGCCGGCCGGGCGGTCGACGACGATGCCGATCTTGCGCGATCGAGCTTGGCCGCGCAGGTAGGCGCTCGCGTAGAGGGGCAGCACCGCGTCGGGCAGCCGTGCGCTCAGGAACGGGCGGAACCCCTGGTAGGTCAGGAAGGCCGAGCCGGGAGACACGCCGACGACCGGCAGCAGACCGGCGTCGTACTTCGCGAGCGCCGTCTGCGCGGTCTCGTCGGTGGTCGGGCCGACCACGGCGAGGACCGACGGATCGGCGGTGAGCTGCGCGGCGAGCCGGGCCGAGGCCACCGGATCGCCCCCGTCGTCGACGGTCTTGACCTTCACGGTGAACGGCGCGTCACTCCGCGCGTTGAACTCCGCGACCGCGAGCCGCAGTCCGCGCTCCTGGGCCCGGCCCGTGTCCCGCTGCGGGCCGCTGAGGTCGCCGTGCAGAGCGATGGTGTGCACCGGCCGGTGCGAGGACGCGGCGGCACTGTGGTCGCCGTCCGAACCGTCGTCGCGGGTGGCCGCCCACCAGGCCCCGCCCCCGCCCGCCGCCAGTGCCACGGCCCCGCCGGCGAGCAGCAGGAAACGGCGACGGCTCGCCGGGCGGGAGTCCTGAGGATCCGCCGGTCCGGACGTCTCACGCGTGTCGGCCTCTGCCGGGGCGGACGTCCCGTGCGTGTCGGGCTCCGCCGGGTCGGGAGTGGCCGGCGCGTCGGACGGCGCCAGCGTGTGCTCGATGTCCGGCAGCGCGAGCGCGGCGGCCGAGCGCTCGGCTATCAGTCGGGTGACCGGCTCGGGCAGCCAGCCGTCGGCCCCTTCGTCCCGCGGTGCGGCCTCGGGCGCCCCTTGGTCCTGCGGTGCGGCGTCGGACGCACGTCCGTCCCGGGCGGTGCCGTCGGCGGTCAGCTCCCGTACCAGCTCACCGGCGTCCGGCCGCCGGGCGGGATCCTTCTCCAGACAGCGGTCCAGCACGTCGCGCAGCCACGCCGGCACCCCCTCGAGGTCCGCCGGGTCGTGGACGGCCCGGAACAGCAGGGCGTCGACCGCCCCGCTGCCGAACGGCGCCCGGCCGGTCGCCGCGAACGCCAGGACACAGCCGAGCGAGAACACGTCGCTCGCCGGCCCGATGCCGTCCCCGACCCGCCCCTCGGCCTGCTCGGGAGACAGATAGCCGGGTGTGCCGACCACCACCCCGGTCGCCGTGAGCGTCCGGTCCTCCGGCGCGCGGGCGATGCCGAAGTCGATGAGCCGCGGTCCGTCATGGGCGATCAGCACATTGCCCGGCTTCAGGTCCCGGTGGACCAGCCCGGCCCGGTGCACCTCGCCCAGCGCCTCGGCCAGCCGGGTGCCGAGCAGCCGCAGACCGCGCTCGGACAGTGGCCCGTACGCGGTCACGGCCTCGGCCAGTGACGGTCCGGGCACGAACGCCGTCGCCAGCCAGGGCGATTCGGCGTCCGGGTCGGCGTCCACCAGTGGCACCACCGAGGGACTGTCGACCCGCCGGGCGACCTCGACCTCACGGCGGAACCGGTCCTTGAAGCCCGGCTCCTCGGCGTACTCGGCGAGCAGTACCTTCAGCGCGACCAGCGCGCCGCCCTGCGAGCGTGCCAGGTACACGACGCCCATGCCTCCGGCGCCGAGCCGGCCGAGCAGACGATGGTCCGCGATACGCGCGGGATCCGACGAACGCAGCGGTTCCATCAGCTGTTTCCTCCGAGCTCGGACTCCAGGCGGATGAGCATCGCGGCGTCGGCCTCCGACGCGTACTTCGCCAACTCGTTGTTCGAGTAGCCCTTGGCGCCCTTCACCGACACGGCCAGCGTCACCGTGCCGAGCCGGGTGACGTGCCAGTAGTAGGTCTGCTCGCGTTTCCCGGTGAGGTACTTGCCCATTTCCACGACCTGGTCGTCGGAATAGGTGTTGTTGCCCTGGCCGTAGGGAGTGGCGTTCGAGATGAGTCCCGAGATCCACTCGTCGGTACGGACCTGCTGCTGCCGGCAGCGCAACGGCTCCTCCAAGGTGGCGGCCAGCTGCTCGTCGGCATTGCGCACGGTGGTGTGCACGGTGACCGCCGCGCTCACCTTGATCTCACCCTTGCCGCCGGCGGCGGGAATCTCGCTGTAGCGGGAGAGGGAGGCCAGGACGCCCTTGGGCAGCGCGCGCCGTTCCCACCGGCACTGTTCGTCCAGCAGGGCGACGGTGCCCGGGGTGCTCGCGGCCTGCTGCTGCGCCCGGAAACCCGCGCCCCATCCCTGCGGCTTCAGCGCGACGGCCGCCGCCAGGGCCTCGGCCCGGCTCCTCGTCCCGGGCACCTTGGCGGGGTCCGCCTTGAACGGGGTGCCCGGCGACGCGTCACCCCCTGAGGCGGACGCGGACGCCGCGGCCGAAGGAGAGCCGGACGCGGCCGCGGCGGATTTCGAAGGTGCCGAAGAGCTCGGTCCGGCCGCTTTGTCGCCGCCCTCGGAACTACAGCCGCCGAGCACCACGGTCGCCGCGGCGACCGACGCGGCGACCCGCCAAGGCCAATTGCTTCTGTGCACAACGGTGTTGCCGTTGCTCATCCCCGTTCCCCCTCGCTCGCGAGCACCGGCTCGCTTGTGGTGATCTTACTGACGGACGCGAGGAGCGGGCGGGCGGTTGCACGAACGGGGGGACGAGCCGGGTCGGCGCGCGTCGGATGCGAGGGTTCGGGGGACCCTGACGACTGTCGCGCGTCGGGTGGTGCCCTTCCGCGCCGGTGCCGGACGGAGTCGATACCCGGAGGCTATCCGGTATACGAACGTGCCTGACCGAATACTGCTCTTGACGGTATGTCAGTCCCACCTTCACCATCCAGGCACCCCACTCACCGTGGAATCCCCGGACACCTCACGCCCCCTCGTGGGAACTCCGGCGGGTTTCCTGGAATTCGGAGCCCCCCACATGAAGCTCTCCATTCCTGGGCGTGCCTCGGCGACCGCTGTCGTCGCCGCCGCCACGCTGCTCACCGGCGGTTCCATAGCCGGGGCGGCCCCCGCCCCCGCGGCGGCGGCCGCCGCACCCGACCTGCCCGTGGCCAACGTCAAGGCCCACCTCGCCCAGCTCCAGTCCATCGCCACCGCCAACGGCGGCAACCGCGCGCACGGCCGTGCCGGTTACAAGGCGTCCCTCGACTACGTCAAGGCCAAGCTGGACGCGGCCGGGTTCACCACGACCGTCCAGCAGTTCACCTCCGGCGGCCGCACCGGCTACAACCTGATCGCCGACTGGCCCGGCGGCAACACGAGCCAGGTCGTCATGGCCGGCTCCCACCTGGACAGCGTGACCGCGGGCCCCGGCATCAACGACAACGGCTCCGGTTCGGCGGCCGTGCTGGAGACGGCACTCGCGGTGGCCCGGGCCGGTTACCAGCCCACGAAGCACCTCCGGTTCGCCTGGTGGGGCGCGGAGGAGCTGGGCATGGTGGGATCGCGCTACTACGTCAACAGCCTCACCACCGCGAACCGTTCGAAGATCAGTGGCTACCTGAACTTCGACATGATCGGCTCGCCGAACCCGGGATACTTCGTCTACGACGACGACCCGACCATCGAGAAGACCTTCAAGACGTACTTCACCGGGATCGGTGTCTCCACGGAGATCGAGACCGAGGGTGACGGACGCTCGGACCACGCGCCCTTCAAGAGCGCGGGCATCCCCGTCGGCGGCCTGTTCAGCGGCGCCGACTACATCAAGACGTCCGCCCAGGCCGCCAAGTGGGGCGGCACCGCGGGCAAGGCCTTCGACGCCTGCTACCACTCCTCGTGCGACACGTCGTCGAACATCAACGACACCGCGCTGGACCGGAACGCGGACGCGTTGGCGTACGCGGTGTGGCAGTTGTCGGCGTAGACGCGTTCCGGCCGTAGGCCATCCGCACGGTGGGCCGTCGGTCCCCGTGAGCCGTTCCGTGAGTGCGGGTAGGGGCCGACGGGCCCGTACCCGCGCTCTGCCGTGTCCAGCAGGACAAAGAGAGGGGGAGAGGCCGGAGTTGGTCCTCTCCGCGCCACGAAGGAACCTCCTCGCGCCGGAATCCGTCTCTCTTCTCGTCAGCTTGTACTGAGTATTTGACACAAGATCCCGCCCACGGCATCTTGTACCTGCTGCTTGGTACAAGATGATCTGAGGGGACCTCTCCATGCTCGACACGCTCGACGCCGCCCCGTTCCAGCGCCGCTTCCTCGAGCACGCCGACCATTACGCCCGCTGGTCCGGTCTGGCCATCGGCGTCATCGCCGCACAGGCGCTGTCCACGCTGGGGGACGTCGAGTTCGAGCAGCGCGTCGTGTTCTGCATCACGGCTTTCGGCCTGTGTGCGGTGGCGGGCGTCCTTCTCGCCGACGCGCTGACCCTGGTCCCCCAGGACGTGGTACGCACCGCGAGTCTCGCCCCGCGCCTGGTCAGAGACCATGTGCCACCGCGCATGGGCCCCCTGATCGCCCTTCAGGGGATCTCGCTCACCGTGCTGCTGGCGATCGCGGCCGTCACGGCCTCCGTCGACCCCGACCGCATCTTCACCACGGGGAAGGTCGTCGTCGTCACCTGCAACGGGATGCGGGCGTCCCTGGGCCCCTGGCCCGGTCTGTACTACAGCCTCCCGATGTTCGGCGCGCTCGCCATAGCCACTCCCACCTGCGTGTGGGCCCTGCGCCGCATCGCCCACGGGCCGGGCGGGGAGCAGCAGCGGCGCGACCGCGCGTGGGCGGTGACCGGGGCCTGGGGTCTGCTGGTGTCGAGCCAGCAGCTGTACGCCGTGCTGATGGTCTCCGTCTCGCTGACGGACACGGGCTGCGCCGGTGCGATGGGCGCGCTCACCTTCTGGGTGTTCTACCCCCTGGCCCTGCTGAACCTGTTCACCGTCGTCTGGTCCCTGGTCACCCTGGTGGTTCCCCGGGCCGTCGACGACGAGGCGGCGGAGGAGCTCCCCGACAATGAATGAGCCCGCCGTCCGCGTCGACACCACCAGCCAGGTACCGCCGTACGCGCAGATCCGCGCCCAGCTCGGCGCGCTGATCCTCACCGGGCGGCTCGTCGAGGGCGACCGGCTGCCGACCGTGCGCCAGCTGGCCACGGACCTCGGCCTCGCGCCAGGCACCGTGGCCCGTGCCTACCGCGAACTGGAGGCCGCCGAGCTGATCCGCACCCGTCGCGGGGCGGGCTCCCGGGTCGCGGCGCCCCCGGCCGGGCCGACCCGCTCCTATGCCCCCCAACTCGCGACCCTCGCACGTGACTTCACGTCCTCCGCCCGCGCGCTGGGCGCCGACACCGAGGCGATCCTGGCCGCTGTCCGGGACGCCCTGGACCCGGACCGCGCCCAGCCTTCTCGTCCCGGTTCCGTATGAGGCCGGCGGCTCTCGTGGCGTCGGCCCGCACCGGTTCGCGGTGTGGGCCTGTGCCGGTCGCGGCGTAGACCCGTCCCGGGATGCGTGGTGGATCACAGTGGGGGGAGGGTGGACAGGGGGGGGGGCGGCGGCTCGTAACTTAACGAATGTTCGACCATCGAGGCCGCTCGCGAGGAGTTCTCCGAGCAGGGATACAGCGCGACGTCCATCCGGAACATCGCCAAGCGGGCCGGGGTCAGCCTCTCCGCCCTGTACTACTACTACAAGGGCAAGCAGGAACTCCTCGTCGCGATCCTCGACGACGGTCTCGACGCCTACTTCGGCGCCTGCGAATCCGCGCTGCGGGAGGCCGGGGACGATCCGGCCGAACGGCTGGAGGCGCTGGTCGCGGCCACGGTCCGGTTCCGGATCGAGCACCCCGTCAAGAGCAGCATCGTCCTCACCGAGGGGCGCAGCCTGGAGCCCGAACCCCTCGCGCGCTACCGCAAGAACGAGGAGCGCGGAACGCGGCAGTTCCGTGAGGTGATCGAGCGGGGTGTGGCCGACGGGGTGTTCCTGACGCCCTATCCGGACGACGCCCGGCGCGCCGTCATCGCCATGTGCAACGCCATCGCCCAGTGGTACCGGGTCGACGGCGAGGTCACTCCCGAGGAGCTCGTCGAGCGGTACGTGTCGCTGGCGCTGACCGTGGTGGAGTACCGGCCGCGCTCCGTGCGCAAGGCGGTACGCGGGTAGCGGTGGGTCCTCCGGGCGGTCGGCTCGGAGTTTCGTCCAAAAAACAGTCAGTGTTGACCGCATAGGTTGAGAAAAACGGTCAGCGCTGTATGTTTAACGGGTCGGCGCAGACGCCGGCCGTACGGACGCCCCGGAGCCGGGGCGAACAGTCGAGGAGATGCCATGTCCGCAGGGGATACCGCGTCCACGGAACTCGTGGAGCACACCCGACTCTTCATCGGCGGCCACTGGGAGAACCCGGCCGGCACGGACGTCATCGAGGTCGTCTCCCCGCACGACGGTCACCTCGTCGGCCGCGTCCCGCACGCCTCCACCGAGGACGTGGACCGGGCCGTCGCCGCCGCCCGCGAGGCGTTCGACCACGGGCCCTGGCCCCGGATGACGGTCGGCGAACGCGTCGAGGTCATGGGCCGCATCACGAAGCTGATGAGCGCCCGGGCACGGGAGTTCGCCGAGCTCATCACCCGGCAGAACGGTTCCCCGATCTCCTGGTCGCTGACGAACCAGGTGATGGGTGCCATCGGTCACTTCGCCGTCACCGCGCAGGCCGCCGCCGCCTTCCCGTTCGAGGAACGGAAGCAGGGCATGCGGTCCCCGCTGGTCGTGCGCCGGGAGCCGGTCGGTGTCGTCGCCGCGATCGTGCCGTGGAACGTGCCCCAGTTCACGGCCGCCTCCAAGCTGGCCCCGGCGCTCGCCGCCGGCTGCACCGTGGTGCTCAAGCCGTCGCCCGAGACCCCGCTGGACGCCTTCCTGTTCGCCGAGATCGCCGCCGAAGCCGGGCTGCCCGAGGGCG
The DNA here is from genome assembly GCF_002911015.1 of Streptomyces populi. GTDB lineage: Bacteria > Actinomycetota > Actinomycetes > Streptomycetales > Streptomycetaceae > Streptomyces > Streptomyces populi. The sequence continues at coordinate 39,457 of NZ_KZ626851.1, forward strand.
TCCTGAGCGTGCTGCCCGCCGACCGGGAGGTCAGTGAGTACCTCGTCGGGCACGCCGGCGTCGACAAGGTCGCCTTCACCGGCTCCGTCGGCGCGGGCAAGCGGGTCATGGAGGTCGCCGCGCGCAACCTCACCCGCGTCACCCTCGAACTCGGCGGCAAGTCCGCCGCGATCGTCCTGCCGGACGCGGCCACCGACGACGTCGTACGCACCGTCCTGACCGGCTCGTTCCTGAACAACGGCCAGGCCTGTGTCGCCCTCACCCGCGTCCTGCTCCCGAGCAGCCGCTACGAGGAGCTCGCCGCCGCGATCACCGAAGCGGTCGCCGCACTCGCGGTCGGCGACCCGCTGAAGGAGGAAACCCAGGTCGGGCCCCTCGTCTCCGGGCGCCAGCAGGCGCGCAACCTCGACTACATCCGCATCGGCAAGGAAGAGGGCGCCACCCTCCTGCTCGGCGGCGGTGTCCCGGAAGGGCTGGAGGCGGGCGCGTACGTCGAGCCCACGCTCTTCGGCGACGTCACCAACACCATGCGCATCGCCCGCGAGGAGATCTTCGGGCCGGTCGTCTGCCTCATGCCCTACGACACCGAGGACGAGGCCGTCGAAATCGCCGACGACTCGGACTTCGGCCTCTCCGGCGCGGTGATCACGGCCGACGTCGAACACGGCCTGGACATCGCCCGCCGGATCCGCACGGGCACCTTCACCGTCAACGGGTTCTCCATCGACCTCACCGCGCCGTTCGGCGGCTACAAGAACTCCGGCATCGGCCGCGAGTTCGGGGTCGCGGGACTGACCGCGTACCTGGAACAGAAGGCCATCGCCCTGCCCGCCGCCTGACCCGCGGCACATCGCCCCGGCCGGCCGTCGCACATCCCCCGGTGCCCACGGCCGGCCGGACCCCGACGGGGCATCGCCGCGGGCGCCCACGCGGGCCGCTCGCTTCGCAGGCCGGGCCCCGGCCGTCTCCCTCACTCTCCCGCCCGCCGGTGACGCCGATCACGCCACCGGCCCTCCACCCCTCCACAAGGAGTCACCATGCTCGCTGCCCTGATGACCGAACTCGGGCAGGACAAGCTCGAGGTCCGCGACGACGTCGAGACCATCGGCTTCGGTCCCGGAAAGGTCCGCGTCGCCATCAAGGCCACCGGTCTGTGCCAGTCCGACCTGTCCGGGATGAAGGGCATCATCCCCAACGCCGTCCCGATGGTCCTCGGCCACGAGGGCGCGGGCGAGGTCCTGGAGGTCGGCGAAGGCGTCACCCATGTCGGGCCCGGCGATCGCGTCATCGTCAACTGGCGTCCCTCCTGCGGCACATGCGCGTACTGCCACCGCGGCGAGTCCAACCTCTGCATGGCCGGTGTCGCCGCCGTCGGCATCCCCGCGTTCCGCTCCCGCGGCACCGACTTCTTCCGGTTCATGGGCGCGGGCACCTTCGCCGAGGAGGTCGTCCTGGAGGCCGGATTCGCCGCTCCGTTCCCCGACGACGTCTCCTACGAGGCCGCCGCGCTCATCGGCTGCGGCGTCACCACCGGGCTCGGCGCCGCCATCAACTCCTGCGACGTCAAGGCGGGCGAGAGCGTCGCCGTCATCGGCTGCGGTGGCGTCGGCATCAGCGCCGTCATGGGCGCCAAGGCGGCGGGCGCGGCCCATGTCGTCGCCGTCGACCCGGTCGCCGGGCGCCGTCGGTGGGCCCTCGACCTCGGCGCCACCGCCGCCGTCTCCCCGGACGAACTGCCCGACGCCGTACGGGACATCACCGCCGGCTTCGGCTTCGACCACGTCATCGAGGCCGTCGGCCGCCCGGCCACGGTCCGCTCCGCCTACGAGGCAGCCCGCCGCGGCGGCACCGTCTGCCTCGTCGGAGTCGGCGGTGCCCAGGACATGATGCCGGTGAACCTGCTGGAGCTCTTCGCGAGCGCCAAGCGCATCGTGCCGTCCATCTACGGCGGCGACGACGTGACCCGCACCTACGGCCGCGTCATCAACCTGATCCGGGCCGGCCGCATCGACCTGGAGGCCCTCGTCACGCACCGCATGCCCCTCGCCGACGTCAACCAGGCCATCGACCTGATGCGCAGCGGCGAGTCCCTGCGTGTCATGCTCACCAACGCCTGACCGGCCCGGACGGACGGAAAGGACGTTTCCACGGCGCACCCCGCGTGCGCCGTAGGATCTCCGCATGCCAGAGCAGCCCCCACCCCGCCGCCGACGCGTGCAGCAGCGCGCGCTGGACACCCGCGAGCTCCTTCTCGACGCGACGGTGGGGGTGCTCGCCGAGCAGGGCTACGCCCAGTTCTCCACACTCGCGGTCGGCGAGGCGGCCGGAGTCTCACGGGGCCGGCTCGTGCACCACTTCCCGACGAAGCTGGCCCTCGTCGAGGCGACGCTGGACCACCTCGTGGAACGCTACCGGGAGCGGGTGCCGCTGCACCTCGACCTGATCACCGACGGGCCCGACGAGGGACGTATCGCACGGGCCCTGGACACCCTGTGGAGCCTCAAGCGCAGCCGCGAGTACGCCGCGTGCCTGGAACTGATCGCGGGCGCCCGCGGCGACGAGGAACTGCGGTCCGCGCTGCGGAAGTTCGACGGCGACCTGAACGCGGCGCTCGACGACGCCGTCCGCCGCCTCGTGGGAATCGTCGCCGACAGACCGGGCTTCGACGCCGCGCTCATGACCACCATCAGCGCCATGCGGGGCCTGCTCCTCACCGCCCGAGCCCTGGGCCTGAGCGAGAGCGACCTCGAAGGCGAATGGTCACGGATGCGCGAGCGGCTCGTGCTGATCTTCGAGGAGTACGACCCGGCGGGCGCGTGAGCACCCGCGCGTACCCGCTCGACGCCGATGGTGACCAGGTGAGGCCGGTCGGCCCGTGCGGCGGGCTCTCCCGGCCGGGCGAGTGCCGTGCGCCAGGCCCCCGTCACCGCCGCGTGGGCCCGCTCGGTGCGGCAGTCCCGATACGCCGCAGGCCGGGTGGCGGGCGAGCCTCGCCGGAACCCGACCGCGGAACCGGCCGCTTCCGCTCGACTGTCCTTCACGGAGTCCGATCCCAACTCGGCTCGTGAAATGAGGAGTTGAGGCGGATCGATCGCCGGTCGGGATGGAGGCCCTCTAGGATCCCTGTATGGCAGGAGAGACGGAGAGTTCCGCACGCGCACGGAGCGGGGCCCGTCCCATCCGCTTGGGACGGCTCGCCCGGTGGGAGCGGCCCGTGACCGGGCTGATCGGGAGCCTGCTCGCTGCGGCCGGCGGGACGGCGGTCTTCGTCTCGAAGAATCAGGCGGGCAGCGTCACCTTGACCGCACTGGGCGGCTTGTTCCTGCTGATGGCCGTGAGCGGCCGCACCATCGAGAGCGTGCGTATCGGGGACTGGGAGATCACGATGGCGGAGCTGCGCAGGCAGGCGGCCGAACAGGCCCGCGCCGGGCTGAACGAGCAGGCCCAGGCCACGTTGGACCTGCTGAAGAAGCTGAACCCGGGAGCGGACCGGGACCCGGAAGTTCACGCACTGGAGATAAACGTCTTCGAGAACCGCGTCCTGGAGGCCGTGGAGGCGGCGCACGCCGACAACGAGCGGGTGGAACACCATTTCGCCGCCGGGCTCGGCGAGCCGCTTGCCGTCCTGGTGGCGCAGCCCGACGACGTCAGGATCGGTGTCTTCGCCGCATACGCGCTGGACACTTCCGGTCACGTCGCGCAGACGTCCTTGGAAAGCTTCGTACGGCGGGCGCGGGAGACGGACTGCGCCGCGTACTTGTTCGTCAACGGCACGCTGCACCAGGAGGACTTGGCGTTTCTGGTACAGGGCATCGAACGGGACGGTGGCCGACCGGTGGGGGTGCAGACCTGGACGTCCACCGCACCGTCCGCGAACCTGCGTCCCGCCGTCGACCGCCTGCTCACCCGTGTCCGAGGACCGCAGGACGAAGCGCCGAGAATTCCCCAGCAGTGAGCACCTGTTCACCTGCTCCGACGCCCTGTTCTTCGTCACCGCCCGCTTCGCCCGCCAGGACGATCGGGTCACCTTCGCGGAAGCCGTGCTGGAACAGACCCCCGCACCGCTCGGGCGGCCGGTGCCTCCGCCGCTGACCGAGGCGACCCGCGACGCGCATCCGCCGGCCAAGCTCAACGAGGCCGCGGCCGTGTGCCGGGCGTGCGGGGAGCGACCGGTGCTCGTCGTCGACGGGCTGGACGAGGACCGCGGCACCGACGGTCGGTGTCAACACCCGCACCGAACGGATCGTGAGACAGACGCACGGACGCGTCGGATTCGACCTTCTCCGCCACCACATCCTGCTCCGCCGACAGGCACCCGGCGTCACCACCGACTACGTGACGGACCCGAACCTCCTGCGGTCCCGCTCATGGGCACGTCGACCGCATTCCTCGGCCGGTTCCCGACCCGGCGCCGCTCCCCGCCGCGTTCCTGGTGTCACGGTCCTGCCGGTGGGAGGCAAAGAACGCAGGCCGTCGCCGGTAAGCTGCGTCGGTGCGCACGGTCGAGGTCCTGCTGGACGAGGAGGCGGACCTCGCGGTCCGGGAAGCCTGGCGACGGCTGGCGGATGCGGGGCTGCCCAGTCAGGCGCGTCACCGCTCACCGACCAACAGCCCGCACCTCACCCTGGCCTCCTGCCCGGAGCTGACCGCCCCGATCCGCTGGGAACTGGCCGAGGTGGCCGCAGCCCTGCCCCTGCCGGTGCGATTCACCGGCGTGGTCCGCTTCGAGCGGCCGACCTCGGTGCTGGCCTGGGGCCTCGACCTCGACTCCGCGCTGGCCGGCCTGCACGACCGGGTGTGGGACGCGGTGGCCTCCGACAGTCCGCCCGAGACCCTCAACCCTCTCCACGCCCCCGCGCACTGGAGCCCGCACGTCACCCTCGGCCGTTCCCGGCGGGCCGGCGCCTTCGCCGACCGGCGGGTCCCCGAACTGCTGCCGGCGCCGCCGCTGTCGGTCCGGCTCACCACCCTGCGCAGCTACGACACCGAGACCGGCGCCCTGGAGATGCTGGAGCCCCGTCCCTGAGACGGCGCCGCCCGCCGGCCCGACATGTCTGCCCTCGGCGACCACGCTCTGGACCCGCACTTCATCGGTACCGCGGCCGTGCTGCTGCGGTACGGAGATCCGGCCCTGCTCGCCGACCCCGACTTCCCGCACCGCCACCGTCTCGGAACGTCCACGCCGGGGCCATCGGCGGCGAGCCTCCCGTGAGGCTTCCCGAGCCGCCCGCGACGCGCACGCGGCTCCACCGGGCAGCGCCGCTTCCGACAACCGGCACCAGGCTTCAGAGCCCGGTGACTTTGGCGTTCGCCGTCACTTCGTAGACCAGGGTGACGGTGCGTCGGCCGCCGGGCGGGAGGACGAGGTTCCAGAGGGCGATGCCGTCGGCGTCGACGGTGTCGGGGACGGGGGAGCAGGCTTCTTCACGCAGACGGGTCTGCACCGCCGAGATCTCCGAGACCGGAATCCGCTCACGGAGGACGATCACCCGCTCGTCGTGTTCGTCGGGGGTGGAGAACCGGGACAGGTGCACGCGGACCGTGCGGGTGAGCACGGTGCGCTGGCTGATCGCGGCGGTGTCCCGGGTCTCGTCGGTGTGCCGGGTGACCCGGTGGTCGTCGCGGCTGCCGTAGGCGAGTTCGACGGGGGCACCGGAAGCGGTGAGGTCCAGGGTGCCGCGGCCGCTGAACCGGCTGCCGAGGACGAGGTCGACGGGGCCGGCGAGCAGGGTGTGGCCGGACAGGTTGTCGAACCGCACCACGTGGGTCACCAACGGGGACAGTTCAGGTGCGCAGGCGTACTCGCTGCTCGCGGTCGTGGTGAAGGAGGAGAGCGGCACGCGGTGGGCGCGGCCGTCCGCGGGCACGCCGACCGGCGCGGGGGAGTGCAGCACCCGTACCTCGCCGCCGTCGTCCACTCCCGGCAGGCCGAGCACGGGGGCCGGACCGAGGTCCGCGATCTCCTCCTCGCGCAGCTCGACGTCGACGGTCCGGCGCTCCGCGGAGGAGCGGTCCTGGAGCGTGAGCCGGTCCTCGCTCAGCCGGGGCGGATCGGTGGCCGGCGTGGAGCGGGCCGTCGACAGCGTCAGCCGTACGTCCGACCAGTCCTCGCCGGTGCGCTGCCAGACCGTCGCCTCGGTCTCCAGCGTGAGACGGTCCCCGTCGAGCACGGCCCGGTAGGAGGGCCGCCACAGCGCGCACGCGGTGAGGTGGCTCAAACGCAGTTCGGCCGGCCCGGCGACCGCGGCCTCCACCGTCAGTTCGACGAGGCCGGTCAGTTCGGCGGGTTCCTGCTCGGCGAGGCCCATGGCCTGTCGTGCCGTGACGAGTTCGGCGGTGCGGGAGACCAAGCGGGCTTCCAGGGCGCGCAGTTGCTCGCTGTAGGAGTCGCGCTCGTCGTCCACACGGTTCAGTTCGAGGGTCCAGCGGGGTCCTTCCGCCTCGCCGGAGCCGGCGCCTTCGCCGATCTCCCGCAGCAGATCGGCGGCGAGACGGCCGAGCGTGCCGAGCCGGGTCTGGAGCCGGTCGCGCTCCCGGCCCAGGGCGAGCAGGTCCTCCTCGAGGGCGTGCACGCGGTGGCGCAGGGCGGAGTCGTGGTCAGCGGGCCGGGGCCCGCGCGGAGTCCAGCTGCGGACGATCCGCACGTCGAGCACGGTCGCCTGGTGCTCGGCCGTCAGCTCGGCGTGGAGCGTACGGTCGACGACCAGCGCGCTGACGGGCCCCAGACGCAGCCGCTGGACTCCGGCCTCGAGCTCGAGCGCGGTGGTGCGCTCGACGTGGGCGCGGTCCTCCAGGCAGGTGACCGCGGTGACGGGGAGGGGGATCGGTTCCGGTGCCGTGGACATGGGGGTGGGTCAGCTCCTGCGGTTGCCGCCGGCCAGGGCCTTGGCGGACGGGATGCGGATCTCGTAGCCGCCGTCGAGGGCGGTGGTGGCTCCGGCGGGCAGGTCCACCCGCCAGACACGGGTGCCGGGTGCGTGGTGTTCCCCTTCCGCCTCGTCCGGGGGCGTGGCCCAGTCGGCCCGTTCCTCGATCCGGATGTCCGTGTCGGAGGCGACCGGGACCCGTTCGCGGACCTCGACGGTGACGGGCCCGGCGAGCCGGTTGGTCAGCTCCACATGGATCCGGTGGTCGAGCACGGTGGTGGTGCCGCGCATTCCCGACGTCGACTCGTGCAGGTTCGTGCGACGGGCCACCCGGATCCCCTCGGTCGGCCCGAGACCCACCCGGCGCACCCCGCCGGGGGCGAGGGTGGGCAGCGCGGTCGTCAGCAGGAAGTCGTCGCCGACGCTCACCTCCATCGGACCGGCCAGCAGCGCCTGGTCGGTGGAGTTGGAGAGCACCAGCGTCGCGTACACGGTCTGCTCCACGGACGGCACACAGAGGTGATCGGTGCGCAGACCGACCGGGATCTCGCCGACGGTGACGGTGTGCCAGATGCCGTCCGAGGGGATGTCGACACGGGCGACGGCGTCGAAGCGGTGGTCGAAGGAACCGGCCGATTCGCGGGGCCGCACGGCGTGTCCGGGCAGTGGCAGCGTGGCCACCGTCTCGGCGCGGCGGCGGTGCTCGGCCGCCACCGGATCGAAGGCGGAGTCGGGGAACAGCCGGCCCCGGTGACCGCCCTGCTCGTCGGGGCCGCACAGGACGAGGGCGGTGTAGTCGAGTTCGGCACCGCTCGGCTGCGGCGGACCGGACACCGCCGCTGCCGGCCGCGGTGCGTCCCGGCCGGGGGCGGCGGGCGCCGAGGGAGCCGGCGGCGCGGCGGAGGCGGCGGGGGCCTCCGGCCAGGCCGCGCCACCGGCACGCGACCTGCTCCCCGGCCGGGACGGGACCGCGCTTCTCGGCCGGGACGGGACCGGCGGCGTGAAGTCACCCACGCCGCTGTCGAAGACCTCCGGGTATGCGCTGTCAGGAGAGAAGGAAGGGGACGGCGCGCCGTAACCCTGAGGTGTCGGCGGAGCCGCGGTCAACGGCCGGTCATGGCCCTGGGCCGCCGGTGACCCCCCGGCGGCCGGTCGGCCGTACCCCAGAAGAGTCGGTGACGCCCCGGTGAGCGGCTGGCCGTACCCCTGCGGCGTCGGCGTCGGCGTCGGCTGCGGTGGCGGTGGCGGAACGGGAGCGGACGCGAAGCCGCCCGCCGCGACCACGGTGCCGCCCCCGACGGGCAGGGGAGCGGTGGCCACGGAGGGGCGGGGGCCCGCTCCGTCGTATCCGGCGAACAGGTCGGCCAGCCCCGTCGGCGGCTCGCGCCAGCCGGAAGGCGCGGGGGAGGGCTGGCGGCGTCCGATCCGCAGGGAGCGCAGCCTGGGCAGGTCGGTACGGCGACGCAGGTCGGCGGTGGCCAGCGCGACACGTACGCCGGTCCAGTCCTCGCCGGTGTGCTGGGCGATGGAGGCGCGCAGCACCAGACGGCCGCTGCTGTCGCCCGGGCGGTGGGTGAGACGGTAGGCCGGCACCCACACCGCGCCCGGTACCCCGTACTCCAGCTCCACTTCCGCGTCACCGGTGCCGTCGAAGGTCACGACCGCCGAGACCGTGGTCTCCACCTGCGTCTGCGGTGCGTCGGTGGAGGCGCGAGCGAGCCGGTCGGTTGCCACGCGGAGCCTGTGCTCGACGTCGCCCAGCGTCTCCTCCAGTTCGACGAGACGGGTGTGCAGCCCGGCCAGCCGCTCGTCGACGAACTCGGCGAGCTCCAGCCACGCATCGACCGGGGTGCGGCGGTGCGGGTCGTCCGGGCCGCGGGGCGGCGCGACCGGCCGTAGGGCCCTGACCTCCTCGATCAGACCCAGCTGCCGGTCCCGGCGTCCCTGTGCCGCAGCGCACTCCTCACGCAGCCGCTCCACCTCGCCCAGCAGGGTGTCGGGCACGGCGGCGTCGAGCGGCTCGGCCTCGGTTTCCACCCGGACCTCGATGACGCGCAGCCCGGAGGCGCCCGTGACACGAGCCCGCAACGACCCCGGGTCCAGCGAGCGCGGCAGCCCCGTCACCCGGACGCGGCCGTCCGGCGGCACGCTGCCCCGCGCCAGGCGCCGACAGACCGCGCCCTGCGCGTACACCACGACCGAATCGAGGGCCGACCCCCACCTGTGCGCCGTCTCCGCCGTCATGTGCTCCGTCCCCCGCCTCGCTCGTGCTGAGCGAAGCTTACGTCCAGGTGATCCGTGCTTCCCGAGGAACGGGGTGGAATCCATGGGGCCGGGGCGGTCGGTTCCGGAAGCGTGCCGGGCAGGCCGACGGCACGCGCGACACGGACGCCAGGGCGCCGCGGCTGCCCGGGGGGAGGGTCAGCGGGTGTGGGACGCTCCCGAGCCGCCCGGGGTACGAGGCGCCCAGGTCGGCTCGGCCGTGGCTTCCTTCATGGACGGCTCGTCCATCAGGACGTGCCAGCCGTCGTCACCCCCGTTCCCGTCGAGGCGCACGTTGATCTCCTTCCTCTGCCCGGTGTCCTGGAAGTACAGGACGACGGTCTGGCGCTCGGAGCCCTCGTCGTAGAAGTCGGCCGCGACCTTCCCTTTCGCTCCCTTTCCGAATGCCTCGATCCAGTTGTCGGCCGTGCTGCGTGCGGCGTCCTCGCCGCCGTCACCGGTGGCGAGTGCCGCGAGCCGGTCGGGGGAGTCGTCCGCGATCCGCCAGACGAGCTGTTGCGTGACGCCGAGCGAGCCGGTGGAGGGATAGCCGAGCACGTGCAGGGGTTCATGGCCGGCGTAGTCCTCGGCGTAGCGGACGTCGTCCATGGACGAGCACCCGGTCAGCGCCGCGAACAGCACGCCGACCGCCAGCGCCGCGGTCATCGGGCCGCGCGCCGGGGCACCCGCCCCCGTCCGGCGCTCCCGGACCGGAAGGGCAGGACTCGTTCCGGCCCCCCGTCGGCCGTGCCACAGCACGGATTCATGCCTGGTCATGCTTCCTCGGACTCTGTCGAACGCCGCGCGGACACGGCGTGGGGCAAGATCTTCCGTCCTTGAGGATGTTCGCCACGGCTACGACGTTCCGGGAATCAGGGGCGGATCGCCCCACTCGGGTGTGCCCGGTCGCATCGGGTCGGCGGGGTGAATTCTGGCCGCGGAGGAAACCGGCGGCCGTCGACCGGAACGGGTCCTTCAGCCGTGCGTCACCTTGAGACGCGGGCTTCGATGCCGTCGAGCAGGAAGTCGAGGCCGATCCGGAAGGTCTGGTCGGCGTCCAGGTGCGCGGCGTCGCGCACCACCGTGGCCAGCGCGGGGAACCGGCCGGTGGCGAGGGTCCGCTGGAGATAGGGCCCGAGCGCGGCCTGCCAGTGCTTCTCGTCCATCCCGGTGGCCCGTTCGGCACGCCGCTCGGCGATCTCCCGGCGCACCGCGCCGATCACGTACGCCTTGACCGCGGCGACCATCGGCATGACGGAGTCCACGTCCACGTCGCCCAGCGCGGCCAGCACGGTCTCCCCGCTGGCCAGGGCGTGCGGCCCGAGCTGGGGCCGGCCGCCCAGGAGGTCGGCGAGCCATTCGTGTTCGTGAGCGGCGCGGCGGGTGGCTTCGGCATGAGACCGGAGAGCCTCCCGCCAGCCGTCCCCGGTCGCCCGGATCTCGGCGTAGGCGGCGTCGACCATGAGGTCGAGCAGCTCCTCCTTGCCGGCGATGTAGCCGTACAGCCGCATCGGACGGACGTCCAGTGCGGTGGCGACCTTGCGCAGCGACACGGCCTCCAGGCCGTCCGCGTCGGCCAGATCGATCGCCGCTCGCACGATCCGCTCCCGGCTCAACGAGGCCGGCACGGGTCGATTCGGTGGCTCCGGCCTCTCCCACACCAACATGCGGATAACGATACATCGCATCGAGCGATACAGTGTATCGAAAGATACGGTGTATCGAGGAGGAGTGATCATGACCATAGCCATCGTCGGAGCGGGCCTCGGAGGCCTGGCGCTCGCCCGCGTGCTGCACGTGAACGGCATGGATTCCGTCGTGTACGAACGTGAGTCGTCACGAGGCGCGCGCGGTCAGGGCGGCATGCTCGACATCCACTCCGGCCAGCGGGCGCTGCGCGAGGCCGGTCTGATCGACGGGTTCTACGAGATCGCCCGCGGTGAGGGCCAGGACATGCGCCTCCTCGAGCCGGACGGCACCCTGCTGCTCCAGGAGGACACGCCCGACGACGCCCCGCTCCTGCGACCCGAGGTCGACCGTGCCGACCTGCGCGACCTGCTGCTGGACTCCCTCCCCGAAGGCACCGTGCGCTGGGGGCACGCGTTCCGGTCCGCCGACGACGGCCGGCTGCACTTCGCCGACGGCGGCAGTGCGCCGTACGACCTGCTGGTCGGCGCGGACGGCGCGCAGTCCCGGGTCCGCCCGCTGCTCACCGACGCCCGCCCGGCGCACACGGGCCACAACGTCGTCGAGGTCGGCATCCCCGACATCGACCGCACGCACCCCGACCTCGCGGCGATGGTCGGGCGCGGCACCTACTGGGCGCTCGGCGACGGGCTGTCCCTGGCGGCACAGCGCAACGGCGACGGCCGCGTCCGCATCGGCCTCGGCTTCTACAACACCGCCGAGGACTGGTTCGCCACCAGCGGGATCCCGTTCGACGACCCGGCCGCCGCCCGGGCGCGGCTGATCGAACTGCTCCCCGGCTGGGACCCACGGTTCACCGCGCTGATCGAGGCCTGCGACGACACGATCATGCCGCGGTCGATCACCACTCTCCCGGTCGGCCTGACCTGGCCGTCGATGCCGGACGTCACGCTGGTCGGCGATGCCGCGCACCTGATGCCGCCGGTGGGGGAGGGCGCCAACATGGCGCTGCTCGACGGTGCCCTGCTCGGTCTCGCGCTGGCCGCGCACCCGGACGACTTTCCCGCCGCCGTCGAAGAATACGAACGCGAGATGTTCGAACGTGCCGGCGCCGCCGCCCGGATGTCCGCGCGCATGCACGAACTGCTGGCGTCGCCGGACGCCGCCCAGAAGGTGCTCGCGTTCTTCCAGCCCGGCTGAGGCGGCCGGAAGGGCTCGGGCGCCGCCTCCGGCAGTCGCTCCACGGCACGGGCCGCGAGCGGACCGAAGCGCTCGGACGGGAGTCCGACCGCTTGAACCGACAGTGATGCCTGTGGTCCCGGAGGCTTCATCCCGGCCGTCCCGCCCGCGAAGCCGCCTCCGACCGGCGCGACGGCCGCTGCTCGGGCCACGGACCGTGATCCGAGAGGGGCGCGTCGGCGAGGGACGGCCGTCACTCCAGCCACATCCCGTCGCGCATGACGACCCTCCCGCGTAGTTCCGGCTCGCCGCGCCAAGCACGCACGGTCCTCGGGACCACGCGTACGTACAGGAAGGAGCCCTCTTCCGCGCGTGGATCCCACCCGAACTTGGCCGTGAACGCCTCCGCCGCGTCTTCGGGCACATCCTGGTCCGAGAAGCACTCCGCCTCACCCTGGAGGAGCACCACGTCGAAGGTGTCCGGCAGCGACAGGCGCACGCGCGGCTCTTCGCGGACGTTCCGCGCGGTCACGGAAGCGGCGCCGGTGCACATCCACACCGCTCGCCCGTCCCACGAGAACCACAACGGCACCTGGTGCGGCCCGCGATCAGGGTGAGCCGTCGACACCCACACGTCCCGCTCGGTGACGAGCCGCTCCAGGGTGTCGCGCACGCGTTCCGCCGTGTGGCGGCGAACGGTTTCCGTGGTCTTCATGAGGACCGACCCTAACCAGCAGGCACGGGGCGCGCCTGGGGCGCAGGACCTACTCCTGGAGACCGATGAACCCCTCGTCCGGAGACCGATGGGCCCCTGGCCCTTCTGAGCGGGCCACCGCCGCTGCCCGCGCTCGCCGACATGGACGAGGCGGACAGCGGCCCGGGAATCCTCGATCCGTCCGGCAGCGCCGAAGCACTGGCGCCGAGCCCTGAGGGACGCGGGTGTCAGCGGGTGGCGGCCTCGAGTCGGGCGCGGACGACGTCGGCTCCGGCCGGGGTGGCCTCGGCGTTCATGAAGTCGGCGGCGTCGCCCGCGTACGGCAGTCCGTACACGGGGGTGCCGGGCTGCGAGCGCCAGCTGTCGGCGAGGCCGCCGTACGCCAGCGCGTCGAAGCCGAGCAGGTCGAGCAGTTCGGCGGCGTGCGCCACCGCCGCCGGGTCGTCGCCCGCCAGGGGCAGCGTGGTGCGGTCCGGCACCCCCTTCGGGCGGGACAGCGCACCCAGGTGACGGAAGAAGATGTTGTTGAACCCCTTCACCACATGCGCGTCCGGCAGGTGGCCCTGGAGCAGTTGGCTCTCCGTGGTGGTGCCGTCCTTCAGCGCGGTGATCTCGCCGTCCCGCTCCGGGTAGTAGTTGCCGGTGTCGATGACCGTCTTCCCGGCCAGCGGAGCCACCGGGATCCGGTCGAACGCCTTGAGCGGTACGGTCACCACCACCCAGTCGCCCGCCGCGCCGGCCTCCGCGGGGGTTGCCGCGCGGGCTCGCGGGCCGAGCTCGGAGACCAGGTCGCCGAGGGTCTCCGGGCCGCGCGAATTGCTGAGCACCACGTCCAGGCCGGCGTCCACCGCCAGCCGGGCCAGCGTGCCGCCGATGTGTCCACTGCCGATGAGTCCGAGAGTCGCCATGCCAATCACAACCTCGCGTCACGGCCGCTGATTCCGCCGTAGGCCAGGAACCGTCCGGCCGGACGTGTGAGGGGCGCCTGGCCCGCTCGTTCTCATGGCGCGGGGCGGGGAGCAGGAGGCGGTCCGCCGGAGCGGTCCGGGCCGTGGCCGAACTCGAAGAACGCCGGGGCGACACCGCGTCTCGTGGACATCGCGCACGTCGGCCGACCGTCATCGGCCCGAGCGAGGCGGAGACCGCCGCCGAGGAATTCGGCGAGGGCCGACGCTCGGTCCCGCCAGGTGAGTTGGGGGTGGTAGGAATACCCGACGGCCAGTGGTGGAACGCGACACGTGTCGCCGCCGGGATCCGGGGCGGTTCCCGGCGTGAGCTGCGCCCCGACGGCACCCGCGCCCGCCTCGTCATCGGCGGGGGCTGTTCCGAGAAGCGTCTGGCCGGCGTCGACGAGACGGCCGTCCTCATGGCCGTGAAGGGACCGACCGGCCATGGCGCTTCTCGCCGAGCACCACGTCACCGCAACCCCCGGCCGTCGCGTCCTGGAGGTCTACGACGCGGACGCCTTCCTCGGCGACACGGTTGCCCTGGACGCCGCCGAGGCGCATGTGGTGGCGGGAAACGGTTACCACCTGTACCTCCTCAGCCTGCAACCCGACATGCCCGTCCGGATCACCATCCGCATCTGGGACACCCCACCCGAGCCGCCGGCCGACGCCGAGGGCCACGTCGGCATCAGTCTCGAGTCCGAGACGGGCATCCTCGTGGTGAGACAGCTCGACCGCGGCCCCGCCCCCGGCGACGTCGTCCTTCCCCGCCCGGGCGTCTACGAGGGCCACGCCTGGTGGGCCGGCCGGCAGGCGGCAGGCGACTACTACGACACCACCCTCGCCCGGCTCGCCGACGACGCCCCCGACAGTTGGCTCACCGAGGCGTGGAACAACTGCCCGGTCGCCGAACGGTACGTCCTGGACCTCGCCCACAGCCGGGAGCCCGAACCCGTTGACGACGACGAGGAGTGGGCCTAGGCGGTTCTGTCCGGATCGACCGGCCGAGCCGCGCATGTGGCCGGAGTCGGTGGGGCGGGGCCGACGACCGGTCGGACGTCGCTCCGGGCGGACTCGCGGCTTCTCCTACCCCCGGCCGGTGCCGGGTGCGGCCTCAGCCGACCCAAGGGCCCGGCAATTCTTCACGGATGGTCTCGAGATCGGAAATCGTGTGCCCGTGCGCGTGGATCCAGGACTGGTCCTGAAGTCCGTCCCTGCGTACCAGCCGACCGGGGGCCGCGTACCAGCGCACCGGCGAGTCCTCCTCACTCGCCCACATCGGATGGTCGGGCAGGCCGACCCGGGTGTAGCGGGCGTGGAGATTCGGCATCAGCGCGTCGGGCAGCTCGCAGGCGTCGTAGCGGCTGCCCGTCCCGAAGAGCGATTCGCTCAGCACCAACTCGACCCAGGCCAGGGACATCCGGTCGAGAAAGGGGATCCAGCCCTGGTGCGATTCGACCACCACCGGTGGATCGTCCTGCTCGATCCGGGCGAGCGGAATTCCCCAGGAGGCGCAGTCCTGGTTCTCGCGGCGGAAGACCAGGACGCCGTCCAGGGCGTCATCGACGCAGAGGCCCGCCGGCAGGACCAGAGGGTCCTGCCGACGGGTCAGGTCGTCCCGGCGGCCGAAGAGCGCGTACCCCTGCCTCAGCACCGCCGGCAGCTCGAAGCCCAGATCACCTTCCGCGTCCGCCAGTTCCTCCGTGGTGCAGCCGTCCTCCGGCCGCAGCGGGCAGCCCATCCACGTGTCGGCGTACCAGCGCACGAACTCCCACGCCTGGAAGCGAGTGCGCACTCCGCCGCGCAGTGCCATCGATACGTCAGGACGGTCCGGCATGCGGAGGACGCTAGCGCGTTCCCCGACCGAGCAGCGACGCACAGGGCCTCGTCCCCGGTCGTCGGCGGCTCGACATGACCCGGCGACGGCATGAGCGGTCGCACCGACGCCGTCCAGCCGCTGTCACTTCTCGACCAGATGCAGTTCGAAGGCGGCACCGCGACTCGACTGACGCCTCGGCCGGGGAAACCGCGGGAGAGGAAGAAGGACGGGACGGGTGACCTCGGTGGGCGCGGGTCATGCGGTGCCATGGCGAGCGCGGTCCAGGTACCGGGCCAGCTCACGCCAGTCGTCCGCCGGAGCGTCGGGGTTTCCCGACAGGGCGGCCGGATCGTCGTGCCATGCGGCCCGCACCCCGGCGGAGAGGCCGGTATCTCCGCCGGTGAACAGCGTGCTGAGTTCGTCCATGCGATCGGCCAGCCGGCGCACTCTTCGATCGGTGGCAGGGATCCCGGCCGTCCGGAGCCGCTCGGCCCTGCGATACAACTCTGGCCACTCGACCTCCAGCAGATAATGCATCGAAGGTCCGAGGGCCGCGGCGCGCGTCTGGAGGGCCTGCACCTGGTCGGCGTCCAGATGACGGTCCAGCGCGTGCTCGCCCTCCGGACCCGTGCGGCAGGTCGCCTCCAGCGCGTCGAGCAGAGCCGTGGCACCTGGTTCCCGGCCCGAGACCAGTGCGGTTTCGAGCAGCACGAGCCGCTTCCGCAGCACGCCGAGCGCGGCGATGGACGCCTCCACACCAGCCAGGTGGTCGCGGATCAGCCGTACCGGATCCACCCCGGCATCGAGGCAGACGGCGATGCTGTCCAGGGAGAGGCCCAGACCGCGCAGCGCCAGCACCTGATAGAGACGGACGAGGTCGTCCTCGGTGTACTCCCTGTGCCCTCCCACGGTGCGTCGGGAGGGGCTGAGCAGACCGATGGTGTCCCAGTGGTGCAGTGTGCGCACGGTCAGCCCGCTGGCCTTCGCGAGCCGGCCCACTTTCCAGGTCTCAGATGCGGTCATCGGATTCCTCCGTGGATACCTTGCACTTCAGGGCGGGGCGGGGGTGCCTCCCGTTCGCGAGCGGAGACGGACTCCTGCGGAGCAGGCGAAGAACCGCGATCCGCCGCCAGAGCGGATCGCGGTGCGGTGACCAGCGGGTTTGATCGGCCCCCGAGCACACCACCAGCGGATTCCGTTTCCGTGCGGGAAAGTTGACCCTGGCCAAGACGGCGGAGCCGTTGGGCATCGTGTGGTCGCGTCCCTTGCCCGAGGGCGCGGTGCCTTCGACGGTGACGGTGTCGCGGTACGCGGCCGGCCGCTGGTCCGTCTCCCTCCTCGTCGAGGACCCGGCCGTGACACCACTGCCCGCCTCGCACTCGCCCAGTGCCGCCTGGCGAAGAAAGCGAAAGGTGACGGCGCCAATCGGGCCAAGGCCCGGCGCGAGGTCGCTACCTGGACATGCGGTTGCGGCACGGTCAACGACCGGGACGTGAACGCGGCGAAGAACCTGCCGGCCGCCGCACCGGCGGTGACAGCCTGTGGAGCCGATGCAAGACCTCAACGGGAGTCCTCCCGGACGGGACGGTCGGCGACGAAGCAGGAAACCCCACGGCGCGGGCCGTAGGAATCCCCCTCCTTCAGGAGGAGGGGGTCAAGGATCCACGATGCACCCTCACCTCGCGTGAGGTTCAACCCGTGGTGACCGTGTACCCGTCTGCCGGATCGGGGCCGACCGCACCGGTGTCGAAGTTCGGCGTGCGGCGCGTGCCCGGCCTGAGGTGCTGCGTGCCGGCTGGCGGCAGATTCCGCTCGACGGGGTCCTGCGTGCCGACTGCGTAGCCACTCCTGTCCGTCGGTGTCACCCGGATCCGGCCCTTCGCTCCGGTCACGGACGCGCCGAAGCCGAGCTTCGCCTCGGCGAGGTCGGCCCGGGTGACGGCGCGTCAAACGGTATCTGAACGGGCGGAAGCGGCCGTGGACTTGGCGGGCTCCGAGGCCCGGCGTGCCGCTCCGGATGAATCGACTTGACGATTCTTTGACCTTGACCTCAGACTTCCCCTGCAACTCCCCATCATCGAAGGAATTTTCGAAATAATGAAGAGATTCGCGCGGCCTCGTACCGGAGCCGCAGCGCTTGTGTCCGTCCTCTCCCTGGCCCTGGTCACCGGCTGTTCCGACAGCGGGTCCGGGTCGGGTTCTGACGGCAAGGGCAGCGGCAAGGACAGCGGCAAGGACTCTGCCGCGGCCGCGAAGCCCCTCAGCGACAGCGAGTTGGGCGAACTGATCATCACGACGGCCGACGTCAAGGGCTTCAAGGTCACCCCGCCCGGCAAGGCCGACGCGTTCGCCGCCTCCAAGGGGGACGTCAAGGTCGTCGACGAGAAGTGCGCGCCTCTCGCGTACGTCCTCACCGGCTTCGCGCCGGGCGACTCGGCCTCCTTCGCGAGCCGCATGGCCCATGAGGACCCGGCGGCCAAGGCGGCGGCGTCCCCCAGCAAGAAGATGGAGGACATGTCGCCGGAGGAGCTCGAGAAGGCGCTGGACTCCGTCACCGACGCACTCGGCTCGACGACGACCATCGTCTCGCTCTCCTCGTACGAGGGGGACGGCGCGAAGGAGACCATGTCGTCGGTCTCCGAGGCGCTCAAGGGCTGTGGCGGCGGCTTCACCGTCACGGGCGGGGACGAGCCGCAGAAGTTCTCGAAGGTCGTGGGGGAGAAGGCCTCCGGGAACGGTGACGAGTCGGTGGCGTTCGCCGCGACCGCTGACGCGGAGGGATCTCCGCTGGTCGTGCACGCCGAGGTCGCGCGTCACGGCAACACCGTCGCGACGTACTACTCGCTCAGCCTCGCGGCCCTGGCCGAGGACGGCAAGGCGACCGCCTACAGCGTGCCGGCCGCGCTCATCAAGGCCCAGACGGCCAAGCTCGGCTGACCCGGAACCCGGTGGGAGGGCGGGCGCGGCCGACCGGCCCGCGCGCCCTCCCACCGGACCCCCGCGGTGGCCCTCGCGCCGCACGGCGGGCCGCCCTCGGAGGCCGGCCGAGGACGGCGACCGTCACTCTCCAGCCTTCGTCGTCATCGCCTCGACGCCCTCGCCCGCGCGGGCAGGGGCACTGCCTTGGCCGGACTCGTTGCCCAGGACGTTCTCCGGGTGAGCGCCGATCGGCCGTGCCGAGACCTTCGCCCACGAAACCGGCACCCTTCGGGCCCGGCCCGCGGTCCGCGAACTCAAGACGATCCCCGGCGCCGCATCGCCGGCCGCCCCATCGGCCGCGAAACGCCGGATCCGCCGCGGGCCCTTGCCGGAGCTGAGTCAGGCAGCCGAGGCGCAGAGGCATCCGGCCGTGGCCGTGCCCACCGGCTGGAGCCGAGAACCCCCCGACGTGCTCGCGCACGGGCGGCGAAGCGTCCGCCCGCGATGTCATCGAGCGGTTCACCGGTTCGCACCCGCTCGGGCGGTCACGCCAAGTCCTCGACCGGATGCGCCGACAGCACGGCCGCTCTCCTCGTGATGTGACGCGGGTCATATGGACCCCATGTCACGAACGGAAGGGCAGCTTGCGTCTGGTGGTCGTCCGCACGGCGGGAACGACCGACACGAAAGAGGCAGCACAGCGATGAACGCGACAGCAGCGCAGCAGCACGAGGTCCTGGTCCTGGGCGCCGGCTACGCCGGGCTCTCCGCCGCGATCCAGCTCGCGGCCCGCACCAGGAAGCGTGGGAGCCTGCGGGTGACGCTGGTCAACCCCTACGACACCTTCACCGAGCGGCTCCGACTGCACATGACCGCCACCGGCCAGGAGACGGCCGAGATGAACATCCCGGAACTGCTGGACGGTACCGGCGCCGGCTTCGTCCGCGGCTGGGTCACCGCCGTGGACGCCGGGGCGAAGACCGTCCGGATCGACGACGACCGGGTCCTGCGCTACGACACCCTGGTCTACGGTCTGGGCGGCGTCGCGGACACCGTCGCCGTCCCCGGCGCGGACGAGCACGCCCACACCCTCGACGGCCCGGAGGACGCCACCCTCCTCGCCGACCGGCTGGCCCGGCTCGACGGCGGGACCGTCGTGGTCGGAGGCGGCGGCCTCACCGGCGTCGAGGCGGCCGCGGAGATCGCCGAGCGGTACCCGGAGCTCGAGGTGGTGCTGCTGGGCCGGCGGGAACCGGGTGCGAACATGCACCCGAAGGCCAAGGCCCACTTGGACGCGGCGCTCGCCCGGCTCGGCGTGCGGGTGCGCAGCGGCGTCGAGGTGGCCAAGGTGCTGCCGGACCGTGTCGAGCTCGCGGACGGCTCCGGCATTCAGGCGGGCGCGGTGCTGTGGACCGTCGGCACCCGGGTCTCACCGATGGCGGCCGCCGCGGGCCTGGCCGTCGACGAGCACGGCCGCGTGGTCACCGACAGCGCGCTCCGCTCGGTCTCCCACCCGGACGTCTACGCCGTGGGCGACGCGGCGGCGATCCGCCAGGGCTACGGCGTGATGCACGGGACCTGCCAGGGGGGCATGCCCACCGGCGTGCACGCGGCCCTCTCGATCCTGCGGGTGCTGGCCGGCAAGGAGCCCAAGCCCTTCCGTTTCGGTTACTACCACACACCGGTCAGTCTGGGCCGCGGCGACGCCGTCGTGCAGTTCACCCACCCCGACGACAGCCCGCGCCGGATCGTCCTGACCGGCAAGCGGGCCGTGAAGTACAAGGAGACGGTCACCGCCGCGCCCTGGCCGACCTTCGCCCGTATGAAGAAGATGCCCGCCTCGGGCGCGTTCTGGCCGCACGGCGGCCGCTACACCCGGATTCGGAGCGCCGAATGACCCAGCCGCAGCAGGCCGATCCCGACCAGCTCACCTTCCAGCAGTACCGCACCCTGCTCTTCTCCGTCGCCTACCGCATCCTCGGCACCGCCGTCGACGCCGAGGACGTGGTCCAGGACGCCTGGCTCAAGTGGTCGGCGGCCGACCGTTCCCAGGTCGCCGACCCCAAGGCCTACCTGGCCCGGATCGTCTCCAACCTGGCGGTGGAGCGGCTTCGTTCGACCCGCCACCAACGCGAGACCTACGTCGGGCCCTGGCTCCCCGAGCCGATCCTCACCGGCCCGGACACGGCCGACGGCGTCGCCACGGCGGACTCGGTCTCCATGGCCCTGCTGGTCGTGCTGGAGACGCTGAGCCCCCTGGAGCGCGCGGTCTTCGTGCTGAAGGAGGTCTTCGCCTTCAGCCATGCGGAGATCGCGGAGGCGGTGGAACGCTCGGAACCGGCGGTCCGGCAGGCCGCACACCGCGCCCGCGAGCACGTCCAGGCCCGCCGGCCCCGTTTCACCGCGGACCGCGCCCGTCAACGCGACGTCACCGAGCGCTTCTTCGCGGCGACGGCGGGCGGCGACATCAACACCCTCATGGAGTTGCTCTCCCCGGACGTGACGCTGTGGACCGACGGCGGCGGCAAGGTCCGCCAGGCCCTCAAGCCGGTCGTCGGCCCGGAGACCGTGGCCCGTTGGTTCGCCGCGCTCGGCACCGCGACCTACCAGGGCATCGAGCCCGGGCAGATGCGGTCGGAACTCACCTGGATCAACGGCGGTCCGGGCGTGGTCTTCCGCGGCCCGGACCGCGTGGTCGCCACGCTGACCTTCGACTTCGATCCGCAAGGCCGCATCTCGGCCATCCACAACGTGGCCAATCCCGACAAACTCCGCGCGGTCGCCGACGGAACCCGGCACGAACTCCCCTGAGCCGCCCGGTCGTCGTCGACACCCTCCGGCGTGCCGGTGCGGCGCGGGCAAAAGGGCCCGTGCGCGGCGACCGGGCCCGTCGGCACGGAGACGAGGCGACGGGCCGCCGCGGCCGGGCTTGCCATCGGCGCGATCACCGGCTTCGCTGTGACCTGCCCCAACCCCGACAACCGCCCGCCCGCGCCCAGGAGAACCACACGTGACCCGAGCACAACGCCGCGCCCGCCTCGCCCTCACCCTCGTCGGCCTGCTCGTCGCCGCCATCGGCCTCGTCATCTACATCCCGGCGAGCATCGACTCCGGCACGGCCGACCAGGCGCGGGCGGACGCGTCGGCCGCCGACTGGGGTGACGTCCTCGGCTACGAAGCCGACCACGCCGCGAAGGAACAGCGGTTCGAAGCCGAGTCGGACAAACGGATCGCCGAGGAGGACAAGACGTTCGGCGCGGTGCTGATCGGACTCGGCGTCGTCGTCGGTGCCGGTCGCTGGGCCGTCCGGCCGACCGCCGCCGGCCCTCGCACACCCCGGATCGTGACCCCCGGCCCCGTGCCCGCGGCGTCTGTCGCCGACGAACTCTCCAAGCTCGCCGGGCTCCGCGACCGGGGCGAACTCAGCCCGGCCGAATTCGAGCAGCAGAAGGCACGTCTCCTCGGCGGCTGAACGGACGCGTGCCTGGCCGGGACGTCGGTCGGGCGCCGACGGCGGGGTGTCACCGCCGGTCGACGGCCACGCGGAGCCCGCGGATCACATAGCCTCCGATCTCGTCCTGGAAGGTGACGCGGGGCCGTGTGAGCATGCGAATGCCCTTGAGGTCGAAGAGGTGGCCGAGGAAGACGTTGGTCTCCATCATCGCGATGTCGGCGCCGGGGCAGCGGTGCGGTCCGTCACCGAAGGACAGGGCGGCCGCGTACCGCCCGGTCGTTGCCGGCCGGCCGGGGCAGACCGCCGTGGGAGTGTCCCCCATGGCCTCCGGGTCGGTGTTGGCCTCGTTCACGAAGATGTCGACGAGCGCGCCGGCGGGCACGGTGACCGGGCCGTCGGCGCCCTGCACATCGAGGGCGCCGGTGGTCTGTCGGCTCAGCCGGGCGACCACGGGTTCCAGACGGAGGATCTCGTGGACCACCGCCAGGCGTTCGGTCTCGTCCCCGTTCGTGTAGCGCTCGCGCAGGGCGGCGTCGGTGAACAGGTGCCATGCGGCGACGGAGATGAACTCGCGGGTGGTGATCATTCCGGCAGCGGCGTAGGTGAGGCATTCGCCGAGGATCTCGGGGTTCGAGCAGCCTTCCGCGATCAGGTGGGAGATCAGGTTGTCGGCGGGCCGTTCGCGGTGGGCGCGGACGGCCGGGCGGACGTCGGCGAAGTAGATCCGCAGCCAGTTGGTGTTCTGGCGGAACAGCCAGTAGATCCCGTGCGGACTGGTGAACCCGGGCTTGCCGAACTTCTCGGGGAAGAAGCGCTCCAGGCGGCCCTGAATGCCGGGTCTGCTGTGGGTCAGGCCGATGACCCCGCACGCCACATCGATCGAGACGCCGAAGGTGAGGTCCTCCAACTGCGCCTCGCCTTCGCTGCGCAGGGTGTTCAGGTGCTTCTGCGTGACGCGTTCGGTGAGTTCCCGGTAGTGCTCGTCCACATGGCGGGGCGTGAAGTAGCGGGCGGTCTGACGGCGGTGTTCCCGGTGTTCGGGCCCGTCGCGGTACAGCACGGGCCGCCGGATCCGGGCGGGCAGCTTCTCGACGGTCTCGATGCCCAGACCCGCCTGCACGGTGTCGGTGCTGCGCAGAACGGCGCGCGCCGCCGAGTAGCCGCGTACCTGCCACGTGCCGTCGTCCTCGCGGCCGATCGGGCAGCCGGGTCCGGTGGGATCCCTGCGGATCTTCCGTGCGTCGTCGTCGGTTCGGTCCATCGAATGCCGCCCCCGTCGTCATGTCGGCGCCCCTCCCGGGAGGAGCCCGGTGTCAGGCATGTGCGACCAGACTTCAGGACGGTCGCCCCCGCCGCCAGTGTTCTGGCGGCCACGGGCCGTGGTTCGTCCTCGACGCCGACCGTGCTCGATGCCGTCGGACGCAAGCCCTGAACGACGTGTCCGGCCGTGGCACGGCCTGAGCGGCCGCGCCGTCGGCCGGCGGTCCGCACCCGGACGAGCCCGGTCCGGGCCGTGGTGTGGGGTCACGGCCCGGACCGGGTCGCTCGGTCGCCCGGCCCGCAGCTGCGGTCCGGGCGACGGGTCGGCGCGTCTTGTTCAGCGCGTCATGTTCAGCGCGTCTTGTTCAGCTCGGCGACGGCCTTCGCGAGGCCGTTGGCCCAGAGCTGGTTGACACGGGAGCGCTCGGCCGCGTTCGGGTAGCGGTTGGTGCAGGACGTACCCGGGCCGCCTCCCGACATGAGCTCGCTGCACGGACCGCTGTAGTGGTCCGGCAGGCCCAGCACGTGGCCGGTCTCGTGAGCGGTGACACGGATCGAGTCGTACTGCCGGTTCTGCGCGTAGTCGAGGAAGATGTAGCCGCGGCCGTGGCCGTTCGTGGAGGCGTAGGACCCGCGTGAGTCGTTGCCCTCGTAGTAGGTGAAGTCCGCACCGCTCGTCGTCGCCTGGAGCTTGACGTTCGACACGGAGCTGTTCCAGATCGAGGCGGAACTCGCTATCTGGGAGCGGAAGGTCGGCGCCTGGGAGGCGTTGTAGTAGACGGTCACCGACGCCAGGGAGGGGTTGGCCGCCTGCTTCTTGGCGACCGACTTCAGCACGGCTTCGAAGAACGCCTTGTTGCCCGCGGTGTCTTCGGCCGAGCCGGAGTACCGGGCGCTCGCGACGGTGGTGGAAGCGGCCGGGGCCGGGTCGGCCGGCCGGGCGCTCGCGGGGGTCGCGGTGCCGAGCGCCGCGGATGCCAGACCGAAGCCGAGCGTGAGTGCCAGGAGTCTCCTGGATGTCTTCGACCTCATGCGGGAGGACAGCATGTGTGGTGCTCCTACTCGTTCGTGTGGGGTGGTGAACGATTGGTTCAGCAGGAGTCTCGCGGAGGCCAAGGGGGTTATGGGTAATGGCAGTTGGGGATAGCGCGAAACTATCAGGGAGTCAACTCGTCTGACTTCGTAGCGATTTGAACATCTGGTGTGTCATGCGGAGGCTCCCATACCCTTCCCGCATGGAGCTCGAGGTGAGGCACTTACGTGCCCTGTGCGCCATCGCCGACACGGGCAGCCTGCACAAGGCGGCCCGTGAACTCGGCGTGGCCCAGCCCTCGTTGAGCGCCCAATTGCGCCGGATCGAGCAGGCCCTCGGCGCCCAGCTCTTCGTCCGCGCGGGTACGGGATGCCGCCCCACGCCAGTGGGTCACGCGGTGCTGAGCCGCGCCAGACCGCTCGTCACCGAACTCGCCGCGATCGTCACGGAGACGAGGGCCGCGGTGGCCCGGGCCGCGGACGAGAACACCCTGCACATCGGTGCCACGGCGAGCCGGGCCCTGCCGGGCTGGCTGCGCCGGTTGCGTGCCCGTATTCCCCGCACCGATCCCACACTCCGGATGGACGTCTCCGCGAACTCCCTGCTGCGGATGGTCGCCGGGGGATGGCTCGAACTGGCCTTCGTGCATGAGGTCGAGGGCAGCCCTCTGTGTGTCCCGCCCGGGCTCTGTCTGCGCGTAGTGGTCGAACGTGAACCGCAGTTCGTCACCCTCGCCCCCGACCACCCCGCCGCGGAGCGGTCCGAGGTGCGCCTCGCCGACCTGGCCGACGACCAGTGGATGGTGGACTCCACGGTGGACGGCGAATGGGACGGCCTCTGCCGGGTCCTGCGTGACGCGGGGATCGAACCCGACATGCTGCACGGCGACTACCTCACGGCGTACTCACTGGCCGCCACCGGCGACGTCGTCACGGTCAGCCAGCCCACCGCGCTACCGCGCCCCGATGTCGTGGTCCGTCCTTTGCAGGGCGACCCGATAGGAGTGCGCCTGTTGCTCGCCGCGCGCTCAGAGGCCGAACTCGACCACGGATACGACGAATTGGTGGAGGCCTACTGGGAAGTGGCCCGTCAGGCGCCGGCCTACCGGGCGTGGCTGGAGCGGTCGGGCACGCCGTAGGCCGGGGCGCGGGTGGTCCCGCGCCCCGACGGTCGCGCCGGCCGGATGAGGAGGCGTACCTCGGCGACGGCCCCGAAGGCCCAGGCCCGGACACGGGCCAGGAACGCCCGCTCCGCCGTGGTGCCGTGACGGTCGAACGCGTCGCCGAGCGCGTCGAGGCCGAGACCGATGACCGACAGGGCAGGAACCGATGCCTGTCAGGGCAGGAACCGGGCCGTTACGACCAGGGGCCGATGTCCGGCGGCGGAACGTAGATGGGGGTGTCGGGGCAGCCGATCTCCCCCCAGTAGGCGCAACCGCTGCGGGCCGGGGGCGCGGTCGGCGGGGTGGAGCTGGTCTGCGGGACCGGTTCGGACGTCGGGACGTCGTGCGCGCCGGAGCAGTCGTCGGCGTCGTCGGGCGTGCACAGGACCGGCAGAGGCGGGGACGGCGGCTCCACCGGCCCGTCGTCGCAGGCAACTGCTCCCCACACGAGAAGGGCGATGAGGCCGGAGGCGGTCAAGAGGCGGACCGGGGTGGACATGGGGCACTCCTGGAACGGTGAGAGGACGAGAGCGGTTCCCGGCGGGAGCCGCTGGACTCCATCACGGTGGCGTGCCCGTCGGGCCGGGCGCCCGAGTCACCCGTCGCGTTCATGCCGGGCACCACGCCGGTGCACCGGGGCACCGTGCCGCCCGGCACGGCCCAGTCGGCCGTGCGCGGTGCCCGGCGACGACGGGACACCGGCCCCGTGCCCCGGCCCGCACGGGCAGGGCACGGTGGCGGCGGACGCCCGGCCGGCCAGGGTGCCGCGTGGCGGGAGAGGCGCCCGGGACGGCTTGCGGCGGATGCGCGTGCCGGGGCGCACACCTGCGGAAACGTGGGCGCGCAAAGCGCAGGAGTACCCGGCACGGGCGGTGGTCGTCAGCGCAGAATGAGGTGGTGGCCGTGCGCGCAGCAGTGTGGTCGGTGGTGGTGTCGAGCGTGCTCGCCGTGGCGTTCGCCGGCTGGACGGCCACGCACGTCGCCCGGGGCATGCCGGTCGGGGAGAGCCTGCTCCATCTCCTGCTGCTCGGCACCGTCCTGGTGTCCTGGGCCGTGACGGGAGCGGTCCTGGTCTGCCTGCGGCCGCGCAATCCGCTGGGCTGGCTGTTCCTCGGGCTGGGCGCGAGCGGATCCTGGCAGACGGGCCTCGCCGCCTACGGAGCCGACGCCGTACTGAGCGGACACCACCGGCCCGCGGCCTCCGCCGTCGCCGCCGTGGCCAGTGGCGCGCACTATCCGCTCCTGTTCTGTCTGCCCACCGTCGTCCTGGCGCTCTACCCCGAGGGCCGGCTCTCCGCGCGCGGACTCCGGTGGCCCGTCACCGCAGCCGCCGCGGCCATCACCGTACTGACCCTGGCCGCCCCCTTCGACGCCCAGGCCTACGACGACATCGTTCCCGGCGGCACGCCACCCGTGTCCCTGCCGGCCGCCACGATCGGCCTCGTCAACGGTGTCTGCCTGCTGGTCGTCGTGGCGAGCGCCCTCGTCATCACCGTCCACACCGTGGTGCGCCTGGTGCGTTCCCGGCCTCCGCAACGGCAGCAGCTGGCCTGGATGGTGAGCGTCCTCGCCCTGCTGCTGACGGCGCTGTTCCTGGCACCCCGTCCGGTCCACACCCTGCTCGGCGCGCTGCTTCCGGTCGCCGTGGCCGTGGGTGTGGTGCGCTACCGGATGCTGGGCGTGCAGATCGCGCTGCGCCGGACGCTGGTCTACGGAACGCTGACGGCCGTCATCGTGAGTGTCTACCTCCTGGCCAGCGCAGGCATGGGGGCGGTATGGCCGCACAGCCTCCTGCCCGGCGTCCTCGCCGCCGCGGTGGTGGCGATCGGACTGGCCCCCGCCCGCGAACGACTGCAACGGGCCGTCGACTGGTGGATCTACGGCGGCCGCCGCGACCCCCTGCGGGCCTTGATCCAGCTCGGTGACCAGATGGCGGACGTGGGGGAGCACGCCTTGCTTCCCGCCGCGCTGGAGGCGGTCAAGAGCGCTGTCCGATCCCCGGCGGCAGGTGTGACCAGTGCGGAGGGCAAGGCCCTCGTCGCCCCCGACACGCCGCTCGGCGCCTCCCACCGTGTCGAACTCCGCCTGGCGGGACGCTCTTTGGGCGCGCTGACAGTGGCGCAGCGTACTCCCGGTGAGCCGTACGGCCGGGACGACAAACGCCTGTTGGCGGCCCTGGCCCAGCAACTCGCCGTGATCGTGAGGGCGCTCGAGCTCGGTGAGGCGGTCGCAGCGGAACGCGACCGGGTCGTCGAAGCGACCCGAGCCGAGCGCGACCGCCTGCGCACGGACCTCCACGACGGCCTGGGGCCCTCCCTCGCGGGGATCGGCCTGGGCCTGCAAGCGGCCATGGACGGACTCACCGCGAACGACACCGCCACGGTCTCGGCACTCCTGGAACGCATCCGGGAGGAAGCCGTCGGGGCGGTCGCGGAGATCCGGCGCATCATCGACGGCCTGCGGCCCCTGGTCCTCGACCGCTTCGGCCTCGCCGAAGCGGCCCGCCGCCACGCCCGCTCCCTCACCCCGGCCCTGAACGTCGACGTCCGCATCGACACCCTGCCGCCGCTGCCGCCCGCGGTGGAGAGCGCCGCCTATCGCATCCTGACCGAAGCACTGACGAACGCCGCCCGGCACGCGCGTGCCCGACACGTCGACGTCACCCTCACCACCGCCGGCCGACACCTGCGGATCACCGTCGCGGACGACGGGATCGGCACCCCCACCGGACACCCCGCAGGCATCGGCGTCGCCTCGATGCGGCGCAGGGCCCACGAACTGGGCGGCTGCTTCACCCTCGCCGGAACGGACGGCGGGACGACCGTCACCGCCACACTGCCGCTGGAGGAACCGTGACAGCCGGCCCTGCCGTCACCGTCGTCATCGCCGACGACCACCCCTTGTTCCGGTTCGGCCTCAAGGCGGCTCTGGACGGCCACGAGAACATCACCGTCGTCGGAGAGGCCGCCGACGGAGAGCA
Organism: Streptomyces populi; assembly: GCF_002911015.1. GTDB lineage: Bacteria > Actinomycetota > Actinomycetes > Streptomycetales > Streptomycetaceae > Streptomyces > Streptomyces populi. The sequence goes on from NZ_KZ626851.1 coordinate 67,700, forward strand.
GCTCCTGAGCGTCGTGGAACACACCCGCCCCGACGTCGTGCTCACCGATCTGGCCATGCCCAACCTCAACGGAACCGAAGCCGTCGGCGAACTGACGTCACGTCATCCGGGAATCGGCGTAATGGTTCTGACCATGCACGACGACGACCAGGCGCTCATCGGTGCCTTGCGCGCAGGGGCACGGGGTTACCTCCTCAAAGGCGCCGACCGGACCGAGATCGTACGCGCCGTCCTCGCCGTCGCCTCCGGCAGCGCCGTCTACGGCGAAGCCACGGCGCAGCGCATCAACGCGTTCTTCACCCAGGCCAGGCGTGACTACGTGGCTCAGATCTTCCCCGAACTCACCAGCCGGGAAAGCGAACTCCTCGAACTCGTCGCCCAAGGGCACACCAACGACGAGATCGCCCGGAGGCTGTTCCTGTCCGAGAAGACCGTCCGCAACCACGTGGCCGCCATCATGAACAAACTCGGCACGAACAACCGCGCCGCCACCGTGGCCAAAGCCCGGGACGCCGGCCTCGGACAGCCTTCGATCGGCGAGCACTGAGAACTCTCCTTCGGCGACCGCGCACCGGTGCCGACGGAAGGGGCGCACCGCACGGGTCGAACTTCCACCGGCGGGCCGGCCTCACGGCCTGCCGGAGCTCCACGGCCCATCCAGGAATCCGCTCCCTCGTCCCGGCACCGCGCCCACCCCGGTCAGGACCGTCGTCTCATGTGGCCCACCTCCCGGGCGGCCGACAGTGGAGATGCCTCAGCCGAGAACCGCAGCGCTGAGAAACACACCGTGCGGAAGGAAAACCGATCATGCCCGGACCCTGGGACGCAAGTCTCAAGCAGCTCTGCTTCGCCGACGACCAGACCTTGTTCACGGCTGACACCCTGACCATCGGGAAGGAGTACGACATCATCGCCGACGTCGAGATCGGCGCATCGCTCAACAGCTTCGCCACCGTGGACAGGCTCGTCGTCACGGTCACCAACCTCACCACCAACCAGGTGGTCCAGACCCTGACCGTGCCGACCGCGCTCCAGCCCTCCGCGACCGTACGCCGGGAGCAGCGCGTCATCGACTTCGCGGCTCTGGACGCCACTCGGGTCTCCGACGGTGATGTCCTGCGAGCCACCGGCTCCTACCGGGTGACGGCAGGCGTCAACACGGACCACGACACATCCCGGTCCGACACGACGATCGCCGTGGACTGACGAAACGCCCTCACCCGCGCACCCGTCCGGATGACGCACAGCCAGATGAAGAGACCGGACGGCGCACGGCCGAATTGAGGAGAAGGGGAGGCCACACCCCGACAGGGGAGGGGTGTGGCCTCCCCTGTCGGGCGTCCGACGCGTCGGCGACGTGACGCCAGGGTGCCGGTGCCGGGTCAGCCGGCGCGGGTGCCGCTCCAGCCGTTTCCGAGCAGGTCGAAGACCCGGTCGAGGGCGGTGTCGGGGTCGCGGGACCCGCGGACGAGGACGGGCGCCTCCAGGGCGAAGTGGGCCAGCGCCCGGCAGCCCGGGTCGTCGGTGGCCAGTCCGGCGTCGTCGGCGATCGCCGCGGCCAGAGCGTGCTCGTGCCGCAGCCACATCCGGCGGGCGTACTCGCGCAGCGCCGGGGTGGTGTCGACCAGGCGCAGGAAGTCGTCGAACCGGGGGTCGGTGTGGACCCGCCGGGAGTGTTCGCCCAGCAGCATCCGGTGCAGGGCCTCCGGGACGGACTGGCCGGCGGGGCGCTCGCGGACCGCTGCGACCAGGGCCGCCTCACGGTCCACGTCCTGGTCGAAGACCAGTGCCTCCTTGCCGTCGGGGAAGTGCTTGAAGAGCGTCGTCACCGAGACGTCGGCCGCGTCGGCGATCTCGCGCACCCCGACCTCGTCGTAGCCCCGCTCGGTGAACAGCCGCAGGGCCGCGTCCGCGAGGGACTGGCGGGTGGCTGCCTTCTTGCGCTCTCGGCGCCCCATCTCGGTCACCCGGCCACCTTACCGCGTTCATGGATCGACTCAGAAAGTTTAGCTGTTACGCTTTTTTAGCAGTTACACATAGACCGGCGTCGCCGCGACCCGTTCGCGACCCGCGCCGCCCAGGAGGGGAAGGTCCCGATGACGAACAGCACACCCCGGATCTGCGTGGTCGGCGGCGGCCCCGCCGGCCTGACCTGCGCCCGTGTCCTGCAAGGGCACGGCATCGAGGTCACCGTGTACGACGCCGACGACTCCGTGGACTCCCGCGACCCCGGCGGCACGCTCGACCTGCACGCCGACTCCGGACAGATCGCCCTCGCGGACGCCGGGCTGCTCGACGCCTTCATGGCGCGGGCCCGGCCGGAGGGGCAGGCCAAGACCCGTCGCGACCACCACGGCACGGTCCTGGCGGAGTTCACACCGGGCCCCGGCGACGAGGCCGCTCCGGAGATCGACCGCGGCCGGCTGCGCCGCCTGCTCTTCGACCACCTGCGGCCCGGCACCGTCCGCTGGGGCCACCGGCTCGTCCGCGCGACCCGGACCGTCCACGGCGGGCACCGCCTGGAGTTCGCGGACGGCACCACCGTGGAGGCCGATCTGGTGATCGGCGCCGACGGGGCGTGGTCGAAGGTCCGCCCCCTGGTCAGCGACGCCACCCCGCGGCACCTGGGGGTCTGCTTCCTGGACGCCCGGTTCGACGAGGTCGACTCCCGTCACCCCGAGGTCGCCGGGATCGTCGGCGCCGGCCACATGTTCTCCAACGACAACGACGGCCGCGCGGTGATCCTGCAGCGCAACGGCGACGGCGTGGTCCGGGGCTACATCGCGTTCCGCGCCGCACCGGACTGGCACGTCGGGGCCGGCGTGGACCTCACCGACCGGGAGAGCATCCGCTCCCACCTGACGCGGGAGTTCGGCCACTGGTCGGCGGTCATGCGCGCGTTGATCGTCCGCAACGACGGCGATTACGTGCCACGGTCCTTCCAGGCCCTGCCCGCCCCGCTCACCTGGGAACACGTGCCCGGGGTCACGCTGATCGGCGACGCGGCCCACCTGATGGCGCCCTTCGGCGGTCACGGCGCCAACCTCGCGATGCTGGACGGCGCGGAACTCGCACACGCCGTCAGCCGGGCGAGCGGTCCCGACCCGGCGACCGGCCTCGACGAGGCGGTCACCCGCTACGAGTCGGACATGTTCGCCCGCTCCGGAGACCTGGCCGTGAGCTCGAACGAGGCCCTGCTGCAGTTCTTCGCCACCACCGACGTGCCGGACCTGCCGCCGGACCCCGAGCAGGAGCACCGGGACTACCTCGCCCGGGCGGAGGCCTACCGCCAGGAGCGGGCCCGGCGGGCGGACGAGCGCACCGATTCGTAAGTCTTCGAGCGAGTGAGTGCCGAAGGGCCCGCGGTCCCGGAGGTGTCGACGTGGAAGGCCCGCAGCGAGCCGACGGCTGCGGGCCTGCCCATGGTTGAGCCGTAGCCGTAGCCGTAGCCGTAGCCGTAGCCGTAGCCGTAGCCGTAGCCGGCCGGTGGCCGGCGCTGTGGTGGGCATCGACGACGGTGCCGACGCGGCCGGTGGTGTGCTCGAAAGCGCTCACGCGGTCGTGACACCCGGTTGCCCGACACCGGACTCGAACAGGGACCGGCTATGCGGGGACACGGACACAGCCTGCTTGACCTGCCGTATCGGCCCCTGCAAAGTCGGCATGCGGCACCGTGCCGGAGCCGCCGGATCCTGCCGACAGGCCTGCCCGGCGCGGGCGGAAGACCGTCCCGACATCCAGGAGCGACTGATCCGATGGTCCTCGACCTCCTCGTGATCGGTACAGCCATCACCCTGGGGCCCCTGCACAACAGCGCCTACATCCTGCTGCTCTCCTCACGGCGCGGGGTTCGCCAGGGCCTGGCGTTCCTCCTGTCGTGGCTGGCCAACCTGATCGCGGTCATCGCCTGTGTGATGCTGCTGACCGGCGGTCAGCCCCCGGACCTCCACACCACGCCCTCGACCGCCTCGATCGCCGCGAAGCTCGCCATCGGCGTGGCACTGGTGGTCTACGGCGCGTACCGGCACCGCCGGCCACCGCGCCCGCACGGACCGCCGCGCTGGAGGGCTCGGATCGACGACGCGTCCCCGGCCACCGCGGCCGGCCTGGCGTGGGTGTTGCAGCCTTGGGCCCTGGTCGGAGCCGGTGCCGCCACTGCTGTCGACGCGAACCTCTCCACCGCCGCCGACTGGCTCGCGCTGACCGGCTACTGTCTGTTGGCCACGCTCAGTCTCATCGTCATGGAGGCGTACGCGCTCCGGGCCCCGGCGGCCGCGAACGCCCGGCTGAACGCCCTGCACGGCTGGATGGACCGACACCAGGAGCAGCTGATCGTCACGCTCTCGGTGCTCGTCGGACTGTGGCTGACGGCGCGCAGCATCTACGAACTCGTGACCTGACGCCGGACGGTGGGTACTTGGACCTCGCGCGGTCCAGGCCGTCGCCCACACGCACGACCTCCCCCGCACCATGAGCGGAAGCACCCGCCACCCGCTCCGGTCTGCCCGCCCTCAGCCGTCCGACGTACGCGTCAGGTCAAAGCAGGCGGAGAACGCCGAGGGGTGACTCCCGAGGCCGGACCCGGCGGGCGGAGCCGGGGAGTCAGGAGAGGTCCGACTCCACCTGAAGGGTGGCGATGCCACGGATGGACGCGATCGATCCGGACGGGGCGAACGCGAGGAGGACGGCCGGGCGGGGGACGAGTTCGCCGTCCCAGCCCAGGCCTCCGTGTTCGTCCGCGTCCGCGAGGACGGCCGGGGTGATGTTCACCCGGTGGCCGGAACCCTGCCAGTACCAGGCGGTGAAGTCCTCGGTCAGGGGTCTGACCTGTAGATCGGCGACCTTCGTGTCGTCGATCGCCAGCAGGTCGTCCGTCCCCTCCTCGGGCACGGTGTCCGTGCAGGAGTCGGCGCTTTCGGCGTCCGGCGGACACAGGCGTGCGAGGTGATAGGCGACCGAGTGCCCTCCCCTGGTCCCGCTGATCGACTCCAGCAGGGCGATCGCGGTGCGCGGCCGGGCCGGTGAGGGTGTCGCGGCGGTGGTTGTGCCGGTGTCCTTGCCCGCGGCCTTTTCCGTGGTGCCGGGTGCGACGGATCCCGACGCCGAGTCCGACGCCGAGTCCGAGGCCGAGGCCGACACGGGCGGTTTCGCGCTGTCCTGGCCACCACCGGAGGCCGTGCCTCCGGCCCCGGGCCCGCAGGCGGACAGCAGCGCGGCTACGACGACGGTTCCTGACAACAGAGTTCTGCGCACGGGACTTTCCGGGAGTAAGAGGATGCCGCTCGCCGGTCGGTCACGAGCCGCCTCAGCGTAGGGTTTCACGATCATCTTCACAACTCCTCCTTCATTGTGAAGATGATCACCGTCATTTCCTGACGCCGCAGGCCAGACCGAGAACGCCGACGCCTTGCCGCGCCCCCGGGCGGTCACGGACGCGGGGGCGACCTCCGCCCTCCCTGACGCTCCTTGACCACGACGCGTGCCGTGTTGTTCTCCGGGTGGGGGTCGTCCTCCTGGTACATCGTGGTGACGAAACCGGGCCGCAGGTCCCCTGATGCGTCGAGGCGGAACTCGAAGGCGTACCGCAGCTCTTTTCCGGCCGCGAGGAACTGCCCTGAGGTGCCCCCACAGCTGTAACCCCGCCCCTCGGATCCCCCGAGGCCGGGCTCCCTCGGGGGGTAGCCCTTGGGAAGCCGACCGGTCCTGTGTCCGAAGCAGGTGGGCGGGGCGTGGACGACGGTCACGCCCGGAGGCACGGACAGCCACAACGGACCGTAGTTGCCCAGCCCCTCTTTCTGGGTGCCCTCCCTGCTCCCGGGGCCCAGGTTGCGCACGGTGAACTCCGCCCGCACCACGTCGCCGGGCCTGCCCCGCAGGGTGGTCCCGGTGACGGCGAAGTCCGCCGTGTTGGCCACGCCGACAGCGGTGCGCAGCGGACGCCGGGCCTCTACGTCCGCGCGCAGGTGCGTGGTGGTGGAGGGCCGGGGGAGGGCCGTCAGCTCGCCGGGTCCGTCGCCCGTCCGTTCGTCGTCCAGGGGCAACGACCCGACGGCGTCGGTCGGCCACGCGCCCACTTCGTATCCGATGCTTTCCCGCAGGGCGTCGGCACTCGCCCGTACCGCCCCGAGGTCGAGGTCGTACGAGGACAGCGGGGCGAAGGGGCCCTCCACCTCGCATTTCACCGTCGTCCGACGGGTCTCTTCGCGCACCCACGTGCAGTTGCGGAACCGCTCGGTGAGCGACAGGCCCGGTGAGAGCGTCAGCCGGACCTCGACCGAGGGGAGGGTGGTGCGGGTGAAGTTGGTGAAGCCGCCCGGCAACGGCAGCGTCCCGCCGGGAGCGAGCCGTTCACGGGTGCCCGCCGCCCGGTCGAACACCTGCCCGGCCTCTCGGACCAGCGTCGTGTACCGCTGCGTGCCGTGCGAGCCGTCTCCGGCGGAGGCCGTGATCCGCACCTGGCGTGACAGGCCCGTGGCCGAGGTCTTCGGGTGACCGACGCGCACGGCGCCGACCCGGACGGGCGCGCCCCGCCGGACCGGGCCGATGCCGCGGCAGGAACCGATCAGATCGCCGTCGGGATCGCAGGGCACGTCCACGTCGTCCGAGACGGTTTTCAGGGCGGAGGCGTCGATCGTCACGGTGACGTCGGTGAGGGAGGCCCGTCCCACGTTGGACACCCAGATGCCGTTGGAGGAGGTGTCCTTGTCCATGGGGAACATCTCTTCCCGCGGTGTGTCGACGACCAGGACCAGGGGACGGGTGACGGCGTCCGGCCGGGTGGTGCCCGCGTCGGTGGCTGTCGTGATCAGCAGGGCGCCGACCACCAGAGCCGTGCCGGCGAGCGTGAGGTGCCAGGGGCGCCGGGAGGCACGATTCATCGGGACTCCCCCCGGAGGGTTCGTGAGGCCTCGGACCGGCGCCGCAGCCACAGCGCACCACCGCCCAGGGCCAGTGCCGCGACGATGCCGCCGCCGATGAAGGGGTGGGTGAAGGAGCCGCCGCTCCTCGGGGCCGACGGAACGGCCGGGGCGCCGACGATGTCGACCTCGATGGCGGCCGAGTCGTTCGACGGGTCGCTGTCGTCGAGGTGGACGGACGTCGATATCTCGATCCTGCCGGGTCTGTTGTCGGCCCGGTCGACGCGGAACACGAAGGGGAAGTGCTCGAACTGCCCCGGGTACATGGTCAGGCCCTTGTCGAAACGGTTCTGCCAGCAGTAGTAGTGGGACGAGTTCGGGACGTCCTTGCCCTCGTGCCCCTCCTTCGTGCCCCGGCAGAAGTCGGGGACCTGGACGGCCGTCAGTCCGGGCGGCACCGTCAGGTCGACCACGACCGCCGTCTCGTTGTCCTCCTCGTCGTCGAAGACGGCCGGCGTGCCCGCGGGACCGTTGTTGACGAAGAAGAAGTCGGCCTTGACGTTGTCTCCCGGCTTGCCGCGCAGGGTCACCTCGTTGACCGAGAGGTCGACGGAGCCGTCGACGTCCGGACGGGTCGACACCACGTCGTACGAAGCCGAAGCGGACCGGACGTACCGGTCCGCACGGTCACGTTCGCCGAAGGCCGGCGGGCGGTCCGTGCCGTTGGTCGATCCGCCGGGCAGGCCGAACGTCGCCCCTGGAACCTCGGCGCCCCCGTCGACCGCCCGGCCGGAACGGGGACCGTCCTGCTCGGCGGCGGCGAGGTGCGGTGTCCCGAGGGCCAGCAGCAGACCGGCCACCAGGGACAGCGACCGGGCGCGAGCGGACGGCCGCCCGCGCCCGCGACTCTCTCGACAGGACACGAACCCTCCCTACGTCGTGGAACGCCGGCGGGTCGACCCCGAGGGGCCGGCTCACCGGACCGGATGCTTGCACCATGAGATCGAGATCGTCGTACGAAGGTTGTACGGGCCCGGGCGGCGTCACGTCCGTCGACGACGTCCTGACCGAACGCCCCGGGCGCGGCACGGCCGCCCAACGGGTGAGGTCCTATGCTACGGAGATGATCAAGCCCATTGAACTCGTCATATTCGACTGCGACGGGGTGCTGGTCGACAGCGAGCGCATCGCCGCACGTGTACAGGTCCTCCTCGGTGCGGAGTTGGGCTGGCCACTGACCGAGGGCGAGGTCGTGGACCGGTTCATCGGACGCTCGCACGCCGCCATCCGCGAGCAGGTCGCGGCTCGGCTCGGCGAGGACAGGGCCGTGATCTGGGCGGAGAGGTTCGAGCAGCTCCACCGCGAGGCCGTGGACGACGAGCTCACCCCGGTCGAGGGCCTGCCGGAAGCCCTCGAAGCGCTCACCCTGCCGACCTGCGTCGCCTCCAGCGGCACCCACGACAAGATGCGCCACACCCTCGGCCGCACCGGACTCTACGAACACTTCGCGGGCCGCATCTACAGCGCCACCGAGGTCTCCCACGGCAAGCCCGCCCCCGACCTGTTCCTGCACGCCGCCCGGCAGATGGGCGTCGATCCGGCGGCCTGCGCCGTGGTCGAGGACAGCCGGCCCGGCGTTCACGCCGCCCGGGCCGCCGGCATGCGATCTTTCGGCTACGCCGGCGGGCTGACCCCGGCCGAACGCCTCGAAGGCCGAGGCACCACCGTCTTCCACGACATGCGCGAACTGCCGGCACTCATCGCGGAGCGGTAGCCGTCCCGCCATCCACAAGAACCGACAGCCGCCCATCCCCTGCGAAGCAGGGCGGTCGGCACAGAGCCGGGGCGGTTGGCGGGCCGGTCTCCCGTGGGCCCGTGCTCGGAGACGTACGCTTCACTTCCTGCGGACGACCGCGAGCGCCACCAGCATGCTCGTGAGCAAGAGGGAGGCCACGAGGGAAGCGAAGAACAGGGCCACGAGCCAGCCGGCGTTCGCGCCGACGAGCGTGCCGTCGGCGGAGGCGCAGGCCACTTCCGGCGGGAAGCTTCGCCGACGCAGGTCGCCGCAGGTGTTCGGCAGGTCGTCATTGACGACGTACGCATTCGTCCAGCACAGCACCCAGCTGACGAGGAAGACGCCCAGCGAGGCCAAGGAGACGCCCCACAACGCGGTCGGGCGCTGGGCTGTCCTGGAGTCTGTCGGGGACGCGGCCATGACCGGGAGCGTACTGGAACAGCTTTGAACTTCGTTTTGCAAAGGTGCACTTGAACCGCCGAGGCATCTTGTTCGCCCACCGCGCCGTCGAACGCCTCATGCGCGACTTCGACATCAGCGGCGCGGTCCGCAGCAAGAAGACGATGCGGTCCACCGCGACGTCGGGGACACGCCTGACGTCCGGTGTCTCGTGCGCCATCCCGAGTGGGAGGAGACGGTGTTGCTCGCCGTCCGGCGCGTGGAAGTACTTCACCTTCACGAGCCGAGCGGCATGCGGCGTCAACCGGTGTCCGTCAGCGCGAGGTGACCGCGCGCAACGCCCACTCGTGTTCCGCCGCGACGCGGAGGGCGTCCTCCAGGTCGCGGACCTCGTCCGACAGGGGGTCGTCGCTGCCGAAGACGCGGTCGGCGAGCTCGGCGAGCGTGTCGCCGCCGTCGGGAGCCGGGGTGAACAGCACGCTGTAGAGCGTGTCGAAGTTCTCGGGCTGGACTTCGGCCGCCTCCACGCCGGTCCGGACGTCCGCGCACCGGAGCCGCAGCAGTGTGACGAACGACCGGAGGGCGTCCGACTGGACGTCCGGGTCGGCGCAGGTGCGCAGCCGTGCCCGCAGGTCGGCGTACAGCTGCGGCAGACCGAGGCCCAGGACGCGCGTACCCGCGTAGGTCCACAGCGCCGATCCGGTGCCGGTGCCACAGGCCTCCCAACGGCCGTCCCACAACAGACGGGTGAAAGCGGGGCGCGCACGGTCGCCGTACAGGGAGATCCCCAGGATCAGGCCGCCGTTGCAGTCGACCGAGGCGTGGTTCTCACCCCACGCGACGAGCCTGTCCAGCCACGCCGGGTCTCCGGTCCTCGGGGCGAGGACGGGAAGGAACTCGGGGAACAGCGCGGACCCTTCGTGCTTCTCCAGCGCCTCGGTGATCGCGTCCCGCAGATCCCCGCACGGCAGGTGCAGCAGGCCGAGACACGCGTCCCTCGACACGTAGTGCGAGTCGTCGACGTGTTCCCACAGCAGGGACGTGGCCGGGGCGTACCCCAGGCGGCCCACGGCATGGAGCACGCCGGACGGTACGCCGTCGCGCAGGCGGCCCCCGTCGACCGTCGCCTCCAGCAGGCGCGCGGCCAGCCGCCGGTCACCATGGCGGGCGAGGACCGGCACCAGCGCCTCGTGCGCGGCGGGCGCCGAGAGGAACAGCGGGAGGAGCGCCTCCGCATCGGCCGGGCCGCCGTGCCGGAGCACGGCCCCGGCGGCCATGGACTCCCACTGCCACGCCGCCTCCGTGGCGTCATCGGCGGCGCACCGGTCGAGTATGGCCTGTGTGGCCGGGGACAGCGTCAACTTGGCAACCGCCTCTGTGTGGACAAGATCTGACGTCTGGTTATCTGTGCAGGTGTCAAAGACGTGATGATGCTGCTCAGGTCGGCAAATGGTCAACATCGGGCCTGGGAGAGCCCCGGCTCGCTGACCTGGTGACCGCCGCGGCGGATGCCTGAGGAGGTGACGCTGTCGGGGATCTGGGATGAGCTTGAGCACGACGGGTGTCGTATTTGCACGACAACTGTCGTCTGGTCAGGGTGCCGGGCTGACGACAACTAGTGCCGCGACAGGCATCGTTCGCCCTTTCTGACGCCCGCTCGCACCCCTCGATCGCCCACCCTCGGCCCGCGTCCGTCGCGAGCCGAGGCAGCGGGCCGTGGTTGTTTCCCATGAATCGAGTTCCGTGTTGCGCACCATGATGGACGCCGCGGAGTGCCCTGTGGATGCCTTGACAAGGGTTCTGGCCGACCTCAGACTGTCGTTGCGCTTATCGCAATCTGTTTCGCTATACGCACCGAGGTGTCATGATGATTCCCGCGTGCCGTCTCGCGGATCTGCCGCGAGGCGAGGCTCACCGGCTCGACATCGATCCGCCGGTCTCGGTCTTCCATACCGAGGACGGCGAGTTGTTCGCCATCGACGACACCTGCACCCACCAGGACGCCTCACTCGCCGACGGCTGGCTGGAGGGCCCCGAGGTGGAATGCCCGTTGCACGCTTCGAAGTTCGACCTGAGGACCGGCGCGGTCGACTCTCCGCCGGCCAAGCTCCCGGTCCGGACGCACGAGGTCGTCGTCGAGGACGGCGTGATCCACGTCCGGTTGTCCGCAGCCGCCCCCAACCTGCCGCCCTGTGGCGCAGCCCGGCTCGCCAAGGGTTCCGGGTGAGGACCGTCGCCGTGGTCGGCGCCTCGCTGGCCGGTCTGTCGGCGGCGCGCTCGCTGCGGAAACAGGGCTATGGCGGGCAGCTGGTCGTCATCGGTGACGAACTCCACCGCCCGTACGACAGGCCCCCGCTGTCCAAGGAGTTCCTGGCCGGCGCCCTCGGAGAGGCGGATCTCTCGCTGGAGGCGGACGACGAGGACCTGCGTGCGGAGTGGCTGCTCGGTGCTCGTGCCACCGGACTCGACCGCACCGGGCGAGCCGTCCGGCTCGCCGACGGGCGGGAGGTCCGCGCCGACGGCGTCGTCATCGCGACCGGCGCCGCGGCGCGTACTCTGCCCGGGGCCGAGGTCCTGGCCGGAGTGCACACCCTGCGCACCCTGGACGACGCCCGCGCCCTGCGGGACGAACTGGCCCGGGGCGGACGGCTGGTGGTGATCGGCGGCGGCTTCATCGGCGCCGAGGTCGCCTCCACCGCATACGCCCTGGGGCTGGACGTGACGGTCGTGGAGGCGGCCCCGACGCCCCTGGCCGGACCGCTCGGCGCGACCATGGGCGGCATCGTCTCCGCCCTCCATGCAGACCACGGCGTAAGGCTGTTGTGCGGTGTGGGGGTCAAGGGGCTGAGGGGGGACGAGCGACGCGAGACAGGGGTCCCCCCGGACGGAGTCCGGAGGAGGGTGGACGTCGTCCTGCTCGAGGACGGCCGCGGTATCCCCGCCGACATCGTCGTCGTCGGTGTGGGCGCCCGCCCGTGCGTCGAGTGGCTGGAAGGGTCCGGCGTCGAACTCGACAACGGCGTCAAGTGCGGCGCCGACGGTCGCACCAGCCTGGCCGGCGTGGTCGCGGTCGGTGACTGCGCCAACTGGTACGACGCCCGCGCGGGCGCCCACCGCCGCGTCGAACACTGGACCGGAGCGCGCGAGCGTCCCGACGCCGCGATCGCCGCACTGCTGGCGGGCGGTGCGGTGGAACCGGGTGTGCCCCGGCCGCCGTACTTCTGGTCCGACCAGTACGGCGTGAAGATCCAGTTCGCCGGTCACGCGGCAGCCGCCGACAGTGTGACCATCGAGGCGGGCGTGGCGGACGACCGCGACGTCCTGGCCGTCTACCGGCGAGCCGGGGTTCCGGTCGCCGTGCTCGGGATGAACCAGCCTCGGCTGTTCACCCGCTGGCGCAAGCAGCTCGCGGCCGTGAGCTCTTGACGCGACCCCCGAGTCATCTCGTGCCACGGTTGTGCATGGCGCGCGGCGTTGCCCCGTACACAACACTGCCCGGAGTCTTTCCTCTCGGCACGTGAATGGCCCCTCCACGACGTTTCCCGAGGAGTGCACCGTGATCCCGACCAGCCTGCCGGACAGTCTGATCGCCACCCTCCCCGGCTCCTCCTACACGGATCCGGGGGGCTTCGCCCAGGAGCAGGAGCACATCTTCGAGACGATGTGGTTCTGCGCCGTGCGCTCCTCGGAGCTGGCGACGCCCGGTGCCTTCAGGACCGTTGAGGTGGGCCGCGAGAGCATCCTGATCACACGGGCGCGGGACAACTCCGTACGTGCCTTCTTCAACGTCTGTCGGCACCGCGGCGCCAGGCTCTGCGCGGAGGAGGCCGGAGAGGTCAAGCGCGCCTTCCAGTGTCCGTACCACGCCTGGACCTACGACCTGAACGGCAAGCTCGTCGCGGCGCCCAACCTCACGAAGATGCCCGACGTCGGCCGCACGGAGTTCGGCCTGGTCGGCGTGGCCACCCGCGAATGGCTCGGCTACGTCTGGGTCTGCCTGGCCGAGAATCCCCCCTCCTTCGAGGAGGACGTCATCGGCGAGGTGATCACCCGCCTCGGCGACGTGGAGGCCATCGAGCACTACGGCATCGGCGACCTCGCGGTCGGCAGGCGGATCGTCTACGACGTCAGGGCGAACTGGAAGCTCATCGTCGAGAACTTCATGGAGTGCTACCACTGCGCCACGATCCACCCCGAACTGACCGAGGTGCTCCCCGAGTTCGCCGACGGCTACGCCGCTCAGTACTACGTCGGCCACGGTGCCGAGTTCGGTGAGGAGGTCCAGGGCTTCACCGTCGACGGCTCCGAGGGCCTGGACCGCATACCCGGCGTGCCCGACGACCAGGACCGCCGCTACTACGCGATCACCGTCAAACCGCAGGTCTTCATCAACCTCGTCCCCGATCACGTGATCTTCCATCGGATGTACCCGGTGGCCGCCGACCGCACGATCGTCGAGTGCGACTGGCTCTACCTCCCGCACGTCGTCGAGAGCGGCAAGGACGTCAGCCGGTCCGTGGAGCTCTTCGACCGGGTCAACCGCCAGGACTTCGACGCGTGCGAGCGCACCCAGCCCGGGATGAGCTCACGGATGTACGCCGAGGGCGGGGTGCTGGTGCCCAGCGAACACCACATCGCCGCCTTCCACGACTGGGTGAACGAGCGCCTCGGCACTCCTCGGCCTCAGTGAGGCGGGTCAGCCCAGGTAACCCATCCGGTGACTGATCTCCTCCGCGCCCTTGACCAGCACCGGAGCGAGTTCGTGCAGGCGCTCCTCGGTGAACCGGTATGCGGGTCCGGAGGCGCTGAGTGCCGCGATGACCTCGCCGTTGCGGTCGCGCACCGGCGCGGCCATGGCGTGGAGCCCGACCTCCAGCTCCTCCAGGGTCCAGGCGTAGCCGCGCTCCCGGGCCTCGGCGAGGTTCTTCTCCAACCTCGTCCTCGAGGTCAGGGTGTGCGGGGTCTCCTTCTTCAGGCCGGCCTCGGCCAGCAGTGCGGTGCGCTCCTCGGCGGGCAGATGCGCCAGCAGGACCTTGCCGCTGGAGGTGGCGTGCAGCGGGGTCAGCTGGCCGACCCAGTTGTGTGCGGCGACGGCCCCCGGGCCGCGTACCTGGTAGAGGTTGATCGCGTACTGCTCCTGCATCACGGCGATGTTGACGGTCTCGCCGATCTCCTCGGCGAGCCGCTCGCAGACCTGGCGGCTCTGCTGGGTGATGTCGATACGCCCCGTGACCGCGCCGGCCAGGCGCACGATGCCGAAGCCGAGGCGGTACTTGCCGCGCTCGCCCGCCTGCTCCACCAGGCCGCGCGCCTCCAGGGCGCCGAGCAGCCGGAAGGCGGTCGACTTGTGGACGTCGATCTCGGCGGCCACCTCGCTGACGCCGGCCTCGCCGCGCTGGGCCAGGATCTCCAGCACGCTGATGGCGCGGTCGACGGACTGCACGCCGCCGGACTGCGAACCTGCCGTTTCGGCGTCTGGACTGTAGTTGCTCACAGCGAAACTATACGCGTAGTAAACAACAGCAGCGCAAGTAACGGCACGGAAACATAGGCCTTGTGGTTGCGCTGTTCGCAACCTGGTGCGTATGGCGATGCTCGTATTAGCATGCCTCGGGTATCTATGGCGCGAGCGAGACGAGGCACCATGGCTCCCCTGCACTACGACTTCGTCATCGTCGGCGGTGGATCCGCCGGCAGCGCACTGGCCAACCGGCTCTCCGCCGACCCCGACAACCAGGTGCTGGTCCTGGAGGCGGGCCGGCCCGACTATCCGTGGGACGTCTTCATCCACATGCCCGCGGCGCTGACGTATCCGATCGGCAGCCGGTTCTACGACTGGAAGTACGAGTCGGAACCCGAGCCGCACATGGGCGGCCGACGCGTCTATCACGCGCGCGGCAAGGTGTTGGGCGGTTCCAGCAGCATCAACGGCATGATCTTTCAGCGCGGCAACCCCATGGACTACGAGCGCTGGGCGGCCGGGGCCGGCATGGAGTCCTGGGACTACGCGCACTGTCTGCCGTACTTCAAGCGGATGGAGAACTGCCTCGCGGCCGCACCCGACGACGAGTTCCGCGGCCACGACGGTCCCCTCGTCCTCGAGCGCGGCCCCGCCACGAACCCGCTGTTCGGAGCCTTCCTCAAGGCCACCCAGGAGGCGGGCCACGCCCCCACCGACGACGTCAACGGCTATCGGCAGGAAGGTTTCGCGCACTTCGACCGCAACGTCAGCCGCGGCCGCCGGCTGTCGGCCGCCAAGGCGTACCTCAAGCCCGTGAGGAAGCGGCCCAACCTCACCGTCACCACCCGTGCCCTGGTCACCCGCGTCCTCTTCGAGGGCAAGAAGGCCGTCGGCGTCGAGTACCGGCGCCGCGGCAAGGTCCAGCAGGTGCGCGCCCGCGAGGTCATCCTCTGCGGCGGTGCGATCAACTCCCCTCAGTTGCTCCAGCTCTCCGGAGTAGGCAACGCCGAGGAACTGAGCGCGCTCGGCATCGACGTCGTCCACGACCTTCCCGGCGTCGGCGAGAACATGCAGGACCACCTGGAGGTGTACATCCAGTACGCCTGCAAGCAGCCCGTCTCCGTGCAGCCGTACCTGGCGAAGTGGCGCGCGCCCTTCATCGCCCTGCAGTGGCTCTTCCGCAAGGGCCCCGCCGCGACCAACCACTTCGAGGCCGGCGGCTTCGCCCGCAGCAACGAAGACGTGGACTACCCCAACCTGATGTTCCACTTCCTGCCGGTCGCGGTCCGCTACGACGGCTCCTCACCGGCCGGCGGCCACGGCTACCAGGTGCACGTCGGCCCCATGTACTCCGACGCCATCGGCTCGGTGAAGATCAAGAGCAAGGACCCGCAGGAACACCCGGCGCTGCGCTTCAACTACCTTTCCACCGAGCAGGACCGCCGCGAGTGGGTCGAGTCGATCCGGGTCGCCCGCGAACTCCTCAACCAGCCCGCTCTGGCCCCGTACAACGACGGTGAGATCTCACCTGGACCGTCCGTGGCGAGCGATGAGGAGATCCTCGCCTGGGTCGCCAAGGAGAGCGAGACCGCCCTGCACCCTTCCTGCACCTGCAAGATGGGCACCGACGAGATGTCCGTCGTCGACCCCACCAGCATGCGCGTGCACGGCGTGGAGGGGCTGCGCGTCGTCGACGCGTCGGTGATGCCCTACGTCACCAACGGCAACATCTACGCGCCGGTGATGATGATCGCGGAGAAGGCGGCCGACCTCATCCTCGGCAAGGAGCCGCTGCCCCCCTCCGAGGCCGCCTACTACCGCTACCGGGATGCCCAGAAGCAGGCCGGGTAGAGGGTGGACGCCGAGGGGCTCGGGGTGCTGCTGTCGGGCGTCCGTTACGAGGTGCTGCCCGCGAAGGCGACCGTGGACCAGGTCCTCGCCCATGTACCGCGTGACGTCGTCGTCACCGTGACGGCGTCGCCGGTCAAGGGCCTGGAGCCCACGCTCGGCCTCGTCGGCCGGCTGGCTGCGCACGGTTACCGTGTCGTCCCGCACGTGCCCGCGCGGCTGTTGCGGGACGACACGCATCTGAAGGATGTCGTCGACCGGCTCCGGGAGACGGGTGTCGACGACGTCTTCGTCCCGGCCGGCGACGCCGATCCTCCGGCCGGGGCCTTCGACGGGGCGCTGCCGGTGCTGCGCAGGCTGAGTGAGCTGGGCGGCCCGTTCGCGCGCGTCGGTATCACCGGCTATCCGGAGAGCCATCCGCTCATCCACGACGACCTCACCATCCAGGCCATGTGGGACAAGCGCGCGCACGCCACGTACATCGTGAGCAACCTCTGTTTCGATCCGCGCGTGCTGGGTGACTGGGTCGGCCGCATACGGCGCCGCGGCGTCGTCCTGCCCGTCCATGTGGGCGTGGCGGGGCCCGTGCAGCGGGCGAAGTTGCTGGCCATGGCGGCGAAGATCGGGGTGGGGGAGTCGACGCGCTTCCTCACTCGGCACGCCTCGTGGTTCCTGCGGTTCGCGACCCCGGGTGGCTACGCGCCCGACCGGCTGCTCGCCCGCGGCGCGAAGGCGCTGACCGCGCCCTCGGCCGAGGTGGCGGGCCTGCACGTGTTCACGTTCAACCAGATCGCCGAGACCGAACGGTGGCGCCGCGCACTGCTGGCCCGGTCGGGCGACTGAACCGATCGCCGGAGCGGGGCACTTCGTCCAGGAGGACGCCCGGGTTCGTAATCGGTAACGCAGAGTTTTCGCATTCGCGTCAGGGGCGGAGACGTCGAAGTGAACCCTCATGAAGAAGCGGCCCTGGAGTCGATCGTCGAACTGTCGGCTCTCCAGGATGTTTCCCGAGTTTCTGACGACTTGGTGGGGCTGGACGGGATCATCGGTCAAGAGAGTCGGGTCGATGGGGCCCTTGTGAAATCGTCATCCGCCAACCCCTTGACGTAGGTCTGCGGCGTTCGCCATGGTGTTCCACCACAAGCAATTGAATGCACGATGCGCAACGCGTAACGGCTGAAGGGCTTGGCGAGTGGCAGACCTGTACGTGGCTGGGGAATGGCGCGACGCCGTGGCCGGTGGCCGCCGGGAGATCCGCTGTCCAGCCGACGGCACGCTCGCCGTGACCGTGTCCGAGGCGACGCGTCCGGATACCGAGGCGGCGATCGCGGCGGCACGCCGGGCCTTCGACGAAGGTCCCTGGCCGCACATCCCCGAGCGGGAGCGCGGTGCGCTGCTGTTGCGCACCGCCGACCTCGTCGAGCGCGACGCCAAGGAGTTCGCCCGCGCCGAGTCGCTGGACACCGGCAAGCGGCTGGTGGAGAGCGAGTACGACATCGCCGACGTCGTCTCCTGTTTTCGCTACTACGGCGGGATCGCCGGCACAGGCGCCGGCCGGGTGATCGACACCGGTCGTGATGACGCCGTCAGCCGTGTCGTGTACGAACCGATCGGCGTGTGCGGGCTCATCACTCCCTGGAACTACCCTCTGTTGCAGGCCGGTTGGAAGGTCGCCCCGGCGCTTCTCGCGGGCAACACCATCATCCTCAAGCCCAGTGAGCTCACCCCCTCCACCTCGATCCTGCTGATGCGGGCACTGGAGGAGGCCGGGCTCCCGGCCGGCGCCGCCAATCTCGTCCTGGGCACGGGCCCCGAGGTGGGCGCACCGCTCTGCGAGGACCCGGCCGTCGACATGGTCTCCTTCACCGGAGGCCTGGAGACCGGCAAGCGCATCATGGCCACCGCCGCCGCGACCGTGAAAAAGGTCGCGCTGGAGCTCGGCGGCAAGAACCCCAACGTGGTCTTCGCCGACGCCGACTTCGAGACGGCCGTCGACTTCGCCCTCACGGCCGTCTTCCTGCACTCGGGCCAGGTCTGCTCGGCCGGCGCCCGGCTGATCGTCGAGGACTCGGTCCATGACGCCCTGGTCGACGAGGTCGTCCGTCGCGCCCGGCGGATCCGACTGGGCGGGCCCTTCGACCCCGAGGCCGAGACCGGCGCGCTGATCTCCGCGCGGCACCGGGAGAAGGTCGAGGCGTACGTCGCGGCCGGCCTCGCGGAGGGTGCCGTACTGCGCTGCGGCGGCGAACGGCCGGACGATCCCGCCCTCGCGGACGGTTACTACTACCCGCCGACCGTCCTCGACGCGTGCACCCAGGACATGCGGGTGGTGCACGAGGAGTCCTTCGGACCCGTGCTGACCGTCGAGCGCTTCACCGGCGAGGACGACGCCGTACGCATCGCCAACGACACCGAGTACGGACTCGCCGGCGCCGTCTGGACCCAGGATGCCGGGAAGGCCCAGCGGGTCGCCCGGCGACTGCGCCACGGCACGGTGTGGATCAACGACTACCACCCCTACGTGCCGCAAGCGGAATGGGGTGGCTTCGGGCACTCGGGCGTGGGCAGGGAGCTGGGACCGACCGGCCTCGACGAGTACCGGGAGCCCAAGCACATCTGGCAGAACATCCAACCCCGGCCGCAGCACTGGTTCCGCGGCTGAACGCCGAAGAGAGGTCGATCGTGACCCCAGCACAGACTGAGGCTCCGCAGCGGCGCGGCACGCCCCAGGACTCGGCCCCCACTCCGGTCATATCCGTGCGCAAGCTGTGGAAGGTGTTCGGGCCGAAGGCGGACCAGGTACCAGGCTCCGAGGAGCTGTGCGGGCTCACCCGTCGCGAGCTGATGGAGCGCACCGGATGCACCGCTGCCGTACGCGATGTGAGCTTCGACGTCTCGCCCGGCGAGGTCTTCGTCGTCATGGGCCTGTCCGGCTCCGGGAAGTCCACCTTGGTGCGGTGTCTGACCCGGCTGATCGAACCCACCGCGGGAGGGATCGTCTTCGAGGGCGAGGACATCCGCGACGCGGACGACAGGCGCCTGCGCGAACTGCGCCGCCGCAAGTTCTCCATGGTCTTCCAGCACTTCGGGCTGCTGCCGCACCGAAGGGTCGTCGACAACGTGTCGTTCGGCCTGGAGATCCGCGGCATGAGCAAGGCCGAGCGCACCAGGCGGGCGCTCGAGGTCGTCGAACTGGTCGGTCTCTCCGGCTACGAGAACTCCTACCCCGACCAGCTCTCCGGCGGTATGCAGCAGCGCGTCGGCCTTGCCCGGGCGCTGGCAGGCGACCCGGACGTACTCCTCTTCGACGAACCGTTCTCGGCGCTGGACCCGCTGATCCGCCGGGACATGCAGAACGAGGTCGTCCGGCTGCACCACGAGGTCGGCAAGACGATGGTGTTCATCACCCACGACCTCTCGGAGGCGCTCAAGCTGGGTGACCGCATCCTCATCATGCGCGACGGCAGGACGGTCCAGTGCGGCACCGGTGACGAGCTGGTCGGCGCCCCCGCCGACGACTACGTACGCGAGTTCGTCAAGGACGTGCCGCGCGGCGACGTACTCACCCTGCGCTGGATCATGCGCGCGCGGGAGGACGCCGACGAACTGGACGGCCCCGAGCTGGGCCCGGACGTCGTGGTGAAGGAGGCCACTCGGGCGGTGCTCACGGCCGACAAGCCCGTCAAGGTCGTCGAGAACGGCAAGCTGCTCGGCATCGTCGGCGACGAGGAGATCCTCGCGGTGGTCGCCGGGCGGGAAGGCGGCGCGTGATGAGCGTCGCCGTCGAGAAATCCCGGAAACCCGGAGAAGCGGAGGCCCTGGAGCCGGCCGCGCCCGCCGGGGGCGCGCGCAAGGTCAGCCGGCCCATGGTGATCGGCGCGGTCCTGGTCGCCTGGCTGGTGCTGTTCGCCCTCCTGCGCGGGAAGCAGACCCTACCGCTGGCGGCGGCGGATCTGACCGATCTGCACCGGTGGATCAACGACTTCAACGACTCCATCGGCGCCCACCGCAACTCCAACCCGCTCTTCCTGTACTTCTTCAACGAGATCCGGCTGGTCATCGACAACCTGGTGACCTTCGTCCAGCACCTGATCTCCCAGCCGTCCGGGACCCGCCCGGTCCCGCAGGTCGGCTGGCTCGGCGTCGTCGGCATCGCCGGGTACGTCTCCTGGGCCGTGGGGAACTGGAGGGTCGCGCTGCTGGCCGTGGCGGGCTTCACCTTCTTCGGGCTGCAGGGGCTGTGGCAGGAGAGCATGGACACCCTCGCCCTGACCCTCTCCGCGGTGTTCGTGGCCCTGTTGTTCGCGATCCCGCTCGGGGTGTGGGCCGGGCTGTCGGACCGGTTCAACCGGATCATGACGCCCTTCCTGGACTTCATGCAGACGATGCCGACCTTCGTCTACCTGGCACCGCTGACCCTGTTCTTCCTCATCGGCGGAGCGTCCGCCACCATCGCCACCGTGATCTACGCGGCCCCGCCGACGATCCGCATCACCGCGCACGCCATCCGCAACGTCTCGAGGACGACCGTCGAGGCGGCCGAATCCCTGGGTGCCACCCGCCGTCAGTCCTTGTTCAAAGTCCTGCTGCCGATGTCCAGGCGGACCGTGGTGATGGGTGTCAACCAGACCATCATGGCCGCCCTCGCCATGGTGACCGTCGCGGCCCTGATCAACGCGCCGGGCCTCGGCGTGAACGTCCTCCAGGCGCTGCAGTCGCTTGACGTCGGCACGGCCTTCAACGCGGGTCTGGCCATCGTGGTCATGGCGATCGTCCTGGACCGGGTCACGACCGCGGCCGGCGCCCGCGAGGAGAACGCACGGCGTTCCATGAACCGCTTCGTGAAGTGGCGGCGGCCGCTGCTGGGCGCGGGCGCCGTGGTCACGGCGGTCCTGATCCACCTGTCGCACACCTATGTGTGGGCGGCGGACTTCCCCGGAAACGGCACGATCGGCCACCACATCGCGAGTGCGGCGGACACCGCGACCGACTGGGCGCAGGACAACCTGTCGGGTGTGACCAACGCCTTCCGCGACGCCGTCACCAACGGCCTGCTCAACCCGTTCCAGACGCTGCTCACCGACTCCCCGTGGTGGCTCGTCGGCGCGGTGCTGGTCGCACTGGGCGTGGTGTTCGGCGGCTGGAGGGCCGGGGTCACCACGGCCGTGTGCGTGGGCCTGCTGGTCGGTACGGGCGTGTGGTCGGACGGCATGACGACACTGGCCTCGACGCTCGTCGCCACGGTGCTGGTGATGGTGCTCGGCGTCGTCTTCGGCGTGTGGATGGGGCGCAGTACGCTCGTGGACCGACTGATCCGGCCCACCTTGGACGCGGCCCAGGTCATGCCGCCGTTCGTCTATCTCGTGCCGTTCCTCGCGCTGTTCGGTGCCACCCGTTTCACGGCCATCGTCGCCGCGGTCGTCTACGGTGCGCCGGTCGCCATGAAGATCATCGCCGACGGGATCCGGGCCGTGCCCGAGACCACCGTGGAGGCGGCCGCCTCCGCCGGGTGCAACACCTGGCAGATCATCACCAAGGTCCAACTGCCGATGTCGCGCGGTGCCCTGACGCTCGCGACCAACCAGGGCCTGATCTACGTGCTGTCGATGGTCGTCGTGGGCGGCCTGGTGGGAGCAGGGGCCCTCGGCTACGACGTCGTGGCCGGATTCTCGCAGGGAGAGCTGTACGGCAAGGGGCTGGCGGCGGGATGCGCCATCGTCCTGCTCGGAGTCATGTTCGACCGGATCACTCAGGCAGCGGCGCGTCGCGTGGGCGCATAAGGAGCACGACACCATGGCAAGACACTGGCGAGCCGGCACGGCCGGCCTGGCCGTCCTCGGCCTCACCCTCACCGCGTGCGGCGGGGCGAAGGTCGGCGACTCCTCCTCGGGTTCGAACGGCGGGGGCGGCTCGGGCAAGTGCGGCACGTTCAACCTCGCGGTCAACCCCTGGGTGGGTTACGAGGCCGACGCGGCGGTCGTCGCGTACGTCGCCGAGCACGAACTCGGCTGCAAGGTCGACAAGAAGAACCTGAAGGAAGAGATCGCCTGGCAGGGCTTCGGCACCGGCGAGGTCGACGCCGTCCTGGAGAACTGGGGCCACGACGACCTGAAGAAGAAGTACATCACCCAGCAGAAGACCGCCGTCGAGGCCGGCGGGACCGGCAACAAGGGCATCATCGGCTGGTACGTGCCGCCATGGCTGGCCAAGGCGCACCCCGACATCCTCGACCACAAGAACCTGGACAAGTACGCGGCCGAGTTCAAGACGTCCGAGTCGGGAGGCAAGGGACAGCTCCTCGACGGCGACCCGTCGTACGTCACGAACGACGAGGCCCTGGTGAAGAACCTGAAGCTGGACTTCAAGGTGGTGTACGCGGGCAGCGAGACCGCGCTCATCCAGTCCTTCCGGGACGCCGAGAAGAACAAGAAGTGGATGATCGGCTACTTCTACGAGCCGCAGTGGTTCCTGTCCGAGGTGCCGCTGAAGAAGGTCTCCCTGCCGAAGTACACGACCGGCTGTGACGCCGTCGCGGAGAAGGTCGCCTGCGACTATCCCGTCTACGACCTGGACAAGATCGTCAGCTCGAAGTTCGCCAAGTCGGGCAGCCCCGCCTACGACCTGGTGAAGAACTTCAACTGGACGAACGAGGACCAGAACACGGTCGCCAAGTACATCGCCCAGGACAAGCTGTCCCACGAGGCGGCGGCGAAGAAGTGGGTGGACGCCAACAAGGACAAGGTGGACGCCTGGATCAAGTAGGCCGGGGCCACAAGCCGGTCGGACATGCCCGGCGGGCGGTGCGTGCAGGTGCGCGCCGCCCGCCGGGCATCGCCGTGTTCCGGGCGGTGTTTCGGCCTGTTTTCCGACGTCGCGGCGCCCTTGACACCCCCACTTCGCGGCGGGCACATTGAGTTGCGCAACCTGAATTATGTTGCGCAGAAAGCAACTCGAAGTTTCGATTTCGGAGGTGCGGCGATGGCGGGACCCCGAGTGGTGATCATCGGAGCGGGCGTCGTGGGAGCGGCCCTCGCCGACGAGATCTCCGCGCGCGGCTGGACCGAGGTGACCGTGGTCGACCAGGGCCCGCTGCCCGCCACCGGGGGATCGTCGTCGCACGCCCCGGGCCTGGTCTTCCAGACGAACCCCTCCAAGACCATGACCGAGTTGGCCCGCTACACGGTCGAGAAGTTCTCTTCCCTCGACGTCGACGGCAAGCCCTGCTTCCTCCAGGTCGGCGGCCTCGAAGTGGCGACCACCCCCGAGCGCGTCGCCGAGTTGCACCGCCGCCACGGCTGGATCACCGCCTGGGGCATCGAGGCCCGGCTGCTGAGCCCCGAGGAATGCGTCGAGCAGCACCCGCTCGTCGACCCGGACAAGGTCCTCGGCGGCCTCCTCGTCCCGACCGACGGCCTCGCCAAGGCCGTCCTCGCGGTGGAAGCGCAGATCCGCCGGGCCACCGAGCGCGGCGTACGCTTCCTCGCCCGCCACGAGATCCTCGACGTCCGGCAGAGCGAGGGCCGCGTCACCGGCGTCCTCACCGACCAGGGGGAGATCCCCGCCGACGTCGTCGTGTGCTGCGCCGGTATCTGGGGCCCGAAGATCGCCCGCATGGTCGGCATGAACCTCCCGCTCACCCCGCTCGGCCACCAACTCGCCTGGACCGGCCCGGTACCGGCGCTCGCGGGCCAGACCGAGGAGGCGGTGCGCCCGATCCTGCGCCACCAGGACGCCGACCTCTACTACCGCGACCGCTTCGACGCCATCGGCATCGGCTCCTACGGTCACCGCCCGATGCCCGTTTCCGTGGACGACATCCTGTCCGTGGACGAGGCCGACGAGATGCCGTCGGTCCTGAAGTTCACCGCGGACGACTTCGAGGACGCCTGGACCGAGACCCACTCCCTGCTCCCCGCGACGCGCGAGGCCAAGATCGAGGAGGGCATCAACGGCCTGTTCTCCTTCACCACCGACGGCCAGCCGCTCCTCGGCGAGTCCCCGGACGTCAAGGGCTTCTGGGTCGCCGAGGCCGTCTGGGTGACCCACTCCGCCGGCGTCGGCCGGGCCATGGCCGAATGGCTGGTCGACGGCCACTGCTCGTCCTTCGACCTGCACGAGTGCGACGTCAACCGCTTCGAACCGCACCAGCTCGCCCCCGAGTACGTCCTGGCCCGCAGCTGCCGGAACTTCGTCGAGGTCTACGACATCCTCCACCCGCTCCAGCCGTCCGGGGACCCGCGCCCGATCCGCACGAGCCCCTTCCACGCCCGTCAGCAGGAGCTGGGAGCCTTCTTCCTGGAGGCGAACGGCTGGGAGCGCCCCCAGTGGTACGAGGCCAACGCGAGCCTGCTGGAGGGCCGTTCCATCCCGACCCCGAACGACTGGGCCGCACGCTACTGGTCCCCGATCGTCGGCGCCGAGGCGCAGGCCACCCGCGAGGGCGTCGCGATGTACGACATGACGGCCCTCAAGCGCCTCGAGGTCACAGGTCCCGGTGCCGCCGCATTCCTGGAGGGGCTGTCCACCGGAAAGATCGACAAGTCCGTCGGCTCCGTCACGTACACCCTCCTGCTGGACGAGGACGGCGGCATCCGCAGCGATGTCACCGTCGCCCGGCTGGCCCGTGACCTCTTCCAGGTCGGCGCCAACGGCAACCTGGACCTCGACTGGCTCACCCGCCACCTCTCCTGGGGGCATCTCCCAGCGGTAGCCGGGGGAGGCGCGGTCCAGGTCCGTGACATCACCCCGGGCACCTGCTGCATCGGCCTGTGGGGCCCGCTCGCCCGCAAGGTCATCCAGCCCCTCACCGACACGGACTTCTCGAACGACGGCCTGAAGTACTTCCGCGCCCGGCGCGCCCACATCGGCTCCGTCCCCGTCACCGCGATGCGCCTCTCCTACGTCGGCGAGCTGGGCTGGGAGCTGTACACCACCGCCGACCTGGGCCGGAAGCTGTGGGACACCCTGTGGCAGGCGGCCGAGCCGCTGGGCGGCATCATCGCCGGACGCGGCGCTTTCAACAGCCTCCGACTGGAGAAGGGCTACCGGTCCTTCGGCGCCGACATGACCTACGAGCACGACCCCTACGAAGCCGGCCTGGGCTTCGCCGTCAGGCTCGACAAGGGCGACTTCATCGGCAGGGCCGCCCTCGAGCGCCGTAGGACCGACGTCCGCCGCAGGCTGACCTGCCTCACCATCGACGACCCGCGGTCCGTCGTCATGGGCAAGGAACCGGTGTACGACGGTGACCGCGCCGTCGGCCACGTCACCAGCGCCGCCTACGGCTACACGATCGGCAAGGGCATCGCGTACGCCTGGCTCCCGACGGAACTCGCCACCCCCGGCACCACCGTGCACATCGGCTACTTCGACCGGCGTGTCGAGGCGGTCGTCGCCGAGGAGCCCCTGTTCGACCCGACCATGTCCCGCCTCCGTGGCTGAGCGCCGACCTCGAGACAAGGAGCACTGCCGGTGACCGCTGAGCTGCCGGACGGCAAGGCGACCCCAGGCGCCGACCTCCCGGACCACCCGGATTTCCTCTGGCGCACACCCGAGCCGAAGCGTTCGTACGACGTGGTGATCGTGGGCGGCGGCGGCCACGGCCTCGCCACCGCCCACTACCTGGCGAAGAACCACGGCATCACCGACGTCGCCGTGCTGGAGAAGGGCTGGCTGGCCGGCGGCAACATGGCCCGCAACACCACCATCATCCGCTCCAACTACCTGTGGGACGAGAGCGCCGGCATCTACGAACACGCGCTCAAGCTGTGGGAGGGGCTCGCGGAGGAGCTCGACTACCCGATCCTCTTCTCCCAGCGCGGTGTGCTGAACCTCGCCCACAGCCTCCAGGACGTCCGCGACAGCGTGCGCCGCGTCGAGGCGAACCGCCTCAACGGCGTGGACGCGGAGTGGCTCGACGCGGACGGCGTCAAGGAAATCTGCCCGATCGTCAACATCTCGCCGGACGTGCGCTATCCGGTCCTGGGCGCCACCCACCAGCCGCGCGCCGGCATCGCCAAGCACGACCACGTGGCCTGGGGCCTGGCCCGCTCGGCGGACGCCGCCGGCATCGACATCATCCAGAACTGCGAGGTCACCGGCCTGGAGCTGGTCGGCAACCGCGTGGTCGGAGTCCGGACCAACCTCGGCCCCATCGCGGCGGGCAAGGTCGCGCTCTGCTCGGCGGGCCACACCTCGGTCCTCGCCGCCATGGCCGGCATCGAACTCCCCGTCCAGAGCCATCCGTTGCAGGCGCTCGTGTCGGAGCTGCTGGAGCCGGTGCACCCGACGGTCGTCATGTCCAACGCGGTCCACGTCTACGTCAGCCAGGCCCACAAGGGCGAGCTGGTGATGGGCGCGGGCATCGACGCGTACAACTCCTACACCCAGCGCGGCGCCTTCCACATCATCGAGGAGCAGATGTCCGCGGCCCTCGAGCTCTTCCCGGTCTTCGCCCGCGCCCACGTGCTGCGCACCTGGGGCGGCATCGTGGACGTCAGCCCCGACGCCTCACCGATCGTCGGGCTCAGCCCTGTCGACAGTCTCTACCTCAACTGCGGCTGGGGCACGGGCGGCTTCAAGGCCACGCCGGGCGTGGGCTGGGTCTACGCCCACACCATCGCCCACGACGCCCCGCACACCCTCAACGCCCCCTTCTCGCTCGACCGTTTCACCACCGGCGCGCTCGTCGACGAGCACGGCGCCGCCGCGGTGGCCCACTAGGGAGCCCGACCATGCTGCTCATCCCCTGCCCGTGGTGCGGGCCCCGCGACGAGACCGAGTTCCACTACGGTGGCCAGGCCCACGTGCCCTACCCCGAGGACCCCTCGGCCCTCACCGACGAGGAGTGGGCCCGCTATCTGTTCTTCCGCGACAATCCGAAGGGCCCGTTCGCCGAGCGCTGGAGTCACGCGGCGGGCTGCCGCAAGTGGTTCAACGCGGTACGGGACACGGCCACGAACGAGATCCTGGCGGTGTACCGGTCGGGTGAGGAACGCCCGGCGACGCCCGGGCCCCGCCCGGTGCGCTCAGCCTGTCCCGGGGTACCCCCTCCGGGGGAGTCCGAGGACAAGTCCCCTTCACCGTCGTCGGCGGTGAAGGGGACAGAGCCCCTTCTGGACGGGACGGGCGAGAGCGGTGGCGGTACTGCCCCCATCAGCGGCTCCGCCGCGGGCCGGCCGTTCCGTCACCCCACCCGCGGCCGCATCCACCGCGACACCCCCCTCACCTTCACCTTCGACGGCACCGAGTACCAGGGCCTTCGAGGCGACACCCTCGCCTCCGCCCTCATCGCCAACGGCCTCATCGAGGCCGGCACCAGCATCAGACTCGGCCGCCCCCGAGGCATCTTCTCGGCCGGAGTGGAGGAGCCCAACGCGGTCGTCCAGATCGAGGCGCCCTTCCCCGAGCCGATGCTCCCCGCGACCACCGTCGAGCTCTACGACGGCCTGGTCGCGAGCACCCTCCCCGGCCAGGGCCGCCTCGCCGGTGAACCGGACCCCGCCCGCTACGACGCCGTACACGCCCACTGCGACCTGCTGATCGTCGGAGCGGGACCGGCCGGCCTCGCCGCGGCGGCGGCCGCCGTCCGCAGCGGAGCCCGTGTCATCCTCGCCGACGACCAACCGGAGCCGGGCGGCAGCCTTCTGGGCACGGCCGAACACCTCGACTGGGTGACGGACGTCACCGGGCAGCTCGACAACGCTCCCGAGGTGCGCTTCCTGCGCCGTACCACCGTCTTCGGCCACTACGACGACAACCACCTCCTCGCCGTCGAACGCCGCACCAACCACCTCGGTGCCGACGCCCCCGAGCACGTCTCCCGCGAGCGCGTCTGGCGCATCCGGGCGCGTCGCGTGGTCCTGGCCACCGGCGCCCACGAGCGCTCGCTGGCGTTCGCGGACAACGACCGCCCCGGCGTGATGCTCGCCGCCTCGGCCCGCACCTACGTCAACCGTCACGGTGCGCTGCCCGGCCGCCGTGCGGTCGTCCTCACCACCAACGACAGTGCCTACGACGCGGCGCTGGACCTCACCGCCGCGGGCGTGGACATCGCGGCGATCGTCGACACCCGCCCCGCACCGGGGGAGTGGGCGGAGTGCGCCCGGCAGGCGGGCATAGAGGTGCTCGCCGGGCACGCCGTCACCGGCACGAGGGGCGACCCGCGGCTCACCGCGGTGACCGTCGCCCCGTACGGAGAGTCCGAAGGACAGCGGGAGTTCATCGCAGACCTGCTGCTGGTCTCCGGCGGCTGGAACCCGGTGGCCCACCTGTTCAGCCAGTCGGGCGGCAGGCTGCGGTACGACGAGGCACTGGGCTCCTTCGTGCCGGACACCTGCCGGCAGGCGGTCGAGGTCGCGGGCAGCGCGAGCGGTGCCCTGGATCTCGCCGAGGTCCTGGCCCAGGGCGCCGCCGCCGGTGCCCGCGCGGTCGAGGCCGAGGGCTACACCCCGCAGGAGCCCAGCCTGCCGACGGTGGCCGCACGACCGCGGCCCACGCCGGCGATGCACGTGTACACCGTCCCCGGTGCCCCGGACGCGCCCCGCTTCGTCGACCTCCAACGCGACGTCACCGTCGACGACCTGGCCCGGGCGGCCGGCGCCGGTCTGCGCTCGGTCGAGCACACCAAGCGCTACACGACGGCGGGCACCGCCAACGACCAGGGCAAGACCTCCGGGTTCCTGGCCGGCGGCGTCGTCGCCGAACTGCTCGGCGTGGACATCTCCGCGCTCGGCACGACCACGTTCCGGCCGCCGTACACGCCGGTCTCCTTCGCGGCGCTCGCCGGCCGTGACCGCGGCGTCCTGAGCGACCCGGTCCGCACGACCGCCCTCCACGAGTGGCATGCCGCGCACGGCGCCCTCTTCGAGAACGTCGGCCAGTGGAAGCGCCCCTGGTACTACCCGCGGGACGGCGAGGACATGGAGGCCGCGGTCCTGCGCGAGTGCGCCGCCGCCCGCGGCGGCGTGGCCTTCATGGACGCCTCCACCCTCGGCAAGATCGACGTACAGGGTCCGGACGCGGGCGTCTTCCTCGACCTGCTCTACACCAACATGATGAGCACCCTGAAGGTCGGCATGATCCGCTACGGCGTGATGTGCCGCCCGGACGGCATGGTCCTCGACGACGGCACCGTCATCCGCCTCGCCCAGGACCGCTTCCTGGTCACCACCACGACCGGAAACGCCGCCGCCGTACTGGACTGGATGGAGGAGTGGCTGCAGACCGAGTGGCCCGAACTACAGGTCCACTGCACGTCCGTGACCGAACAGTGGGCCACCGTCGCCCTCGTCGGCCCCCGCTCCCGCGACGTCCTCGGCGCGCTGGCACCCCGACTGGCCGTGGCCAAAGACGACTTCCCGTTCATGGCATGGCGTGAGACCACCGTCGCGGACATCGGGGCCAGGGTGTGCCGGATCAGCTTCTCCGGCGAACTCGCCTACGAGATCAACGTGTCACCCTGGGAAGCACTCACCCTGTGGCAGGCACTGCACGAGGCCGGTTCCCCGTACGGCATCACCCCGTACGGCACCGAGACCATGCACGTCCTGCGCGCCGAGAAGGGCTACCCGATCATCGGTCAGGACACCGACGGCACGGTCACCCCGCAGGACCTCGGCATGAGCTGGGCGGTGTCGAAGAAGAAGCCCGACTTCATCGGCAAGCGCTCCTACTCCCGCGCCGACACCGTCCGCCCCGACCGCAAGCACCTCGTCGGCCTGCTCCCCGTGGACCCGGCCGTCTTCCTCCCCGAGGGCACCCACCTGGTCGCCGACAGCGAGCTGCCCGCACCGCCCGTCCCGATGCTCGGCCACGTCACCTCCAGCTACCGCAGTGCCACCCTCGGCCGGACCTTCGCGCTCGCCCTGATCAAGGGCGGCCGTGACCGCATCGGCGAGCGGCTGTACGCCCCCGTCGGTGACCGACTGGTCCCGGTGACCGTCGCGAGCCCCGTCCTCTACGACCCCGAGGGAGCCCGCCGCGATGGCTGACACCGCCCTGACCGCCCCGCTCCGCAGCCCCTTGTCGCAGGTCGCGGCCCGCCTCGCCGCCGCGACCCGCACGTCGAGGGGCGCGATCCGGCTGGCCGAAGTGCCTTTCCTGGCCCAGATCAACGTGCGCCTCGACGTAAAAGGAGCGGCGGCGGACGCCATCGGGCTCGCACTGGGCCTGCAACTGCCCCTCGAACCCGACACCGTCGTACGCGCCGGGGAACTGACCGTGCTGTGGCTCGGTCCGGACGAATGGCTGGTGGCCGGCCCGACCGGCAGCGAACGGGACCTGGAGCGCCGGATCCGGGAGGCGGCGGGAGACGAACCCGTCTCCGTCACCGACGTCTCCGCCCAGCGCACCACGCTCCTCGTGACAGGTCCCCGCGCCCGCGATCTGCTGGCGCACGGCTGCGCGCTGGACCTGCATCCGAGGGCCTTCGGCTCCGGCCGTTGCGCCCAGACGACCCTGGGCCGCGCGCAGGTCGTCCTGGTCGCCCGGGACGAACCCAGGGCCGGGTTCTGGGTACTGGTCCGTTCGTCCTTCGCCGGCTATCTGGCGGACTGGTTGCTGGACGCGGCGACGGAGTACGTCTGAGCGACCTCGGCGGGGTTGTCCCCGTCGCTCTCGTGGGAGCCTCTCGACGGGGCTCCCACAGGGCTTTGCACAGCGAGTCGCGTCCTACGCTCCGAAGGCTGGAACCCTGTGACCACCACGACTCATGTCAGTGTCCACACCATGCGGGCCGAGGTCGCCGCCCTCGCACACCGGGATCGGCGAGAACTCCTCCACGACCGCCCTTGACTTCCTCCAGGTCGTCGATCTCGTGGTCGCGGGCGCGTCCGCCGCATCGCTCTTGTCGGTTCGCTTCCGTGCAACCGGGAGGGTATCGCTGACGGTCTCCACCGACCTGATGGGGAACTTGGCGAACTCCGAACAGCGGCCGCAGCAGGGTCCGTCTTCAAAGACCATCGGTTGGTGGATCATGGTGGAGTGATACGCCGCCATGAACTCACCGATCCGGAGCGGGAGTCACCCGCCCGGAGCTGCCACCGCTCGGCGTCACCGTACTGGCAAGCCGGCTGAGGCAACTGGCCTTCTGTGGCATCGACCCCGGCGTGCTCGCCTCGGCCGGGCAACACCGCGCATCACGGCCGAGGCCGCTCATGCGGCGCCAGCCGGTTTCCGCGCCTCGCCGACCCGACAGGGCTCGCACCGGTGGTCGACCCTGCCCCCGAGAGCGGCCCCCACCCGGGTCACGTGCACCCTGTTCGGTGCGGTCGCCCGTCGCATCCGGGGCGTGACGCGCGCCACAGGAACTTCGGGCGGGGCACGGAGAGTACCGAGTGTGAGTGATAAAGAACCAGCGGAATCCATGCGCGCGCGCATACGGGCGGGGGACCGGGCGGCGTTCGCCGAGCTCTACGACCAGTACGCGCGGGCGGTCTACAACCATGCCCTGAGGCTGACCGGCAATTGGTCACAGGCCGAGGAGGTCATGTCCGAGACGTTCCTCGCCGCCTGGCGGGGCCGGGAACGGGTAGAGCCGGAGGGTGGTTCGTTGAGCCCTTGGCTGCTCGGCATCGCCACGCACAAGGCGCGCAACGCCAACCGGAGTCTGCGTCGACGGCTCGCCTTCCTCGCGCGCAGCCCACAGCCGCGTCCCGTGGAGGACTTCGCGGAGGAGACGGCAGGGCGGATCGACGACGCCCGTCGGCTCGCGCTGGTCCACCAGGCGCTGGGCCGGTTGCGCCGCCAGGAGCGTGAGGTGTTCGCGCTGTGCGTGTCGGCCGGCCTCGACTACCGGCAGGCCGCGCAGACGCTCGGTGTCCCCGTGGGCACCGTACGGTCGAGGCTGTCGCGCGCCCGGGCCCGGCTCGCCCGGCTCAGCTCAGAGCAGGACGGTGCGAGGACGGAACCTCCCGGCCCCCGTGGAGAGATGGAGAGTGAGGCCGCGTTCGCGGCCCTGTTCCTGCAGGAGGAGACCCGATGAACGCCGACGGTCGACGGACCGAGGACGCGCTGGAGTTGCTGTCCGCGCCGGCCGAATGGGAGCTCCCGCCGGG
This sequence comes from Streptomyces populi, assembly GCF_002911015.1. Classification (GTDB taxonomy): domain Bacteria; phylum Actinomycetota; class Actinomycetes; order Streptomycetales; family Streptomycetaceae; genus Streptomyces; species Streptomyces populi. The sequence goes on from NZ_KZ626851.1 coordinate 100,115, forward strand.
ACGACACCTCCACTACAAGGACATCCTGATGCAGCAGATCGACCAAGACCTCGGCCACGCTCCCGCCCCGGCCCCGCGCCGCCGGCTGACGCGTCCGGCCGTCCTGGTGCCCCTCGCCTCGACGGTGCTGGCCGGAGCACTCGCCGTCACCCTCACCGTCGCCGGCGGCCACGGTCCCGCGCCGACGGACCGGACCGCAACGGGCAGCGCCCGCGCCCGGAGCGCCTCCGTCACCCTGAACCGGATCGCCGTCGCCGCCATGACCAGTGACGCCACGCCGGTCAGGGACGACCAGTTCGTGTACGTCAGGAGCCTGACGGTGGAGAACAAGGGAACCTTCGAGGGGCCCGTGGAACTCGGAGCCCCGCACACGGTGGAGACGTGGACCTCGCAGGACCCCGGGCCCCTCAAGACCCTCGGCTGGATGCGCGAGTCCGGCAAGGACGCCGTCATGCCCGACGAGACCATCCCCATCGAGTCCACCGACGCGGTCCCGGCGGGGATCGACCACCCCACGTACGCGTGGCTGTCCTCGCTGCCGACGGACCCCGACGCCCTGCTCACCCTGCTGCGCCGCGACGTCCGCGTGTCCGACGGAGAGTCCAGGGAGCAGGCCGTCTTCTCCCTGATCGGCGACCTGCTGAGTCAGACGCTCATGCCGCCGCGGAACGCCGCCGCGCTGTACAAGGCGGCCGCGAGGATACCGGGGGTCAAGGAGATTCCGGACGCCGTCGACGTGGCCGGCCGGCACGGGATCGCCATCACACGCGAGGACGCCTCCTCCGCCACGCGCGACGAGTGGATCTTCGACAAGCGCAGTCTCGCGTTCCTCGGCGCGCGCGGCTTCATCACCCACGACAAGCAGAAGGGCATCACGTCCGACACGCTGACGGGCAGCACGGCCGTGTTGCGGTGCGCCGTCGTCGACCGGCACGGCGGGAAATCCGCGGGGACCGACAACTGAGCAGCAGGGGGCGAACTCGGTGGGGGCTCAGCAGGCCCACCTCGGGTCCGCCCCCTGCCCGCCGGGGCTCGCAAGGGCTTCGATCGTGCCGGGACCAGAGACGAGGGTGGGATGATCCTGTCCTCTCCGGTGCGCCTGGCGTCGCCACGTGTTCCGGGTCGCCGGTGACCGACGAGGAAGACGAAGGATCGATGACGTTGAGCGTGGGCCGACGGGTGCGGCTGGCGGCGGATCTACGGTTGGACGGGACGGTGACCCCGGCCGGGGAGCCCCCGGAGGAGACGGGTGCCTTCACCGCCTCCGTGGCCCTGGCGGCGGGCATCGAGGGCACCGTCGAGCGTGTGGACGAGCACCACCGGCAGCAGAGCCACGAGGTCCGTGAGTACCTGCGTCTCAAGTCGCTCCTCGACGACTTCGGAGACCAGATGCCGCCGGCGAGCAGAAAGCAGCTGGAGGAACAGGTGGGGGCCTTGGAGGAGCAGTGGGACGCCTACCGGCGCCGGATGCTCCGCGTCACGGTCCGTGTCCGGCTCGACAACGGATTCGTCCTCGACGACGTCCCCGAGGAGGCTTTCGCTCCCGCCTGACCAGGCGTCGGGACGCTCGCTCTCCACCTGGGCGGGTACGCCGTCGGGCGCCCCGGCACGACGGCGCATCCGGGCGGTCCACCATGTGCGAGCAGGCCGACCAGGACTTCGAGAAGCGGGCGACCGGCTCCGGAACAGAAGCGACGGGAAGCCCGCGACGAGGAGGAGCGCTCCGGTTCCATGAGCTGGGAGACGGGGCCGACCCGCCGGGCGGCTCTCGTCGAAGGGCCCGTCACATGGGGAACGAGAAGAGCCGTACCGGTCCCGGGGGCCAGTGGGCGTCGTCATGCAGGGGCGTCACCATGGTCCGCAGCGGCATGGTCGCCAGGCGGCCCCGGGGCTGTTCGACGAGCACGTCCTTGTCCAGCGGGTGCCATCCGAGGCGCCGGTAGAGCGGTACGAGGGGAGGCCGGCAGAACAGGAGTGCGTGTCGAGGGCCCGTCGTGCGGGCGTGCTCCAGCGTGGCCGCGAGGACGAGCCGGGCCAGGCCTCGCCCCTGCATCCCGGGTGCGACGGCCACCCCGCCGACACCCACCACTTCCGTCCCGGTGCCGCCGATCGCGACGGGCAGCCGCAGCAGGCCGGCGTGTGCCACGAGCCTGCCGTCGTGTCTGATGCCGAAGTGGTCTTCTTTCGGCAGCCAGGTCAGACCGGTCCAGGCGACACCGAAGGGATCGTCGCTGTCGCCGAGGATCTCCTCCTGGTCCGCCTTCGTGTACTGGGCAAGTCGCACCACGGTCGGTGCCACCGGGGACGGGTTCTCGGACATTCCCACATGATGATCTCTCCGCCGGGCACGGGCCAAGTGATTCTCAGCCGATCCGCGCCGCTCTGAGCTGGGGGTTCAGGCCGAGCGAGGGCGGTTCGCCTTCTTCATCCGAGTCAGAGCGCATGTGGGGGGGAACAGCTGAAGGCATGACCACGACGCTCGGTGCCTTTGTGCTCGGTACTCCCGACCCGCCCGCCCTGGCCGACTTCTACCGGGCCCTGCTGGGCTGGCAGGAAGTCGATCGCGAACCGCGGTGGGTCCGCCTGAGGCATCCGGAGCGAGAACGCCCCGGACTCAGCTTCCAGTTGGAGACCGACCACACTCCGCCGGTGTGGCCGCAGCGCCCGGGAACCCAGCAGATGCAGGCGCACCTGGACCTGCAGGTCGACGACCTGGAAGCGGAGACCGCACGGGCCTGCGCCCTGGGCGCGACGCTGGAGGACCATCAGCCCCAGAAGGACGTGAGAGTCCTCCGCGATCCTCACGGCCACCTCTTCTGCCTGTTCCTTCCAGGCGCCTGAACACGGTGCCCGCCGGCGGACGCGCAACTGGATCCGGGGCTGGACACGGGGCGGCCCACCACCACGCGCCCGAGGAATCGCGGCCCGGCCGGACCTCATCGGGGCGTCCGTGCCCGCGCCGCGGACGGCGAGCGCGAGGCCGGCGCTTTTCGGTCTCACCGGTGGCCTCGGAGGAATCGGATGTCCCGAGTCGGTGAGAACCGTGTCATCCGCCCAGGCGGTGCGCGAGGCGGAGCAGATCCGCCAGGTGCAGTACCCGCCCGTCGAATCCGGGGAGGGGGACATGGAGGCGCTGGGTCCAGGGGGCGGGGATCGCGTCCAGCCCGTAGTACGCCCCCGCGAGACCTCCGGTCACCGCGGCGACGGTGTCCGTGTCACCGCCGAGGTCGATCGCGGCGCGTACCGCGTCTTCGAAGCCGGTGGTGGTGCGCAGGGCCCAGACGGCAGAACCCAGGCAGGGCCAGACGGCGCCGTTGAACTCGGTCGCCCGATCGGGGTGCCAGTCGGGCGCGAGGACTGTGGCGTAGCGTCCGCGGTGGCCGGGATGGACGAGAGCGAGGATGTCCGGGAGCGCGGCGAGGGGGTCGGCGCCTTCGAGCGTGACGCGGACGAGTTCGTGGAAGATCGCGGTGCCTTCCCAGGCCGCGCGGTCGCCGTGGGTGAGAGCGGCGATGCGGCGGGCCGCGTCCATGGTGGCTTCTCGGCCCGCGGGAGCGAAGTGGACCGCGGACGTCGATGCCCGCATCAAGGAGCCGTTTCCGGCGGCTCGCTGGTTGACCTGGAAATGGATCGCGGCGGCGAGGTCCCAGGGCATGCCGTTGGTGAGGACGTCTTCGGTCTGCAAGCCGATGTCCTTGGGGTCCGACGCGGCCCACCGCTGGAAGCGGGCGAAGATGTCCGGCAGATCCAGTCCGCCCCGCTCCAGCAGGGACTCCGCGACCAGGACGGCCATCTGCGTGTCGTCGGTGGCCTCCCCCGGGTCCCAGCCGCCGCCTCCGCTCATCTCGTCGCCGGCGCCCGGCACGGGAAACCGTGCGGTGAACGTTCCCGGGAGGCCGAACTCGAAGGGGGCACCCAGCGCGTCACCCACCGCTGATCCGACGACTGCGCCGACGGTCCGTTGAATCCGCTTCATCCGCGCAGGCTATCCGCACGGTGCGGGGCCGGATCCGATGACGGCCGGCCGGTGGATGTCAGAGCCGCTCCGTATCCTGCGGCCATGAGCGCAGGGTCATGGGCGGGCGTCCGCGAGCAGATACAGGGACTGGCGAAGGTACCGGGTGCCGATGTGGTGAACGGCATCAAGGGGCACGGGTTCTTGCTGGAGGATCCTCTCGACGAGAGCGAGTTGGCCGAGCTGGAGGAACAACTGGGCGTCCGGCTTCCGGAGGACTACCGGGAGTTCTTGACCCAGGTCGGTGCGGGCGGTGCCGGCCCCGAGTACGGACTCTTCCCGGTGCGCCGGGTGGACGGACGATGGCGCTGGGAAGGGGACGGCGCGGATCTGGCAGACCTCACCCGGCTCTCCGAGCCGTTCCCTGTCCAGGGGCCCGATCCCGCGCTGGTCCTCGCGCTCCTGGAGGAATGCCCGGAGGAAGAGGACTTCGAGGAGATCGAGGACTTCGACCAGGCGTACGAGGCCTGGGACGAGAAGTGGGACGCGGTGATGTGGAACCCCGAGCGGACGGTCGGCGCCGTCGTCATCTGTCATCTGGGCTGTGCCTACCGCCAGTGGCTCGTCGTGAGCGGCCCCGAACGCGGTCGTATCTGGTCCGACGACCGGGTCGACGAGCGGGACCTCGAGCCGCTGCTCGGGCCGGAACAGGAGCCGATCACCTTCTCTCGCTGGTATCGGGACTGGTTGGCGGAAGCGCTCCGGACGGTCGAACAGAACGAGTGACGGACCTGGCCGACTGCCATGGCGTCGGACGACCTCGCCCCCCGGTTCCACCACCACCGACAACGAGCGACTGCCGGCCAGGACGATCGCCCGCTACGGACGCGTGCCGCCGCACGGCGAGGCCCGCCATGCCGTCTGCCGCACCGTGCGGCGTGCTGCGGTCGCGTCGGGACGGGCCCGGGCGCTTTCTCTAGCCCGCCCGGCAGCTCAGGACCGGCGAACCCGCGCCACCCGGCGCCGCACCGAACCCGAAGCCGGTCGAGGCGCCGGCCGCGATGGTTCCGTTGTGGTCGGCGTTGCTCGCGGTCACCGTCCTGCCCACCTGGCTGTAGGAGGCGTTCCACATCGAGGAGATGGTCTGGCTGCCCGGCCACTCCCACGTGACCTGCCACGACCTGGTCGTCGAGGTGCCCGTGTTGGTGACGGTGATGTCGGCGTTGAACCCGCTGCCCCAGTCGCTGCTCACCTTGTAGGTGGCTTTGCATCCGCTGGAGCCCCCGGTGCCGGTCGTCGTCGCGGTGACCGACGCTGACGCCGCGGACGTGTTGCCGGCCGCGTCGCGGGCCCGCACGGTGTAGTCGTACCGGGTTCCGGCGGTGAGGCCCGTGTCGGTGAAGGACGTGCCGGTGACCTGACCGGCCTTGGTGGTGCCGCGGTAGACGTCGTAGCCGGTCACCCCGGTGTCGTCGGTGGACGCCTTCCACGACAGGGACGCACTCGACGCGGTGGTGCCGGTCACGGCCAGTCCGGTCGGTGTCGAGGGCGCGGTCGTGTCTCCGCCGCCGCCCCCGCCACCGGTGAAGCCGGGGGCCTTGACGGACGCGAGGTAGCCGTCCTTGACGGTGTCCACGGTCTGCCAGTCGTCCTTGAGGATCCCTCCCGTGTCACCGGAGTTCGGATTCCACGACCAGAAGGTCCAGTTGAAGCTGTCGGCTCCGTACGTGCCCGTGGGGCGCAGGTAGTCGACGAGCGCGGCGAGCCACTTCTGGTCGACCGTCGACTGCAAGGTGGTGCCGAACTCGCCGACCCAGACGGGGGCGATGTTCTGCTTGAAGATGTAGCCCCAGTACTTGTCCCACACGGCCGGCATGTTCGCCGGGAACGACGGGTCGCTGAACCAGGGTTGCTGCGCGACGCTGGTGGCGTAGTCGTGGGCCGAGTAGACCAGGCGGTCGGCGACGTTCAGGCGCACCGGCGCGGCGGCGACCCCGGCGAGGTTCCCGCCCCACCAGCCGCTCAGGCCGTTCACCGTCTGGACGCCCTCGACGAAGATCAGCAGGCTGGGGTTGACGGACAGGACCGCGTTGCCGGCCCGCTCGGCGGCGAGCCGCCAGTCGGTGCTCGTGTCGCCGCATCCCCAGCAGGCGGGATCGTGCGGTTCGTTGTGCAGGTCGATCCCGATCACGGCGGTGTTGCCCTGGTAGCGCGCCGCCAGGGTCTTGAGGTCGGCGATCCAGGTCGTCTCGGGGACGGCGGAGGTGTACCAGAGCGCCGACTGGGCCGAGGAGTCGGGCCGGTGGCGGTCGAGTACGACCTTGAGCCCGACCGAGCCCGCGTAGTCGACGATCTTGTCCATCACCTGGAGCGAGCTGAGACCCTGAAGATCCGCGTTCAGACCGTTGGCGTACGAGATGCCGTTGGGCTGGGTGCCCTTGAAGATGTCGTCGCTGTAGGGCAGGCGGATGGTGTTGTAGCCCAGGGTCTTCATCTGGTCGATCATCGACCTGTAGTCGCGTGACCAGAGGCCGTGCGCGACGTAGTTGGACGTCTCGAACCCGAACCAGTTGATGCCCGCCATGCGCACCGGCTGGTTCTGCGCGTCCAGGAGCTTGCGGCCGTCGGTGTGCCAGTATCCGGCACCGGCTGCGGCCGCCGCGGCCGAAGAGGGCGAGGGGGCGACGGCCGCCCGCGCGGGCACCGCCACCGTGAAGGGAACGAGAGCCGCGAGGGCCGCGGTGAGGAACGAGACCAGGGCGCGCCTGGCACGGAATGAGGGTGGGTGACGCATGGTGGGGGGTCCTCTCCGGGTGGGAGCGCTCCCATTCGCGGGCGCGCGTCTCCGGGCGGGCAGGGTCATGGGCATCCGGCATGGCGGCTCCCGCGGACCGCCGGGAGTGTCCCGCCCCCGGCGGCCGGCTCGTCGAAGCCGGACTGCGCACATGGAAGCCACTAAGCGTGTTCGCGTCAATACCTCGCGCGGGGATCGCGTTCCTTCGAGGCTTGTCGGTCACGGGTGCGCTCCGTTTCGGCCAGGCCCGCGCCGCTCCGGTCGCGGAGGGGTCGATCCGGCCCTCGGTTTCCTCGCCGGACGCCGGCAGTGCTCCCTCCGGTGCCTTCCGCATGCCGCCACCTGGCGTGCGTCCGCGGGGGTTGCGGTGGATCCATGCGTTGAAGTCATCGGATGGTGAGGCGTCAGAAACACACTCCGTGCACGGGTGTTGACATTCACAGTCCGAACGCCGCAGTTTGGGAGCGCTCCCACCGCAGTGTCCTGTCCCGCCGCCACCTCGGTGACCGGTCACCGTCCGCGCGAGGCGGCGAGAAGTCCGGACCCGTACCCGGACGACGCCGCTGCACGCTCGCGCCCGGCGGTACCAGCTCCACGTCGCGCGACGCATGCGGTCGCACCATCCGCATGCCTGAACGCGACGCCCGTCCGGCGGGCTTCCCTCCGGTGCGCCCGAACGTGGCACACCGGACGGCCGCCTGCGCCCCGCACACCATCCGTACTCGCCTGCTCTCCCCAGGAGATGGCCGATGCCTTCCCGTAGACCCGATTCCACCGTGCGCCGAAGCGGATCCAAGCGGACCGCCGCTCTGGCCGTCAGTGCCCTCCTCGGCGCCCTGTCCGTCACCGCCCTCCCGGCCACCGCGAACGCGGCCGCCAAACTCGACAATCCCTACGTCGGTGCGAAGGCGTACGTGAATCCCGACTGGTCGGCCAGGGCCGCGGCCGAACCGGGCGGTTCGGCCATCTCCGACCAGCCCACCTTCGTCTGGCTGGACCGGATGGCCGCGATCCAGGGCACCGCCGACGCCCGTGGTCTGCGAGCCCACCTCGACGCGGCCAAGGCCCAGGGCGCCAACCTCGTCCAGCTGGTCATCTACGACCTGCCCGGCCGGGACTGCGCGGCCCTCGCTTCCAACGGCGAACTCGGTCCCGACGACCTGGCCACCTACCAGAGCAGCTACATCGACCCGATCGCCTCGATCCTCGCCGACCCGGCCTACGCGAGCCTTCGGATCGTCAACCTCATCGAGCCCGACTCGCTCCCCAACCTCGTGACCAACGCGGGCGGCACCGCCGGCTCCACGACCCAGTGCGCCACCATGAAGGCGAACGGGAACTACGAGAAGGGCGTCGGCTACGCCCTCCACACGCTCGGCGCTCTGCCCAACACCTACAACTACATCGACGCCGGCCACCACGGCTGGCTCGGCTGGGACAGCAACCTCAACCCGTCCGCCCAGGAGTTCAAGAAGGCCGCCACCACCAGCGGCGCCACCGTGAACGACGTGGCGGGCTTCATCGTGAACACCGCCAACTACTCCGCCACCAAAGAGCCGTACGTGAAGGTGACGGACACGGTGAACGGCCAGACGGTGCGGCAGTCGAAGTGGATCGACTGGAACCAGTACGACGACGAGAGCTCGTACGCGCAGGGCCTGCGCACCGCGCTCGTCGCGCAGGGCTTCGACTCCGGCATCGGCATGCTCATCGACACCTCGCGCAACGGCTGGGGCGGTTCGGCCCGGCCGACCGGTCCCGGCCCGACGACCAGCGTCGACGCATACGTGGACGGTGGCCGCATCGACCGGCGCATCCACGCCGGAAACTGGTGCAACCAGAGCGGGGCGGGCCTCGGCGAGCGCCCGGCGACCGCACCCGACACCGGAATCGACGCCTACGTGTGGGCCAAGCCTCCGGGGGAGTCGGACGGGGCCAGCCAGGCCGTCGACAACGACGAGGGCAAGGGCTTCGACCGGATGTGCGACCCCACGTACACCGGGAACGGACGCAACGGGAACAACCTCACCGGGGCCCTGCCGAACTCCCCGCTCGCCGGGCACTGGTTCTCGGCCCAGTTCCGTCAGCTGCTCGCCAACGCCAACCCGCCGCTGAGCGGATCGGGTGGCGGCGGAGGAAGCGACACGCAGGCCCCCACCGTTCCCGGTGGCCTCGCGGTCGGCTCCACCACGAGCAGCAGCGTCTCGCTGAGCTGGAGCGCGTCCACGGACAACACCGCGGTCACGGGATACGACGTCTACCGCGACGGCACCAAGGTCGGCAGCGCGACCGCCACGTCCTACACCGACAGTGGACTCACCGCCTCCACCACCTACAGCTACACCGTCAAGGCCAAGGACGCGGCCGGCAACGTCTCGGCCTCCTCCACGGCGGTGTCCGCCACCACCAAGGCATCCAGCGGGGGAGGAGGCTCGACGGGCCTCAAGGTCCAGTACAAGAACAACGACTCCTCCACCGCGGACAACCAGGTCAAGCCGGGCCTCAAGCTGGTCAACGGCGGTTCGGCCGCGGTCGATCTGTCCAAGGTGACCGTCCGCTACTGGTTCACCGGGGAGTCCTCCTCCGCCGGCTACCAGACCTTCTGCGACTGGGCGCAGCTCGGCTGCTCCACGGTGAAGACCTCGGTCGGCGCCGTGTCCCCGAGCCGCACGGGCGCGGACCACTACCTGGAGGTGGGCTTCAACTCCGGTTCCCTGGCGGCCGGAGCGGACAGCGGTGATCTCCAGCTGCGCATGGCCAAGTCGGACTGGTCGAACTTCAACGAGTCCGACGACTACAGCCGCGGCACCGGCAGCTCCTACGCGGACGCGGCGAAGGTGACCGTGTACGTGTCGGGCGCCCTGGTCTGGGGCACCGAGCCGTAGAACGGACGGAGTGGACGGGGGCCGGGGCGGCGACGCTCCGGCCCCTGCGCTGCCGGATACTCCCTTGTCACAGGCACCGCCGCAATGTCACGAATCTGTTCGAAGACCGCTCCCGCTCGGTGTGATCGGGGTGCGGTAGCGCTCCCATGAGGCACGATCACCGGGACATTCCGAATCCCGGGGGACTTCTCATGGCTCACACAGCCCGTTCACGCCGTACCACCGCCGCCCTCGCCGCTCTGTCGATCGGCGTCCTGGCCCTGACCGCATGCAACGGCGACGCCGAGAACGACGTGGCCGCCCCGAGCAAGCACGCGAGCCCTTCCGCCACGAGTGCGGGCAAGGGCACGGACAAGGGCACCGGCACGCCCTCGTCGGCTGCCCCGGGCGAAGGTGGCGACGGTGGCGGGAAGCCCTCCAGCAGCCCCAGCACCCCGGCGTCGTCGTCGAAGCCCGGGGCCGACGACGATCAGGACGGAGGTGTCGGCATGTGCGAGACGGCCGATCTCACCTACAAGGTCACCGTCGCGTCCAGGCCCGTCAACCACGCCCTGCTGACCGCGAGCAACAAGGGCAGCGACTCCTGCCTGTTGCCGGCGAACGAGCTGGTGATCACGATTCCGGGGCTCGACGGCGCCGCCGAGCACATGGGACCCGACGGCAAGGACTGGATCCTGAAGCCCGGCGAGAGCGCGTACGCCGGGATCATGTTCTCGCGCGCCGACACCGCGGGGGGCAAGAGTGCCGACAAGGTGGAGGTGGCGCTCACCGCTTCCGAGAGCCCGACGACCGTTCCGGTCGGCGACGGCCCCATCACGGTCAACGACAGCCAGGTCACCAGCTTCTTCGGTACCGCCGAGGACGCGCTGACCTACTGAGGGTCTTCAGCGGCGCCTTTCCGGGGTGAGGGGGGCGGTGACCGAACCGAGGCGGGCCGGCCGCAGCGGCCCGCGAGCAGGCGAGGGCCAGGGCCTGTGTGATGTTGTGATCACTCTTTGGGTTCTATGGCTTCCGCTTCTTCTGGTGGACCGGAGGCTTCACCCGACCGGCGTATGTCTCGTGCGAGGAACCGAAGGAGCTGCCGGTGGGCGCGCGGCTGGTGGCGCGCGGGGGTGAGGCGCGGTCGTACACGCATGTGCTGCGGTGTGGGGGTGCTCTTCTGAATCGCTGAGCTGTGGAAATGCTGCGAAATGCTTCGAGGGGCCTGGTCTGTCGACCGGGTCCCTCGGTCTGTCCCCTCCGGCTGTTCCGGCCCCGCGATTCCCAGAACCCCCCTTCCTCCAAAGGCCCTGACGTCACGTAGGGCGTACGAGGGCCGGGGAGGGTTCCACGGCTTCCAGGGAGTACCCGACAGGCGATTTGCCTGAAATATGCCACATGATGTTGCCGTCCCCCTCTCCCCCTCCCACGAGGAGTACGACCATGTCCGAAACGACCGAGGCTCCCGTCACTCCGTTCAGCATCGGTGACCCGCTCGATTCCCCCTCCCACCCGGTCGAGGTACCGGACTTCGACGAGGAGTGGACCGTCGACAAGGGATTCACCTGGGTCTTCTACGGCAACGAGAACACCACCCTGACCCGGCCGGTGATCATCGCTGACGGCTTCAACCACGGCAAGAGCAAGCTCAAGGAGCTCTACGAGTTCCTGGAGGGCGAGGACTACCCTCTCATCAGCGAACTCCGCCGCCGCGGCATGGACGTCGTCCTGCTCGGCTTCGACAACCGCACGGACTCCATCCTGACCAACTCCAAGGCGGTCGAGGGGGCCATCCGTGAGGCCATCCGCCGCCGCACGGGCAGCGAGCGGCTGATCGTCGGCGGCTTCAGCATGGGCGGCCTCATCGCGCGCTACACCCTCGCCCGGATGGAGACCGACTTCCACGAGGACGAGCACCAGACGGGCGTGTACTTCTCGTTCGACACCCCGCACCGCGGTGCCTCCATCCCCGTCGGCGTCCAGGCGTTCGCCTACCTGCTCCCGTACGGCCTGGACCTCAAGCCCCACCCCTTCGAGCAGCAGATGAACAGCCCGGCCGCGCGGCAGATGCTGTGGCAGCACTACGACAAGAAGACCCAGAAGATCGGGGTGGCCTCCGAGCGCATCGCGCTGCTCAACGAGCTGGACCGGGTCGGCCGGTGGCCGCGGATCCCGCGCAAGCTGGCCGTCGCCAACGGCCGCGGCGACGGCGTCGGCCTGCCCGACGTCGATCCGGGCAAGGTCGCGCTGCGGCTCGACGTCCGCTACCCCGGCACCACCTTCTACGCCCAGGCACAGGGCGACGACGTGACGGTCGCCTACCTGAAGCGGGCGTTCCCGGCGACCGAGCGGACCATCACGACCAGCGGCTTCCCGGAGCTGGACGGCGCACCGGGCGGCACACTCGCGACGTACCAGATCCTCGCCAACTCGATGATCGAGGCCGGCGGCGAGGCGGACCTGCGGTATCCGCACGTGTGCTTCGTCCCGTCGGTCAGCGCGGTCGACATCCTGGACTTCGCACGGCAGGAGGACCTGTACGCGAAGATCGACGGTCTGGACCCCTCCCAGAGCGGTCTGGACGAGTTCCACTGCTCGTCCGTGACGACCCCGCACACCTTCCCGACCGAAGAGCTGTGCACCTGGCTGATGGACCGGTTCTAGACCCGCGCGATGTCGTGATCACTCCTTGGGCTCGGTTCCGGTACGGGGGCTGGATCCGGTAGGACGCCCGGTGTGACGTGCGGACAACTCGCGGACGAACAGCGGAAGTCGACCGGTGCCTGCCTGTCGATCGACAGGCAGGCACCGTACTCGGAGCGGCCGCGGGGACGGTTCGGGGGAGTGATCCGGCGGTCGAGTGACTCATCGGCAAGTCGAAGGCTTGGCGGGGTGTTGTTCAGCTCCGCTTCTCGAACCCCGCGAGCAGCGCGCAGGGGTCGAAGGTCACCCGGATCCGGGCGACCTTCCCGTCCTCCACGTGCATCCAGTTCGCCGTCGGGGTGGGCGGCGCCACGCTCGTGCACAGGTCGAACCAGGTGATCACTTCACTGCCTTCCGCCACCCGCACCTTCACGTCGATCTTCTCCAGCACCTGACCGAGCCCCTTCAGCCCGGCGAGCGCCTCCTCCACCCCCGACGCCGTTCCCAGCGCTCCGACGAAGTCGACATCCTCGGCCAGCAACTCCCGCAAGGTGTCGAAGTCGCCCGCTTCCCAGGAGGTGAAGTAGGTCTCGGCAAGCTCTCGCGCGGTCTTCGTCGTCATGCCTCCATCCTCCGGACATCTCACCCATCAGTCCAACAGATAGATCGGATGATATCTATCATTTCTGAATATGGAGATGCATCAGCTGCGCTACTTCGCCGCGGTCGTGGACGAGGGAACCTTCACCGCCGCCGCCCATCGCCTGCACGTCAGTCAGTCCGGCATCAGCACCCAAGTGGCCAAGCTGGAACTGGAACTGGGCCAGCAGCTGTTCGACCGCTCCGGCCGTCACGTCCGCCTCACCCCGGTCGGTGAGGCCGTTCTCCCCCTCGCCAAGAACGTCCTCGCCGCTCTCGAGGCCATCAAGCACACCGCCGCCGAGTTCGCCGACGCCGTCCGCGGCCGGGTCCGTCTCGGCATGATCATGGGCTGCTCGATCCCGCCCTTCCTCGACACCGTCGCCGGTCTCGGCCGCACCCACCCCGGCATCGAACTCAGCCTTCACGAGGGCTACTCCGAGGACCTCCAGGCCCAGGTCCTCGTCGGCTCTCTCGACCTCGCCCTGATCGGTTACGCGGGCGACGTCGTCCCGGGCCTGGAGGTGAGCGTCGTCGTCGACGAGCCGGTCACCGCCGTCGTCCCGGCCGGACACCCCCTCGACCGGCCGGAACTGCGCCTCGGCGACCTGCGGGACGAGAAGATTCTCTGCCTCTCCCCGGGTACGGGCATCCGCGCCGCCTACGAGGACTCCTGCCGCAGGATCGGTCTCGACCCGCGCGTGGACATCGACGCCAGTTCCCCGGTCACCCTGCTCCGCCTCGCCGAGCGCGGCGCGGGCGTCGCCGTCCTCAGCGCGTCCTCCGCGCGGGGTACCGGCCTGCGGACCGCCCCGCTCACCGACGCCGCCACGCACGCCCGGCTCGGACTCGTCACCCGCCGGGGTCAGCACCCCCCGGCCGTGCAACTCCTGCTGGCCAGGCTCCTCGCCGCTCTGCGGACCGGCTAGGTGTGCATGTGCCGGACGGTGGCCGACCTGCGGGCCTTCCTCTCTCGCCGCATCTCGATCCAGCGCGCCGGGCTGTACGAGCGAGCGCAACCGGCGGATGCGGAAAAGGAGTTCATGGACCCGAAGCCGCCGATCGGCCGAAGGGGGAATTCAACGGGGCGGACGGCACCCTGCGGGCGGCGCCCCGAGGAACTCCAGCACGATCGCGTCCACCGCCGCGGCACCGGCGGTGGGCAGCACGTGGTGGCCCAGCCCCGGCAGCACTTCGACCCGGGCCCCCGGCAGCAGCCGGCGAGCCCGGTCCGCCATCGCTCCGGCGTCGTGCACCCGGCTGCGCCCGGCGAACAGCACCAGCACCGGCATGGCGAGCGGTGCCGGGTCGAGCGTCCGCCCCACCACCGGCCGGCCCCGCCCCCGCAGGGTCGCACCCAGCACGTACAGGCGCTTGAAGTCCTCGTCCACGCCCGTCCCCGCGGTCTCCCGGTCGAGGTACGCGCCGACCCGCCGCGCGGTGGGCCGCAGCAGCATCGGCAGCACGTGCAGCAGGTAGCCCGGCCGGTACCCACCGAACACCTGGGTCGGGTCGAGCAGCGCGAGGCGCCGCACCCGCCGCGGCGCGTGCAGCGCGTACGCGGTGGCCACCCAGCCGCCGTACGAGTGCCCGCACAGGGCGGCCGTCGGCAGCCCCAGCCCGTCCAGCACGGCATCCAGCCACGCCGTGAGATCCCGCGGCGCGCGCAGCGGCAGGCCCGCGCGTTCGCTGCGGCCGACGTCGCCGAGGATGTCGACCGCGTACACCCGGTGCCGGGCACCCAGCGCCGGGGCGTTGGTGAACCAGGCCGTGCCGGTGGCTCCTCCGCCGTGCAGCAGGACCAGCGGCGGGCCGTCCGGCGGGCCGTAGGCGTGCACCCGGGTCGGGCCGTACGGCGTGGACACCGTCAGCTCGGCGGTACCGGCCGGCCAACGGGCCAGCAGCGCGTCATAGGCGGCGAAGAATGTCTCGGACACACCGGCTCCTCGGGAGATCGCATGACGTATTCTCTCGCTCAGCGAGATACTAGGTGAGCGAGAGGACGGTGCGTCAATGAGCACCGAGGAGAACCGGCAGGACCCCCGCCTGCGACTGGTGCACCAACTGCGCGCGGCGACCGTCGAGTTCGACCTGCTCGCGGCGGAGTTCGCAGCCCGCCACGGACTGCACCCCACCGACCTGCGGGCCCTGATCGCCCTGCTCGACGCCGCCCGGGCCGAGCGTCCCGTGACCCCCGGCCGGCTCGGCGAGCAGCTCCGCCTCAACTCCGCCGGCACCACCACCCTCATCGACCGGCTGGAGCGGCTCGGCCTGGTCCGCCGCGAACGCGACACCACCGACCGTCGGCGGGTCCTGCTCACCGTCGAACCGCGGGCGGTCGACCTCGGCTGGTCGTTCTTCGGCCCCGCCATCGGTACGCTGCTCGGCGCGATGGACGCCTTCACCCCGGCCGAACTCGATACCGTCGAGCGCTTCCTCGCCGCGATGACCACCGCCACCACCGCTGCCCGCACGAACGCCGCCCACCACCCCTGACCCGTGGCCGAGCGCGGCCGGGGGCTTCCCCGCGTGCTCGGGTGCGACCGACCGGCGGGAGCAGGTGTCCCGTCGGCGCCCGTCCTGCGGCCGACGAATCCTGATCACGCGCCGCCGAAGCCTGGCCGGCCGCAGGCCGTCCCACCCCGACGACTCCCCGGTGGGCACGTCACGAAGTCGGTCCCGGACGGCCGCACGCCGCCTCCCCGAGGCCGGCAGGGGCGGGCCGCCCGCGCCCCGGAGTCCCGAGGTGCTCCCCGGGCCCCGGAGTGCTGGACCGGCTCCGGGAGTGCGGCGCGGTCGTGCCGCGGGGGAGTGGCGGCGCCCGCCGCGTGGTCCGATCGCTACGGGCGCGACGCCGGGGCGTTCGCCGCCTCGACGGCTTCGACCAGCGAGGCCAGCTCCGGGTTCTTCGCCGCTTCGTCGAGCGCCTCGCGCAGGGCCGCGTCGTTGGTCGGCCGTGCCTCGGCGAGGAGTGCCAGGCCGGCCGCGGTGACGTCGGTGTAGATGCCGCGGCGGTCGGTGGGGCACAGGTACCGGGACAGCAGGCCCCGGTCCTCCAGGCGGGAGACCAGACGGGTGGTGGCGCTCTGGCTGAGCACGACCGCGTCGGCGACCTGCTTCATCTGCAGGTGTCCGCCCTCGCCTTCGTGCTGACGGCTGAGGACGTCGAGGAGCGAGTACTCGCGGACGCTCAGGTCGTGCCCGGACTGGAGGGCGCGCTCGATGCGCGTCTCGATCTTGCCGTGCAGGAGGGAGAGCGCACCCCATCCGCTGGCGAGTGCGGTGAGGGCGGGGTCTGTGGCGGTCATGGTCCGTGTCTCCTTCCGGGGGACAGCAGCAAGGATAGGCGCGGAGAAAAATACCGGCCAGGGCCTATAGCGGGCGGATGCAAATATTTCTTCCCCTGTCGAGCCCCGTCCCCGCCGGTGTCGTGACCCCGTTTCCGCCCGTACCTCGGCGCGAGTCCGGTTCGTGGCCGGACTTCGAGGTCGCGATCGTGTCGCACGAGGATTGGCCGCGCTTGCACTTATAGCGCGTGTGCAACTATTGTCTAAGCCTCTAAGGAGCCCACTCAAGCAATCGTGAAGGTCGACCCATGCCTCTCGCACTCCTCGCCCTGGCCATCGGTGCCTTCGGAATCGGCACCACCGAATTCGTGATCATGGGGTTGCTGCCCGAGATCGCCGCCGACTACGGCGTCTCCATCCCCACCGCGGGCCTGCTGGTCACCGGCTACGCGCTCGGTGTCGTCCTCGGTGCCCCCCTGCTGACGGTGCTCGGCAACAAGGTGAGCCGCAAGCGGATGCTCATGCTGCTGATGGGCCTGTTCGTGCTCGGCAACCTGCTGTCCGCGCTCGCCCCCAGCTTCGGGATGATGCTGACCGGCCGCGTGATCACCTCGCTCGCCCACGGCTCGTTCTTCGGCCTCGGGTCCGTCGTCGCCGCCGACCTCGTCGCCGCGGACAAGAAGGCCGGCGCCATCGCCACCATGTTCACCGGCCTGACCGTCGCCAACATCGTGGGCGTGCCGCTGGGCACCTTCATCGGGCAGGCGGTCGGCTGGCGCACCACCTTCGCGATCGTCGCCGCGCTCGGCGTGATCGGACTGCTCGGCATCCTCAAGCTCGTGCCCGCGATGCCGCGTCCCGAGGGCGCCCACCTGCGCCGGGAACTCACCGCCTTCCGCAACCCGCAGGTACTGCTCGCCATGGCGATGACCGTGCTCGGCTTCGGCGGCGTCTTCGCCGCGATCACCTACATCGCGCCGATGATGACCCATGTCGCCGGCTACTCCGACGGTTCCGTCACCTGGCTCCTGGTCCTCTTCGGCATCGGCATGTTCCTCGGCAACCTGCTGGGCGGACGGTTCGCCGACCGGGCCCTGATGCCCCTGCTGTACGTCACGCTCGGCGGGCTCGCGGTCGTGCTCGCGCTGTTCACGGTGTTCGCCCACGACAAGATCCTCGCCGCGATCGCCGTCCTGCTCGTCGGGGCACTCGGCTTCGCCACCGTGCCGCCGCTGCAGAAGCGGGTGCTCGACCAGGCGCACGGCGCGCCGACGCTGGCCTCCGCCGTCAACATCGGCGCCTTCAACCTGGGCAACGCGCTGGCCGCCTGGCTCGGCGGCCTCGTGATCGCCGCGGGCTTCGGCTACACGTCCCCGAACTGGGTCGGCGCCGCCCTCGCCGCCGCCGCGCTGGGCCTGGCCTTCTGGTCCGCGGCCCTGGAGCGCCGCGCCCCCGCGACGGCCGCCGACGCCGGTGCCCTCACCCCCGTACACCACTGACTTTCCTCCCCTCCGACGCCGTACATCACCCAAGGAGAAGCGCCATGAGCACCACCACCGCCGTCACCCCGCTGACGACCGCCGACGCCGAGACCCTGATCGACGCCGCCCGCCGCGCCGCCGAGGCCGCCGGGGTCACCGTCAGTGTCACCGTCCTGGACGCGGGCGGTCACCCGCTCGCCTTCCGCCGCGACGACCGGGCGGTCCTGATCTCCGGCGAGACCAGCACCCGCAAGGCGTACACGGCGCTGCAGCTGAGCGCCCCGACCGCCGACCTGGTCGACCTGGTCAAGCCCGACGGGCCCTTCCACTCCCTGCCGACCGCGCTCGACCGGCCGCTGCTGTTCATCGCCGGCGGCATCCCCGTCCACCGCGACGGCCGGCTCGTCGGAGCCATCGGCGTGGGTGGCGGCGCACCCGAGCAGGACCACGCCTTCGCCACCGCCGCACTCGAGGAGCTGTCCCGATGACCCGCACCCCGCAGGAGGTCTTCGCCGACCACGGAACCCGCCTCGGCACCGGCGACCTCGACCTGATCAGCCGCAACTACACCGAGGACGCGGTTTTCGTGACCCCGACGGCGTCCTGACCGGACGCCGGGGCGTCCAGGAGGGCATCGGCCGGCTGCTGGCCGACCTCCCCGACGCCGACTGGCAGCTGACCACGAGCTTCGCCGGGGACGTCCTGTTCCTGCAGTGGTCCGCCACCGGCGCCGGCCACCAGGTCACCGACGGCGTCGACACCTTCGTCTTCCGCGACGGCCTCATCAGCGCTCAGACCGTCCGCTACACCCTCACCCCCCGCACCCCGTGAAGGAGCACCCGCACACCATGGCACCCTCCACCGTCCCCACCGCGACCCTGAACAACGGGGTCGAGATCCCCCGGCTCGGCTTCGGCGTCTTCCAGGTCCCCGACGACGAGACCGCCGCCGCCGTCACCGCCGCGCTCGAGACCGGCTACCGCAGCATCGACACCGCTGCCGTCTACGGCAACGAGGCCGGCGTCGGCCGCGCGCTGGCCGCCTCCGGGCTGCCCCGCGAGGAACTGTTCGTCACCACGAAGCTGTGGAACGCCGACCAGGGGTACGACGCCACCCTCCGCGCCTTCGACGCGAGCCTCGCCAAGCTCGGCCTCGACCACGTGGACCTCTACCTGATCCACTGGCCGGCGCCCGCCCGCGACCTGTACCGGGACTCCTGGCGCGCTCTCGAGCGGCTCGCCGAGGAGGGGCGGATCCGCGCCGCCGGCGTCTCCAACTTCCAGCCCGGTCACCTGCTGCGGCTGATGGACGGCTCCGCGCTGATCCCGGCCGTCAACCAGATCGAGCTGCACCCCGGCCTGCAGCAGGCCGAACTGCGCACGTTCCACGCCGAGCACGAGATCGCCACCGAGGCGTGGAGCCCGCTCGCCCAGGGCGCCGTCCTCGACGACCGGTCCGTCGGGGACCTGGCCGCCCGGTACGGCAAGTCCCCCGCCCAGATCGTCCTGCGCTGGCACCTGCAACTGGGCAACATCGTCATTCCCAAGTCGGTGACCCCGGCCCGGATCCGCGAGAACTTCGACGTCTTCAGCTTCTCCCTCACGGACGAGGAGATGCGGGCCGTGGCCGCGCTCGACCGCGGTCTGCGTACCGGTCCGCACCCCGACGAACTCAACTGAGCCGACACGTCCTCCCCTCCCCGCGGGGCTCCGTTCAGGGCAGACGCCCTCGAACGGAGCCCCGTTCCCGTCCGCCCGTCCATCCGTCCACCCGTCCGCCCCGGAAGGATCCGCCGTGTCGTCTCCCCACCCCGCACTCGCCCGCCTGGCCCCCGCCGAGGCCGGCGGGCGACTCACCCTCGGCCTCGAACTGCCCCTCGACAACGACTGGGGCCCGTCCCGGCAGGACGCGGACCGCGCGGCCGGCCGCCCCTTCGGCGTCCCCGACCTGGCCGAGCACACCCGGCTCGCCCGGCTCGCCGACCGACTGGGCTTCGCCGCCCTGTGGCTGCGCGACGTGCCGCTCCACGACCCCGCCCACTTCGGTGACGCCGGATCGGTCTTCGAGACCTTCACCCACCTCGGCCATCTGGCCGCCGTCACCGAGCACGTCGTCCTCGGCACCGCCGCGGTGGTGCTGCCCCTGCGCGAACCCCTGCTCGTCGCCAAGGCCGCCGCCACCGTGGACGTCCTGTCCGGCGGCCGCATGCTGCTCGGGGTCGCCAGCGGCGACCGCCCCGTGGAGTATCCGCTGTTCGGACGGGACTTCCCCGACCGCGGCACCGCTTTCCGCGAGGGTGTGGAGACATTGCGTGCCGCCTGGCGCCAAGGGCCGCTGGAACTCGCCCGGGCCGGTCTCGGCGCGGAGCGGGGGCTGGAGGTCCTGCCCAGGACCGTCGATCCGGCGGGGATCGCGATCGCGGTCGCCGGAGGCGCGCAGCAGACCCCCGAGTGGATCGCCGAACACGCGGACGCTTCCCTCGACTACCCGCGCGATCTGGGCGCGTTGAGGGTGAAGACACAGGAATGGCGGCGGCTCACGGGGGACGGCGGCAAGCCGTACCTCACACCGATGGTGCTGAACCTGCGCGAGGACCCGGGCGCCGCACCGCGTCCCGTCCGGCTCGGCCTCAGCACGGGAAGCCGGGCCCTGGTCGACCATCTGGAGCGCATGAGCGCACTCGGGGTCGCCCATGTGTCGTTCAATCTGCGGCCCAACGACAGGCCCGTGGACGAGTTGCTGCACGAGCTCGCGGAGGACGTGCTGCCGCATTTCCGCACGTCGACGGCGCGGACGACCCAACCAGAAAGCCGTCGTTTGCAATAACCCGCGCATGCAAGTATTGTTTTCGCATGTAAGGCGCTCCCGCACATGAGCGCGCTTCTCGTGCCACCCGCACCGAACACACCTCCCTACGAACAAAGGCACCGCCATGTCGCTCAAGAAGATCCTTCCCGGCCGCCTCGGCTTCGGTACCGCCCCGCTCGGCAACATGTTCCGCGCGATCCCCGACGACGAGGCCCGCGCCACCGTGGAAGCGGCCTGGGACCACGGCATCCGCTTCTACGACACCGCCCCCTTCTACGGCGCCGGCCTCGCCGAGACCCGCCTCGGCGAAGTCCTGTCGGCCAGGCCCCGCGACTCCTACGTCCTGTCCACCAAGGTCGGCCGGGTCGTCCTCGACGAGCACGAGACCGCCGCTCGCGATCTCGGTGAGAAGGGCGGCCTGTTCGAGCACGGCAACCCGAACAGGATCGTCCACGAGTGGACCGCCGAGGCCACCGAGCGCTCCATCGAGGACAGCCTCAAGCGTCTCGGCACCGACCGTCTCGACATCGTCTGGGTCCACGACATCGCCCAGGACTTCCACGGCGACCTGTGGCTCCAGAAGTTCGAGGAAGCCCGCACCGGCGCCTTCCGTGTCCTGTCCCGCCTGCGCGAAGAGGGCGTCATCAAGGCCTGGGGCCTCGGCGTCAACCGCACCGAGCCCATCGAGCTGACGCTCGCCCTCGACGAGCCCCGCCCCGACGGCTTCCTCCTCGCCGGCCGCTACACCCTCCTCGACCACGACCACGCCCTCCAGCGCCTCCTGCCCATGGCCCAGGAGCAGGGCGTCGACATGGTCGTCGGCGGCCCCTACAGCTCCGGCATCCTCGCCGGCGGCACCCACTTCGAGTACCAGCAGGCCCCGGCCGAGATCGTCGAGAGGGTCGGCAGTCTGAAGGCCCTGGCCGAGAAGCACGGCGTGAGCATCAAGGCCGCCGCGCTGCAGTTCTCCCTCGCCCACCCGGTGGCCGCCGCCGTCATCCCCGGTGCCACCCGCCCCAGCCGTATCGCCGAGGACACCGCGGCCCTGGACGAGACCGTCCCGGCCGCGTTCTGGACCGACCTCCGCGCCGCCGGCCTGGTCAGCGCGGCCGCCCCGCTCCCGAACAACGCCTGACCCCCGCCACACACCGCTTTCCAGGAAAGAAGACCATGGCCTCCACCTCCGTCTCCCGTGTCGTCCCCGCCTCTCCCCAGCGGGTCTGGGACCTCATCGGCGGCTTCGACGCCCTCCCCGACTGGCTCCCCTACATCCCCGAGAGCACCGCGCTCGAAGGCGGCCGGGTCCGCCGCCTGACCAACCCCGACGGCGATGCCATCGTCGAGCGCCTGGTCTCCTTCGACGAGGCCGGACGCCACTACAGCTACGCCATCCTCGAGGCTCCGTTCCCGGTCACGGGTTACCTCTCCACCCTCCGCGTCCACCCGGTCGCCGGCCGGGACGACGTCGCCGAGGTCCAGTGGTCCGGCCGCTTCACCCCCGACGGCGTCACCGACGCCGAGGCCGAGAGCCTGTTCGCCGACATCTACCGCGACGGCCTCGACGCCCTCCACCAGGCGCTGTCCGCCTGACCCGGGACCCATCCCGATCCGTCCCGGGGATTGCCGTGCCGGGGCGGCGAACGCCAGGATGTCGCGCTGAACCGATGATCCCGCGCGTACGTAGGGAAAGGAGGGACGGGCTCTCGTGGAAGGCCCGTTCCCTCATGCCGCCCCCGGGTACGCACCCGACCGATCCAAGGAGTACGCACCCATGAGCGCCGCACGCCTGAGCGACCGGCTGTCGAGCCACCAGCCTCTCGTCCTCGGTCTGTTCCGTATCGTCCTCGGCCTGCTCTTCGCCAGCGAGGGCGCTGCCACGCTCTTCGGGATACTGGGGAGGGAGAGCAGCCCCGTGGGCGACTGGCCGTTCTGGTACGCCGGGGTCATAGAACTGGTCTGCGGAGTTCTCGTACTCCTGGGGGCCGCGACGCGCAGCGCCGCGTTCCTCAGTTCGGGGGCCATGGCCTTCGCCTACTTCACCGAGCACCAGAAGAACGGCCTCTTCCCCTTGCAGAACGGCGGCCTGTCGCCCGCGCTGTTCTGCTGGGGGTTCCTGCTCCTGGTCTTCTTCGGGCCCGGCGCCCTGTCCCTGCCCGCTCTGGCCCGACGCGGGGGAACCGCCCAGGACACCGCTCGGCCCGTGGCCGGGCAGGCTCTGTGAGCGCGATGACGGGGGAGCCGTCGGCGAGCCCGGCGGGGAAGCGTACGTGGCCGGGACTTTCGGGTCGAGCCCTCGCGAGGTGAGGAAGGCGTGGGCGGGCCTCGGCCGGACGGACCGGGCCGGCGGTCGAGGTGGCGGCCTCGGCCGCCACCTCGCTGAACCGCTCCAGCGACGCCGACCGTTCACGTGCGACAACTGCCGCCGAGGAAAGGCGGGGCCGTCCAGACCTGCACAGGACGAGCGCGAGGCCCCGCCACCGTCTCCAGAACCCAGAACCCAGAACCCAGAACCCAGAACCCTGGAGACGGCAGTGCTGCTTCGCGGCACCGAGCCGGGGTCAACTGACGGACGGGACCTGCGTGCGGTCCCGCACGATGATCTTGCCGGTGTTCTCGCCACGCAGCATTCCCAGGAACGCGTCCACGATGTGCTCGAAACCGTCGACCACCGTCTCATCCAGAGCCAGCCGGCCGCTCTGTAGACGCGGCACCGCGAACTCGTACAACTCCTCCTGCAAGTCGAGGTAGTTGCGGACCAGAAAGCCCTCCATGCGCAGGCTCTTCTCCACGATGTCCGCGTGGTCGAAGCGAGGCGACGACGTGCCGGGGGTGTTGTACTGGCTGATCGTGCCGACGCGGACGACGCGCCCGAACTCACGCAGCGCCCCCACCGCGGCGGCCAGTTGCTCGCCGCCGACGTTGTCGACGAACACGTCGACGCCGTCCGGCGCGGCCTTGCCGAGCAGGTCGGCGGCGGGCCCGTCGTGGTAGTCGAAGACGGCGTCGTAGCCCACCTCCCGCATGAGGTGGGCGGCCTTCGCCGCCGAGCCCGCGCTGCCCACGAGCCGTCCGGCGCCGAGCAGTTTGGCGAACCGCCCGGTCGTCGTGCCGACCCCGCCCGCGGCGGCCGACACGAACAGGTCCTCGCCCTCCTGAAGCCGGGCGATCCGGGTGAGACCCACGTAGGCGGTCAGGCCGGTGCCGCCGAGGGTGCTCAAGTACGCGGTCAGCGGCACCCCGTCGAAGCGGGGCAGCCGACGGATCTCCTCGGGCGTGACCGTCGCGTGCGTGCGCCACCCCTTCCGGTGGAACACGATCTCGCCCTCGGGCAACCGAGGCGTACGTGAGGCGACGACCCGCCCGACGGTGCGGCCCTCCAGCGGAGCGCCGAGCGCGAAGCCGCCGGACACGGCGTCCATCATCTCGCGGTGGTACGGGTCCACGGACCAGTAGAGGTTCTCCACGAGCGCGCTGCCGGCCGCGGGCTCGGGAAGGGGGGACTCGGCGAAGGTGAAGTGGTCGGCGGTGGGAAAGCCGTGGGGGCGGACGGTCTGGTGCACGGTGAGCGCGGTCTCGGTCATGTCCGGACCGTAGAGCGGGAATGCGCCGTCCGGTCAGCCGGTTGGGCTCATGCGACACACCGTTCCATGAGCAGTTCTCATACCGTGAGGTGAGCGCCCCGTGGCCCGCACGACCGACTCCGACCTCGTCCCGCAGGAACTGCGCGTCCTGGTGGCGGTCGCGGACACCGGCGCCTTCTCGGCCGCGGCCGAGACACTCGGCCTGACCCAGTCAGCGGTCTCCCACTCGGTGCGGGGCAGCGAGCGCAAGATCGGGGCCGTGCTCTTCGACCGCGGTCGCACCGGCGCCCGCCCCACGCTCGCCGGAGACAAGGCCGTGGCGCACGCCCGCCGCGTTCTGCGCCTGCTGGACGTCCTGACCACGGACAGGGCTCCCGTGCCGTTGAGGGAGGTGTTCGACGTCTCAACTCAGCAGCACAGGAGCCCTGTTGGTTCCGTATCCTGCCGCACTCGACCTGCCCCACGCCCTGGTCGAGTGGG
>NZ_KZ626852.1 GCF_002911015.1 Streptomyces populi
TCGTCGCCCTCGACCACGCCTTCGTCCTGCTGACCCTGCTGTGCCTCACCACCGCCGCGGCCGCCGGAGTCCTGCGCACCGGATCCGACCGCGCACCCCATGACGAGATGGCCCCCACCGGCGGCTGACCGCCGGTGCGGCACGGTCCTGACCCCCGTGCCGCACCGGCCTCCCCCCGGCCGACAGCGCTGGGGAGGGGGAGACCACCGTCGGCGGGCAGGCCGGCGTCATCGATGAGGGCAGGGGTACCGCCCTGTCGGTCCACGAGGAGAAGCCGCCCGTCGAGGCGGCGGTCGTGCTCAACCCGTGCAGAATTGACGGGAGTTGTGAAAGGCGACGAGAATGTCGCTCGCTTCGCCGCGTCTGAAGAGAGCGAAGTGGCGCGAGTGACACGGGCGACCACGTCTTCGTCGGCCATGTCTTCATGGCACCCGTCCGTGTCGGCTGCTCGCGCTCTGCCACCTCCCACACCCTGACCTTCACAGAGGCTCATTTTGTCGCGTTCGCAACAAACAAGAATTCTCGCCGCCCTCGCGGCGACGGCCTTCGCCGGTGCCGTGGTCCCCCTCGTCGTGGCGGGATCCGCAAGCGCCGCGACGTCCGGCGACTGCCAGTCCGCCACGGTCCAGTACCGCATCGTCGACGCCGACGGAAAGCCCGTGGACGGGGACTGGTCCTCCCAGGGCGGGTTCCGTCAGTGGAACGCCGTTCCCGGAACGGTGGAGGTCCGGCTCGCTCCGGGCCAGAGCGTCGGCGAGGGCTGCAAGTACCCGGTCTCCCTCGCCGAGTACACCACCGAGGGGCCGAACTGGTTCGTCTCCGGTCACCAGAGCCTGATCGACAAGGCCACCGTCTACCTCACCGCCGCGGACGTCCCGGAATCGGACGACACAAAGCTGACCTGGCAGAAGCTGGTGGTGCGGACGCCCGACTGCTACGGCCAGATCGACCTGTACGGCGACGACGTCTCGTACGACGGGAAGACCGGCGAGGGTCACGGCCCCCTTCCCTACGAGCCCGACAACATCGCCACCCCCTACCACCTGATAGCCGCCTGGAACGGTGGCGAGAAGCCGTGTGCCCCCGCGACGCCGGACTCGCCCGCGACTTCGGACGCGCCCACGCCGTCGCAGTCCGCCCCCGCCACGCCCTCGACCCCCGTGGCCGACCAGCCGCCCGCCGACACGTCGACGTCGCCCGCCCCCACGCCCAAGTCCTCCAGCACCCCCACCACGACACCGGACGTGCCCCCGCTGACGTCGACGCCGTCCGCCACCCCGACGCCGTCGCCCAGCGACAGCAAGCCGCCGTTGGCCGAGACCGGCGCGAGCGGCTCGCTCGGCCCGATCGCGGGAGGCGCGGCCCTGGTGATCGTCGCCGGAGCCGGTGCGGTCGTCATGTCCCGCCGCACGCGTCGCTCCTGACGCGGACATAGGGGATCACCCCTGCGCTCTAGCGCACTCCACCGGCTCCGCCCGTAGGACATCGACGCCCGCCGCGTCGGCCTACGGGCGGAGCCCTTCGGTGCGCGAGGCGTCCGACGGGTCCTGTCCGTGTGTGCCGACGAGCGGCGGGTGGCCGCGACGGACGTCCGCGGGGCGTTCACCGCGCTCGGCGAACGGTACGCCGACGACCCTCGGCCCCGACGTCGGCACGGGCTCGACCGTCCGCGGCCGTACGCCACTCCCTCGCCGCCTTCCCCCGGGCCGCGGCTCGCGGCCGTGCGGTGCCACGGGGTACCGATTTCGTGGCTCCCGCCCCCGTGCCTCAGCCCTCGCGGGCGCCCGATGGCCGGCGTCGAAGGTGCTGACACTAGCCGCAGATCCGCCCGGCCGCGGCCCGCCACTCCGGAATCCGGCTCCGTCCGCACCGCGGTCCGGGCAGTTCAGGCCATGTCGTCGACCGCCCGGTTCCGGGAATCCGGCGACCGGTTCGAGAATCCTTTCTCCCGGCTCCGTCCCAGGTCGTCAGGCCGGCCCGGGGACCCTTCCCGATGCCGTGCGGGCCGCTCGGATTGTCCGGATCGCGGCACCGTACCCGCCCGGTTGTCGGTGGCGTGGCCGAAGGTTCCCTTCCACGGCCCCATCACGCCCCACCGAGGAGACCGGTGCTCTCGACGCCCTCACGCAATCCCCCGCTCGGGTCATGCCTTCGCCGCTGTCCCCTGGCCGAGTGAATCGAACGGCCGGAAGTGCCGACGGCACTTGCCCGCCGCATCGCATGTCGAACCTGCGCTCGACCCGTCGCCCGGCCCGCCCCGTATCGGCCCTGTGATCAGCAGCGTTGTCCGGGTGTTCCATCCGATCCCCGCCGAGGAGAAATCGTGAATCCCGTACGTTCCCTTCCCGCCGCCCACCCCTCGTTCGAAAATCCTCCCGCTCTGCCCGTCAGGCCCACGGTGCCCGGGCGCCCGGCGGACGCGCGCCGCGCCCCGTTCGCATCCGCGTCACGACCGTCAGCGAGGTGGGGGGCATGAGCGACGCGAAGACCCTTCCCGCGGCTCTGCGCGGCTGGGCCGAGCGTGAGGTCGGGGGCGTCATCGAGGTCCGGGACGCCTCGCACCCGCGGGAGAACTCCCGGGTGCGGGAGCTCGTGCGGACCGACGACCGCCGGTTCTGCTCGAAGGCCGCCCCCACGGCCCGGACGTACGAGAGGGAGACGTTCGCCCTGCGGCACGCGGCGCCCGCGCCGGGCGCCGGCCGAGCGCCCCGGTTGCGGGCACCCGGCGCCGAGCACCTGGCGCTGCTGACGACGGGGGTGTCCGCGTGAAGTGGTTCCGCGTCACCAGCCGACAGCCGGCGGCCACCGCGCCGGGGACCCCGCCCGCGGCCGGGGACACGGCCGCCGTTCCCGCCGCACGCTCGGCGGGACCCCAGCCCTCGGCTCCCCCCGAGCTCGACTACAACGGCCGCAAGCACCGCCGGGCCATGGACGACGCCACCTTGTGGGACATGGCCCGCCGGATCCCGATGGCGCTCGCCCAGTCGGCCCGGCTGGCCTGGTCCGTCGACCGGCGCATGACGGTCACGATCCTCCTGTGCCAGCTGCTGTCCGGCCTCGGTACCGCCGTCATGCTCACCGCGGTCTCCAAAGCGCTGCCCCACCTCGCCACCTCCGACGCCCGCACCGGGCTCCGGCAGGCATGGCCGGCGCTGACCGTCGCGGTCGCCGCGATGGCGACGGGCGCCGGGATGTGGATCCTCGCGGACTGGGCCACCCGCCGCCTGAACCCGAAGATCGCGTCGGCCGCCGATCTCACCCTGGTCGACCTCCACATGAGGGCCGAGCTGTCCGCCTACGACACCGAAGGGTTCACCGACCGGAGCCAGGCCGCGGAGATCGGCGCCCTGCGCGCGGTCGACCTCGCGGACGACGCCAAGACGCTCACCAACGGCTTCGTCCAACTGGTGTCCGCCGCGACCGTCCTCACCTCGCTCCACCCCCTGCTCCTGGGAGTGCTGGTGCTGTCGGTCGTTCCCCGGGGCCTGGGCGGGGTGATCGCCGCGCGCATCGACTACCGCGTCCACGACCGCACCCTCTCCGCCCGCAACGTGCGCGGCATGATGCGCTGGTGGCTCACCACCTCCGAGCTCGCCGACGAACTGCGCGCCAACACCATGCGCCCCTACCTGCACTCCTGGTACCGGGCGATGTGCGACCGGGTCGAAGGGCGTGAACTCGAAGGAGCCCGACCGTACTTGCTGGTGACGCTCCTCGCGGCCTCCCTGGCGGGCCTGTTCACGCTCGGCATGTGGGCGTCACTGGCCGCGCTCGCCCTCTCGGGAGCCATGTCCACGGCGATCGCCGGCACCGCCATCGTCGCCTCGCAGACGGCCGGACGCGCCCTCAACTCGATCGTGCGGTACGGCGCGGTGATGTTCCACCACGGTCTCTACCTCAGCGACTACTACACGTTCGTCGACGAGGTCCGCTCCATGACCACCTCGCGCGGCACCACCCAGGCCGAGGCGCCGCGGCGGATCAGCCTGCGCGAGGCCGAGTTCACCTACCCC
This sequence comes from Streptomyces populi, assembly GCF_002911015.1. Lineage (GTDB taxonomy): Bacteria > Actinomycetota > Actinomycetes > Streptomycetales > Streptomycetaceae > Streptomyces > Streptomyces populi. Next base: position 4,014 of record NZ_KZ626852.1, read on the forward strand.
GGCAAGGACGCCCCGGCCCTGCGCCCGGTCACCCTCACCCTCAACCGCGGTGAGGTCGTCGCCCTGGTCGGCGAGAACGGCGCGGGCAAGTCGACCCTGATCCGCATGCTCACCGGGCTGACCGTGCCGACCGGCGGGACCGTCCTGTGGGACGACACCGACCTCGCCACCACCGACGCCGAATCGGTCTGGCGGCACGTCGGCCTCGTTCCCCAGAAGAACGGGCACTGGCCGCTGCGCGCCCGGGAGAACATCACCCTCGGCCAGCCCCGCGAGCACGGCGACGAACGCGTCTGGGACGCCGCGGAACGCGTCGGGATGACCGAGCGCCTCCACGGGCTCCCCGACCGGCTCGACACCCTGCTGGCCCGCTCGGTCTGGGGCGGGCACGAACTGTCCGGCGGGCAGTGGCAGCGCCTGGCGTGCGCGCGGGCGATGTACCGGGAGCCCGCCGTGCTCGTCCTGGACGAGCCGACCAGCGAGATGGACGCCCGCGGCGAACACCTGATCTTCCGCGAGCTCCGTGAGATGGCCCCGGACCGGATCACCGTGGTCGTCACGCACCGGCTGGACAACGTGCGGATGGCCGACCGGGTCATCGTCCTCGACCGGGGGCGCATCCGCGAGGAGGGCACCTTCGACGCCCTCGTCGCCACCGAGGGAAGCCTCCTGGGCGAGCTGTACGCGCTCGCACAGGACCGCTGACCCCCTCACCCACCGTCGGCGGGGCCGCGTTCCGGTGCGGCCCCGCCCTTCCGGTCGCCGCCCGTGGCCGGAGACCGACGCACCTCATCGGTGTCTCCCCGTACCCCGATATCCTGGGACTTCGTCCTCACCTTCGATTTCCCCCCACCTTGAAGGGACCGCGCCTGTGGAGTTCCGGCTGCTCGGCATGGTGTCCGTCGACACCCTCGAGGGGCCGCTGTCCCTGGGGCCGGCCAAGCGCCGCAGCCTCCTCGCGGCGCTGCTGCTCTCGGTCAACACGCCCGTCCCCGTGACCCGTCTGACGGACTGTCTGTGGGACGACGCACCACCGCTGCACGCCCGTAGCGTCATCCAGGGACACGTGTCGCGGATACGCGCCCTGCTGGCCGACGGGGACGCCGCCGCCTACGGGGTCGAACTGGCCACACTGGGCGACGCGTACGCCCTGCGATCGCCCGAAACCCTTCTGGATTCACACAGGTTCGAGGAACTCCTCGCACTGGCCAGGGAGCAGCGGGACGCGCGCGACGCCGTGGCGATGCTCAAGGACGCCCTCTCCCTGTGGCAGGGCCCCGCCCTCGCGGGCACCTTCCCCGGCCCCGCGCTCCAGGCCGCCGCGCACTCGCTGGAGGAGTCACGGGTGGCGGCCGTCGAGCAACTGGCCCGCGCACACACCACGTTGGGGGAGCACGACCAGGCCGCGGCCGTTCTGCGCACGGTAGCGGCCGCCCACCCCATGCGGGAGCCGTTGGCGGCGTCCCTGATGGCCGCGCTGTACCGGGCCGGACGCCAGTCGGAGGCGCTGGACTGGTTCCACCGCACCAGGCGGCTGCTCGTCGACGAGCTCGGCGTCGACCCCGGGAGCGAACTCACCCAGGTGCACGCGCTGATCCTGCGGGGCGACCCCCTCCCGCAGGACGGACCGGACACTCCGGCGGATCCGGTGGCCGCACCGCCGCCGGAACACCCGGGTCCGACCGGTTCGTCCGACGGCCGGGCGTCCGACGGCTCTTCGCTCCCGGCGCCGGAACTCCGCACCGGCGACGCCGTGCCGGCGCCCGCGCGCTCCGGACCCGTCGCTCTCCCCCCGCTGGTCGACCTGTCGTACCCCAAGGACCTGCTGCCGCGGGCACCCCGGGGTTTCCACGGACGGGAGGCCGAACTGGCCGCGCTGACCCGGGCCGCCGCGGCCGAGGGACCCATCTGCCTGGTCACCGGACTGCCCGGGGTGGGCAAGACCGCGCTCGCCGTGCAATGGGCCCACCGCAACGCGGACATGTTCCCGGACGGGCTGCTCTTCGCCGATCTGCGCGGGTTCAGCGACACCGGCGAACCCGCGCTCACGGAGGTGCTCCGCGAGTTCCTGCCGGCGCTCGGTGTGCCCCCGCGCCGCGTACCCGAATCGGCGTCGGCCGCGGCCGCGCTCTTCCGTTCCCTGACCCACCGGCGACGCCTGCTCGTCGTACTCGACAACGTCCGTGACTCCGCCACCGTCCGGGCGCTCCTGCCGGGCGGCGCCGACTGCGTCACCCTGGTCACCAGCAGGCACCGGCTGGACGGCCTCGTCGCCTCCGAGGCGGCCAGCGCCGTCCCCCTGGACAGCCTCGAACCCCAGGACGGCACCGAGCTGTTGGCCGGTGTCCTCGGCAAGGACAGGATTCTGGCCGAACCGGAGGCGGCGCGCAGACTCACCGAACTGTGCGGCGGCCTGCCCCTCGCCCTGCGCGTCACCGCCGCCCGGCTGGCCGGACGCCCGCAACGGACGCTCGCCGAACTCGCCGACGAACTCGCCGACGAGCGGAGCAGACTGACCTACCTCGATGTGGACGACACCAGTGTCTCCGCCGCGCTGCGCCTGACCGTGCAGCAACTGCCGCCCGACGCACTGCACCAGTTCACCCGCCTCGGCCACCACCCCGGTTCGCACTTCGACCCCTTCACCGCCGCCGCACTCGCCGGCACGACCCCACGCGCCGCCGCGGCGGCGCTGGAACGCCTCGCCGCCGCCCACCTGGTGACCGAGACGGCGGCCGGGCGGTGGGAACTCCACGACCTGGTACGCCTCTACGCCCGCACCCTCGATCCCGGATCCGGGCGCGAAGCCCTCACCGGCGTCCTCGACCACTACATCGCGACCGCGCTCGCCGCCGCCGACACCGCGCAGCCGGGGGGCGAACCCTGCTTCACGCTGCCGGACGGCTTCCGCCGCCCCGCCGCCGTGCGGGACTTCACCGACCGGGCGTCCGCCATGCACTGGCTGGCCACCGAACGCGAGGACCTGGCCCTGGCCGTCGTCGCGGCTCGTGCCGCCGGACTCGACGACCGCGCCTGGCGCATCATCCTGCTCCAGTGGCCCCAGGTGGTGTGGCGGGTGAGGGACAACTGGGTGCCCTTGCTGAACATCGCGCTGGAATGCGCGCGCGCCCAGGGCGACCCGTACGCCCAATCGCGTGTGCTCACCCTGCTCGGCTGGGTGCTGAGCGAGGAAGGCCGACCGGCCGAAGCCCTCGCTCTGCTCGAGCTCTCGCCGCCACTCGCCCGGCAGGCGGGCGACCGGCTCGGCGAGGCGACCGCGCTGATCAACCTCGCCGTCGTCGAGGCCGCTCAAGGCGACCTCGAGACCGCACTGGAGAGCTGCGCCCGGGCCATCGTGCTGGCCCGGGAGGAGTCCGACGCGCACACCGAGATGCTCGCTCTTCAGCACCTCGCCCGGATCCAGCTCACCGCGGGCCGACCCCGGGAAGCGCTGCGATCGGCCCGTACGGCCCTCGATCTCGGCCCCGAGCACGAGGAGGCGGCGCGCCGCGCGCTGCTGCTGACCGTCAGCGGCGAGGCCCGGCTGGCGCTCGGCGCGGACGACGAGGCGGTCCTGCTGCTGGATCAGGCCGCCGAGGAGGCCGAACGCGCCGGCTACGACGAGGGCGCCGTACGGGCCCTGGCGACACTGCTGCGGGTGCGCCCGGGGGAGGGCTACCGCAAACGGTACGAGGAAGCGGTGCGCCGGATCTCCGACGACGGCTGACATCCGTGTGCGCACGGTCACACCGTGGACGTCAGCGGTACGCCAGCGCGACGTCAGCGGCACGTGAGCGCCGGGCCCAAGACTGATGCATGTCAGCAGTTCAGGGACGGTGCGCCGGATGTCCCGGCGTTCGCCGCAGCACTCTCTCGGGGGAACCTTCGTGAGCACCATCCGTAATCGCACCGTGTTTCTCGCCGTCACGGCCACGGCCGTACTCGGCCTGGCCGCCATCGCCTGCGGGTCCGAGGGCTCCGGCGCGAGGGCCTCGGGCCAGGAGGCCACGAGCTCTCCCCTGGCTGCCTCCTCGGCGGCATCCACGCGCGACGCGGGCAGCGCCGAGGACAGCGGTACCGCCGGTGGTTCGGCCGGCGCGACCCCGACCGGTTCCGGATCGGGTCAGGACGCGGTGTCGGGATCGGGGTCGGACACCGGATCGGCATCCGGCTCCACGCCCGCCTGCACGACCAAGGACGTCGCCATCAGCGCGGCCCGCAAGGACGGCCCGCCCTACACGCACATCGTCCTGACGGCCAGGAACACCTCGGGGCACAGCTGCCGGATGAACGGCTTCCCCGAGATCCAGTTCCTGGAGGGGCACCGCGAGAACGTGCCCGCCGTGGCCAAGAGCAAGCCGGCCGCTCCCGTCGTCCTGGCCGCCGGAGCACCCGCCTACGCTCTCGTGAGGCTCTCGGACGGCGGCAAGGACGAGGACACCGAGCCCGTGATCGCCTTCTCCGTGACGGTCCAGGGCAGCGGTGCTGCGGCCACCGTCAGGGCCCCGGGAGCCGAAGGGGTCGCCGTCGACTCCGCGAAGTGGGCCACCGGCTACTGGACCCCCGAACTCCGCAACGGCGCCGACGACTTCTAGCCCCGTTATTTCGCTTGGGCCCGGGGCGCGGCACACGGCATGATGGCGACCATGGACGGATACACCTCTGACCTGGTGACCCTCTTCCGCTTCGAGAACGTCGCGGGCCGTCCGCGGCCCGGCCGGCTGATGGCGGTTTGACTGCGTGACCGGGGGATCGACTGGAACCCCTTCGCCGAGCACGACATCCGGATCGACCTCATGTGCGGGGTGCGTTCCGACGGGCACTGGCACGGCACGATCGTCGTCAGCGTCCGCGCGGACGCCCTGCGACGGCTCGGACTCCATCCCGATCAGCCGACATCGGGTCCGGCCGACCCGCTGCCGCCCAAGTGGTGGGGTCCGTGGGCACGCTGAGCGGTGTTCCGCTCCCGGCGCCGACGGTTCCGGGTCGGCCGAACTTCCCTGGGAAGCCGAGGTGGTGGGCGGGGACCTGGCCGGGCCGGACACGCTGGAGGGTGCGCTGACCGATGACAGGCACGTCGGTGGGAAACACGTCGCGATCGGTCCGCGGGTACTCGGCAGGGCCGAGCAGGTACGCATGACCGGGGAGCGTGTCCGTCCCGGATCGTCGGATCACGCGTCCGAACCGCTGCCGGGCGATCGTCAGTGGGCGATACCGTCGATCAGTTCGCGCGCGCCCTGTCGCAGCAGGGCCAGGGCGACGGAAGCGCCGAGGTCCGACGGGCTGAGCCGCCCGGCCCATTCGTGGGCGTTCAGGACGGTCTTCCCGTCCGGGCTGAACACGCAGGCGCGCAGCGACAGGTCACCCCGGGAGGCTTTCGCGTATCCGGCGATCGGGCTGTTGCAGTGGCCCTGGAGGACGTGCAGGAACATCCGTTCCGCGGTGGCCTCCCGATGAGTGCCCGGGTCGTTCAGGGCGCTGACGATGTCGATCGTGGAGGTGTCGGCCTCACGGCACTGAAGGGCCAGCACGCCGGCTCCGATGGGCGGGCACATGGTCTCGGTCGACAGGACCTCGGTGATCACGTCGGAGCGGCCGATGCGCTCCAGTCCGGAGACGGCCAGCAGCAGTGCGTCGACCTCGCCCGCGGCGAGCTTGTCCAGGCGGCGGTTGGCGTTGCCGCGGAACGGTACGCACTCCAGGTGCGGGTGGGAGTCCGCGAGTTGGGCGACCCTGCGCACCGAGGAGGTTCCGATCCGGGTTCCCGCGGGAAGCTCGTCGAGGAGCAGGCCGCCGGGGTGGACGAGGGCGTCACGGATGTCGTCGCGCTTGAGGAACGCCGCGAAGGTCGTGCCGGCCGGCAGCGGTCTGTCCGCGGGCACGTCCTTGACGCAGTGCACCGCGAGGTCTGCCTCCCCGGCGACGAGCGCGGCGTCGACCTCCTTGGTGAACGCCCCCTTGCCCTCGACCTTGGAGAGGTCCCCCATCCATTTGTCGCCGGTCGTCCTGACCGGGACCACCGTGGTCCGAAGACCGGGGTGGAGCACGCCGAGCTCGGCGCGGACACGTTCCACCTGGGCCAGGGCCATGGGTGAATCACGGGAGACGATGCGGATCAGCTCGGGTACGGACATGTCGTACACGATAGTGCGTCGGGGCCGGACTCCGAGCGTCAACCCCGAGGCCCATCTCGACTGTGCGAAAAGGAAGTTGGAGGTCTCGGACGGGCGTGCGAGGAAGTCGCCGACGTGTTCGGGGAGGGCGGGGCGTCCGGTCAGTTCCAGGGGGTGACCGTGAGCCGGATCCGCGCGTCCTTCCCGAGGATCGGGTCGGCGATGGCGGGCAGTTCGACGTGGTTGACCCAGACGCCGGGAGCGGGGTTCTCGTCGACGAGGGTCCGTCTGTCGGGCACGTAGTCGCTGATCCGGCCGGTGATCTCGGAATTCCAGCCGGCCGAGATCGCGGGCATGGCGGGGTCGGTGCCGATGTCGATGACGAGGATGTCGTCGAAGTCGGCGACCTGTTCGAGGTGGTCGTTGAAGCTCAGAAGGCCGTCGTGCCGGTGCAGCGACAGGACCCGCAGGTGCAGCGCGTACCGCAGGGTGCCGGAGCCGCCGGCCCGCAGGCCGCTGTTCAGGAAGGTCCGCACCAGCGGGACGCACGCCTCGCCGTCGGCGGTGCCGTCCGGCGGGGTTCCGGCGGACGCCGAAGCGTCCTGGAGCTGGATGGGGGACCACTGGGCACTCGTCCGTTCGTGCGTGGCGATCTGGAGCCCACGCACCGACAGGCGGACCTCGGCCTGCCAGGTCGTGTCACTGCGCTGCGGCAGGCGGGCGCCGACGAGCGCGGCCTCGGCCTTGCGGTCCCCGAACAGGAAGCGCCGCAGATTCTGGTAGCCCTCCTCGGAGTTGACGAGCCCGTAGCGTCCGCTGTGGCTGCGGTGCACGTACGCCTGGTACGCGCCGGGGACGTACGCGTTGTCGATCTGCACCAGACCGTCGCTGCGGGGCCCCACCGCGGCGGCCGACAGCCCGTGCGCCACCTCGTAGTCGGTCGGGTCGGTGCCGACCAGGCAGAAGACCCTCTCGAGGGGGAAGGGGAACGGCCCGTCCTGGGGCATGACGCGGGCGTCCCACGTCCGGGGCGGTCCGTCGGAGTCGAAGAGCGCCTTCGGCGTCAGGTACTCGTACATCCGCTCCGGTCCGAAGATGTCGGCGCCGTTGATGCCGGTGATGTCCCGCAGTCGCTCCAGCACGCCGAGACCGACGTCGAAGGAGATGCCGCCGTGCGGGGTGCCGTAGGTGAAGAACTTGCCGACGTAGTCGGCCGGATCGAGGCCGAGGTCGGGGAGGACCTTCTGGATCAGGCAGCGGCACACCAGCCCGCCCATGGAGTGGGCCACCAGGTGGACCCTGGGCGCCCCGGACTTCTCCCTGAGCGTCTCGATCAGCTTCAGCAGATCCTGCGCGGCGGTCTCCAGCCGGAACTCACGGGCGGCGGTTCCCCAGGTGTCCGCGGACGCGTCGTAGAAGCGGTGGATCCAGATGCTGTCGGGCGCGATCGTGTCGTGGGTGGCGAGATAGAGGTCCTGACCGCCGTCGACGAGGATCTGGTACCCCTCGTCCAGGTGCAGGCGGAGCAGGGGGCTCTCGAACTGGTAGAAGCACGGTGCGTCGTCAGGTCCGACCCGGATGTGGGTGGAACCCTCGTTGAAACCGTAGAAGGGGTCCGTCACGGCCTTGTCGATACCGGCGGTGTTGCCGGCGTATCCCCGTACGTAGACGACCGGAAGCTTCGGGGACGGTCCCATGAGCTCCTCCAGGATCAGCGTTCACCGACGTCCGGGAGCCAGGGGTCCGGGTGGTCGATGAAGATGTCGGACGTGTGTCTGTCGAGTGCCGGGACGAAGGGCCGGGCGGTCGCCCCGTACGACGCCGAGGCCGCTTCCGCGAGGGCGCGCGCATCGACGCGCTAGGCCGTGACGCACGCCGCCGGGCCCCGGTGCGCCGGACCGGTGGCCGATCACCGCGCGGAGGCTTCCGCGGACCGGTGCGCGGGCCGTTCCCGGTGTGCTCTTCGGCGACCCCGGGGCACGATGTCCCGGCGAGGACCGTTCGGTGCCCGCGTCCGCGCGGTCCGGCGAACGCCGGCAGCCGTCGGCCGGTACGGCACGGTCCGACGGGTTCCGCGTCGCGTTCCGGCCGGAACCGACCGGGCGACCGCGATCGAGGAGGGGGACACCACCTTGATCGCCTCGCTCGCCCGGTCCCGCAGGGCGCGTTCCGCGAAGGCCGCGCCCGCGGGCCGGCGGAGCACCACCGGCAGACGGTGCAGGTCGAGAGTGTCACAGGCTCCGAGTGAGCCTTCCACCATCAATTCCAGCCGGTCCGACCGATCGGTGCAAGTCCTGGGCCGACCGGGCGGTCACCAGCCGGGACAACGGTTCCGCCGGTGCGGGTCCCGGCCGCCTCCGTACCCGTCGCCGCTGGTCGTCGCGCAGCCTCGCCCCGAACTCGTAGGGCCCGCCCGACGCGTCGCCCACCACCGCGCCGAGCAGTGCACCGGAGGCCCGGTCGGTGACCCATGTGTCCGGGCGGGGCGCCGGAGCGGGCCGGGAGCGACGGGACGTCAACCGCTCGGTGAGCCGGGTCGGAGTCAGGCCCCGGTGAGGGGGCAGGTCAGGGGGAGCACGCGTTCGCTCTGCCGTCCGACGAGGTGGGTGTCGGTGAGGGTGGCTTCGGCGAGCCAGTCCGTCGTGGTCAACTGATCGACCAGGTGCTGTAGTTCGCCGGGATCCACGGCAACGCAGGCGGCGAGTGGATCCCGGGCGATGCCCTGGCCCTCGGGGCCGAGCAGCCCCGAGGCGGTGGCGCGGGTGGCCAGCGTCAGGGCGAGCAGCCGGGCGGCGGGGGTGGCCTTGGCCTTCCGGAGCTTCTTGTCGGAAGTGACCTTCTGGGCCCAGCCACTGACCTTGGCCCGTGCCTTCTTGCCGAACGTGAAGGGCCCGGAGCCGTCGTCCCGGGGGAGCAGGGACGGGACGGTGGTCAGCACCGCGTTCTCCGGCCGCGAGGCCAGCAGTTCATCGGCGGTGCCCGGGATCCGCAGCCAGCCGCAACCGGTCAGCTCGTCGAGCAGACGGTGCGGATCGCTCAGGCCCAGGGCGGCGATGTCCTGGCCGACGAGGTTTCCGGTGCCCGAATGCGCGGCGCGCAGGGTCAGCATCAGCACCAGCAGCCGGGCCTCCGGGCCCGGCAGCGGGCTGTGGTCGGCCGCGTACGCGAGGACCGAGCGCGCGTGTTCCCACAGCGTCGGCGTGGTCAGCAGCCGGTCCACGGCCGGCCCGTCGGCACCGGCGCCGCGGCCGGTGCGGTTCAGGTACTGGGAGCGGGCGGTGGCCGCCGCCTGTTCGGCGCGCTGTGCCTCCAGCCGCAGGTTTCCGTCGCCGGTGACCTCGGCCCAGGTGCTGAAGGCGCGGGCCTTTCGGTCCTGTAGCTCGGCGAGCAGCGACAGGTCGGGTTCGGCGCGCTGCTGGTAGGCCCGGAACAGATCCCCGAGCTCGACCAGCTCGTCACGCAGGACGACGGGTTGCAGTCCTGGGGGAACGACCCGCTGCGCGATCTTCCCGGTCGGGCGGCCGCGCCGTACGGGAGCCGGGCGCGGTCGTGGCGTCCTGCCCGGTTCTGCCGTCGCCCCGGACGGGACCGGGGGAGGGGCGGAGAACTGCGGCAGGCCGGCGGACGCGGTCGCGGTGCGGTCGGTGCGGCTCGGGGAGCCGGTGGGCGGACGGGGCACCGCGGGCGCGGTGGAGACGACCTTCGCGCCGGGTGTCGCGGCCGCGCAGCGTGAGCAGCATTCGACGACTTGCCACCAGCGGCCTTCCCGGTCGGCCACCACGGCCAGTACGACCGCCCCGCCGCACCGCCAGGGCTCGGCACGCGTCTGCCGGTGGCCGGGATCGAGGTGACCGCGGCAGCTCTCCGCCTTGCACGCGCAGAAGGCCTGGGGGCGAGGCGCCGCGGCGGCCTTCAGATGGGCCTTCAGATGGGCGACGGCGGCCTGGCGGCCGTCGGCCGCGGACGCCAGGCGCTGCTGGGCACAGTTCGGACGGCTGCACGAGACGCGTACGGCTGTGCTCCCCCGGCCGACAGGGTCCAGTCGTACGGTCCAACTGCGTCCCCGGACACGATCGTCCAGTTCGCCTGCCGCGGTCTCCGTCATCCTGCTCTTCCTCCCGCCACTGGCTTCCGCCCGCCCCGTCCTGGCACGGTATGTCAGCAGTGATCACCGTACGCGGCAAACGGTCCCGCCGACCGGGTAACCCGCTCAGCGGGCCCCGCAAGGATCAACTCCCGTGCGGTTCTGACGCCGACAGCGGTACGAGAAGGGTTCGTCGCATGTCGGCGCCGCATCACCGGTCGGGGGGAAGGCGCTGTCGGCCGGTCCGGTGCCGGTGAACGCCGAGCGGCGGGGGCCGAGAAGACGACGTCTCCGCGCATTACCGCCCCCCGTGGAGCCACCGGTACGGAACAATCGGCCAGGCACGAGGAACCGCCGGGAAGTCGAGGAAGCCATGGAGGCGCAGTGGGCGTAGGCACCACCAATCTCGGAGTGGTGTTCATCCACGGGCTCTTCTCGTCCGAGCGGACCTGGGACCCGCTCGTCCGGCTCCTCGAATCCGACGAGGAACTGGCCGCCGTCACGGTGAGACGGTTCGACTACGCGTCACCCAGGCTCCGCCGCTTTCGCCCCGACCGGCGCACCGCCGACTACAACGACCTCGCGGATCGGCTGAAGGCGTTCCTGCACTACGAAGCGGCGGGGCACGACCGCCTGCTCCTGGTGGCCCACAGTCAAGGCGGACTGATCGTCCAGCGCCATCTCGCGCGGATGATCAACAGCGGGCAAGGGCGGCAACTCACCCGGATCCGCGGGGTCGTGCTGCTCGCCTGCCCGAACGACGGCTCCGACTTCATGCTGCCGCTGCGCAGCGCATGGTGGCCCGGCCACCCCCAAGTACGCGCGCTGACACCGCTCGACCCCGACGTGAAGGACGCCCAGCGCACGGTCCTCGACCGGATCGTCTATGCCAAGGACGTCGGAGCCTCCTCGTGCCCCGTCCCTTTCTGGGTCTTCGGGGGATCGGAGGACAAGGTCGTCGTCCGTGCCTCCGCCCAGGGGGCCTTCCCCCGCTTCTTCATGCTGCCGGGTGACCACTTCGGCATCATCAGACCCAAGTCGCACACGGACCCCGTCTACGTCGCCCTGCGCACCCACCTGCTGGAGGTTCAGCGGCAGCCGGATCCGGATCCGGCCCCGGAGCGGGTGGTGCCAGGTGCGGTCACCCCGGATCCCTCCCCGTCCGCGGCCCAGGACGTGCCGTGGGGCGACGGCGCGAAGGCCGCGCGGATCCTGGACGTACTGCCCCCGTACGCCGACTGGCTCAAAACGCTGCGCACCCAGGACTTCCTCGTCGTCAGCGGCCGGGTCGACAGGCTCTTCCACGAAGCGGCCGACGCCCTCGGCGACGACCCCCTCCAGTTCATCGACCCCGTCCTGCACGATGCCGCGACCGCGTGCGGCAGGGCCGCCACCGGCCTCGGCGAAGCGATGACGGCCCTTCTCGCCGCCGACCGCGCCGACGCCGAGGCGTACGAAGGTCTGCCGGCCCGGGAGAAGGGGGACGCCCGGACGCTCTTCCTCGGCGAGCACCGGCGCGGTGAGGACGAACTGCGACTGAACACGCTCCGCGACACCTTCTTCGACACCTACGACGTCCTGGTGCGCCTCCTCAACGAGCGTCTGCACGCACCGGAAGGAACGGCGTTCCCGCCCAGGGGCACGAGCGCGCCGGAGGCCGTCGCCGCTCGCCCCGCGGCACCCGGCACCGCCGACGGCCGGTCGCGCGTGGGCCGGGGCCTGCCGAGGCACGAACGCGAGCTGCGGACGGCGTACGACCGGCTCCGGACAGCGGGGATCGGGGAGCCGGTCTCCGACGCGTACCTCTCCGGCGCCACCGCCGTGCAGCACTTCGCGGCCGGCGATGAGACCGGTCCCGGCTGGGTGCTCGGCCTGAGGAACGGCAGAGCCGTGGCCGTGAGTGAACCCATCTGGAACGCCCTTGTGGAGGCGGGGGGTTCAGCGGCGCAGGGCGACCCGCTCGGCAGGGTCGGACACCCCACCGCCCCGGGGGCCGGGCCCACAGCGCTCGGCCCGGACGAGCGGCGCGTCGACCTCGAAGGCGGAAGCTGGGGCAGGGGACTGCTGGTCCGCGGCGACGACGGCTGGCGCTGGGAACCCCGAGTGGGCCTGAGCCTCGACCGGACGAGCTCGGCCGACCGTTGGACCGCCGGCCGGCCCGCACCCCGGCTGCGGCTACGCGTACTCGTCACGCTGCCCCGGGACGCGGCCGAGGGAATGGAGGTCACCCCGGAGCGGCGCCGTGACCTCAAGGACAGGCTCCCCTTCGGCCGCCTCGCCGGCGCGGTGACCACGCTGTCGCTCAGGAGAGGGGCGGACCTCCGCGCCGCGAACTGGAACCCGGGGCCGTACCGCAACGCGATCGACTCCATCAGCTATTCCACGACCGTCGCCCCCGCGGACGGGCGGCCGGCCCTGACCGGCGCGGTCATGGCCTCCCTGCCCGGCACCCCGCGGGCGTCGACGGTGACCTGCGCCGAGATCGCGATCCAGGACACCGCCGCCTGGGCCGCCGCTCTCCCCCCGGACACTTCGACCAGGCTCACGCTCGAGGAGGTGCAGCAGGTTCTGCTGGCATCCTGGGAAACGGCCGCCAACCTCCTGCCGTCGGCGGTGTGTGACGCGACGGCGACGCGGTGGGCCGGCCCGCCCACCGTCGAACTGCGTCTCACGGCCGAAGGTCCGCACGACCGGCCCCGGGCGGACCTCGGCACCCTGATCGATCTGAGCGGGCTCGGGCCGACCGACCGCGGCCCGCTGTCCGAGATGGCCGTGACGATCACCGTTTCTCCGATGCTGGGGGACACCGAGCGCCGACGGCTGTTGCGGCGCGCCCTCGTGCACATGCTCCAGGGCTTCGGATACGTCGAGGTCGACGAACATCTCCTCGCGTGAGGTACGGACGCCCGTCCTCGAAGCCGGTGCGGAAGGACACACGGCGACGAACCGCGAACCGCTCCGACGGGCGCGTACGCCGGGCCCGTCAGGGCGGGCCGGGCACCGGCGGACCGCACCGGCGACGTGATCGGCCCAAGCACAACGGAAGACACCCGCTGTACCCTGTCGCCACTGTGCGTGAGGAACTGCAGACGCTACGCGGGGGATAGGGCGGATGAGTCTCCAGAGATCGCGGTTCGAGGCCGAGGACGAGCAGCGGCGGCTGTCGGTGTTCCATCTCGTCGGTCTCGCGGCGGGCGGTGTGGTCGGTTCGGGCTGGATGCTGGGGGCGAACGAGGCGTTCGGCAAGGCCGGTTCGGACGCCTGGCTCGCCTGGCTGTTCGGCGGTCTGCTCATGCTGCTGATCGCGGGAGTCATGGTCGAACTGGGGACGGCCGCGCCGAAGACCGGCGGGTTGATCTTCCTGCCGCTGCAGAGCAGCGGTGCGCTGGTGGCGACGGTGGCCGCGGCGGGGCTGTGGCTGGTCTACGCGATCAACCTGGCCAGCGAGGCCGTCGCGATGACGAGGGGCCTGTCCTGGAAGGTCGGGGGACTGCTGGCCTCCTCCGACTCCGACGCGCTGACCACCAAGGGCTGGTGCTACGCGCTGGTGTTCATGGCGGCGATCTCCGCGGTCAACCTGGTCGCCCCGCGGATCTTCTTCCGGATCAACTCCTGGCTGACGGTGCTGAAGGTCGTCGTTCCCGTCCTGACCGTGGTGCTGCTGATCGTGGCCGGGTTCGACCGGCACGGTCCCGGGGCGGGTGGGCACATGGCGGGGAAGGGCGCCTCCGCGGCGATGACCGCGGTCGTGACCAGCGGTGTGATCTACGCCTACGTCGGTTTCCAGGGGCCGTTGGACTTCGCCGGGAACGTCAAGCAACGGCCGCCCGGCGAGGCGGCGCGGCTGCGCCGGGCGGTCTTCGGGACGATCGTCGGCTCGATGGTCCTGTACATAGCGCTCCAGGTCGTCTTCACCAGGTATCACGACTCCGGGTGGAGCACGGCCCACATGGCGTCGTCGCCCTACGCCCACTTCGCCGACGCCATCGGGCTGTTGTGGCTGGGAGTGCTGCTCAACATGAACGCCGTGGTCTCGCCCATGGGCGCGGGACTCGTGTTCGCCCATGCGCTCACCCGCGAGGTCGCGGCCCTCAGCCGGGCCCATCTCACCCACCGGGGGCTCCAGACCGCCCGCAAGGCGTCCCTGAACCGGCGGTACGACGTCTACTGGCTGGTGCTGGTGGTCGACTTCTTCGTCGCGGCGATCGCCCTGTGGGCGATGGGCGGCAGTTGGAAGACCCTCGTCGCCGTCACCGGGGTCCTCACCCTGGTCGTCTACGCCGTCCCGGGCGTCACCCTCGTCTCGCTGCGCGCGCACCTGGGGTACTCCGGCCTGCGGCGCGATGCCCACGAGGTCCTGGCGCGCACGAGTTTCGCCCTGATCGCGCTGATCCTCTACGGGGCCGGCTGGACGTCCCTGTGGCAGGGCATGGTGACCCTCGCGGTGGGATGCGTGCTGTTGCTGTTCCTGCCGAGTCTGGCCCGGTGGCTGCCCGCCTTCGGGCGGGTGTACGACGCCAAGGTGCATGTGACGCTGTTCCGGGACGCGCGCGAGAGCCCCGCGGCCCAGGCGGCGCTCTGGCTGCTCGGCCACCTCGTGGTGCTGCTGTCGCTGGCGCTGCTGTTCGGTGATTCCCCGATCGGCTTCCACCAGAAGTTCCTGGGCGGCTTCCTGGCCGTCACCACGGCGCTCGTCTCCTTCGAGGGGCTGGTCAGGGCGTCCAGGCGTCATATGGACGAAGTCCCGCCGATGCTGCCGACTCCGGCGCGCGCCGCCTCTTCCGTCTCTTCCGCCGAGGCCGTCAGCGCAGTGACCGAATGACCTCCCGGGCCTCCTCCTCGTAACCCCTTCCGGTCAGCACCGTGACCGCCTCCTCCCGGCGGGGCACGTCGGACCAGCGGCCCACCGTGGCCCGCAACAGGAAGTGCCGGTCCTCCTCCTGCATCGTCGGGGTGCCACGCAACCGCTCGATGATCAGGGCCACTTCCTCAGGAGTGACCCGCTGCTCGTTCTCCAGGCAGCGTTCGAGCAGGTCCCAGCCGTCGCGGGAGAACCCCGCGGCGTACAGTCCGGCCGCGATCTCGGCGATGACCGCACCCGAGCCCGCGGGCGGCCGCACCGGGTCGGCCGGGTCCGCCAGCTCCTTGCAGGCGAGGTAGACCGCGTCGGCGCGGCCGGCCGTCCGCAGCCCCCGCACGTACTCGACGAACAGGGCGGCCCCGTCGTCGTGTTCGAGGACGTGTGCCGCGAGGCGCTGGGCGATGGTCTGGGCGGCGCGGTTGCGGTCCCGCGGCCGTTCGATCTTGACCAGCAGGGCCACCAGATCGGCCCCGGAGCGATTGTCGGTGTGCACCGCGGCGGCGATGCGCAGCAGACGCCGGCACTCCGGCGGGGCGTTGACGTTGCTCAGTGCCGTGTCCAGGCTGTCGAGCTCGTGGAGGGAGCGCGGTCCTTCGTCCGCCGCCGTCCCCCGGGCCACGATGTCGGCGAGCAGGTCCCTGGTCGTCCTGTTCAGGGCGTCGGACTCGTGCCAGATCCGGACGATCTCGGCGAGGTCCTCCGTCCGGGCGCGTGCGGCGGCGTGCTTGCGGATCTTCGCGCACTTCTCGGAGTGCGGCGGCCTGATCAGCTGGCCGCAGATCTCCGCGATGTCGTGCCGGGTCCGCGACCCGCCGACGTGTTCCACGAGGGTGTCGTGGATGTCCGTGCGGGTGGCGATCAGCCGGGCGATGATCCGCCTGGTCTCGTGCACGCGGTCGTCGCGCTGCAACTGCGCGTCGACCCACTCCTCCAGGATCCGCTCGGAGGGGCTGAGGTGGTGCAGCGCCCCGGCGAGGTCGTGGAACTCCTTCGGCACGGTCTCCGGCGTCTGCGGCGGGCCTTCGTCGGCGAGCGCGACGAGGGCCCCGTAGAGGAACTCGGCCGCGTCCTCGGCGCACTCCTCGTCGCGCAACGCTATGTACAGCAGTGCCTTGTCGAGGTTGGTGCGGCCCGAGCCCGGTTCGGTGAACGCGTTCATCGTCCGCTTCACCAGTTCGTCCTCGTCGGCGTCACGGCACACCCGGACGAACACGGCGACGTCCGCGACCGTGCGCTGGCACGCGATGTCGTGGATGACGCCGTCGGTCAGCCGGGGACGGCCCTCGTCCCCGCTCTCCCGCTCGGTGTCCCACTGCCTGATCGCGAGGTCCGCCGCCTGCCTGATGTTCCGGCACAGCGCCGCCGTGGCCAGGACGTTGACGGCGTCCCGGTAGTCGAAGCACCGCGCGGACTCGATGAGCTGGTCGATGGGTCGCCTGAGGGCGAAAGCGTGCAGGGCGCGGATCGCGGTGGCCGGGCGCGGCTTCTCACCGTTCTCCGGGTCCCCCTCCCGCATGGCCTGCATGCGCTTGACGAACGCCTCGACGGTGCAGGTGGTCACCCATTCGTAGCCGAAGCTCAATGCCTCGCCGTCCTCGTTCTCGAGGGTGCCGGTCCTTTCGGGGCCCGCCGCCCTCCGGCCGTCCCTCATACGCGCAGTGCCTTCTCCACCTGGTTCCAGTAGCGGGCGAAGGCGCGGGGTTCACTGAACCTCTTGTTGGCCCGGGCGTCTATGTGCCGGGCGAGGAGCCTGCTGGCGTCGTCCGTCCGGGAGCTGAGGATGGCGACGACGTCACCGGTCTTGCGCTCGTCCCTGAGCAGGTCCTCGAGGCGGGAGTCGCGGTCCAGCATCAGGGTCCTGACCCAGTCCTCCGGGGCGACCGGGAGGGAGGGGGCGCGGTCGCGGCGGGTGGACTCCATCCGGTTGGTGAACAGCGGCGTACCGTCGCGGGCGTCGTTCAGCGACATCCTCGGCACCTGGTGCCGGGCGGCGGCGCAGCTCTCCATCTCCTGCTTGACGGCCTCGCGCAGCAGCCCGATGGTCAGCCGGGCCTCATGGTCCTTGGTGCCGTCCCGCAGGACGCGCAGCAGGTGCCCGCTGAACGGCGTGCACCCGGCCAGGTCCCCGGGCAGGGCCGAACAGCCTTCGGCGGAGGCGAAGTTCGCGTTCTTGACGGCCGTGAAGACACAGGTGCCCTCGTCCAGCTCGCCCAGCACTCCGGGCAGGACCGGCTCCTCTCCCAGCTGCGGCAGCAGGTTGGAGTAGCAGCAGTCGGCGATGAGGACCTTCAGCTTCGCCCGGGCCCTGCGCATGACGCGGTAGACGTACCAGCTGGACAGCCAGGTCCAGGGCTCGTTCTTGTGCGAGGACCCCACGGAGAAGTGCACCTGGGCGCCGGGCAGATCGCTCCAGTACTGGCCGTGGCCGACGTAGACCACCAGGAAGATGTCCTCGGGCTCCGTCTCGTCCGCGGCCTCCTGCAAGGCCCGCATGACGCCGTCCGCACGCTGGACCTCGCCGTGTCCGAGGACCCGGCAGCTTTCGGCACCCCACATCGCGTCGCCGGCCAGGACCTCGCCGTACATGCGCGCGCTCTCGCCGATCGAAGGGTGACTGTCGATCCCCGAGCCGGTGGCGTACGCCGCCGGTCCGATCACC
The DNA here is from genome assembly GCF_002911015.1 of Streptomyces populi. GTDB lineage: Bacteria > Actinomycetota > Actinomycetes > Streptomycetales > Streptomycetaceae > Streptomyces > Streptomyces populi. Next base: position 21,731 of record NZ_KZ626852.1, read on the forward strand.
ACCGCCCTGGACGCCATGTCAGTCGTCCTGGTCCGCCGGGCCGGGACCGGGCTCCGTGTCGACGGACGCCTCCAGCCCGTCCAGCCGCTCCCCGCGCCACCGCGCGACGGCCCGCTTCGCGGCGTCCACCGCCGCCGTCACGGTGATCTCGGCGGTCTTGGAGACCACGGCCACCAGGATGATCTCGACGATGCCGCCACTGAGGACCGTGTCCTCGTCCGCGACCTCCTGCGGACGCCAGGGCAGACCGGTCTCCGCCTCGAGTTCGGCGCGCATGCGGGCCGGATCGTCCAGCCCGATCAGCCCCTTGACGGACACCGAGATCTTCGTAGCCATGCGAACGCCCCCGAGTCAGCTCAGAATGCCAATCAACGCCCGCTTCAGATTACTACTTCGGCGTGCCCCGCCAACCGGCAGTCGTGCCACGGGGGCGATTTCGCCAGGCCGCTCCGCCGGGCGGCGGCGAACCGCCCCGGTTCGGACAACACCCCTTCGGAGCCCGCCCGTTCGCCCGGCTCACCGTCGGACGCGGGCGGGCCCCGGCCGGCACCGGACGGTCACCCGCGTCGCGCGATCGCCCCGGGTGGGTCACGTGGTGCGGCTCCGAGCGGCGGCCCGCCCGCCGAGCGTCACCAGGGGTGGTATACGCTCCACCTCCCGATCATCCGGTCGAGTATCGACAACCCGCTGACCTGCACAGTTACCGGGTTCAACGCAGAGGACCGCACGACATGGCACGACCCGTCCGCTCTCTCACCGCGCTCGCCGGTTCTGTCGGTGTGGCGGTTCTCGTCGTGGCCCTTCCCGGCTCCGCGGACGCCGCGGGCGCGGAAACCGCCGTCACCATCGACGCCGTCACCTCGGAGCACGACGCCCCGGGCGCCGAGAACCCCGGCCGGACCGTGACGGGGACCGCCGACGTGACGTTCACCGTGCACGCCGATTCCGACGACGAGCCCTACGCCGCCGTCGTGAGCATCGCCGGGTACGGTGCGGGGACCGGCACGGTCAGCCGGCGGATCGACCTCGCCCCCGGTGACTGCCTGCCGTCGTGCACGCTCCACGCGGCTCTGGACACCGCCGCGACCAAGCCCTTCCCGGGCGCCGAGTCCGTCGCCGCGCCCCTCGTCCAGGACGGTGACAACGACATCCACGTCGAGGTCCTCACCGCCCGTCCCTCGACCGTCATGGCCGATGCCGACGTCACCGTCGACAACCACCTGCCCGTGGTCACCCTCCCCGATCTGCCGGGCGACGACGCGTGGACCGGGAATGAGCCGGTGGGCCTGTCCGCCGACCGCGAGCTGAAGGTGCGGGCCGTCGCCACGGACGCCGGTGGCAGCGGCGTCTCCCGCGTGGAGTTCTTCTCCGACCACCCGGCCTGGCCCGCACCGACCGGGCTGGCCGACGGAGGCGACGGCACCTGGACGGGCACCGTCGACACCAGCAAGATCTACTCGGCCCTGTGGACGTCCCAGTACGTGGTCGCCTTCGACAAGGAGGGCCACGCCGGCGTCCCCGTCCGGGCGTACGTCCTCGTCGACCACGGTTTCACGGTCACACCGGCGATCGGCACGGTGATCCGCAACCTGCCCTCCACGGTCACCGTGGCCTACAAGTACTCCGGCAGTCTCGCCCAGCCCTTCCCGCGCAACCTCAACTACGCCTACCCGGTCTCCACCCGGGTCCTGCTGGACGGCCACGTCCTGGCCACGACCCCGGTCACCGACTTCACCTACAAGGGCTACCCGGACCGCCTCTACGCACGGCTGGGCGACAAGCCCCTGCCCTACGGCGAGCACACGCTCACCTTCGACGTCACCGACAACCGGGGCGCCCACGGCACGGCGGAGATCCCGGTCGTCGTCGTCTCCGGGGTCGACCCGAGCTGGGTCTCCGGCTTCGGCGAGTTCCCGGTGGCCGGCAAGACATGGAAGCCGCAGGCCACCACCACGGCCGAGGACGGCGTCAGCCGCGCCCAGACCTGGACGATGGCCGTCGACGGGAAGACCATCGGCACCGGTTCCTACCCCGCGCAGCCGTCCGGGTCCTGGAAGGCGGACACGCCCGGCCTGCACGAGTTCACCCTGACCACGGTCTCCCAGTTCGGGGACACCTCCGTCACCACGGAGCCGCTGCGCGTCCTCGCGGCGACGACGACCAAGCTCGGCGGTCCCGCCCTCACCACCTACGGCGCCCGGCAGGCCCTGACCGCGACCGTGACCCGGACCGGCGACAAGCCGGCCGCCGGAGCCGCGGTCTCCCTGCAGTTCCGACCGCAGGGCAGCACGACCTGGAGCACCGTCGCCAAGGCCACCGCGGACAGCAAGGGAACGGCCCGCTTCACCACCACGGCCAGGCGCAACGGGACCTGGCGCGCGGTCACCGCCGAGAAGAAGCTGACCTGGACGTCCTCGACGAGCGCCACGGTCACGGGCAAGGTCAAGGCGACCCTCACCGTGAAGAGCCCCGCGACCGGCGTCCACCGCGGCAAGAACGTCACCTACCACGCGACCAGCACGCCGTACGTCTCCGGAACCAAGATCCACTTCCAGGTCCGGAAGAGCGACGGCACCTGGACCACCCTCACCGCCGCCAGGCTCAACGCCGACGGAACCGCCGCCGGCACCCTGGTGTTCTCCCGCGCCGGTACCTACACCGTGCGCGCCCACCGTCCCGCGGGCACCACCCTGACCGACTCGTACTCCACGACCTGGACCGTCCGAGTCAGCTGAACCTGCCCCGGCTGTCCGGGAGGGGGCTCCCCCTCCCGGACAGCCGTGACCCGGCACGGCGTCGGCCGGCAGGACGGGGAAGCGGAGTCCTGCCGCTGTTTCCAGCTCGACGGAGGAAGGCGGATCCGGGTGCGGTCCTCGAGACGCCCTCGAGACGCCTTCGAGCCCCCGTGTTCGAGGTGCGGGAGGTGGACGCCGACTGCCCGATGCCGTGTTCGGTGCCGACGGGCGCTGTCTTCGCGATGGTCCTGCCCGGCACGGGCATGTCGGCGGCGGCGATGCGGGCCGGTCCGTTCGAGCGGCACGGGTCCGACCGGGAGCCGGGGTCCCGCCGGACGCCGAGGCGCCCGACGGGACGGCGCGGACCTGTCCCGCTTCTTCGCGACGGGAGGGCCGACCGGGGTCAGTCGAAGTAGTCCGGCTGGGTCTGGACGTTCAGCTCGCCCAGTCGCACCCGCTTGGCGGGGTCCGTGCGCCGGTCGTCGATCTTCAGTACGTCGAAGCCCTTGGCGATGTCGTTCGAGTAGATGTGGCCGTTGTAGTAGTACGCCGACCAGGCACCGCCCGTGACCAGTCCGGTGGTGGACAGCGGACCTCGCTCGAAGTAGGCGATCTCCTTCGGGTGCGAGGAGTCGGTGAAGTCCCAGACCGAGACGCCGCCCTGGTACCAGGCCTGGACCATCAGGTCCTTGCCCTTGACCGGGATCAGCGAGCCGTTGTGGGCGACGCAGTTCTCGGTGGCCGCCTGGTAACGGGGGATCTTGTAGTAGCTGCGGAAGACCAGTTTGCGCTTGTCACCCTTGCCGACGATGTCGTAGATGCCGTCCGCGCCGCGGTTCGGGCCGATCTCGGCGTTGCAGGTGGCCGCGCCGCCGCCGCCCAGCTCGTCGGTGAAGACGACCTTGTTCGCCTTCTGGTTGAAGGTCGCCGAGTGCCAGAACGCGAAGTTGACGTTGTCCTGGACCCGGTCGATGACCCTCGGGTTCTCCGGGTCCTCGATGGAGAACAGGATGCCGTCACCCATGCAGGCACCGGCGGCCAGGTCCTTCTCCGGCAGCACGGTGATGTCGTGGCAGCCGGTGGTCTTGGACACGCCCGGGTTGGTGGGCGAACCGGGGTTGCCGCCGCCGTCCGGGCCCTCGCCCGGGAAGAGCACGGGGAAGTTCACGACCGCCGCCCGCTCGGGGGCCTTGCGCGGCACCTTGATGACGGAGATGCCGTCGTGCGGGGGCTGGCAGTCCGGGTAGGTGGCGTTCGGCGAGTACGAGGAGACGTACACGTAGACGTTCCTGCGCTCGGGCACCAGGGTGTGGGTGTGCGAGCCGCAGGCGGTCTCGACGGCGGCGACGTACTTCGGGTTCCTCTTGTCGCTGATGTCGAAGATCTTCATGCCCTCCCAGGAGGACTTCTCGGTCGCGGGCTGCGTGGTGCTGTTGCAACTGCTGTCGCTGCGCGAGGAGTCGGTGGAGAGGAAGAGCAGGTCGCCGGAGACGGAGATGTCGTTCTGCGAGCCCGGGCAGAGCACCTGCGCGACGGTCTTCGGCGCCCTGGGGTCGGAGATGTCGAAGATGCGGAAGCCGTCGTAGTTGCCGGCGAAGGCGTACCGGCCCTGGAAGGCCAGGTCCGAGTTGATGCCCGGCAGTACGTCCTTGGGGATGTTGGCGAGGTGCTCGATGTTGTCGGAGTGGACGATCTCGTCCTGTCCGGGTAACTCGCCGTCGGCGATCGCCTCGGCCGCCCGGGCCCGCGCCTCCTGCGACACCTGGCGTTCCGCGGCCGGGCCGTCCCCGGGGTCGGGGGTGGCGGCTGCGGGGACGGCCGTCAGGAGCGCCGCGAGGAGTCCGGCGCAAGCCGCGACGACACCCAGCCGTCCTGGCCGCGTTCGACCCAGCCGTCCGGGCCGCGTTCGGGGGTGGTTCAACAGGGTCACTGCATCCTCCCTTGTCGCCGTTCACGAGGGAACGGTTCACGGTCCTCCGAAGTATCGTCTTCATCATGCACAGATCAAAGGTGGGTAACGCATTCGTCATGAATCTCACCGGTGATCGGTGCGAAGATCCATGAGTGTCGGTCAGGTTCATCAACTCCCCCGCACCAGGAGGTCGTTGTGTCAAGAAGCCGGGCGCCCCTCGCCACCGCGGCCGCGCTGCTCGTGCTCGCCCTCGCCGGCTGTGACGCGGACACCGGCGACAGGTCCGCCGACGGCGGCGGGCCTTCGGTGATCGTTCCCGGCGCACCGGGCGAGGGGAACCGCACGCTCTCCGCCGACGAGGCGGCCGCGCAGCGCGCCGAGGACGACAGCCCCAACGCGGCCGACGTCTCGTACGCCCGGATGATGATCCAGCACCACGCCCAGGCCCTGGAGATGACCGGGCTCGTCCCGGGCCGCGCCCGGTCGGGGGACCTCAAGCGTCTCGCCCTGCGCATCTCCGCGGCTCAGCGCCCCGAGATCGAGGCCATGCGGGGCTGGCTGAAGACGCACGGGAAGACGGAGACCGGGGACGCCGGGGACCATCGGCACGCCGGGATGCCCGGAATGGCGACCGAGACCCAGATGGAGGAGCTGCGCGCGGCCCGCGGCGCGGACTTCGACGCCCTCTTCCTCACCCTGATGATCACTCACCACGAGGGAGCCGTCGCCATGGCCACCGACGTCAAGGCGCAGGGCAACAACCTGCTGATCGAGGAGATGGCCGACGACGTGGTGGCCCAGCAGACCAGCGAGATCACCCGTATGCGCGGGATGCGCTGAACGACGTCCCGTGACGGGACCGCTGGACGCGGCGCCACCGGAGTTCGACCGGAAGCGTGAACACCCCGGCCGGGAGTCCGAGGGGCAGTCCTCGCGCGAGAGGCCCGACCGGAAGATCCGGCCGGGCCTCTCGTACGAAACCTCGGTCCCGTCCAGGGAACGAGCTTCAGCAGCTTGTTCGGGGAACCCGACCCGATGCCGCTGAGGACTCCACCGGTCGCGCCGTCGACCAGTGCGCCGCCGACGGCCGCCGGGGAGGCGCCGGGGCGGGCGGTCAGATAGAGGGCGGCGGCTCCGGAGACGTGCGGGGCGGCGAACGAGGTGCCGTTGCCCGTGTACGTGGCCGAGTCGGAGCCGGCCAAAGCGGGCGGGGCGGACGGCATCGCGCGCCGCCGTGCGTCACCGATCGTCAGGCCGCCGGCCCCTGGGCTTCGCGGACCAGCCGCCAGGCCTCGGTGAACAACTCGGGGAGCGTACCCGGCAGCAGATCGAAGGCGTACACCTCGTTCTTTCCGTAGGTGTGCACCTTCGCGCCGATCAGTGGTGCCTTCCAGGTCTCCATCGGCGGCAGAGGTTTCTTGGCGTGCGCCCACGGGCCGGGCAGGAAGTGCTTGCGGCCCGCCCGGGCCCTGCGGTCCTCCACCACCAGACCGCGCGCCACCAGCTCCGTCGCGGCCGCCTTGTGACGGGCCGGACTCCAGGCGTTCCAACGCCGTACGTTGCGGTCCGAGGGCACGGGGAGCAGCAGGAGCTGGAGGTAGAGGGCGGCGGCGTCCTCGGACAGGTCGAGAGTGGTGGCGACGTCGGCGACCAGGTCCGGGACACAGGCGCGCGGGTCGGACTCGTAGCGGCCCGGGGGCAGATCGCCGACGGCGACGCGGGCGGTGATGCGGTCGCAGGCGCTGCCCGTCAGCCAGGCCCAGCGCTCGTTCCCGCTGCGGCCGTGGATCAGGTTCGGGTGGAGGAGCCCGGCCTGCGCGTCGTCCCGGGCCAGCACCTCGCGCAGGTGGCGGGCGGCCTCGGGCATTCCCTCGCGCACGGGATCCCCGGCGGGCAGGTCCGTGTACGCCCACGTCAGGCCGGCGAAGACGGCGTTCGCGACGGTATGGGCTCCGTACTTTCCCATGAACTCCCACGGAGTGTACGGGCGCAGGGGCTCGGGCCGGCCGGACCGGACCTGCGGGTGGGAGTCCGGCGGCAGGGCGGAGTCCGTCGGGTCGAGGAACAGATGGCACAGGCGGGCCGCCGGCACCTCGGCCTCCAGGGCGAGCGCGGCCTGCCAGGTGCTCCACGGCGGGGCCGGACGGACGCCGTGCTGCTGTGCCCAGACCGCGGCGGTGCGCTCCGCGAGGCGGGCCACACCGCCCGGCTCCCACAGGTCCGCGGGGTCCTCGGGCATCACGTCGGCGAGCAGGTCGAGTCGCCCTTCGATACTCAGGATCCACGACAACTCGGCCTGTGCCGATTCGAGTTCACCGCTCTTGAAGCCGAGCACGGCACGTTCGTGCTGGTCGAGGAAGGAGTTGCCGTGGTAGCTGCCCGTGCCGGGGTTGCCGGCCAGGACGAGGGCCGCGGCGGGGCGGCTCATCCCGGTCGCCTCGCTCAGGGTCAGGACCGCGTCCGGGTCCCAGGCGACGGGGCCGCGCTCCCGGACGAGCTCCACCAGGCGCAGCAGCTGTCCGGGAGTGCCCCAACGGTGGTGGCGGTCCACGACGTCGAGCGGTTCCTCGGGACGCGGGGCGGCCTCGCCGCCGGGCAGCACGGCCTCGAAGTAGAGGTTTCTGCGCGCTGCCGGCAAGTACAGGCCGAAGGAGACGCCCTGGTGGTCGCGGGCGTTGAACGAGGTCGTCCCGTCGAGCCGGCCCACGCGGAAGCGGTAGGCCGGATCGGCGAACGGCGTCCCCGCCCACATCTCCAGGAAGTCGAGCACCATGTCGCGGCGCTCCGGCCTGGTCGCGGGGGACGCCGCGCGCAACGCGAGCGCGCCGGGGCGTCCTATGGCCTCCGTCCAGGTACCCGCTCCGGGCAGGCGGACCTTCCGTCCGTCCGGATCGGGTTTCCAACTGTCCAAGATCTCTGCCGTGTTGCGGCCCGGCGACAGATGGACCTCCTGTTCGGCCGGACCGAGGGACCGACTGCCTTCGACGTAGCGCCCGATGTGCCTGATGTCGTCGAAGATGCCCGAACGCCAGCAGTCCGGGACCCGGACGAGCCCCTGCAGGGCGCTGCCTATGGCGTAGGTGAACCGTACGTGGGGAGGCGGGGACGGGACCGTGGCGATGTCGTTCATGCCTCCGATCATGGCGGACGGCACCGACAACGGGCCGCGCGGGCACCCCGGCCCGCCCGCCCGTGCGATCTCGGGACGCGGTCGCCGCACACGCCGTCGGCGTCGTCCTCGTGCCGTCGGGAGGCGGCGGTCCGGGTTCAGCCGGCGGAGGCGTGGGCCGGGGACGACGCGTCGGCGGGACACGGCCCGGCGGCATGCTCCGGATGGTCCGAGCGCGCCGTCCGCAGTCGGACGTCCGCGGGGTCCAGGCGGAGCATGGCCGTTTCGTCCGGGGTGCCGGGGGCCGCCTGGTAGACCACCATCCGCTGGCCGCCCGACCGGGCCAGTCGCATGACCTCGTAGGTCAGGGTCATCGGTCCGACCTTCGGATGCTGGAAGGTCTTCTGTCCGCCGCCGCGTTCGCAGACGTCGTACCGCTCCCAGAGTCGCGCGAACTCCGGTGATTTCAAGACCAGTTCACCGACGAGCGTAGTCAGTTCGGGGTCGTCGGGGTCGGCTCCGGCGACCGCCCGCAGATGCGCCACCGAGAGTGCCACCGTCTCCTCCCACGGCTGGTAGAGCGTGCGGCCGACCGGGTGGAGGAAGAGGTAGCGGGTCAGGTTGCGCTGCTCCTGCGGCCAGTCCCAGAGTCCGGGCAGCAGTCGCCGGCCGGGCGGATTGGCGGCCAGTACGCGGTTGTAGCGGCTGACTATGTAGGCGGGGAGCGGGCGCACCGACTCCAGCATCCGCAGCATGGAGTCGCGGACGGTGTGATCGGGGGAGGCGGGCAGTTCACCGATCCGGCCGGAGGCCAGCTCCGCGAGCTCGTGCAGGCGTTCATAGGCGTCGCCGCGCAGCCGCAGGGCGCGGCCCAGGGCGTCCACGACGGCGGGGGAGGGGTTGGCCTCCCTGCCGCGCTCCAGCCGGATGTAGTAGTCGACGCTCACTCCGGCCAGCGCGGCCAGTTCCTCCCTGCGCAGTCCGGGAGTGCGGCGCAGTCCCGCACCGGCCGGGAGGCCGACGTCCTCCGGGAGGACCTGCGCCCTGCGGGCCTTCAGATATCTGCCGAGCTCGGTGCCCCGTGAGTCTGCTGCTGCCATTCGGCCCATTGTGGCAGGTGGACCGGGAACGTGGGGGGCCCTGTCAGGGCCTGGAACGCCGCACCCCGGGAACAGCCCGGTCTGCCGGATCGCCGCACAGGGGACGAGAGTTGGTCCCGCAGCGGGCGGCCCGGCCGCCGGGGCCCAGGGGGTGCGAGGCACAGGACCGCGGCCCCGACGGACCGGAGCCGCCCGCCGATCCCTTCCCGACCCACAGTCGATTCCGCTTTCCTGCACAGGAGTTCGTCATGCGGCCCACATCCACCCCCTCCACGTCCGCGTCCACCGCGCTCGCCCACGGGCACGGTCGGCGGTCGTCGGCGCCCACCCTCCGGAAGCGACAGTCGCAGCAGCCCCGACCAGCCGTGCCACCCGCCGACGTTCCCACCCCGCCGCGTCACGGCGGTGTCGCACTGGTCGCCTCGCTGCTCGGCTTCACGGTGATCACCATCGACGTCTCGGCCGTCAACATCGCCCTGCCCGCGATAGGGAAGTCCCTCAGCGGCGGGATGACCGGACTGCAGTGGGTGGTGGACGCGTACACCCTGATGTTCGCGGCCCTGATGATCTCCGCCGGCGCCCTCGCCGACCGTGCGGGTGCCCGTCGCGCCTACGCCTGGGGCGTGTCCCTGTTCACCCTCGCCTCCCTCGGCTGCGCACTGGCGCCCGGCATCGGCGTGCTGGTCGGCGCGCGCGTCGCCCAGGGCGGCGCCGCCGCGGTCGTGATGCCGGCCTCGCTGGCGCTGATCCGGCAGTCCTACGACGACGCCCGGGCGCGTGCTCGGGCCATCGCGCTGTGGACGGTCGGTGGTTCGGTGGCGATGGCCGCGGGTCCGGTCCTGGGCGGGCTGCTCACCGAATCGGCCGGCTGGCGGGCGGTCTTCCTGCTCAACCTCCCGGTGGGCGCTGTGATCCTGGGCCTGCTGACCCGGGTGCCGCGCTCCGTGCGTCGGCCTGCCGCGGTGGACGGCGGCGGCCAGCTCACCGCCGTACTGGCCCTGGGCGGACTGGCCTTCGCGGTGATCGAGGGCGGTCACCTGGGCTGGACCAGCGGTCCCGTGCTGGTCGCCGCCGGGCTCGCCGTCGCCTCCGGGTACGCCTTTCGCGTGGTGGAGGCCCGTCACCACCGGCCCATGGTCCCGCTGGACATGCTGAAGGACCGCCGGGTGACCGTCGCGCTGGCGGTCGGTTTCGCCGTCAACGCCGCCTTCTACGGAGGGATCTTCCTCCTCGGGCTGTACTACCAGCAGCTGCGCGGAATGTCGGGGATCGCGGCCGGGCTGATGTTCGTCCCGATGTCGGCGGTGGTGACGGCGACCAACCTCGTCTCGCCGCGGCTGGCGGAGCGGATCGGGCGGCGGCCGGTGATCGTCGCCGGCCAGCTGATCTTCACCGGAGCGATGCTGGCCATGCTGCCGCTGGCCGCGCACACCCCGGTGTGGCTGGTGCTGGTCCTGCTGCTGCCGCTGAGCGTCGGCGGTGCGCTCGCGGTGCCCGCGCTGACCGCGCTGCTGATGGACGCCGTGCCGGGAGAGCGCGCGGGGACGGCGTCGGGTCTGCTCAACTCGTTCCGCCAGACCGGCGGTGCGCTGGCCGTCGCCCTCTTCGGCGGCCTGCTCTCCGGCTCCGGCGGGAGCTTCTCCCTCCCGGGCATGCGCATCGGCCTCCTCGCCGTCACCGCCCTCCTCATGGCCACCACCGCCCTGTCCCGCCTCCTGCTGCCCCGGGGCTGACTCCCCTCGATCGGCCCCACCTGGCGGGCGCGATCATCGGGACCCGACACCGCCTCCTGCCGCCTCGTCCGGACCCGGGTCAAGACGGTGCACCCTGCCGCCGACCGACGGAGCGCAGGCGCTCAGGCTCGGCCGGTCCTGTGGAGGACTGTCGTCAGGCGTGCCAGTCCCTTCGGTCCGTAGCCGTCCGCGACGGCCTGGTCGATGGTGCTCTTCGCCGCGGCGAGCATCCCCACATCGATTCCGTGGCCGGTGGCCGTGCTGATGACGTGCGCGATCCCGGACGCCGCGGAAGCGATCGTGGACCGCTCTCCTGGGCAGTGGCCGGCCCGGATCCGGGCGGCACGGCTCGTATGGATTCCACCTCTCACGCTTACGGCTCACCCGCGATGCGGCATATGCCGTTGGCAGGAAAGCTGGTGGCGACTTTCCGGGGCCGGAACGAGAGGAAAACGGTGCGCGACGACACCTCGGACCCGTATTCCGCTGGACGGCGGAGGCCGCATTCCGGTCGAGCAGCCAACTGCCGTGCGGGACGGGCTGGTGAAGACCGGCCGTGCAGGCGATGCCGTGCGCGAATAGCCGGTGCCCCGGAAGGTGCCTCGGAGCCGGTCACGGAGGCGGTGCGCGCCACGCCCGACCGACCACGCAGAGCCCGTCCGACCAGATCACCGTCGAGTTCGGTGTTGACCTGGTGTCTGACGCTGGGGACGTGATCGCAAAGAGCCAGGCCGGTTGTCATCGGAACGTGCCCGGGGAGAGAGGTGGCTCCGGGCACCCGCGCGTGAGTTGGAGCTGATCGCGGTGACCAGCACGGACAAGAACACCAGCGGCGGCATGGCATCGGTCCTGCCCGCAGCCGTTGCCCAGATTCTGGGCCCCGACGGCGTGGTGGCTGGAGCGGGTTTCCTGGTCGCCGAGAGTGTGGTGGTCACCTGTGCTCACGTCGTCGAGGCGGCCGGAGCCGGTCCGGGGGAGACGCTCTTGCTGGCCTTCCCCCACGCGAAGGGGGAGGGGCAGGTACATGGCCATGTCGTGAGCGAGCTGTGGCGTGCGGCACAGAACGAGGACGTGGCGTTCCTCCGGCTGACCAGCGTACCGAGCGGTGCGTGGCCGCTTCCGCTCGGCTCGGCGAAGAACTGCCGGGGCCACGCTGTCCGCTCCTGGGGGTTCCCCACCCAGGCACCGCGGGAAGGACACCACGGCTACGGTGAGGCGGGCGATCTGCTGCCGGGCTCGGACGGCCACGGCGCGCTTCTGCAGCTTACGGGTGCCAACGACCTCACCACCGGCTTCAGCGGCGGGCCCGTCCTCGATGAGGAGACCGGCCTGGTCATCGGTATGGTCACCGCGATCACCGCGCCCGACGCATTCGAACGGGGCCAGGGCATCGCGTATGTCACGCCGACGCAGGTGCTGCGCGATGTCATGCCGGAGCTGGTGGAACGCGCGGTGTGCCCGTACCGGGGGCTCGAACCGTTCACCGCGGAGCACGCCCAGTGGTTCCAGGGCCGACAGGACGCTGTACGGCAGGTCCTGACCAGCCTGGCACGCCAACACCGGCTGACACTACTGCTCGGGCCGTCGGGCTCGGGCAAGTCGTCGCTGATCCAGGCGGGGGTGCTGGGGGCGCTGGCGGAAGGGGCCGTTGCGGGCAGTGACCGGTGGCTGACCGTGCTTGTGCGGCCGAGACAGGACCTGGCTGCGGAAATCGAGCGCGCGGGGCTACCCGAAGCGTCCACGGACGGGATCGCCGCCGCCGTCACCCGTCGGCTCGCAGCCGAACCCGAGCGCCGGCGCATCCTGCTGATCATTGACCAGTTCGAAGAGCTCTTCACCCAGTCGGGCAACAGCCATCACAGCAGGCGTCCGGCCGTCGCGGACCAGATCGTCGATGGAGTCGACTCGCATACCGAACTCACCGTGATCCTGGTCATGCGCGACGACTTCTACCCCCAACTGGCCGCCTTTGCCCCCCGGTTGCTGGAAGCCGCGACACCAGGGCTCCTCAACGTCCCGGGCAGCCTGAACCATCGGGACCTCCACGACATCATCACCCTGCCCGCCCGGGACGTGGGCCTTCGCTTCCAGCCAGGGCTGGCGGAGCAGATCGTCACCGACGTCCTGGCCATCACTCCGGAGGACGCCTCCGCCCGGCAGGCGCCCGTGACCGTGCTGCCCCTACTGGAGCTGACTCTCGAACAGCTGTGGCGCCGGCGGGAAGACGGATATCTCACCCATGATGCCTACCGCCGCATCGGAGCGGTCAGCGGAAGCCTGACCACCTGGTGCGACAGCGCCCTCAACGAACTGTCGCCCGGTCAACGGTCCGTCGCCCGCCGTATCCTGACCTCACTCGTGCACCCCGCCGACTCCAACCGTCGTATCCCGGACGTGCGGGCGCAGATCCCCCTCGGCGAACTGCGTGATCTCGCAGTGGGGCCGGACGAGACAACCGACGGCGAAGTCGACACCGTCTTGGCTACGCTCACCCGCCACCGCATCATCACCACCCAGACCCTGCGTGACCCCCGGCACCCCGACGCGCCTCCAGGGGAGCCGGTGGCGGAACTGATCCATGATGCGCTCATCCGCGACTGGGGCATGCTGCGCAAATGGGTCAGACAGGATCGCCATTTCCTTGAATGGCTTGAGCGCACGAGGGAACGACGGACTCGCTGGGCGGAGAGCGCCGATCCGGGCGACCTGCTAGGGGGTACGGCCCTCGCGGAAGGCCTCGAATGGTCGCAGAAACGACGTCTCCCAGCTGATATCGCGGCCTTTCTCACCGCCAGCCGGGACCGCCAGCGTGCAGGCATCCGGCGCAGCCGACGCCTCAACATGATTCTCGCCTGCCTGCTCGCCCTCACCCTCATCGCTGCGGGTGGCGTTCTCTGGCAATGGAGGAAAACAGTCACCACACGTCAAGCGGCCCAGTCCCGTCAGCTCGCCGCCCAGTCCAACGCCCTCATCGAGTCGAACCCCGAACTCGCATCGCTGCTGGCCGTCAAGGCGTACCGCACCAGCCACACTCCCGAATCCCTTGAAAGCCTGAACAACGCAGCAGCTCTCCCGCTGCATCGACGCCTGTCCGGCCACGCCCGTGACGTGCTGTCGGTGGCCTTCAGCCCCGACGGCCGCACTCTCGCCAGTGGAGGTGGCGACGGCACCGTACGGCTGTGGGACGTGGTCACCGGAAAGACCCGTACCACCCTGGACGCTCCTGGAGTGGTCTCGGTGGCCTTCAGCCCCGACGGCCACGCCTTCGCCACCGGTAGCTCCACAGGGCCGGTGCAGTTGTGGAACCTGGCCACCGGCAAGGCGTGGATCACGCTGACCGGGCACACCAGTGAGGTGGCTACGATGATGTTCAGCCCCGACAGCCGAACCCTCGCCACCGGCAGCGACGACTCGACCGTGCGGCTGTGGGACGTGGGCACGGGGAAACTCCGCACGACCTTGGACGACCACACCGACTCGGTGCACGCGGTGGCCTTCAGCCCCGACGGCCGCACGCTCGCCACCGGCAGTGGTGACTTGACCGTGCGCTTGTGGGACGTGTTCACCGGCAGCCCTCGCATGACCCTGCCCGAACAGGGCGGATCCGTGGCATCGGTGGCGTTCAGTCCCGACGGCGCCACGCTCGCCGTAGCGAGCGGTGACGGGACAGTGGGGCTCTGGGACGCGGTCACCGGAAAATCCCTCGCCACTCTGCAGGGGGACGTCAGCACGATGGCGTTCAGCCCGGACAGCCGCACACTCGTCATCGGCAGTTCTGACCACTCCGTGCAGTTGTGGGACGTGGCCACGGGAGCGGTCCGCACCACCTTTCGCGGACACACCAACGAGGTGGTTTCCGTGGCGTTCAGCCCCGATGGGCGCACTGTCGCTTCCGGTGGCCGCGACCACAGTGTGCGTTTGTGGGGTGTGGCCGACCGCACCATCCTGACCGGACACACCACCGGGGTGTTGTCGGTGGCGTTCAGTCCTGACGGTCACACGCTCGCCACTGCGGGTGGCGAAGGAACCATCAGGCTGTGGGACGTCGCCAGTGGCACGACCCGCGCCGTCCTCAAGGACGACACCGCGGCGCTCTCCGTGGCGTTCAGCCCCGACGGCCGCACCCTCGCGGCCGGCTTGTGGGACCACTTCGTACGGTTGTGGGACGTAGGAAGCGGCAAGATCCGCACCACGCTGGACGTGCATGCGGAGCAGGTGAACGCGGTGGCGTTCAGCCCCGACGGTCGCACCCTCGCCACCAGTACCGTTGACGGAACAACAGTGCTTTGGGATCCGGCCACCGGCAAGAGCCGCACGACCCTGAGCGTCGAAGACGCCGCCTACGTGACGTCGGTGGCGTTCAGTCCTGACGGACGTACCCTTGCCACCGGCAGTGGCGCTCGCACCGCGCGACTGTGGGACGTGGTCACGGGCAAGACCCGCACCGTCTTCTCCGGCCATACCGACAGGGTGGAGACAGTGGCGTTCAGCCCCGATGGACATACCTTGGCCACCGGCAGTTTCGACCGTACTGTGCGACTGTGGGATGTCGCGTCCGGTAAGACCCGCACCACGCTGATCGGACACACCAGCGAGGTGAATTCTGTGGCGTTCAGCCCCGACGGTCGCACCCTCGCCACCGGCAGCAACGACTACACCGTGCGGCTGTGGGATGCGGCGTCCGGCAAAACCCGCACCACGCTGATCGGACACTCGGCCGGTGTGCTGTCGGTGGCGTTCAGCCCCGGCGGCGGCACCTTCGCCAGTGGCAGCGTCGACCAGACCGCGAGGCTGTGGAAAGTCGACCTTCCCCGACCCGCCGCAGCGATCGAGAAGATCTGCCAGGCCGTCGACCGCGACCTCACCTCGGCGGAACGGACGGCCTACCTGTCGGACCGGTCAGGCAGTCCCGTCTGTAAAACAGGTTGAGGACCTTCGGCAGCCCCGACCCGAGGGGCGGAAGCGATTCGATCGTCTCGGGGAGGCGCTCGTGGTCGGGACAGTACCGACGGGCCCGCATGATCCACGGCCAGGACCGTTTCATCACCCACGTGGGTGGTTCATGGGCCGGGCTGTCCCGGTGACGGTGTGTTCAGCCGGTGGCGGGGAGCTGCCGGGCGAAGCGGCGGACGGCGTCGGTGAAAGCGGCCGGGGCGTCGAAGTTCGCGAGGTGCCGCGCCCGCGGGATCAGTTCGACGCGCGCCCGGGGGTGCGCGCGGGCGAAGTCCGTCTCCTGCGCACGGAAGAAGGTGTCCTTCTCGCCGTTCAGGATGAGGACCGGAGCGCTCACGTGGCGCATCGCGTCCGCGTCGAAGCGTCCCAGCACTTCGCCCCAGGCCGCCGGCAGCGTGTGGAAGGCGTAGCCGGAACGGATGGTCGCCTCCACCACTTCCGGTGGGTAGAGCCGCCGCAGCAGCCGGTCGTTCCACCGGGTGAGGCGATCCGCCGGTACGCGGGGGACCAGCCTGGCAGCCCACCGGTACGGCGCCGTCCGGAGGCCGCGGGTGGAGGCACTGGCTCCCGCGAGGACCAGTCCGCGCAGCTGTTCCGGACGGCGCCGCGCGAATTCCAGCGAGGCGTATCCGCCGAGCGAGTGCCCGACGACCAGAGCCGGTCCGTGGCCGAGCGAGTCCACCGCGGAGGCGATGACCTCTGTCGCGCCGCTCAGGCTCCATGGCTGGGCCGAGCGCTCCCCGTGCCCGGGAAGGTCGACGGCGGTCGTCGGGAACTCGTCCCGGAGCGCGGCGAGTTGTGCGCTCCACTGTCCTGCGCTGAAGCGTGTCCCGTGAACGAAGACCACGGGTACTGCGTCCGCTGCCGTCATCGGCTCCCCCAGTAGTGCCGTCCGGCCGACTCTACTGGCGTCCCGCTCGAGACCGGGGAGAGGCACCGCACGGTATTCGGTCATCCGGATCGCCGGATCGCCGGATCGCCGGATCGCCCGAGCCGTCCTCGCTCTTCGGCCGGCCGACTCGGGGTGAGGACGGAAAGGGCCCGGCGAGCGCCGGAACGGCCGGTGCCACCCGGCGTGCCCGGCGCCGGAGCGCACCCCGGACCGGGCCGAACCCGTACACCACTTCCCTGGGCGCGGCCGGTGGGCCGAACACCGTTCGGGGTGCGTGACGTGGTTCGCATGCTGTTCCGGCGCATCTCGCGTACCAGCGACTTCATCCGGTTCACCTGTGGTGACTGACCGTCGGATAGCCCAATTCCGCATTTAGTACCCGGGGTTACAGCGGTGGAGTCGATCAGGCTTGCTATCGTGTTACTAGTTGGTAGCAATCCGTAGGGGGCTCCAGGGGGTCGGCGCGAGCATCATCGCCGTTTCCCGGGCGGATTGGCCGAGACGGACGTTCTGGCAAGGGGGCCAGGCGGACACGCCATCTGCGCGTACCCATGACGCGGCCTTCGAACTCCAGTCTTCTCGCTCGCTTATCCGAACAGGTGAGACTCCTCTCATGGCCCGTTCCCTGGTCGACCTATTGACCGTGCATGCCTCCAGGCAGCCCGACCGGACCGCCTACCGATACCTCGTCACCGGTGACTGTGACGGAGAGATCCAGGACATTTCGTACGGACGGCTCGCCGAGCGGTCCCGGGCCGTCGCCGCCTGGCTGCAGGAGCGCGGCCTGGCCGGCTCCCGCGCCATGCTGCTGTACCCGCCCGGCATCGAGTTCATCTGCGGTTACCTCGGCTGCCTCTCGGCGGGTGTCGTCGCCGTGCCGGGCCTGCCCCCGCACGGGCGCTCGCAGAACCACCGTGCCCTGCTCCGGATGAAGCGCCTGATCGCCGACGCGGACGCCAAGGTGATCCTGGGCGGCCGCGAGGTGATCGCGGTCCTCGCCGCCATGTCGGAAGACCTGCCCGAGCTGGCCGACATCACCTGCGTCGCCACCGAGGACATCCCCGACGAGGCGGCCGCCTCCTGGCGCGAACCCGACCTCGACGCCGACTCGGTCGCCTTCCTCCAGTACACCTCCGGATCCACCTCCGCCCCGCGCGGGGTGATGGTGACCCACGGGAACCTGCTGGACAACGAGCGGGTCATCACGGAGCGGATGGGCCACACTCCCGACGTGATCGAGGAGTACGACCATGAACTCTTCGTCAGCTGGCTGCCCGTCTACCACGACATGGGCCTCATCGGCCCGGTCCTGAACGCGGCCTACCTCGGCGTGACCGCCACCCTCTTCTCCCCGCTGCACTTCCTACAGCGGCCCGAGCGCTGGCTGACCGCCATCAGCCGGTACCGTCCGCACACGAGCGGCGGCCCCAACTTCGCCTACGAGCTGTGCCTGAAGAACGTCACACCGGACCTGCTCGACGGCCTCGACCTGAGCCGGTGGAAGGTCGCCTTCAACGGCGCCGAACCGGTGCGGGCCGCGACCCTGCGCCGGTTCACCGAGACCTTCGGAGCGGCCGGCTTCCGTCACGAGGCCCTGTATCCGTGCTACGGCCTGGCCGAAGCCACGCTGATCGTCACCGGCGGTTCGGTGCAGGACCCGCCCACACTGGCCATCGCCGCCACGGACACCACCGCCGCCGCCGACGGAGCCTGGCCGCACACCGGCGCGGCGGACGTCAGGTCGGTGGACGCGGCGGCGGTCGGTTCCGGACGGCCCGGCCCCGGCGTCACCGTGGTGATCGCCGATCCCGAACGGCGGGAAGAACTGCCCGAGGGCGAGGTCGGCGAGATCTGGGTCTCCGGCGCGAGCGTCGCCAAGGGCTACTGGCGCAACGCGCTCGCCACCCGGCAGACCTTCCGGGCCACCCTCATGGGCCGCGAAGGCCGTTTCCTGCGCACCGGCGACCTCGGATACCTGCGAGGCGGCGAACTCTTCGTCACCGGCCGCCTCAAGGACCTGATCGTCGTCGAGGGACGCAACCACTACCCGCAGGACCTGGAACTGTCCGCCGAGATGTCCCACTGGGCGCTACGGCCCGGCTGCACCGCCGCCTTCTCCGTGGACCGCGGAGAGGAGGGCGAGCAGCCCGTGGTCGTCGCCGAGACGGCACCGGAGGCGGCGGGCGAGGCCGAGAAGATCATCGATCTGATCCGCGGGGCGATCGGTGAGGCGCACGGCCTGCGGGTGCGCGACGTCGTGCTCGTCCACCCCGGCACCATCCCCAAGACGTCCAGCGGGAAGATCCAGCGCCATGCCTCCCGGGCGGCGTATCTCGACGGCACGCTTTCCCTGGTCAGCGGGCCCGTGACGACATGACCTCCCCGCCGACGGCGTGTCCGCGCGCCGTCGGCGGCTCGTCGGCGGCCGTGGGCAGGCCTGTCGCCCGGCCGTAGGCCGTCGGTGGGGTGATCGTGCGTCGGGCCGGGGGGCGTACCGCGCTCGCACCGCCACCGGAACCCGCCGCACGGAGTCCGCCGTACGAAGTCCGCCGTACGCCCCTCGAATGCACAGCCCGCCCCCCGAATTGCTGTCTGCCGTCTGCCGTCTGCCGTCTGCCGTCTGCCGGGCGTCGGGCGTCGACGGCGTCGGTCGTACGCCGTGCGCACCCGTCGCGTCGGCCGTACGGAATCCACCTGAGCCCGAGTTCACGAGGACACCAGCCCAGATGCCTGCGAACGAGTTGCCGAAGCAGTTCCCCGAGATGTCCCCGACGACCGCCGACGGGGTGCGGGCCTGGTTGACGTCCGCCGTCGCCGAAATGGCCGGGATCGCCCCGTCGGCCGTCTCGCCGGAGCGTCCGATCGCCGAATTCGGTCTGGGATCGGTGCAGTTGGTGAAACTGGCCGCGGGCTTGTCGGAGTGGACAGGACGGCCCCTCGAACCGTCCGTCGTCTTCAACCACCCCACGATCGCGGGGGTCGCCGAGGCAGTCCTCGGCGAACAGCCCCTGGGCGCGGCCGATCCGGCTCCGGCCTCCGTGCCGGCCGGCCCGTCCGTGCGGAGGGACGACGACATCGCGATCATCTCCATGGCCTGCCGGTTCCCCGGCGGCGCCGACGACCCGGAGGCCCTCTGGCGGCTGCTGGACGCGGGCGAGGACGCTGTCGGCGGGGTGCCCGCGGGCCGCTGGGACACCCAGGGGCTCTACGACCCCGACCCCGAGGCCACCGGCAAGGCGTACACCCTGCGCGGCGGCTTCCTGACCGGCATCGACCGTTTCGACGCGGCCTTCTTCGGGATCTCGCCGCGCGAGGCGGCGGCCATGGACCCGCAGCAGCGGCTGCTGCTACAGACCGGCTGGGAGGCGATCGAGCGCGCCGGGATCGTCCCGGAGACGCTGAACGGCAGCCTGACGGGCGTCTACGTCGGCCTGTACGACAGCGGCTACCTCGCCTCGGCCCCACTGGACCGGCTCGACGGGCACGTCGGCACGGGCTCGGCGTCCAGCGTGGCGTCCGGACGCATCGCCTACACCCTCGGGCTCCAGGGGCCGGCCGTCACGGTCGACACCGCCTGCTCCTCCTCCCTCGTCGCCCTGCACCTGGCGGCGCGGGCCCTGGCCGGCGGCGAGTGCGACCTCGCGCTGGCCGGTGGCGCGACGCTCCTGGTGACACCGCGCGGGCACGTCGAGTTCAGCAGGCTGCGCGGGCTTTCGCCGTCCGGCCGGTGCAGCCCGTTCTCCACCGACGCGGACGGGGTGGTGTGGGCCGAGGGCTGTGGTCTGGTGCTCCTCAAGCGGCTCGCGGACGCGCGCCGGGACGGTGACCGGGTCCTCGCGGTCGTCAAGGGGTCGGCGATCAACCAGGACGGCCGCAGCCAGGGACTGAGCGCGCCGAACGGCCCGGCGCAGGAACGGGTGCTGCGCGCCGCCCTCGACGACGCCGGGCTCCGGCCGGACGACCTGGACTACGTGGAGGCGCACGGCACGGGCACGCGCCTCGGCGACCCGATCGAGGGCCGGGCGCTCGCGTCGGTCTTCGGACCCGGACGCCCGGCGGAGCGGCCCCTGGGCGTCGGTTCCCTGAAGTCCAACATCGGTCACACACAGGCCGCGGCGGGCATCGGCGGCGTCATCAAAACGGTCCTGTCCCTCGGTCACGAACGTCTCCCGGCGTCCCTGCACGCCGAGACCCCGACCGAGCACGTCGACTGGTCGGAGAGCGGTCTGCGCGTGCTCGGCGACGTCGAGGCCTGGCCGCGGCGGGACGACCGGGTGCGGCGGGCCGGGGTGAGCGCGTTCGGGATCAGCGGCACCAACGCGCACGTGGTGCTGGAGGAGCCGCCGCAGGACCTGGCACGACCGGCCGCGGCATCGACGCCGGCCGTGGCACCGATGCCGGCGTCCACTCCGACGCAGGCCGTGGCACCGGCATCGGCCGCCACCCCGGTGCAGGCCGTGACACCGACGTCGGCGACCGCTTCGGCCCAGGGCACGGCACCGGCATCGGCCGCCGCTCCGACGCCCGTCCAGCACACCCGTACCGGGCAGCCCGTCCTCTTCCCGCTGTCCGCCCGCACTCTTCCGGCCCTCCGGGGCCAGGCGGCCCGCCTCCTCGACGCGCTCTCCGTACGACCGCGGCCGGCACCGGCGGACGTGGCCGGAACGCTGGCCCACCACCGCACCCACTTCGAGCACCGTGCCGTCGTCCGGGCGGCCGACCACGACGAACTGCTCACCGCGCTCCGCGGCCTGGCCGAGGGGAAGCCGGACCCCGACCTGATCGTGGGCCCCCAGCAGGCGCTTCCGGCGGGCAAGTTGGCGTTCGTCTTCCCCGGTCAGGGCGCCCAGTGGTCCGGCATGGCCCGTGACCTCCTCGACCGTTCACCGGTGTTCGCCGACGAACTCGACCGCTGCGACGCCGCGCTGCGCCCGTTCACGGACTGGTCGGTGGCGGCCGTCCTGCGTGGCGACGAGGGCGCGCCCTCCCTGGAACGGGTGGACGTCGTCCAGCCCGTCCTGTTCGCCGTGATGGTCTCCCTGGCCGCGGTGTGGCGGGCCCGTGGCGTACGGCCGGACGCGGTGATCGGGCACAGCCAGGGAGAGGTCGCCGCAGCCTGCGTCGCCGGGGCGCTGAGCCTGAGCGACGCCGCGGCGGTGGTCGCCCTGCGCAGCCAGGCCCTGACCGAGGTGTCCGGCACCGGGACCATGGCCGTCGTCGCCCTGCCGCACACCGAGGTCGAGGCGCGCCTCGCCGGCCTCGCCGGGCTCGGCGGCCGGGTGTCCGTCGCCGCCGTGAACAGCGGCCGCTCGACGGTGATCGCCGGTGAGGCGGAGCCGCTCGACGCCCTGCTCGCCGGCCTCGCCCACGAGCAGGTGTTCGTCCGCCGCCTCGACGTCGACTACGCCTCCCACAGCGCCCGGGTCGAGCCGCTGCGCGCGACGATCCTCGACGAACTCGACGGCGTCACCACCTTCCCGACCTCCGTCGCCTGGTACTCCACGGTCACCGGTGAGCCGGTCACCGAGGAACTGGAGGCCGACTACTGGTACACGAACCTGCGTGAACCCGTGCGCTTCGCGGCCGCGGTGGAACGCATGACGGCCGACGGCTACCGCCACTTCGTCGAACTCGGCCCCCACCCCTCCCTTCTCACCGCCGTGCGCACGGTCGCCGAGGACCACGGTCACGAGGACGTCGTCGCCGTCGGATCGCTGCGCCGGGGCGAGGACGGGCCCGCCTGCCTGGACCGGGCCGCCGCCGAACTCCACGTCCACGGACGGCGGATCGACTGGCGCCGCGTCGTTCCGGACGCGGACACGGTCGACCTGCCCACGTACGCCTGGGATCCGCAGTCCTACTGGATCGATCCCGAACCCGGGGGAGCCGGTGCCGTGGCCTCCGGCCTCTTCGACCGCGCCGCGCACCCGTTGCTGGGCGTCCACCTGCAGTCGGCGGACGAGACCCGCTGGACCTTCCGCGGCGAATGGTCCCCGGCCACCGCCGACTGGCTGCCCGATCACGCCGTGTTCGGGCGGACCGTGGTGTCGGGCACGACCGTCATGGAGCTGTGCCGCGCCGCGCTCGCGGTGGCCCGCCCGGACCGTCCCCACGACATCACCGACCTGCTCCTGCTCGCGCCCCTCGTGCTGCCCGGGACCGGCACCGTCGAGGTGTCGGTCGAAGTGATCACCACCGGATCCGAGCCGGAGATCACCGTGCACAGCCGCCCGCGCGGCCAGGAGGCTCAGGGCTGGACCCTGCACGCCACCGCGTCGGCCACCGCGCCCGCCCCGGTGACGGCGGCGCGGCCGCCGGTGTGGCCGGAGTCCGCCGAGTCCGCCTGGAGCGCGGGCACGTACGAACGGCTGGCCGCCCTCGGTCTCGGCTACGGGCCCTCCTTCCAGTGCGTCCGCTCGGCGGTCACGACCACCGCCGACGCCGAGCTGCTGGCCCGGCTGTCGCTGCCGGCCGCGGCCCGCGACGCTTCCGATCCCTACCCCGTCCACCCGGCACTGCTGGACGCCGCACTGCACGTCGCCGCCGCGCTGGACGCGTCCGAGGGCCGGGTGCTGCTGCCGGTCTCGGTGGGCCGCTGTGTCCTGCCGCCCGGCGGCGCGGGTGACCTCACGGCGCTGGTCCGGCGGTCGGGCGGCTCGGGCACGGACCTCGTCCTCGACGTGACCCTGTGGGACACCGACGGCTTCCCGGCGGGACGGCTGGAGGACGTGCGGCTGCGGGCCGCCGACCCGTCGGACCTGAACGGCGCCTCCGAGAACGGCCGTCACCTGTATGAAGTGGCGTGGACGGCCGTGACCGACCGGCCCGAGACGGTGCCTCCCGCCGCGTGGGCCGTCCACGGCGACCGCTCCGACCCGCAGGTCGAGGCCGCCCTGCGGGACCTGGCGGCGGCGGGCGTCCAGGTGCGCGAGACGGGCGCCGACATCGTCGTACGGTTCTGGCCGCGTCCGGGGACCGGAAGCGAACCGGCCTCCGCCGCGCAGGAGTTGGCCGCGTCGGCGCTGACCGAACTGCATGCCTTGATCGCAGCCGCATCCGGGCCTGCGTCCGGGGCCGGGTCCACGTCCGACCCGATGCCCGCCCGGACCGTCTGGGTGACCCGTGGCGCGGTCGCGACCGGTGCCGGGGACACCGTGCCCGGCCTCGCCCAGTCCGTGCTGTGGGGCCTCGCCCGCAGCGCCCGGGCCGAACACCCGCACCTCGGGCTGACCCTGCTCGACCTCGAGGGCTCCGAGCCCGCCGACGTCCTGCCGACGGCCGTCGCCCATGCCGACGAGCCCGAACTCGCCTCCCGGGAAGGCTCCCTGCTCGCGCCGCGGCTGGTGCGTGCCCGTGCGGCCGACGCGCTGCGGATCCCGGCCGGTGACGCCTACGAACTGGCCGGTCCCGCGGCCGACCCGACCCTGCGCGCGACGGCGCCACCGGTCCTGACGCCGGGCCGGGTGAGGATCCAGGTGCACGCCGTGGCCGTTCCCGGGCCCGGCGGGGAAGGGGAACGCACCGCCTGCGCCGGTGTGGTCACCGAGACCGCCGCCGACGTGACGGACCTGGGGCCCGGCCTGCGGGTCGTCGCCCTGGCCGACACCCCGCCCGGCTCCACGGCGGTCGCCGACGCGCGACTGGTCGCGGTGCTTCCGGACGACGTACCGTTCACCACCGCGGCCGCCCTGCCCCGCACGCCCGACGGCGCCACCGGCACCGAAGAGGCGGCCCGGACGCTGCGTGAGGCCGTCGCGGGCCGGACGCGTCCCGCCCGCCCCCAGGTCCTGCCCGTCACCGCCGCGCGTGAGGCGATACGGCGGGGCAGGGCATCGAGCGCCCCGGTCGTCCTCGACCTCGCGGGACACGGTGTCCTGGTGCCCACCGACGGCACGGTCCTGATCACCGGCGGCCTCGGTGCCGTCGGCCGGCACATCGCCCGGCTCCTCGCCGGACACGGCGTCCCCCGGCTCCTCCTGACCTCACGTCAGGGAGCGGCCGATCCGCACGCCGCCGAGATCACCGCCGAACTGGCCTCGCTCGGAACCGAGACCGAGATCGCGGAGTGCGACGTCGCGGACGAGGCGTCCCTGGCCCGTGTGCTCGCCCGCGTCGGCGACGCGTCGCCGCTGCGTGGTGTCGTGCACTGCGCCGGAATCCTGGACGACGGGGTGGTCGCCGAGCTGACGCCCGAACGTCTCGCACGGGTGCTGCGCCCCAAGGTGGACGGCGCCGTCCACCTCCACGGGCTCACCGCCGGCACACCGCTCGACCTGTTCCTGCTGATCTCCTCGGCGGCCGGCGTGCTCGGCAGCCCGGGCCAGGGCAACTACGCGGCGGCCAATGTCTTCCTCGACCAACTGGCCCACCACCGGCGGGCCCTGGGCCTGCCCGCGGTCTCGGTCTCCTTCGGCGCCTGGGCGGGAGAAGGCCTCGCCGCCGAACACGCCGACCTGGAGCGCATGGCACGCCTCGGCCACCGCGCCCTCACCCCCGACCAGGGCCGCGAACTCGTCGAACTCGCCCTGCGCCGGGGCGCGCCGCACCTGATCGCCTGCTCCCTGGACCTGCCCCGCCTGCGCGAGAGCACGGCCGTCACGGACGGCGGCACGGCGGCCCTGTGGCGCTCACTGCTGCCGGCGTCCCGCACCGGTCAGGACGGCGGCACCGGTCTGGCGGAGCGGCTGGCCCGGCTCCCGGAGGCCGACCGCGCCGCACGTGTCCTGGACCTGGTCCGTGAGGAGACGTCCCGGGCGCTCGGCCTGCGCTCGGCGGAGTCCGTCGGCCCCGACCAGCCGCTGCGCGAGCTCGGCATGGACTCGGTGACGGCGGTGGAGCTCCGCAACCGCATCGGCGCCCGGATCGGCGCCCGGCTCCCCGCCACCCTGCTGTTCGACCACCCCACCGCGGCCCGGCTCTCCGCCCACCTGCTGACCACCGCGCTCTCCGCGGACGCCCGCACCACACGGCACGGCACACCCGCTCCACGGTCCCTCCGCACGGTGGCGTCGGTGCCGGACGAGCCGCTGGCCCTGGTGGGCATGTCCTGCCGTCTGCCCGGCGGCGTGAGCGACCCCGAGGACCTGTGGCGACTCGTCGCCGAGGGCCGCGACGCGGTGGGTCCGTTCCCGGCGGACCGCTGGGACGTGGAGTCGCTGCACGACCCCGACCCGGAAGCCCTGGGCAAGTCGTACGCCCGGGAAGGCGGCTTCCTCGACGACCTGGAGTCCTTCGACGCGGGCTTCTTCGGCATCACCCCGAAGGAGGCGGAGGCCATGGACCCGCAGCAGCGGATGCTGCTGGAGACGGCGTGGGAGGCGCTGGAGCGCGCGGGGATCGTGCCGGGCGAGCTGGCGGGCAGCAGCACCGGTGTGTACGTCGGCATGTTCGGCAGCGACTACCTCGCGGGCTCCCGGCTCGACCAGCTGGACGGCTACGTCGGCACGGGCTCGGCGCCGAGCGTGGCCTCGGGCCGGCTCGCGTACACGCTGGGCCTGAACGGACCGGCGCTGACGGTGGACACCGCGTGCTCCTCGTCCCTGGTGGCGCTGCACCTTGCGGCACAGGCACTGCGGTCGGGCGAGTGCGACCTGGCGCTCGCCGGCGGGGTGACGCTGATGGTGACGCCGGGCACCTTCGTCGAGTTCAGCCGTCTGCGGGGACTGTCTCCGACGGGTCGCTGCCGTTCCTTCTCCGACGACGCCGACGGCGCCGTGTGGGCCGAGGGCGCGGGCATGGTCGTACTGAAGCGGCTCGACGACGCACGGCGCGACGGCGACGAGGTGCTGGCCGTGCTGCGCGGCACGGCCGTCAACCAGGACGGTCGCAGCCAAGGCCTTTCCGCGCCGAACGGACCGGCCCAGGAACAGGTGATGAGGCGGGCGTTGGAGCTGTCCGGTCTCGAACCCGCCGACATCGACTACGTCGAGGCGCACGGAACCGGCACCACGCTCGGAGACCCGATCGAGGCGAACGCCCTCGCGGAGGTCTTCGGCACCTCACGTCCCGAGGGCCGCCCCCTGCGTCTCGGCTCGCTCAAGTCCAACATCGGTCACACACAGGCGGCTTCGGGCGTGGCCGGGCTGATCAAGGTCGTGCAGTGCCTGCGGCACCGCTCCCTCCCGCCCACCCTGCACGCCGGGACGCCCAGTCGCCATGTCGACTGGGACGACAGCGGACTGAGTCTGCTGCGGGAGGCGGCCGCCTGGCCGTCGACGGACGGACGCGTACGGCGGGCCGGTGTCAGCGCTTTCGGGATCAGTGGCACCAACGCGCACCTGATCGTCGAGGAGGCCGAGCCGGCCGAGGTACCGGCTGAGGCATCGGCGAAGGAGGAAACCGCCCCGGGCGCCACGCTGTTCGCGCTGTCCGGGCGCGGTGAGGCCGCCGTGCGCGGACAGGCCGCCCGACTGGCCCGGCGTCTGGACGAGGACGTCGCCCTGTCCGACGTCGCCCACACCCTGGCGCGCCACCGCAGCCACTTCGAACGGCGCGTGGGGATCGTGGCCGCCGACCGGGACGAACTGCGCGCACGGCTCGACGCGTTGGCGAGCGGACGGACGCCGCTGCCCCCGCCCCGCGCCGAACGGACGGGCAAGGTGGCCTTCGTCTTCGCCGGACACGGCGGCCAGTGGCCCGGCATGGGCATGGAGCTGGCGGCCGATTCGGAGGCTTTCCGAGAGGAGCTGACCCGTATCGACGAGGCGGTGCGCCGTCGTGCCGGCTGGTCGGTGCTCGACGTGCTGCGGGCGCCCGAGGAAACCGCCCCGTTCGACCGCACCGAGTTCCTGCAGCCGGTGCTGTTCGCGGTCAACGCGGCCCTGGCCGCCGCCTGGCGTGCGCTCGGCGTCCGCCCGGACGCCGTGACCGGACACAGCCTGGGCGAGATCGCCGCCGCGTACAGCGCGGGCGCCCTCACCCTGGACGATGCCGTGACCGTGGTGACCGGGCGCGCCCGCGCGGTCGCCCCCCTGGTCGGACAGGGCGGCATGCTGGCCCTGGAACTGCCGCGCGCGGAGGCCGAGAAGCTGCTCGCGCCCTACCCGGACCGGCTGTTCGTCGCGGCGGTCAACAGCGCGCACTCCACGGCCGTCTCCGGCGACACCGAAGCCCTGGCCGACCTGCGCGGGCACCTCGAAGCGCGGGACGTCCCGGTACGGCGGCTGTCGACGCCGTTCGCCTCCCACACCCCCTTGATGGATCCGGTCCGCGCGGACCTGGTGAACCTGCTCTCCGGGGTCCGCGGCACACGCACACCGACCCCGCTGTACTCGACGGTGGCGGCCGAACCGGTGCCCGGAGACCGGCTGGACGCCGACCACTGGTACGCGAACCTCGGGCGTCCCGTCCGTTTCGCGGACACGATCCGGCGGATGCTGGACGACGGCTACCGCTACTTCGTCGAACTGAGCCCGCACCCCTCGCTCACCGCGTCGGTCGAGGCGGTCGCGGCCGAGGCGGGCGTCGACGCCGTCGTGGTCGGCTCGCTGCGCCGCGGGCGGGACGGACGCGGCGAACTGCTGCGCAGGTCGGCCGATCTGTACGAGGCCGGGCACAGCCCCGACTGGCCGACGCTGCTCCCGCGGGGCCGCCGGACCGACCTGCCCACGTACGCCTTCGCCCGCGAACGCCACTGGCGCACGCCCGCCCCGGCCACCGGAACGGCCGGGGGTTCACCGCTCCTCGGCACCCACGTCGAGGCCAGTGACACACCCGGCCGGCACATCTTCCAGAGCGACATCGACCTGCGCGACAGCCGCTTCGCCTACCTCGCCGACCACCGGGTCACCGGCGAGGTCTGGCTGCCCGGCGCCGCCTTCCTCGACCTCGCGCTGGAGGCCGCGGCCACACTGCGGGACGGCGGCGAGGCACGGCTGGCCGACGTGAGGTTCGAGCGGCCCCTGGCCCTCGACCCGCACGAGCCCGTACGGCTGCAACTCGTTCTGCAACCCGCCGGAGAGGACGGCTCACGGGACTTCACCATCGCCTCGGCGACCACCGGCGAACGGCACGTCCCGTGGGAGCGGCACGTCACCGGACGGATCGTCGACGGCGCCGAACCCGCGCCCGACGCGGGCGAGGAGCTCGCCGTGCTGCGCGAGCGGTGCGCCGAGGAGGCCGACCTGTCCGCCGTCTACGCGGGACTCACGGCCCTGGGCATCGACTACGGCCCGGCCTTCAGGCTCCTCGAACAGGGGCACCGCGCGGACACCGCGGCCGTCGGCCGGCTCGCCCGGCGGCCCGCGGCCGGTCATCTGCTGCACCCCGCGGTCCTCGACGCCGCCTTCCACACGGCGGCCCTGCCGGCCGGCGCGCCCGCGGGCCGGGCCTTCGTGCCCGCCGGTGTCGGACGGCTGCGCCTCACCGGGCTGCGCTCCGCGCCCGCGTGGGTGACCTGCCGACTGCGCTCGGTGGACGGCGACACCGCGCTCCTGGACCTGCGGCTCTGGGACGAGAAGGAGCAACTGCTTCTGGAGGCGACGGAGTTCGAACTCGCCGCGCTCTCGCCGCTGGACGGCGCGCTCTTCGAGACCCGCTGGCAGCCGCGCCCGGCCGCGCAGGAGCGGCCCGTCGACGGCGGCTGGCTCGTCCTGGCCGACGGGACCGGGGTGGCCGACGCACTCGCACAGCGGCTGGCCTCCGCCGCCGTGCCCCACGTGATCGTACGCAGGGGCGCGGAGTTCGGCGCCGAGAGCCCCGGCCGCTACGTCCTCGATCCCACCGATCCACGGCAGTTGACCCGTCTGCTCGACGAGGCCTTCGCCGACGGGCCGCCCGAGCGGGTGGTGCAGCTGTCCGCACTCGACGCGCCGGCCGTCGAGGACGCCGTCACGGCCGAACAGGCCGCGCGGCACTGCTGCCTGAGCACCCTGCACCTGGTGCGGGCGCTCGCCGACCGGCCCCGGGGCCGCGCCCCGCGCCTGTTCGTGGTCGTACGGGGCAGCCAGGCCGCCGGTGACAGCACACAGGTGACCCACCCTCAGCAGGCCCTCGCCTGGGGCTTCGGACTCTCGGTGGCCCAGGAGTACCCGGAACTGTCGACCACGCTGATCGACCTGCCGGCCACGAACGACGACGACGGTCTGTGGACGCAGTTGCGGCACGCGGACGACGAACGGCTCGTCGCCCTGCGGGAGTCGGGCCGGCTGGTGCCACGGCTGGCCCGTACCCGTCCCGACGAGGGCGGGCACGACGGGGTCACCGCGGACGGCGTGCACCTGATCACGGGCGGTCTGGGCGGCCTGGGCCGGGTGGTCGCGGAGCGGCTGGTCCGCCGGGGCGCCCGCCGACTGGCCCTGCTGAGCCGGAGCGGGCCCGACGCGGCGACGCGGAGCTGGATCGAGGGGATCGAGGCGCGCGGTGTCACCGTGCACCTCGCCCGCGCGGACGTCGCCGACCGTACCGCGCTGTCGGCCGCCCTGGACGCCGTACGGAGCGAGGCCGGGCCGATCGCCTGCGTCGTCCACGCGGCCGGTGTCCTCGACGACGCCACGGTGGCGAACCTGACCGACGAACGCGTCCTGCGCGTGCTCGCCCCCAAGGTCCAGGGCACCACCCTGCTCACCGAACTGGCCCCGGAGGCCGAGAGGTTCGTCCTCTTCGCCTCGGCCGCCGGCGTCCTCGGCTCGGCCGGCCAGAGTCCGTACGCGGCGGCGAACGCCTTCCTCGACGCCTGGGCGCACCACCTCTCCCGCACCGGGCGCCGGGCACTGAGCCTGGACTGGGGCGCCTGGACCGGGGTCGGCATGGTCGCCGGTTCCGCCGACCGGGCCGCCGAGACCGGCCGTTCGGGTCTGGTCGCCTTCACCCCGGCGGAAGGCGGTGAGATGTTCGAGCGGGTGCTCGCCACCTCCCGCCGCCAGCTCGCGCCCCTCGCCCTGGACCCGGAGGCGCTGGAACTCGACCGGGACGCGGCGCGCACCCGCCCGATCCTGGGCGACCTGATCACCGTCGCCGCAGCCCCCGCGGGCACGGACGACCTCGTCGCACGGATCTTCACGGCGACGACGGACGAGGACCGGACCGGGCGCCTCGAGGCGTACGTACGGGCCAAGGTCGGCCACGTCTCCGGCGGCGTCGTGGAGGTGTCCGCCACCACGCCCCTCAAGGAACTGGGCCTGGACTCGCTCATGCTGGTCCGGCTGCGCAACGCCTTCACCCGCGAGCTGGGCGCCGAACTCCCGGCCGCCGCGGTCTTCTCGGCGTCCGACATCCGGGGCCTCGCACGGGCCCTGGGCGAGGTGCTGCCCGAACGCGACACCACGGCACGAGACCAGGAGCCCCGGCCCGACGTCACCTCCGAGGTGCCCGAGACCGAACTGCGGCCCGCCACCCGTGACGTCGTACGGCTGTTGCGCAGCGCCCAGCCGGGCATGCCGGACGCGGCGCACGCCGTCGGCCTGGCCGTCCGGCTCACCGCGCCGACCACCCGCGAGGAGCTCACCGGCATCGTCACCCGGCTCGCCGGCCGGCACGCGGCCCTGCGCACGACCGTGGTCACGGACGGCGGCCGGGGCCGGCGACTGTGTGTGGAGCGGGAGCCGGCCGGGACACTGCTGCGCTGGACGGACGTGTCCGCCGACGCCGTACCCGACGCAGACGCCGACGCCGACGACCGGTTGTCCCGGCTGCTGGAGCCGCCGTTCGACCTGGCGCGGGGGCCGCTGTGGCGGTTCGAGCTGCTCGACGCCGGTACGCGCGGCCAGATCCTGGTGTTCGGCGCGCACCACGCCGTGAGCGATCTGCAGTCGCTGCTGCTCGTCGCGGGGGAGATCGACGCCGAACTGTCCGGCACCTCGCTCGGCGACGCCGTCACCAACCGGGACGTCGACCTGCTGGTCGAGGCCCAGCGGACCGGTGAGGTCTCCGGCACCGCCGCCACCACCGAGTGGCGCGAGGCATTCCACGGCAGCGAGCGTCTCGACCTGACGCTCGCCCGACCGCGTCCGGCGACGCGTTCCTACCGGGCGGGGAGCGTGACCGTGGCGATACCCGACGGGCTGATGGAGCGGGTGTCGGCGGCCGCCGCCGGGCTCGCCGTCACCCCCGCGGCCTTCTGCCTCGGCGCCCTGACGGTACTGCTGGCCAGGACCCGCGAACGGGAGCGCTTCGTGCTCGCCGTGCCCGTCGACACGCGCATCCACGTCGACGCGTACGACGCGGTGGGCTTCTTCGGCGTACCGGTGCCGTTCCCGGCCGAGGCGGCGGCGGGGGAGCGGATCGAGGAGGTGCTGCGCCGGACGGACGCGCGCCTGGACCGGGTCCTCGCGAAGGGGGCCATGTTCTCGGACGTGCTGGCGACCCTGGCCGGACAGGGACTGCACCGGGCGAACGCACCGCTGGTGGAGGTGTACTTCAACTACGTACGCTCCGCGGCGGCCCCCCTCGGCCGACTGGAGGTGCTCCCGGCAGGAACGGGGTATTCCGACCTCGACCTCATGATCACCATGACCCCGGACGCGGGCCTCGTCCGGCTCGACCACAACCTCGACATCCTGGACGCGGCGACCTCCACCGAACTGGCGGAGGAATTCCTGCGGCTGCTCGCCGTGACGGCCGACGACCCGACCGGGGCGGTCCGCACGGCGGGTACGACGGGTGCGGCGGCAATCGTCGCGACGGGTGTGACGGCGGGCCCGGTCACGAAGGCACCTCCGGTCGGGACGGCGGCCCCGGTCGGGACGGCGGCCCCGGTCGAGACGCCGGCCCCGGTCGCGGGGGACCCCGCCGTCCCCCCGCGCCGCTCGCTCGCCCTCGCGGCCACCTTCGCGCTCGGCAACCTGCCGCTGCTGTGCGAGGCGGCCGTCGAGGAGGGCACCCGTGAGGGAGCGCGGGAGGAAAGGACCGGGGGCGAGGGCCTGACGGTGACGGAAGCGCCGTACCACCAGGTGCTCGCCGCTCTGCGCGATCCCTCGGGCGTCTTCACCGATCCCGCCACGGCGGTGGGCGTGGTGCTGCTGCGGGCGGCGGACCTGGAACGCTTCGGCCCGGTGACCGACACGGTGCTCACCGAACTGAGCACCGCCTACCCGGCCGCCCTGCGGGCCCTGACCGAGCGGACCCGGGGACCGCTGATCGTCGGCATCCTCCCCTCGGCGCGACCGGACGACCGCTTCGCGCGATGGGAGAGCGACCTCGTCGCCGAGCTGACCGACGTGCCCGGCATCGCGGTGCTGGGCCCGGACGAGTGGACGCGGCACCACGCCGTGGCGGAACGCTTCGACGAACGGACCGAGCGGCTGGCCCATCTCCCCTTCACCCCGCGCTTCCAGGCGGCGGTGGCCCTGCGGCTGGCCCAGACCGTACGGGCGGTCCTGCGACCCGCGCCGAAGGTGATCGCCGTGGACGGCGACGAGACCCTCTGGGGCGGGATCGCCGGGGAGATCGGCCCCGAGTCGGTGGACCTGACCGGACCGCGCGCCCGGCTGGCACGGACGCTGCTGCGGTGGCGGGCCGCGGGCGCGCTGCTCGCCCTGGTCAGCAACAACGACGAGGACACCGTACGGACCGTCCTGGAACGCCCGGACAGCCTGCTGAAGGCGGAACACTTCAGCGTGCTGTCCGCCGGCTGGGGCCCGAAGCCGGACCGCCTCACGGAAGCGGCACGCACTCTCAGCCTGGGACTGGACAGCTTCCTGTTCCTCGACGACAACACGGTCGAGATCGGGAAAATGCGGTCGGCACTGCCGGAAGTCCTGTCCGTGACCTGCCCTCCGACGGCCGAACTGGACGACTTCCTCGACCGGTTGTGGCCGCTCGTTCCGGCGGCGGCGACGACCGAGGACGGACTGCGGGCGGGGTTCTACGCACAGGAGCGGGAGCGGGACGCGGCGCGCGAGCAGGCCGGTTTCGAGGAGTTCCTCGCCCAGTTGCGGCTGGAGGTCGACATCCGGGCCCTGTCCG
Organism: Streptomyces populi; assembly: GCF_002911015.1. Taxonomy (GTDB): domain Bacteria; phylum Actinomycetota; class Actinomycetes; order Streptomycetales; family Streptomycetaceae; genus Streptomyces; species Streptomyces populi. The sequence continues at coordinate 55,067 of NZ_KZ626852.1, forward strand.
CCGACGACGTCGAACGGGCCGAGCAACTCGTCCGCCGCACCAATCAGTTCACCCTCCACCCTCGGTCCGTCGGCGGCGGCGATCTGGCGCGGTGGCGGGAGCACGGCGAGGTGTGGACGGCCGCGGCACGGGACCGCTTCGGCGACTACGGCCAGATCGGCCTGCTCGCCCTGTGCGTGGACGGTGACCGACTCGACGTCCTCGACTGGAAGTTGAGCTGCCGCGCTCTCGGCCGAGGCGTCGAGGAACGGCTGTTGCAGTGGCTGGCGGACCGCGCGGACGAGCTCGGCTGCGTGAAGGTCCGGCTGACGGCGGAGCGCACCGACCGCAACGTACCGGCCCGGCGTCTGCTGGCCGCTCTCGGCGGCGGAGACCAGGACGACGAGCACCTGGAGAGCGTGGTCACGCCGGAACACCTGCGGGCCTTCCGCTCCTGGCGGAGGAAGTGAGCGGGGCGGCGGACCGGTCCGCCGGAGCGGTGCGGAAAAGGACAGCGCACGAGGTGAAAGGCTCACATGAGTGAAGTGAACGAGACCGCGTCGGCCCACGCCGGACAGCGAGCGGTCGGCGAGGCGATCGAACGGGGTGACGGCGGGCCGAGCGTGGAGGCACTGCTGGCCAGGATCGGACAGGCCGCCGCACCCCCGGCGGCCGGAACCGGCACGGAGCCGGGTGCGGACGCCTCGGCGTCCCCTGCGGGGCACGGCGCGGACGCGCGGACCGACGCGAGCGCCGCGACGTCCGGTGCGGGGACGGACGCGGGTGCGCCCGCCGTCCTGCCCCACGCCGGTGCGGCTGCCGGGCCGTTCGACGCCGACGCCGGCCCGCACGCCGACGGGTCCACCACGCCGCCCGGCAAGGACGCGGGTGCCGGGGAGTCCCGCACCCGCGTCGACGCCGTGCCGTACGGCACGGATCCCGGTGGCGACACCCGTACCGGAACGCCCCGCGGTGCCGACACCACGTCCGGGCCCTCCGCGCCCGCCGCCCCCGGCCCGGTCGGTCCAGCCGCCCCCGCCGACTCCGACGCGGACGCGCTGGCGGCCGTCATCGCCGCGGCGGCCGGACCCTTCGTACCCGGAGGACACCTGTCGCCCGACACCGACTTCTTCGACGCCGGCGGCACCTCCGTGGGAGCCGTGGAACTCGTCGCGGCGCTGGAGGACGAGCTGGGCATGGAGATCGACCTCGACGAGGTGTTCGCCGACGCCCGTCCCCGCAGCATCGCCCGGCGCCGGCTGGCGACCGCGGGTGCCACGGCGGCCGCCTCGGTCCCCGGTGCGCCGTCGATCCCGACGGCCGCGTGGACCACGGCCCCGGCGGTCGGCACGAACGACACCGCGGGGGCCCCGGACGGCTTCGCGCCCTCCGCCCCGGCCTCCACCTCGGGCGGCGTGAACCCTGTTCCCCTCCCGGCCCTCGCACGGGGTACGAGGCCGGCTCCCGCCCCCGCCGCGGACACCCCGGGCATCTCGTCGTCCCGCACCCCGCCCGGAGCGACGGTCGCCGCCCGGGCCCCCGGTGACGGCACCCCGTACGCCACGGCCCGTCCCGAAGACCTGGAGCAGATCCTGGCCGACCTCTCCCTGGCCGACCGCCTGCCCTGGACCGGCTCGCCCGAGCCCCTGCCGCCCCGCCGGATCCTGCTCACCGGCGCCACCGGCTTCCTCGGCGGTCATCTGCTCCTCGATCTGCTCAGACACAGTGACGCGCATGTCCACTGCCTCGTCCGCGCGGCCGACGAGGAGGCTGCCACGGCCCGTCTCGGCGAGGCCCTGAAGAGCCACCGGCTGCCCTGGTCGTCGGAGGTCCGCCGTCGGGTGACGGTACTCCCCGGCGACATCAGGCGTCCGCACCTCGGTCTGTCCGACGGCGCCTGGAACAAGCTCGCCCACGAACTGGACAGCATCGTGGGCGTGGCGGCGGCCGTGGACTTCCTGCGCGGCTACCAGTCGCTGCGCGGGAGCAACGTCATCGGCGCGCTGACCCTGGCCGAACTGGCGGCCACCGGCCCGCCCAAGCCGCTGCACCACATCTCCTCGATCGCGGTCTTCAACGAGGTCGGCATCTCCTCCATGGGCGAGGACGACCCGCTCGCCCACGTCGACCGCCTCGTCGCGGGCTACGACCAGACGAAATGGGCCGCCGAGGTCGCCCTGCGGCGGGCCCGCGACCACGGTCTGATCGTCACCGCGATGCGCCCGGGAGGCATCGGAGGCCACACCCGCACGGGTGCCCACAACCCGCAGGACCTCAGCAGCGGTCTCATCTCGGCCTTCGGCCGCTTCCGTACCGTGCCCGCCTTCCACCGTCTGAACGCGGCCCCGGTGGACTGGGTCAGCCGGGTCGCGGCCGCCGTCGTCTGCGAACCCGACGCCTGGGGATTCGACTACAACCTGACCGGTGTCCCCAACACCCTCGACGACGTCGTCCGGGACATGGCGTTCGCCGGGATGCACGTGCGCGTACAGGACTGGGACGAATGGCGCACCGACGCCCTGGCCCGGCTGGAGGCCGAACCCGTTCCCGAACTCGCTTTCCTCACCAGGGTTCTGCAAAGCCCCACCGCCCTCAAGCTCTGCGAGGCGACCCTGAAGGGGCCCGCCGCCACCGACGACCGCACCGCCGCGCTCGTCGAGGCGCTCGGGCTGCGCCCCGCGGCCCGCTACGACGCCCGGGCCCAGCTGAGGACGTTCGAGCGGCTCGCCGAGGACGGCCTGGCCCGTCTCCCGCACAAGGACGACCAGCCGTACCTCTGGTTCACCGAGACCACCGAGGGCGCCGTCGGCCCGGTCGGCGCCGACGCCGACATCCCCTGCTCGATGGAGCTCACGCTCTCCATCGCGGGCATGCACCAACTGGTGAAGGAGCGGCGGGTGGACGCGGGCGGCGAGCTGGTGTGCGCCGCGGTCCATCCCGCGCCGCTGCGCGTGGAACGCGGCGACGTCTGGATCCGTCCCGAGGAGGGCATCCCGCAGCGGCACGGTATGCGCGGCCGACTCCTGCGCTACCGACTGACGTTGAGCGACACCGACGGAGGCCGGTGGTGGCTGGAGGGCCACAAGTACGCCCGTGCCCGCCGTGACGTGTGGCGGCAGACCCGCGCGCTGAGCGTCGAGATCGGCCGCGAGGGCGAACCGGCGAGCCTCGCCGGCGAACTCGTCGTCCCCGCCGACAGCTACGTGCGCGACCAGATAGACGGCATCGAGGTGGACCCGCGCCTGACCGGCCGGGAGAAGCGCGCCGCCAAGCTGACCTGGCTCGCCTGGTTCGGCGCGGAGATGGGCCGCGGCCTGTTGGGCCCCTTCACCCGTGCCGCCGCCGACCTCCTCGACCTGCGCCCTGCCCGGACCCCCTCGGAGCGCCACCGATGATCTTCAGAACCACCACCTCCCGTACCAGGCCGACGATCCGCAAGGTCAGGACGGGCACGGCCCTGCGGCCGCTGCGCCACCGCCTCGACCCGGCACGGGTCGAGGAGATCCCCTTCAGGGCCGGGGACGGCGTACGCCTCGGTCTCACCCGTATCGACAGCGGGGACCAGGACCGGCCCGCCGTGCTGCTCCTGCACGGACACACCGCGTCCGCCGACATGTTCCTGCTCCCCGAGACCCGCAACCTGGTCGACGTCCTGCTCGACGACGGGTACGAGCCCTGGCTGCTCGACTGGCGGGGCAGCTGCCGGCTTCCCTACAACGAGACCGGCCAGAGGTACACCTACGACGACGTCGCTCTCCACGACATCCCGCAAGCCGTCTCGTACATCCGCGAACGCATCGGCGACCGGCCGCTGTTCGTGGTCGCCCACTGCATCGGCTCCCTCACCCTGTCGCTGAGCATGACGGCGGGGCTCGTGCCCGGGCTCGCGGGCGTGGTCTCCCAGGGCGTGTTCCTGACGCCGAAGCTCGCGGGACGGACCTCGCTGCGGATGACGGTGGCGGGCGAACTGCTGAAGAACCGGATCGACCACATCCCGGTCGACTTCCGCAAGGTGGGCCTCCGGTCGCGCTACACCCCCCTGTTCGCGCTGGCCTCCCGCGGGGCGGACTGCCCGGACCCGACCTGCCAGATCCTCCACAACTCGGCCTGGGGCTCGGGCGCTTCGCTCTTCCTGCACGAGAACCTGTCCGACGCCACCCACGACCGGCTCGCCGAACTCCTCGGGCCGGCGCCCCTGTGGATCCTGCCGCACCTGCGCCGCATCGAACTGGCCCGCAGCGTCGTCCGCTGGCACGACACGGACCACCGCTACCGGGTGCTGCCGCCCAACGCGCTGGACGCGGCCGCCCGCATCGACACTCCCGTCCTGCTGCTCGCGGGAAGCGAGAACGGGCTGTGGCTGGACTCGCAGAAGCTCTGCCACGAGGTGCTGGCACACCGCCAACCGCAGCTGGACGTGTCGTACACCGAGATCCCCGCCTACGGCCACCTGGACACCTTCCTGGGCCGGGGGGCCGCTCTCGATGTCTTCGGACACATCCTGGAATTCCTCGGCGAACGACGGTGACGGCGGGCCCCGCGGCCGGTTACCGTACCGATCAGTAACCAGAGTGCGGCCCAGGAGTCCGATCCGGAGATCCGCCACCCACCGAGGTCCGACCGCTTCCGGCCGCACAGGACGGACGCGTCCCGATCGGCGGCCAGGGTGCCCGGAGAGCCGGACGGCCACTCCTGGCCGCCGCCGCAGACGAGATCCCACAAGCCCCGTCCGGCCCTCCCGGGCCACCCGACAACTCACGGAGACCCCATGCCGCAGCTCGAAGTCGACGGTGCCGCGCTGACGTACGACGACGAGGGCCCGCGCGACGGCGACGGTGTGCCCCTGGTGTTCATCCACGGCTGGACGGCCAACCGGCACCGCTGGGACCACCAGACGGAGCACTTCGCCCGGAAGCGGCGGGTCGTACGGCTGGACCTGCGCGGGCACGGGGAGAGCGAAGGGTCGGGGCGGCGGACCGTGGCGGAACTGGCCGCCGACGTTCTCGCCGTCCTCGACCACCTGGAGCTCGACCGGTTCGTGCTCGTCGGCCACTCGATGGGTGGGATGATCGCGCAGACCCTGACGCTCGCCCACCCCGAGCGGGTCGAACGGCTGGTCCTGGTGAACTCGATCAGCAGGATGAGCTACAGCCGGGGGAGGGGCCTGCTGATGGCGGTCTCGACCCTGGTGCCGTTCAAGCTGTTCGTGGCCGCCAACATCCAGCGCGCCTTCGCCCCCGGCTACCCGCGCGAGAAGATCCGCGAGTACGTCCGGGCCTCGGCGGACACGCCCCAGGAGGTGGTCATGACGTGCTACGGCGCCATGCGGTCCTTCGACGTCCTCGACCGGCTCGGGGAGATCAGCACCCCCACCCTCCTGGTCCACGGCTACCACGACGTCCAACTGCCCGTCTCCCAGATGCTGCGGATGGCGAAGGCCTACCCGGACGCCGTGGTGCGGATCGTGGACGCCGGTCACGAACTGCCCGTGGAGAAGCCGGAGGAACTCACCGCCGTGCTCGACCGGTTCGTGACGGACCAGCCGTAGCCGAAGCCTTCGGCGGGGGGCCGAGGCGGACAGGCCGGCCGGTTTCGTCGGCGTACTCCGTGACCAGGGGTCCGGGTCCGCTTCCGCCTCCCCCGGTGGCGTTCCGCCGCGGGGACGCGATCTCCCGGCGCCGGCCCGGGTTCCGTGCCCCGCCCGCGAAGGGGCGGGCGAAGCCGTGGCGAGGGAGGCTCACCCGCGCGGATGGATTCGTGCGTCCGGTGAGTGCAACGCCGCTCGTCGTGGCCGTCGGCGCGTGCGGGCGACGGAAGGCTGGCGTTTATGTTCACAGCATATGTACGACCGGCGCGGCAGCGGCACGGTGACCGCCGCCGGTCCTTCCCGGCCCGGGCCGGGACCGTCGCGGCGACAGTCCTGGCACTGGTCCTGACCCTCCCGGGCAGCGCCGCCGCGGTCCCGGGCGGCCTGGACACCGTGTTCGGCGGGGACGGCAAGGTACTCACCGGCATCGCCGCCGACGATCACGCCGACGACGTGGCGGTACAGCCCGACGGGAAGATCGTCTCTGTCGGCGCCTCCGTCGACGACACGGCGACGGAGAGCGACTTCGCGCTGACCCGCCACAACCCCGACGGCACCCCGGACACCGGCTTCGGCACCGGCGGCACGGTGACGACCGCCGTCAACAACACGGGTTCGAACCTCCAGTGGAGCGAGGCGCACGCCGTGGCACTGCAGGCCGACGGCAAGATCGTGGTGGTGGGCGGCAGCTGGCGGGAGTACGAGAACTGCTGCTGGTTCGTGGTGGCCCGCTACAACCCCGACGGGAGTCTGGACAACACCTTCAGCGGCGACGGCCGGGTCTTCGCCGACTTCGACGGTCCGACCGAGGCCCGCGACGTGGCCGTCGACTCGAGCGGCAGGATCGTCGCGGCCGGCTACGCCGGGGGCCGGATGGCGGTGCTCCGCCTCACGAGCAACGGCACCCCGGACACCACGTTCGGGGGCGACGGCACGGTGACCGCCAATCCGGCGGGGCCGGTGCCGCAGGAAGGCGGGGACGGCCGCGCCCTGGTGCTGCAACCCGACGGCAAGATCGTCGTCGGAGGCCAGGTCGGCTCGACCGCGTTCGACTTCGCGCTGATGCGCTTCAACGCCGACGGCGGTGTGGACACGAGTTTCGACGGCGACGGTGTCGTCCGAACCGACTTCGGCGACTACGAGTCGGTGGAAGGGCTCGCACTCCAGCCCGACGGGAAGATCGTCGCCGTGGGCGGCAGCGGCACCAGGTTCGCCCTGGCCCGTTACCTCCCCAACGGTGCCCCGGACACGGGCTTCGGCGGCAACGGCAAGGTGATCACCCCCGGCGGCGGAGCGGCGGACGTGGCGCTGCAACCGGGTGACGGCCGGATCGTCGTCGCCGGAGGCAACGGACCCGGCGGCGATTTCGCCGTCCTGCGCTACAACCCCGACGGCGGCCGGGACACCGGCTTCGGCACCGGCGGCCTCACGACCGCCGACTTCGGCGGCACCGACGCCGCCCGTGGCGTCGCCCTCCAGGCGGACGGAAAGATCGTCGCCGCGGGCGGGGGCGGACCGAACGACGACTTCGCCCTGGCCCGCTTCGAGGGCGGCGGTTCCCCGCCGCCACCGGCCGGCGTGAACCTGTCGGTGACGAAGTCGGGTCCCACCACGGTCAGCATCGGTGACCGGGCCGCCTACAGCGTGCGGGTCACCAACAACAGTGCCACGGCCTCCGCCACCGACGTCTCCCTGTCCGACACGATCAGCGGAGTCGCCGCATCGGTCGTCTCGGTGACACCCAGCTCGGGCACCTGCTCCATCACCGCCACCACCGCGAGCTGTTCCCTCGGCACCCTCGCCCCCGGAGCCACCGCCACGGTGACGGTCGCCGCCGAACCGCGGGCCGTCGGCACCCTCACCGACCGGGCCACGGCCGGCGCCGCCCAGACCGACCCGACCCCCGGCGACAACACCGCCACGGCGACCACCGCGGTCGACAACGCGCGCGGCTGCACCCGCGTCGGAACCAGCGGCAACGACACCATCACCGGTACCAGCGGCAACGACGTGATCTGCGCCCTCGGCGGCGACGACACCGTCAACGCGGGCAACGGCAATGACACCGTCCACGGCGGGTACGGCAACGACCGCATCGACGGCGGCTCCGGCAACGACACCCTCACCGCGGGCCCCGGCAACGACAACCTGATCGGCAACTCCGGCACCGACACCCTCGACACCGTCGACAACGTGTCCGGCAACGACACCGCCAACGGCGGCCTGAACACGGACACCTGCACGACGGACGCGGGCGACATCCGCATCGGCTGTCCCTGAACCGCACCGCACCGCCGTGTCCCGGGCCCCGCATGCCGTACGGGGTCCGGACGGCACGCGGCGCGTGTGCGACGGCCGCGCCGTCGGGGGCGGCACGGGCCGCGGTCCGCGCGCCGACGCCTTCCCGGCATCCCCCCCCCCCGCAGACGAAGAAGACCCCGTCCCGAACCCGGGACGGGGTCTTCGCGGAGCGCCGGGCAGGCCTTGCACCTGCATCTCCCCGCAGGAAGCGGGACGTCTTTCCTTGACGAAGCCGCGGTGCCACCCGACGACACGGGTCAGCGGGCCGTCCGTCTCGATGCGGGTGCTGCCGCCGGGCGGGGTGACGCCACGGAGCTGAGCGTCGTACGCGGCGCGGAGACCGTCGATCGAAATGTCCTTCACGCGAACACCGTACGGACCGGGTCACATGAATAAGCCCCTGCCGGACCGAGCGAGCACCGCGCCCGCACCCCCCGGCACCGGGGCCGGGGCCGGTCGACGCGTCCCGCGCCCACCGTGGGTGACGGTCACTCAGTTCTGTACCCCTCGTTCCTCGTCCGCGCGCCGCATCCGACGCCGGTCCGTGCGCGGTGGTCGATCCGGCGGGCGCCGTGGTCGACGCCGGTGAGGCGGTGGCGGAGCCCCGGACCGGGAGGCGTCCGGGGCTCCGGTGCGCATCGGTGGCCTCGGGTGGTTCAGCGCTCCGGAACCTCGGTGGGCCGCGGCCGTCCGGGGACACTCTCCCGAACGGGTTCCCCGGATTCCGGGTGCCCTGGACCGTCGGCCGGGGCGGCGTCGCGCAGCGCCGCCTCGACCCGGCGGTTGCTGGTCATGGTCGCCGTGACGGCGGTCATGGCGAGGAGGAGGCCGGCGGCGGTGTAGAGCGGGGCGCGCACGTCGTACGTGGTGGCCAGCCAGCCGCCGAGGAAGGCGCCGAACGGGGCGGCGCACATGGCGAGCATGCGGGAGGTGGAGGCGACCCGGCCCATCAGGTGGGCGGGGACGATCGCCTGCCGGAGGGAGGGGCCGAGCACCATCGTGGCGCCCATGCCCGCTCCGCAGACGGCGAGCGCGAGGCCGGCGACGTACGGGTTCGGGGCGGCGGCAAGGCCCAGGACGGCGAGTCCCTCGACCGCGGCCGTGCAGGTGAGCGCGGCGCCGGTGCCGAGCCGTCGGCCGAGGAGGGAGGCGACGCCCGCGCCGAGCAGGCCGCCGGTGGCCTCCGCCGTGAGGAGCAGGCCGAAGCCGTAGGTGTCGATGCCGAGGCGGTCGTGCGCGAAGAGGGCGAGTACGGTCTCCACGGCGATGAAGGCGATGTTCCCGACCGCCGGGCGCAGCGCGAGCCCGAGCAGCAGCCGGTCCCGGAAGACGTACGAGGCGCCGGCCCGAGCCTGTCGCAGCAGCGACTCGCGGGCCTCCGGCACGGGCCGGGGCGTGGCGGGCAGCGACCGTACGAGCAGTGCGGAGAGCATGAACGACACCGCGTCGGCGAGCAGGGGGAACGCCCGCCCGAGCGCGAGCAGGGCACTGCCCGCGGGCGGCCCCGCGAAGCCGGACATGGCGGTCTGGGCGCCGCGCAGGCGGGAGTTGGCGCGCTCCAGGAGCGCGGGGTCGCGGCTGAGCAGATCCGGCAGGTAGGCCGTGGCCGCCGTGTCGAAGAAGAGTCCGCCGAGGCCGAGCAGGAAGGCGACGGCCGCGAGGAGCGGAATGCTCAGCACGTCGAGCGCGGCAGCCGCCGTCGGTATCGCGAGCAGTGCCGCACGTGCCACGTCCGCGGTCCACATCGTGCGCCGGCGGTCCCAGCGGTCCACCAGCGCACCGCCGAGCACCCCGAAGAGCAACCACGGCAGCGTCCCGGCGGCCGTGACGACGGCGAGCGCCATCGGATCCCGCGTCAACGTCAGCGCGAGCAGCGGCAGTGCGGCGTGCGTCACCCCGTCACCGAGCGAGGACACCGTCTGAGCGGTCCACAGTCGCCCGAACCCGGTCGGCAACTTGCCTCTCTCGAAGGTCACTTGGCATCCCCTTCGGCCTGATCGCGCCGCGCCGGGTGGAACAGCGCGAAGACGAATGACGTGTCCGGAAGCGACGGGTCGGACAGCTTCCGGTACTCGTCCGCCAGTGCCCCCAGCCGCGCCCCCAGCTCCGCGAACTGCTCATCGGTGAGCCGCAGATGCGCCATGCCCACGTGTCGCTCGGCATCCGCCGGCGCCGCCTCCAGGTCCGCCACCGCGTGCCGCATCAGCACGTCCGGCTGCCCCGCTCCCGGATCCGGCAGCACGATCGCCTGTGCGGCCATCGCGTAGTACCGCTCGGTGACCCCCCGCACCTTCCGCGTCCGCACCACCTTCACCAGGCCGGCCCGCTCGAGCAGTCGCACGTGATAGCTGGAGCTCCCCTTCGCGAGGCCCACCCGCTCGGCGATCTGCGTGATCGTCGCCGGCTCGAAGCGGAGCACGGCCATGATCCGGTGACGGGTGAGGTTGGAGACGGCGCGCAGTTGTTCGGCGGTGGTGACGTGAAACGTCTCGGGAAGATCATCGGTAGGCATGCGCTCAATGGTCAACGATTCTTGACCATTAGGCAAGGGGGTTCGCCCGGTTGCCCGGAATCCGCTGTCCGGCACCGGTCGGACGGGGCTGTGACCGCGACGCACGCGGCAAGTGGCCCCGGAGGGCCTGGGGAGGGCCCGGGGAGGGCCTGGGGAGGGCCCGGGAGGGCGCGGCGAGGGCGCGAACGGGCGTGCTGCAGCGCACTCTTCCGACGGCGGGCGCCCCGGCGCTGGTCGGAGACGCCCCCCGTTCCGGTGCGACCCGGCCGATCGGCGCCCTGGGCCGCTCCACCGCCGCTAGCATCCCGAGACCGCGCAACCTTGGGGAATTCATGACGAACGATCTGCCGCCGATGCCCGACGTCCCGCCCGCCGTCGCGTCGAAGCCGTCCGCGACGAGGCGCCGCAACCTGATCGTGGCCGTCGCCGTCGCGGGTGCCCTCGCCGTCGGCGGAATCATTTACTGGGCCGGCCGGCCGTCGTACAACGACATCGTCAAGGGGTGTCAGAGAGCCCTCGTCGCCCAGTACGAGGCCGATGGGAGGGGTAAACCGTCCGCCTGCGACGGCGTGAAGGGCGACGACTACGACGCCCTCGTCCTCGGTGCGGCCATGGGTGACCTCGGCTGGCTCGACGACGACGGTGACTTCGACAAGGACAAGATGCTCGAAGGCCTCCTCGGCGAGCCGTAGCCCACCCGGTGACGCCGACGCCCCGGCGTCACGGTCCTGCCGCGGCCCGCCGGCTCCTGCCGTGACGGGAGCCGCGGTGTGCGGCACGTGTGTCGCGGCCGGTCCGCGCCCGTCCGGTCGCCCACGTGGGCCTCCAGGCCGGCCCGCCACCGGGACTCCGCCGCGCGGACGGGGTCGGTGATCAGGGCCGTCCTGGTGGGCACGTAGTCGGTGGCCACGGCCGTGGAGCCGCCGAGTTCCTCGGCGACGGTGCGGATGGTGATGACGTGCACCCCGTCGCGGGCGGCGACCGCGAGGGTCGCCCGGGCGATTGCCTTGCGGCGCTGGACTTCGTCGACGCCGATCGGCATGGAGGAGACCTGGCTCGGAGGCGGGTTGACGCAGAACACCATGTGACGCGGCCGGAACGGCGGTGGTCAGGTCGCCACGGGCGCGGGCGCGGGCACGGAATTCGGTGGCCGGGGCGCCGCGTCGGCTCCACGATGGGCGCATGGATCGACTGCGGCACAGCGCTTGGCGATACGTGGCGGAGGCGCTCCCGCCCGAAGAACTCCCGATGCTCGCCGCTCATGCGCTCGTCGACGGGCGTGATTCCCCTGCTCTGCGCGAGCTGGCCGGACTGCCGCGCAGAGGAGACGGGGACGAGATCCGCGCCCTGTACGTCCAGGCCCTGAAGGAACTCGGCATACCGCTTCCCGACGAGGAGACGGCGGGCCGATGCCTCCTCGTGAGTCTCGCGTTCGGCCTCGAAGAGGGCGAGCTGACCCCCATGGACGTGGTCGCCCGTCTGTCGACGACGGTCGCGTCCGACACCCGGGAGGAAACACGGTTCCTCTCCGTCGCGGCGGACTACAGCGAATGGATCGGCCCCGACGAACTCCCTGGATGGGAACGCGATCTGAGAGCCGCCGCCCGCTCACTGACCGCTTCCACCGACCTGGGCGCCTCCATCGGAGTACCGAGTCCGCGGCGCGCCTGACCTGCCCGCCCGAATCCGCCCCGTGCCCCTGACGGCACCGGCCTCGACGTGTCGTGCGCGGGCTCGTCAGGAGACCTCCGCGAGCGTCTTCGCCGGGCGGGAGGAGCGGACGCCGGCCACGAGCCGGTTGCGGTTGCGCTGCTGACGCGCGGGGGAGAGCGCGCGCGGACGGGGCATCGGGCCGTTGACGTCGCTGTCCAGACGAACGATGCGCGCCTGGTCGATCGTCAGCGGAGCGGTGCGGGCCTCGGCGGCCCGCTCGCGGCGTGCCTGGCCCTGGGCGGCCAGCAATTCGACCCAGTCAGGGCCGAGCCGGTCCGCGATGCGCTTCCGCAGCTGGGTCCGCTCCCTGGGGGTGGTGGCCGCCCAGATGCCGACTCGGGCCGCCGACTCGTTGACCAGCGCCCACAGCAGGCATCCGGCTGCGACGGGACAGCGGGCGCACTCCTTGCGCGCCAGTTCCAGGCGCCGCTCCGCCGCTTCGTCGGTGCGGTCACCGTTCGCGCAATCGAATGCCTGAGGTATCAGCCGGCACCGGGTCGGCTCGGAGGTGTGAGGAAAGCGGAAGCGCGGGTCGGCGCCGGTGCGCTCGGTCGTTCTCGTGGCTGCGGGACGGCTCATGGCTGGACCTCCGTGAGAAGCGCTTCGGGGCGGAGCGGTTGGGGCAGGACCGCTTGAGGCCGGGCGGGCGAGAGCACCGCGGTCCGAACCGGCGACCGCGGGCACGGGCACGGGCAACAGCGGACCGCGGTTGTTGTTCAGAACGAGACAGGAGGCGCCGGAGGTACGCTCACCGGCCGAACGCGCTGTCGCCGGCCCGCTCTTCGTCGCGTGCAGGCCCGGGAAGGGGTGTCATGGGGGTACTGGCGGAGCTCGAGGAACGGCTCGCGGTGATCGATGCGTGCCTCGAGCCCATCGCGACGAGGCCGGTGGACCTCGGCGACCCCCATTGGGCGCGGAAGGCGCGGGAGGGCCCGCGTCCGATGGACGAGGCGGGGATCCGGCCGGAGGCCGAGGCGGCACTGGAGGACGTGCTCTCCCTCTACGAGGAGGGCGACGACGACGTACGGGTCGCCTTGCGCGCGCTCCTGGCGCGGTGCCACTCGTTCCGCTGGGCCACGAGGCTGCCCCTCGAACTCTCGCCCCGAGGTCTCCGGCAGCGGCTGCTCCAGATCTCGGTCGAGGACCAGGGCCACGACGCACGGGACATGATGGCCGACCTGAACGATCTGTGCGGGCGGGCGTGGGACGCCGGAGTCGACATCCGGCCCCTGCTGCTCGACGTGGCCGAACTCTCCAGCGGAGCCGACAGGTACGGGACGGGTTCCACGCGGGACATCCTGCTCAGGGCGGCCCGGAGGGAACCCGGCGGGCCTCGGTGAGCGCGAGCGCCACAGGGGCGGGCGTCGACGTCACGGCCGAGCGCTCTCCCGCGGACGGCGAAGGCTTCCGGTTCCCGCCCCGCGCGGTGGTCACCCACGGCCTCTCCTGGCGCACGGGGCGCGGGCACGGTCGCCGTCGGCCGGACCATCGCCCCGTGCGATCCCCGCGGCGGGCGGGACGGCGCCCACCGGCTCGGGCACCGCCGAACGAACGGTTCCAGCGGACCTCGAGCCCGGGGCGGGCCCGCCGGGGCGTCCGGCACGCCGGTGCGGAACGGGAGCGAGGGACGAAAGGCGGGTCCCCGGCTTTTCGGCGTGCCGCGGCGCGGACCGCCCGGGCGGTCCGGAGGACGGGCGGTCAGTCCTCGTACAGGCCGACGCCCTCGCCGGCCGCCGCGCGCATCAGGACGTCGGCCAGCTCCACCGGGGTGGAGAGCATCGGGTAGTGGCCGGTGGCCAGTTCGAAGAAGGTGACGGCGGGGTCGGCGAGCTTGGCGAACCGCGGCAGGCCGGTGCCGTGCAGCGTGCGGGCGAACTCCAGGCTGAGGCCGTTGGCGAGGCAGAACACCCCGGTGGTCGGGAGCTTGAGCCAGGCGCCGGTCAGCTCGATCGGCTCGGTGACGGTCCGGACCGGCTGCGGGGTGGCCAGACGGTGGTAGCGCTCCAGCTCCGACGGCGGGACGGCGTGCACCGCCGGGATCTCCTCGGGCACCGGGACGAGGCCGTCGAGGGCGTGGTCCGGCAGGCCGAGCTGTGGCATCTGCGCCGCCACCGACTCACCCGGCTCCGGGAAGCCGGTGTCCACGAACACCACCCGGGCGACCTGCCCGGGGTGCCGGTCGGCCGCCGCGAGGGCGGGGAAGATGCCGTAGCTGTGCGCCACCAGCACGATCCCAGGGCCCTCCGTGTCGAGCAGCTCCGCCACGGCGTCGGTGTGCTCGCGCAGCCCGACGCCGACGGGGTCCTCCTCCGCCCGCTCGGCCATGCCGGGCAAGGTGACCGGAAGTGCCCGATGCCCTTGCGCGGTCAGTTCGGCGGCCACCGCCTCCCAGGCCCAGCCACCCATGAAAAGCCCCGGGACCAGCAGAAACGTCGTCATGACAGACCTCTTTCGAAGCAGCGCGTGTGGTCGGTCAGGACGGTAGGACTTCCCCCTGGGGGAGATTCCAGCCGTTCCCGGCGTGCGGGCCCGGCAGGATCCGCCGGACCACTTCCTGCCCGGACCTCCCCGTCACGGCCGGGTCAGGCTGCGAGGGCTTCGTCGAGGCCGGGGTAGCAGGGGAGGACGGTATCGACGCCGACTCTTTGCAGGGTGCGCCGTACGGAGGCGGGAACGCCGGCCAGGCGCAGCCAGCCCTCGGCCCGGGTGAGGTCGCGGTGCGTGGCGAGAAAGGTGTTGATGCCACTGGAGTCCATGAAGGACACGTGCCGCATGTCGACGATCACGCAGGGGCGGCCGACGAGCCGGCCGGGATCCAGGGCCTGGACGAGGGGCCCGACGCTGGCGTGGTCGATCGCACCGGAGACGGTCACCACGACGATGCCGTCGGAGGCGGTGGAGACGACCTCCAACGGGTGCGGCCGGTACGTTTTCTCGCTCTCCACGACGACTTCCCCAGCATCTTCGACGACGGATACGACCTGGTGTTCCGCCCTGGCCGATGCCCGGCACCGTCAGGGCCGACGGTTGCGCGAGGCCCTGCCGACCCGGCGTGATGCCGCCTCGCGGCCGGGCCGGTCCCGCTGCGCGGGCGATTCCCCTCAAGCGGGCTCGGGCACACACCGTGACGGGAAGCGGGCGCGCCGTGCGTCGTCACCGGGCGGTGTTCCCGGCTCCGGCGAGGGCGTGGTGACGGGCCCGCGATGACGCGGTTGCGCGCACCGCGCCCGTAGGGGGCGAGAACAGCTCCCGAACCCCCACGAGATCGAGCAGTCTGCCGACCGCGGGGCCGGCGGCCCGGATGGTGACGGTCTTGCCCTGGCTCAAGGCACGGTGCCGGAGTTCCAGCATCACGTTCAGACCGGCGCAGTCACAGAAGGCGAGCCCGCTCAGGTCCAGCTCGAGACCGCTGGACGAGGCGGCGAGGGCTTTGCCCAGACGATCTCGGACCTGGTGCCCCGAGGCGAGATCGAGTTCACCGCGCACCGTCACCAGGGTCGGGTTGCTGCTCGGTGTGGACGACACGGATGTCCGGCCGGACGGGAGCGGCCCCGCGGCACCGCCTTTGCCGGGGCGGGGGAGGTTCGGCGCCGTGAGGGGCTGGGCCCGGTGCGAGGGTTGCTTCATGGCTCACTCCCACATGCGTTCGCGTGCTCCACTCCAACGTTCCCCCAGGAGGGCAACATACGTCAACTGATACGTGAACGGTAGTACGTGTTTTTGGATGCGCGCATGTCTGCTCAGTAGACTCGGGGCATGGATGGGGTACCCGAGTCACACAACGGATGGACGTTCCTGACGAACCACGCTCGCGTCCTCGCGGCCATCGCGGACAACCAGAGCGCGCGCGTCCGCGACATCGCCGCCCGGTGCCGGCTGACCGAGCGGGCGGTGCAGAAGATCATCGCGGACCTGGAGCAGGCCGGTTACCTCTCACACATCCGACAGGGACGCGGCAACAGCTACCAGATCGACCCCGGCAAAGTCCTGCGTCATCCGACCGAAGCGGGTCAGGGTCTGACGGTGGCCTCGCTCCTCTCGCTCCTCATCCAGGACGAAGCCCATCGTGCGGCGCTGTCCGTCGAGCCCACGCACGCATCCGGATGACGGCTGACGGCGGTTGAGTCCACACCCGCGGGCAAGGACTGCCCGGATCGGCGGACGGAGAAGGCGGGGGTGCCGGGGAAGTGCGCGCCGGCCCATGTCCGTCGGCGTGGCCGACCGGGCCGACGACCCGCAAGGGCGCTCCCTCCGCGACCCGGGTGTCCGCCCCCGTCCCGCCCCGCCGCCCGCCGGGTCCGCACCGTCATGAAGACGTCGGACGACCGTCGCGGTGGAGGCGTCGACGGCCCGCGCGGGAACGTCCGGTGACGCGTCCGCGGCCGAAGCCGGCGAAAGCGGACCCCGAGGCTGTGGAACCAATGAGGGCCCAGGCACACTCTGCGTGTTGTAGCCCTGATCGAGAGGACGGCCCGGACATGATCACGCTCACCAAGGAAGACGGCCCTGCGGACCTGGACGGAGTGACCCATCTGTCCATCGGTGTGTCCTGGGACCCCACGGCCGGCAGCAGTGGTGGAGTGCTGGGCAAACTGCGCCGCAAGACGGGCACCGATCTGGACCTGATCGCCATCGCCATGCAGGGCCGGGACCCGGTACGCCTCGCGGGTCTCGACTCGCTCGACCCCATGGGCAACGGCTCGTTGGTCCACAGTGGTGACAACCAGACCGGACACGGGGACGGCGACGACGAGACGGTGACCGTCGAGTTCGCCCGGATCCCGCCCCACATCACGTCGATCGTGTTCGTCGCCGCCGCGTACAAGAAGGGCAGCGCCTTCGAGAAGGCGCGCAACATCAGCTTCAAGGTGTACGACGCGACCGGTGGGAGTTCTCAGCAGGTCGCCGACATATGGCCCAGCCTGCTCACCCAGGACAACGGCTGCGCCGTGGCGAAGGCGATGCGGGTCGGCGCGGCCTGGAAGCTCGAAGTCATCAATACGACGGGGAAGATCAAGCAGGGGGACGAGCACGCCCTGATGCGCTTCGCCGTCAGCAAGTAGTCCGTCGACGGAGCGGTGGCCGCCGAGCCGGCCGACGCCCTCGCGAACGCTCCGTCGTCCCGCTTCTCCCCGCCGCGGTCGGCCCGCGTGCTGCCCGTCGAGCGGCGCACGCGGGAGAGGGGCGGCCACGAGCCCGACGGCGGGCCGGGCACGATCATGATCACGGGAAAGCCGGGCCGAAGGAGATGTCTGTGGGGGAGAAGCTTTTCGTCGCCGTGGTCCTCGCCGGCGTGGTCCAGCCGCTCCTGCACCGGATACGGAAGCGGTGGCACGGGAGGCGCGTCTCCCGGACCGTCGAGGCACTGAACCGCGGAGGAACCGCCCGCGTCGATTGCGCCGCACGATTCCGCAACTCCGGCGGGGGACGGCACCGCGCTCGCCTGACGGTGAAGGCCGAAGGCGTCTTCCTGTCCACCAAGGACGGCACGGTGGCGGAGCTGCGGATCGGGACTCCGCACAGCGATGTCGAAGTCGTCGCCGAGCTGTCGATGCTGGTGTGCGACGTGGCCGGGCGACAGCTCGAGATTCTGCTTCCGGCCGAGGAGGACCACCTCTTCAAGGCGCTGGAGGCCAGGCTCCTGGACCGCGGCGACGGACTCCCCACCGCCGCCGGTGCCGCCCCAGGACCCCTTTCGGGCTCATCGCCCACGCACCGCGGGAGCTGAGCCGGAACCCGGCCCACCCGCCCGGCGCCGCCCCTTCTACGTCACGTCTGCTTCCTTCGTTCCGGGTGCGGGCCGGGCGCCGACCGGTGCCGTGGTGCGCGTGGTGCGGCCGGTCATGGCGAGCACGGCTGCCGCGGCCAGGCCGAACGTACCGGCGGCGAGGAGCTGCACCCGGTAGTCGAGGCCGGCCACCATTCCCGTGCCCAGGAGCAGGGCGAGTCCGGTGGGCGCGTACATCAAGGTGTTGGCCGTCGCCGCGACCCGGCCGAGCAACTCGGACGGGGTGTGCCTCTGGACGGCCGTCAGCGCCGCGATGAGCGGACAGGGCAGGCCCAGGCCGAGTGCCAGGCTGCCGCCGAGCACGACGGGTGTCCAGGGGGTCGCCCGTGCCAGCACGCCGACGGCGAAGAGGGCGAGGCCGGCCGCCGGGAAGGCGCGCCCGGGCCACCGGCGCATCAGCGTACCGGCCGCCAGTCCGCTGACGACCGATCCGAGGCCCTGGAGCGAGGTGAGCACGCCGGCGAAGGCCGGGGACCGGTGCAGCCCGGCGTCGAGCATCGCGTACGTGGCCGTGCTGTTGAGGCCGCCCAGCACCATGGCCGTCCCGCTGGTGACGACGAGCGGGCGCAGTACCGGGTGCCGCCGCAGGTAGCGGGCTCCTTCGGCGGTCTCGGTGGTCCACGACCGCCTGATGCGGGCCGCGGGCGGGTCTTCCTGTACCCGGATCAGCCTGAAGGCGACCGCTGCCAGGACGAAGGTGGCCGCGTCCAGCAGCGCCACCGTCGGCCCGCCGAAGGCGGCGAACAGGCCCGCACCGGCCAGCGGAGCGAGCAGCTTCATGCTCTCGATGGCGGTGAGCACCAGGCCGTTGAAGTCGCCGCGCAGTTCGTCCGGCACGGCGGTCGCCACCAGGGCCGTCTCGGCCGCGTCCGTGAGCACCATGCCCGTGCCGACCAGGGTCAGCACGGCGAACAGCAGCCAGACCTGTTCCCGCGAGCGCACCACGAGCGGTGCGGTCATGACGGCGGCCAGGGTCAGATTGGTGGCGACCAGAAGCGGGCGGCGGCGCACCCGGTCCGCCACGGTGCCGACCACCGGCCCCGCGAACGTCGGCAGCCAGATGCAGAAGCCCACGAGCGCGGCGAGGCTGCTGGAACCGGTGAGCGTCTTGACCCAGATTCCGGCGGCCAGCGACATGGCCGAGTCACCGAAACCGGAGACGATCACTCCGCCCAGATAGAGACCCGCGTTGCGGTCCCGGAAGACCTTCGACGTGTTCCAGCCCATGTCCGCCCCCTCGTCGTGCGTGGCTGCACAACCTACCCCCAATCATTTGATTGGCGGTAGCGGGCCCATGGTGCCGACGTGCGCTTTACTGGCTTGCGTGACCGATACCGATCCCGTGCTGCGCGCGCTCGCCCATCCCGTGCGACTGCGGATGCTCAGCCTCATGTGGCCGGGGCCGATGTCGGCCGCCGAGCTCTCCCGCGAGTTGGACATCTCCCACGCGCTGGCCAGCCAGCACCTGCGGCGCCTGGACGCGGTGGGCCTGGTCGAGCTGGCGGAGGAACGCACGCGCCGCGGTGGCAGGGAACGCCGCTACCGCACCGTCCAGGGCACACCGCTGTCCGACCAGCGCGAGGGGACCCCGATGCTGGCCGAGACCATGGCGCACACCCTCCGGGAACGTGCCAGGCGGCGCGTGGAGGGCGGCGAGGGCGTCACCGTCGACGCGGAACTGTGGGTGGACCCCCGGATCTGGCGGAACGTCCGGGAACGGCTCGTGGAACTCGCCGACGAGCTCCACGAAGCGGCCCGGCCGCCGCACACACCGGGCACCACCCCCCTGGGCGTCAGCATGATGGCCTTCCCGCTGCAGGACGCGACACACCCACAGGAGTGATCCGCGGGGCGGCACCGATTCCGGCCGGGCGGGAACCCCGAGGATTCACGAGGTCTCGTTCTGAGAGGATCCAGGCGTGTTCGACTTCGGGATCGAGAACTACCGGCCCCAATGGCTGAACGGTCACTCCGAGGTCGTGGTGGCCCACGGCCTGAGACTGCGCGCCCTCGTCGGCCGCCCGTTGACCCGTGCCTGGCTGGTCTGGGACGTCCAGGACGACGAGTGGTTCTCCGACTGCCCCGTCCTGCTCGACTTCACCGGAGAACAGGTCGAGATCAACCACCAGAAGTTCGACGACCTCTCGATCACCTGGAACACGGTCGACCCCCGTCGGCCGGTTCAGTGGTCCGACTTCGATCTCCAGTGGCGTCACGACGCGCATCCCGAGCTGGACGTCCTGCGGGGCCAGGTCCTTCAGGACGTCCAGCTCTTCGAATGGACCGGGAGTGACATGGCCCGAGGAACGATCGCCGTCAACTTCGGTTTCTCCCACGGCCAAGTGACCGTCTTCAACACCCTCGACGAGAACGGGTTGACGTTCGGACCACCCGATCCGCTCTACTGGCGTCACCTCCTGGTCTGAAGCACTCCGAACCGGGCGTCCTCACGCCCCTTGCCGAAGTCCTGGAGCGGATTCCGGTCAGCGGGTCACGATCTACGGCTGGAGTGCCGGTTCCGACAGCGGTCCGGCGGAGCGAGCCGGTCGTCACGCGGCGCCCGGGAGGTTTCCGGACGCTGGGGGCTCCACGGGCCGTCACCGGACGGTTGCTTCGTCCTTCGAGGACACCGACACCTGATCAGAAGTGCCGATGGCGGTGAAGCCGTGCCCGTCCATGGCGCCGTCCGGTTCTCATGGTCCGGTTGCGGCGGCCGCCTTCCGCAGGGCTGCCGTCGCGCCGTGGGTGACCGGGTCGCCGTGCCCGACGACCGCCGTTTCGACCGTCAGTTCGGCGAGCCGGCGCAGCGACTCGACGGCTCGGACGCGGTCGGTGTTGAAAACGCCCATCATGGTCCGGCCGACGTTGGCGACCGCGTCTCCGGTGAACAGCACCTTCGGCCCGGGCAGATGGAGCGCGATCGATCCGTCCGTGTGCCCGGGCACCGCGACCACCACGGCCCCGCCGCCGAAATCCAGCACGTCGCCGTCCTCCACCTCCCGGTCCACCCGGCAGGGCGGGGCCGCGGGCAGAGGTGGAAGCGCCGCTCTGATCGCCACCTCGAACTCCTCCAGCACCGGCGGTGCCCCGGCCGTCCGCCCCCGGATCACCGGAGCCTCCAGCCGATGGGCCACCACCTCCGCCCCGTGCCGTGCGGCGAGTTCGGCGGCCGAGCCCGTGTGGTCCTCGTGCCAGTGCGTCAGCACGATCCGGCGTAATCCGCCGTCCAGCGCTTCCTCGATCTCTGCCGCGCGGTCCGCCGTGCCGGTGTCGATCAGGGTCAGTTCGGAGCCGTCCCGCCACAGATAGGCCGAACCCACCGGGAAGCGGAGCATGCGCAGTCTCGGCAGTACTTCGATCACGTCCATGTCCTCAGCCTGTCGTGTTGGGCTCTCCGGCCGCGCCTTCGTTCGCTGACGGCTCACCGGTGCCGTGACCGGGAAGGTCCACCGGGTCGGCGCCGGCCGAGTGGCGGCTGCGGGACGGCGTCGACGCGGTGCGCTGTCAGTGGGCGTTGGTTCCGGCTTCGGCCGGCGGGACCGGGTGCCGGCTCGTGCGGGCGGACGAGGCACGGGTCCGCATCGACGGCCCGGCCCACGTGCCCGCCGACCGTCCATCACACTTGAACGTGTTCAAAAAAGCTGGGAGACTGGGCTGCGACCAGGGCAGGAGGGGCCAGTTGTGGTGAGTACGCTGCTGACGCCGTGTGGGCGGGCTCGACAGGCCGTGGCCGGCGGCCACGACGCGTGCGGAGGAACGGAGCCGACGCGGATTCTCGATCGGGGACATCCGAGGGTCCGGTCCGTCGTGCGGAGCATCGGCAGGGCGGACCGGGAAGGGGAGGGGCCCGCGGCGAAAGTGGCGGCCCTCCGCCGCGCGCACCGATGGATCTCCGCAGAGGTTCGCCCCGTGTACTCGGTCCAGGAGGCGCGACCGGTGTCCCAGGTTCTGCGACTCGGCCGCGGTTCCTGCAGCCAGCGGATGGCCGTACTGGAAGCGGTCGCGCGGGCGTGGGGCGTTCCCTCCCGGGTGCGTGGCCTGGTCGTGGACGGCACGTTCTGGTACCCGCGCTTCCCCCGGATGCGTCGGCTCATCCCCGACCAAGTGGTGCTGGCCTGGCCGGAGTTCCGCATCGAGGGGCTGTCGAGGGACGATCACACGGCCGCACCCTGGCTGCCGGTGTCCGAGCTCTTCGGCGGTGCTCGCGAGCCGCGTGGACGGATCGGCGGCGGCTTCACGAACGCAGGTCCGGAGACACTCTTCGAGGCGCTGTCCAGGACGAGCGTCGACTGGGACGGGGTCGCGGTCTGCCCCGCGTCGGACGGTTCGTGCGATCTCTCGGCGTACCTGCTCGCGGATCTCGGGCGCTTCGACTCCCGGGACGAGCTTTTCGCCCGGTACGGCCAGACCCTGTGCGGCCCGGCGAGACTCCTGGCCGAGCCCGTCCTGGGCCGACGAGCCGCCGGACTCTAGCGCTCTGACGGGGGAAGGCCCGCCGGTCTACGAGATCGGCCCGGCCTGTCCGGCCCCTCGACGGCCGGGAGGCCACCCCCGGCCCACGTCCACCCGCCCGACCGAATCGGTGCGTCGTTCGATCCGGCGGACCTTCGCGGCCAGAACACCCAACGCGCGGAAGGCGGTCGAGAGGGCGGTCGGCCACGGCCGGTGTCGGAGGTGACCGCCTCATGGGGGTGCCCGCCGGGAGCACCGAATCGCGTGACGAGAAGATGACGTCTGTGACCGAGACCTCTGGCATCACCCTCACGGACATCGACGTCCTCCTCGACGAGATCCGGGGTTCCGTCGCGCGCGTCGGCGCCCGCCTGGGCTCGCTGAGCCGCCTCCAGGCCCGCGAACCGTCGGCGTTGCCCGGCTGGAGCCGCGGCCACGTCATCACCCACCTCGCCCGCAGCGCCGACGCGTACCGTCGGCTGCTGACACTGGCGCGCACCGGCGGTGAACCCGGCCCACGGGCGGACGCCGCCGCCCTGGACCGCGCGCTGCGCGAGGGTGCCGAGCGTTCCGCCGATGAGCTCGTGGCCGATCTGCGCGGCAGCTTCGACCGACTGCTCGACGAGGCACGAGCCGTGCCGGCCGAAGGCTGGTTCGTCCTGGTCACCGCGCTCGCGGGGTGGCGGCACCCTGCCTGGTTCACCCTCCGGCGCTGCCGACGCGAACTCGAGACGCACCACGTCGACCTGAACCTGGGGTACACCGCGGCCGACTGGCCTTCCGGCTACGTCGCATGGGCACTCGACGACACCGTCGCCGCGCTCACCGCACGCGACTTCCCGGTCGCCCGTATCCAGGCCACCGACCTCGATCGTGCCTGGACCCTGGCCCCGGCCGGTCCCACCGTCACCGGCACGGGGCACTCCATCCTCGCCTGGCTCGCCGGACGCGGCACGGACGTGCGGCTCCGGGCGGACGTTCCGCTGCCGACCCCGCCCAGGTGGCCGCTCCCGCCGACGCCGGGCTGGTCCTGAGTCCGGCGACGAAGGGGTTCAGTGCTCGCAGAGGGAGAATTCTCGTTCGTAGAGCTGCTCGTTGTGCTCGTCGACGAAGAACTTGCGTTCCTGCATGAGCTGTTCGCGGTAGTTCTTGGCCTGTTCGAGCGTCATGGTCGAGGTGTCGGACCACGGTTGCTGCGGTGGCACGTCGGACGTCGAAACGACCTTCTCCGACGGGTCGACCAGGAAGAACGCGAGAATCTTGCGATGCCCCGGGCGGGCCGGGTCCGTGAGGCGGAACGAACCGACGCGGTGCTGGAGGATGTTCGGGAACGCCAGGCAGCGGCCCGCCGGGGTCGATGCCGATCCCAGTACCTGGTTCAGGGCGTCCGCGTCCTCCAGGCCGTAGACCTCACGCATACCGTCGTCGTCACTCTGTTCGTAGTGCGGGTCGTCGAGTGCCGTCCGGAAACTCAGCCGGCTCTCGGTGATGTTCTCACTGTCCCAGTAGTAGATGCCGGTCGAGACGATCCGCTCGTTCAGCATCCCCTCGACGTGCCAGGAACCACCGGGGTACTCGGGCTTGTCCGGGGTGAGATGAATGGTGGCGAGCTTGACGATGACCTGGAGACCGCGACCGCGCAGGTCGACCCGGACGGATTCGTCAGGCGACTCGGGCGGGGTGAAGACCGGGGCGTCCGGAATGGTCGGGCTGCGGTTCTCCCACCAGTCGTCCTGAGCCGCTTCCCATAGGCGGACGGCTTCCGCGTGGGCCTCGTCGTCGCTGTAGGAGGATTTGTTCGGGTACTCCGGCGCCTGCGACTCGTACCACCCGTAAGGATCGGCCTCGATCCGCAGGGGTCGCGGATGGCGCAGGTCGGTGAGCACGTTCTCCAGCAGCGGACGGAAGCGCGCGAACAACTCCGGCAGGACGGAGGCCAGTTCGTGATGAGTCTCGGGGTGGACGTTGTTGACGTACGAACGGAAGACGGCGGCGCCGTCGTCGCTGACGTCGACGTCCGTGGGCAGCCACTGGAACTTCTCCGAGAACTCGTACTTCGAGTAGCGGTCCGTCGGGTTCTGCCAAGCCCGCTCGGGCGCGCCGCTCACCTCCCGCACCAGACAGAACAGGGAGGGATGAACCAGATCCAGTACCTGGCCGTCGGATCCGGGGTGCCAGTCCCGTTCCCCCTCGGGGACCTGTTCCAGAACCCGGACCGCCTCGCGCAGCCGGGATCCGAGCTTGTCGTCGACCAGGGTGTCCGACTGCCACACCCCGTCGACGGCGGACACCTCGATGCCGGTCCGTCCGTCCCGCAGCGCGGCGTAATGCGCGAGTTCGGCGAGCACGTAACGAACCTGTGCTTCGGTGAGACCCTGGGCGACCGCTTCCTGTGTCCACCTGGCGACGATGTCGGCGTCGTTCATCTTGTCGAACCACCCGGGTTTCGCCCGGATGTGGGCGCTGCACTGCATCATCTGAAGTTCCCGCAGCGTTCGGGGAGTCGCGAACGATATGGAACGGGAAGCGTGAAAGGGCAGCGGGAAAGCAGACAGGCCGGTCAATTCTCCGGGTCCTCCCAGTCGGTGTGCGGTGGCTGGAAGGGTACTTCAGCGGACTGACACCGCTCAGCGAGGGGGAGAGGCCTTACTCGATTGACCGGGGCCTGCCCGGTTGCTGTACTCCCTTGCCGTACGGCGACTTCGGAGGACCCATGACCACACTGCCGACGAGTGTCGACCACGACATCCTCGACCGTCGAATCGTGTTCGCGATCAAGACGATCCGCGAAACGCTGGGCTGCACGATTCATGAAGCCATCGACGTGTTCGTGGTCCGGTACGAGGAGCTACGCCGCGATCGGCCGGACGACTTCACCGTCGGACCCGAGGAATACGGCCGAGGCTTCTATTCCTGATCGACGGCGCGCAAGTCCGGAAAACCGTCTCCTGCGAGGAGGGGAGTGAGGTCAAAGGCCGATCGCCCCGTCGATGCGCTCGCGGAGCAGGTCGGCGTGGCCGTTGTGGCGGGCGTACTCCTCGATCATGTGGATGAGGACCCAGCGCAGTGACACCGTTCCGCGCCAGGAGTCCTCGCCCTGGATGTCGAGGCCGGGTGCATCGGCGACGAACTGTTCGGCGAAGGCCACCTCTGTCCGCCACGCCTCCCAAGCCGCCGTGACGACCTGGGGGTCGTCCGTGGCGCCTTCGAAGTCCCCGTCGGGGTCGGCCGTCGAGGAGAAGAGGGGCGACGCGTCCTGCCCGGCCAGGACCTGACGGAACCAGCGGCGTTCCATATCGGCGAGGTGCCGGATCAGGCCGAGCAGTGAGAGCGTGGACGGTTCCACGGACCGCAGGGACAACTCCGGGCCCAGACCGGAACACTTCAGCCGCAGTGTCGAGCGCTGGGCACGCAGGACATCGATGAGCATGTGCCGTTCGTCGCCGGTCGTCGGGCCGGTGAACCGGCGGGCGCCGTCGGCGCGGTCGAACAGGTCGCCTCTTCTGACAGGGCCGTTCATGTCCGCCCTTCGGTTCGCTTCGGTTCGCTTCGGTCCGCGCGGCCCCGATCACCGACAGGGTCTGTCCGGCGGACCGCACGTCCATGGTGGTTGCCCCGGAAGGCCGTGCATCATGATCGCATGACGGATCTTCGTGAAGTTCTGTTCGGACACCCGGTGGCGCCGACTGGTGCGGACGCGTCACGCGAAGGGCGGTCGGCCCCGTGGCGCGACGGCATGCTGGAAGGTGAGGTCCGTTGACGGACGCCGGAGCGCCGCGAGTGCGGCGTGCACGCCCCCTGGACCTGCCGCACGTCGCCCGGCTGGCGGCCGAGCACGCCGCGTACGAGAAGGTGACCACGCCCCTTCCCGCCGATCTGTCGCAGCGGCTGGAGACACTGCTCTTCGGCTCGGCCGCGCCGCGCCTGCGCTGCTTCGTCGCGGAGCTGGCCGACGGCGAGATCATCGGATACGCCTCGTGCGCGCCCGAGTTGTCCACATGGGACGGTGCGGAATACCTTCACATGGACTGCCTGTTCCTGCGGAACGGCCACCGGGGCCTGGGAATCGGTCCGATGCTGATGGAGGCCGTGCAGGGCGAAGCACGTGCTCTCGGACTCGGCCAGGTGCAATGGCAGACTCCGCCGTGGAACGAGGACGCGATCAGGTTCTACGATCGACTGGGCGCTCGAGCGAAGGAGAAGCGGCGTTACTTCCTGCCGGTCGACTGAGGTGCGGCGGCGGGCCCGCCCGCGGAGTCACGGTCCGACCGCGGAGTCACGGTCCGACCGCGGCGACCGTGGTGGTGCCGCGGAGGACGGAGGCCCGCCCGCCGTACTCCGTGGTCACGGCCCGGCAAGTCCCCCAGGGCGTTGACCGTTCGCTCCGTCCGGTCCTGCCTCCCGAGCGACGAGCCGGCCGTCCTTGAGTGCTTTCGACGCCGCCGATGGTCAACTGCGCGGACCATCAACGTACTTGAGGCTCGAGAAGGCCTGCGCCCGCACGGTGGCTACTGCCGCTCCCACTGCTCCTTGGTGATCTCGTACCGCACGCCTCCGTGCTCGGAGCCCTCGATCATCTCCATGTCGGGGGGAGTGGTGAGGGTGTCCGTGAGTGTCATGTCGAGCTTCTTCATGATGTTCTGCGAGGCGTGGTTCACGGACATCGTCTCGGCCCAGACCATGCGCACACCGAGCTCCGTGAACGCCTTGTCCAGCAAGGCCCTCGAGCCTTCGGTGGCGTAGCCCCTGCCCCAGGCCGCCTGTCGCAGCCGGTAGCCGAGTTCCACCTCGTCCAGCGGACCCTCCGGCTCGGGACGCAGGATGAACCAGCCGATGAACGCGCCGCCGTCCTTCTCGTGCGCGGCGAACAGTCCGAGGTCGCCGCCCCACTTCTCGTAGCCGGCGAGGATGTTCGGCAGCTGGCGCTCGCGGACGAGCTCCGGCGCGGTCGGCCGGCCGCCGGTCAGATAGCGCATCACGGCCGGGTCGCTGTCCAACTCGATCAGCAGGTCCGCGTCATCGGCGGTGAAGCGGCGCAGGGCCAGGCGCCCGGTCTCCAGATAGGTGTTCACGAGTGGATCATGCCCGAAGCGGATCAGGAAGCCCAACGGGTTTCCTCGCCTCCGCCGTCCCGGCCTTCGTGCCGGGACGCCGGCTCAGTCCTGTCCGGAACCCGCCAGGGCGGTGAGGACGCGTCGGGTCTTGCTCTCGGGATGTTCGGAGAGTGCCACCCCGCGCTCCCGCACCGCGTCCTCCAGCTTTCGCTGCTTGCGCTCGGCCCGCTCCGTCAGCTTCTCCAGGTCGTCCTCGTCCTTCGGCTTCACCCGGATCGATCCCTCCAGGAAGTCCAGACCGGCGACCGACCACGCCTCCAGGTCCACGTCCAGGTCGTCGAGCCGGACGTCGTCGAACTTCGTCGAGCGGATCGGCCCCAGCGCGACCAGCCGGCCGATCGGGACGGCGGGCCCGCAGTCGTGCAGGAACCGGTCCTGCACGGCGTCGATCACCGTGGCGGGGTCGGCTCCGGTCTCCACCGCACCCGACAACGCTCCCGACGGGTGATCGCGAACCAGGGAGGCGGACAGCACACGGCTCTTCCCCGACCAGTCCTCCTCGATCTTGTACGTGAACGGCTCCGCGTCGAACGGAGCAGAGAACCGGCCGACCAGCCGCTCCCGGACGCATGGACGCAACTTGACGGTCAGATCGTCCGCGTCGCCGCCGATCCTGAACCTCACGATCACGCCGTCCTCCAGCAGGGCCACGCGTCCCTGGGCTACGCCCTCCCGGTCCTCGGCGAACCAGATTCGGCGCGTGATCATCGCGCTGTCCGATGCGCCGAGGGCCGACAGCGCGGCCGCCACGTCGTCCTCGATGTTGACCTTGATCTCGACCGGTGAGAGGTGCATGGCGTCGCTCCCATGCGTTGTCGCGTACGTCCTGTGAGGACCCCTGGACGGAGGCGTCGAACGTCGTCTGCTGATTCAGGGGCGAATGATGTCGATCGTCGCCGGAAGTGACCGAAGGGCGACCATTTCAGGATATCCGATCCGACGGGATCTTCTCGTCGACCATGGGGTAATGTCCAGAAAGGGAAAACCAGTTGAGAAGAGGGCGTGAAAACCGGACCGTCGCGGAGCCGACCGGCCACCAGCGGCTCGCGCCACCCGTACTCCGTATCCGCTTCAACTGTCCAAAATCGAATGGCATTCGCATACATCCCAGGATGCGAAAGCGCAACCGAGGGCGGACGATGGAATGGCCGAGTATGTCCTCGGAGCGCTTGTGCGGCCGCGGGGCGTCGGAACTCCGCGTGTCGGGCGACACCCGCTCCTTCGGCCCCGTTCGCTCCCGAACGGGCCCTTCCGCCATGACCGTTTCACTGGGGCGCGTGCCGATTCCGGATCCGGTTCACTTCGCGGAGGCATCGAAATGCCCGTGCTCTTCTTCGACATAGGAGCGACCCTGGCGGACGTCCGCGTGGAGGCGGACGGTTCGCTGGTGTTGTCACCCAGACCTCGTGTCCTCGCCGTGCTCGAGGAATTGCGCGAGGTCCGCAAGGGCGTCATTTCCGACCCCGGTCCGGGTGAGGGTGCCGCGGAACGCGCCGCGTCGGCTCTGCGGAAGGCGTTCCCCGGCCGTTTCACGGACGGCGCGCTCGTGCACTGGGGCTCCA
This sequence comes from Streptomyces populi, assembly GCF_002911015.1. Lineage (GTDB taxonomy): Bacteria > Actinomycetota > Actinomycetes > Streptomycetales > Streptomycetaceae > Streptomyces > Streptomyces populi. Next base: position 84,075 of record NZ_KZ626852.1, read on the forward strand.
AGGACGGCCGGGAGATCTTCGACGAGGCGGTCGCCGGCACGGCGGAGGAGGGTGCGCCGCCCTCGGCGGCCGACGAGTGCGTCTTCGTGGGCGAGGATCCCGAGGAGCGCGCGTTCGCGGGGGAAGCCGGACTGCGTACGGCGGCTCACCCCGTGTTCGCCCGTGCTTCCATGGAGAACCGTCCCGTCTTCCCGGCGAGGATCGAGCTGTCCGAGGGACAGGAGCTGCCCGCTCTGGAGGCGGTCGCGAACCGGACCGAGGTCGTGCCCGTGCGCATCGCCTCCGCCCGGCTCGTACTGGCCATGGCGAGCGCGCGCGGGACCACGGCGCTCGAACAGGCCGGATTCACGGTCGACTTGCGGGAACCGGTGGAGGGTGCGGCGGCATTTCCGGTTCGCGGCGATCACCCCCTGGCCCCCGCCCGGGGAACCGCTCCTGGATAGGCGCGGACGCGAGCATCCGCCCGGTCCGAAGGTGGTTCGAAGGTGACGAGCGGTCCGCCCGCATCGGTGAGGAGTTGTGGAAGGGAGCCGTTTCCGTCAGGCCGAGGAAACTTCCGAACGGTGAGTCACCGACATTGTTTCCCCGGCAATCACATGGGGGCGCGGAGAAGAACGGTACGGCCGGTGATCACCGGTACCGCGTTCGAAGTGACCGGGCGCACGCAGAAGTTGTTGCCCCGGGAAAGCTGTCGACCGGGTCCGTCCCGTCACGCGAAAAAGTGCCCTGCTCGGGGTGCGTGTCCATGGCGCCGAGAGGATACTCGAAGTAGACACGGTTCTCACCTCTTCGGCCCTGCGCGCCAAGCAGATGGTGAAACCGCTCGCTACACGGCTGAGCCGGCATCCCGGAACCCACCTCGCCGTCCATGGACGCGGAGCAGGTGTTGTCCGGCGCGTCAGACGCGATTGTCCGGTCACGGCAAAACCGTCCGCCTGGTGATCGATGCCGTCGGTGTGCCGCCTCCGGCGCAGGCGACCGACGACGGCGAACTCCGGTCGGGATCGGTGCGACTGTTCCGCAACGCGGAGAACGATCCACGCAAAGCACTCGAGGAGCAGGGTCTCACCGCTTCTCCTCATGTCCGCGAGGTGTCCCATGACCTGCCACTTCAATTGCATCATCCCCCCACACCTTCTCGAGAAGCTCCTGAGAAGTGACGACAGCGAGGTGCGCCAGGCTGCGCTGGACACCCTGATGACCACCTCTCGGTTGCGGGGTGAGCGAGGGGTCCGAGCATCCTTCGTCGGTTCCGCTGCCGCCCCCGGCGGCGGTCGGCGGACCGTCTTCGACTGCAAGCACAGCACTTCCCTCCCGTCGGCCGTTTTCGCCCGGTCGGAGGACGGACCGGAGTCCGTGGACGTCTCCGCCAACCGGGCGTTCGACGGGCTCGGCGCGACGCGTGATTTCTACAAGGCGGTGTTCAACCGCGATTCGATCGACGGCCGGGGGATGCGTCTGACCGCGTTCGTCCACTACGACAAGAGGTACAACAACGCCTTCTGGGACGGGCATCAGATGGTTTTCGGCGACGGGGACGGAAAGATGTTCTCCGACTTCACCGGATCCGTCGACGTGATCGGCCACGAGCTGGCGCACGGGGTCACCGAGAACACCGCGGGACTCGAGTACCACAACCAGTCCGGGGCCCTGAACGAATCCATGTCGGACGTCTTCGGATCGCTGGTCAAGCAGTGGTCGCTGAAGCAGTCGGCCGACGAGGCGGACTGGCTGATCGGGCCTGAGATCTTCACCCCGGGAATCGACGCCGACGCCCTGCGGTCGATGAAGGCCCCGGGGCACGCGTACGACAACGACCTGTTCGGCAAGGACCCCCAGCCCGACAACATGGAGAACTACATCAAACTGCCGGACAACGAGATGGGCGATTTCGGCGGGGTGCACTTCAACTCCGGCATTCCGAACAAGGCGTTCTACCTGACGGCGGTGCGCGTCGGCGGATTCGCGTGGGAGGCTCCCGGACTCATCTGGTACGAATCCCTCAAGGCGTCCCACGCCGAGACCCAGTTCCAGGAGTTCGCCAACACCACCTACCGGAAGGCCGCGGAACTGTTCGGCGACGACAGCGCCGAGCAGTTGGCCGTACTGGCGGCCTGGCAGGACGTGGGCATCCAGATCAGCGGGATCCTGGCGGGCGTCGCCCGGGCGCGGAGCCTCGCCGCCGACCGGAGCGGTGGTACGGGCGGAGAGAACGGCCTGGCGACCGTGAGCCAGCAGATCGGCGCACTGGCCGCCCAGGTGACGGGGCTGGCCAAGGACGTGACCGCACTGAAGAGCAAGTGACCACCAGCGGTTGACGCGGGCGGCCCCGACGGCGAGGAGTGCCGGTCGGCCGACGGGGAGTACCGGTCGGCCGGCGGGGAGGGCGTGCCCGATGGACCGGCTGGGAGGGGGTGCCCGATGAAGGTGACCTGGGGAGCGTACGGAGGGCAGGCGGCCGTGATCCGCCTGGGCCTCCCGCCCAAGGTGCTGGACACCGATGCCCTGTCCGAAACCGAGGCGGTGGAGCTGGACCGGTTGGTGGCGGCGGTCGCACCGGCGGCCGGGGAGGAACGGCCCGGCCGCGCCAGGGACGCGATGAGCTACACGATCACGGTGGAGGACGGTGGTCGCTCGACCACGCTCACCCGGTCCGACGCCACCATGTCCCCGGCGTTCGCCGCCCTGCTCGGCTGGCTCGAGGAGCACTTCGCGCGGCAGTGACACGCGCCGGTGGGCGCCGCCCGTTCCCAGCCCTGTTCAACCTCCCGTGGGAGCAAGTCCCATGAGGGTCCGCCACCTCGGTGACGGGCCCTCACGCGAATTCGTCGACAGCGTCGGAGCGGAGAGGGACCTGCCGCTCGCGGCATCCCGTGCCTCGGAGTCCTCAGGATGCAACCGGGTTGCGTGAAGCGCATGATGAAGAGGGGGCTCTCTCCTTGAAGTCTCTCCTTGAAGGTGATGAGGATGCGACGTGTGTTCACCGCCGCAGCGGCCCTTGCTCTTCCCATCGCTCTTGCGGGAGCGCCCTCCGTCGCTGCGTCCACCGGAACTTCCGCGAACGCGGTTCCCGGTGTCCAGGTCGTACACCAGCCGAAGAACCCGGCACATCTCGTGTCCCTGGGACCGGATGACGTCTGCGACTACACCAAGAGCCGACCGACCCTTCATCGAGGATCGTCCGGGCCGGCGGTCCAGCAGGCCCAGTGCTACCTGAACCAGGCGATCGGTGCGGGTCTGGACGAGGACGGGGACTTCGGTCAGCTCACGAAGTCCGCGACGAAGGACTTCCAGCAATGTGCCGGTATCGTCGTCGACGGGCTTGTCGCAGCACAGACCTGGTCCTTCCTCTCCTTCTGGGCCAATGCTCCGGACGCTCCCTTCTGCTGACCAGGCCCGGGAAGCGACTCGGATCCCCTCCTCCGGCACGGAGCCGGCAGTGCCCGCGCCGGAGCCGCCAGGCCGGCCGGTGGTCACGCGCAACGATCTGTCCGGGACACGGGCCGGCCCGAAGGCCGACTTGCGTTGGAGAGCGCTCCAGGTCGTAGCGTCACGCACAGCACGGCTCACGAAGCCCACGGGCCCGGCGCCCCTCACGGGATGCCGGGGCGCGAAGAACGTCGCTGGACGGACCAGGGGCTTCGTGCTGTCCGACGAACGACGAACGAGTGTGCAGAGAAAGGCTGGGACGCGGTATGCAGAAGCGCAGTCTGCGAGACCTTCAGGTATCGGCCATCGGCTTGGGATGCATGGGCATGTCCGCCTTCTACGGATCCGCGGACCAGGAGGAGGGGATCGCGACCATCCGGCACGCCCTCGACCTGGGGGTGAACTTCCTCGACACCGCGCAGATGTACGGGCCGCTGACCAACGAGTCGCTCGTCGGCGAGGCGATCCGGGGGAATCGCGACGCGTACGTGATCGCGACGAAGTTCAACTACCGGATGGACGACGCCGTACCCGGTGACATCAGCACCGTCGGCCCGCAGGACGGCTCGGCCGAGCACGTACGGAGCTCGGTCCACGGGTCCCTGCAGCGTCTGGGCACCGACCACATCGACCTGTACTACCAGCACCGGGTCGACCCGAACGTGCCCATCGAGGAGACGGTCGGCGCGCTGGGCGAGCTGGTCGCCGAGGGCAAGGTGCGGTACATCGGCCTGAGCGAGGCGAGCGCGGAGACCATCCGGCGCGCGAACGCCGTGCACCCGGTCACCGCGGTGCAGAGCGAGTACTCGCTGTGGTCACGGGACGTGGAGGCCGAGGTGCTGCCCGCCTGCCGTGAGCTCGGCATCGGCTTCGTGCCGTACTCGCCGCTCGGCCGCGGCTTCCTCGCCGGCCGGTTCAGCTCGCCGGACGAGCTGGACGCGAACGACTGGCGCCGGACGAACCCGCGGTTCCAGGACGCCAACCTGGAGGCGAACATGCGGCTGGCGGCCAAGGTGAAGGAGATCGCCGCCGAGAAGGACGTGTCCCCGGCCCAGCTGGCCATCGCCTGGGTGCTGGCCCAGGGCGAGGACCTGGTGCCGATCCCCGGAACCAAGCGCCGCACCTATCTGGAGCAGAACGCCGGCTCGGTCGACATCACGCTGACCAAGGACGACCTGGCCCGCATCGACGCGGAGCTGCCCGAGGCGGCCGGTGAGCGCTATGACGAGGCAGGCATGCGCTCCGTCAACCGCTGAGGCGCCTCCGGTCGACGGCGAGCGCGGACTCGACCTCGTGCCGGGTCCGCAGGCACGCGGCCGGAGCCCACAGGAAAACCCCGAGTGTGCCGGGGGAAGAGGCGCACACCCTGGGAGCACCGCCCGGACGGGGGAACCGGGCGGTGCTTACGGGGGGCCTGACCCGCGAGATCCGTCCGGGACCGACCGGAGCGTGTCCCGGGAGGGGCCCCGGCCGCGCATCCGGACTCGAAGGGCGTCACGACTCGCTCCGGGCACGGGCACCTGACACAGTGGACCGGTGCTGAATCAGGTGGCCGAGGGAGTCTGGGTCCGGCAGAGCGAATGGGTCTGGAGCAACGCCGTCGTGGTGCGCGGTGAGGACGGGTTGATCCTGGTCGATCCCGGCATCGACGGTTCCGATCTGGACCGGCTCGCCGATGACGTGGACCGGCTCGGCACCGAGGTGGTCGCCGGGTTCTCCACGCATCCCCACTGGGACCACCTGCTCTGGCATTCCCGGTTCGGCGACGTGCCGCGCTACGCCACCTCCGGCGGCGCCCAGGCCGCCGGTGAGGCCCGGGAACCGGCGCGGCAGATGGCGGCGCGGAGCGCATCGGGCATCCCTCTCGAGCTGATCGGGCTCCTCACCCCGCTGCCCGCGGACGGGGGGCCCGTGCCGGGTGAGATCGTCGAGCACCAGGCGCACGCGATCGGCCACGCCGCGCTTCTCCTCGCGGACCGTGGCGTCCTGCTCGCCGGCGACATGCTCTCCGACGTCCTGATCCCGCTCCTCGACCCCCGCCGCCCCGATCAGGTGAGTGCCTACGAGACGGCACTCGACCGGCTGGGGGAGGCCGCCCGGCACATAGATGTCCTGGTCCCCGGCCATGGAGCCGTTGCCGAGGGGCCCGAGGTGGCGGCCCGCCTCGCCGCCGATCGTGCGTACATCGACGCGCTGCGGCGTGGCGGGGAACCGGTCGACGCACGGCTCGAGCAGGACTGGCTCTCCGGTCCCCACCGGTCGAACCTGGAACAGGCCCGCCGGTCGTCCGGGTGAACTTCGGCGCCGTCGTGCTCGTACGGATTCGACGTGCGTATACCAACGTGCGCATATCGACATGTGCATACGGATCCGGCACCCGGGCGGCGCATCGGTGTCAGAACCCCGGGCCGTGCGACGGACGGCCTCTGTGGGGCGGTCCGTAGGACGGACACGTCGCCCGCATCCGCCTCGTCGCACACCTCCGTGCGCACGACGGTGTCCGGGCATGGTGGGGGCGGAGATCGTGCAGGGGGTGGAGCAGGCCGGTCCGGCCGCGTCCGCCGCGGTCGGCGCCTACGGGGCAGGTGTGTCGACCCGGACGCAGGACGCCGCCGCGGACGCCACGGTCGGTCCGGGCCGAGCTGGAACGGGCCGTGAACGAGGCCGCCGAGGAGTCGGAGGGCCCCGCCACCACCGCCGCGCTACGGCAGTTGCTCAAACGTGCGCTGTGGGAGGACCCGGCGCCGCGAGAGGAGCTGACGGCCCTGTTCCCCGCCCCGGCACCGGGTGTCACGTCCATCTCGGCGTGACCGCGGTGGCCACCGTCGCCTCGGTACTCGGAGCGGCCGGCCTGTTCATCGTCGCCGCCGCCCGTCACCACGCCTTTCCGCCGACCCGGACCACGCCGTGACACGCCGACGGCCCGCCGCTTCCCCGGAGCCGGCCACGCGGACCGGTACGCACCGCCGGGCGCGCATGCACGGCACGGGATTCCGGTGCCGCCCGGACGGCGATCCCTCGATCGCGAAGGTGGCGGAGGCTCGAGGGAGTCCGAGCGGGACGGGTCGTGCCGGTCGCCGAAGCCGTCCGGCGATCACCGGCGTCGGCGCAGTCCGCGAACGCTCTGTCCGTGGTCCTGGCTAGCATCCACCCATGGCAACCGACAACACCCCCCACGGCCGGGCGCCACGGAGCAAGCCCCCGGCCGGGGCCCGCTCGATCTTCGACACCGTCGTCGACCGCAGGCACAGCAACTCCATGAAGTGGGCCAGTGCCGGCCAGTTCCTGACGGCCGACGAGGCCGCGGCCGACCCGCTGCCCATGTGGGTCGCCGACACCGACTTCAGGGCGCCCCAGGTGGTGCTCGACGCGCTCCACGAGGCCGTGGACCACGGCGTGTTCGGGTACCCCGGCGGCGCGACGGACAGCTACCTCGACGCCGTGACCGGCTGGCAGGCCAAGAGGTTCGGCTGGGAGGTGCCCCGGGAGTGGGTGATGCAGACCGCCGGCGTCATCACCACGCTCAAGACGGTCGTGCAGGCGTTCTCCGCGCCGGGCGACTCGGTCCTCATCCAGCCTCCGGTCTACGTCCACTTCCACGAGGACGTCCTGCTGAACGGCCGTCACCTCGCGTTCGCTCCGCTGCGGCGGACCGACGACGGCTACCGGTTCGACGCCCGGGTGTTCGAGGAGGCCATCCGCCCCGACACCAAAATCTTCATCCTCAGCCACCCCCACAACCCCACCGGGAACGTGTGGACCGAGGAGGAACTGCGGACCATGGGCGAGATCTGCGCCCGCAGCGGCGTCCTGGTCGTCTCCGACGAGGTCCACCAGGACCTCGTCATCGGCCCGGACCGCAAGCACATCCCCTTCGCCTCGCTCGGCGAGGAGTTCGCACGGAACAGCATCACCTGTACCGCCCCCAGCAAGACGTTCAACCTTCCCGGCCTGCAGAGCGCCAACATCTTCGTGCCTGGTCCCGGACTACGGGCAGAACTGGCCCGTCAGTACGAACGAAACGTGTTCCCGCTGGTCAACGTGCTGGGCATGGTCGCGGCCGAGGCGGCCTACGCGCACGGCGAGCCCTGGCTGGAGGAACTGCTCGTCTACCTGCGCGGCAATCACGCGCACTTCGCGCAGGCGGTCAATTCCGCCACGTCCAAGGTGCGGGTCCTGCCGGCCGACTCCCTGTACCTGGCGTGGATGGACTGCCGGGGGCTGGGGATGGACGCCGATGCGCTGGACACGTTCATGCTGACCAAGGCGCGGCTGTGGCTGGACAAGGGACAGAAGTTCGGGATCGAGGGGCACGGTTACATGCGGGTGAACCTGGGCTGCCCCCGCTCCACGGTCGACGAGGCCGTGAACCGCCTGCTCACGGCCGTCGAGAACCTGTGAACACCGAGGACCGCTCCTCCTCGGGGAATCCCGGGGAATCCAGGGGCGCGCGTCATCGGTACCGTCCGACAGAAGTCGGCGTGTCACCGCCGCAGCACCGGCCGACCGGCCAGCAGGGCGGCGCGGACCTTCACGCGGTCGGCCCAGTGGCCCGACTCGTCGAGGAGTCCCGGAAGGACGAGTCCGGCCTGGTCCACGCCGGTGAGGTCGACGGGGCGGTCGGGGTCGTCCGGATGCGTGGGAGGGTTGCCGAAGAGGACCATCGGCTCGTGCACGGGGCCGGCGCACAGGCACGCCGAGGCGGTCGTGTCCCCCGCGACGGCCAGCATTCCGCCGTGGGAGAGACCTGACACCAGCAGCCCCTCGATCCGCAGGGCGCCCCCGATGTACAGGTGCGCCTCGTCCTCGATCAGGAGACCGCGCAGGCGCACGTCTCCCGTGACCACCAGAACGTTGGCCTGGTCCCACTCGGTGAACACGAGTGTCCCCTCGACCGTCAGATCACCGTCGACGACATGGACGCCGCAGTCACCGCCGTGACAGACGGGCTGATGGGTGTCGGATCCGATGACCAGGTCGCCGGTGTGGTGAACCGCACCGCGGTGGACGAGGACCTCTTCCAGATCGCCGCCGAAACAGTCGCTGTTGGTGTCGTCGAGTCCGTCCGGAGCGCATCCCGCGTACAGGTCGGCCGCCTCGGCGAACGGAACACGGTCGATGGTGCCGAGGGCGGCGAACCAGGGCGCGAACGTCACGTCCGGGCCTCCTTGTCTTCCGGGTGCGCGGTGGTCGGGGAGAAGGTAGCGGATCCCGCCGACACCGGCCGACCCGAGCGCCGCGGTGAGACGCGCGAACGGCCATGTGAGGCGACGGAGCGCAACAGTCGTTACTTTGACGGCCATGAGCGATATTGCTGCCGCCGGTCCGACGTCGAACGCGGACACGCCTGCGGTGCGCGCCCGGGCCATGCGCCTGCTCCACGCGGACGTGGAGCGCATCTGGCAGGCTTTCAGCGACTTCGGTGCCATCTCCGCCTGGCACCCGCTGATCGCCACCAGTTGCCTGGAGGAGGTACCGGCGGCCACCGGGTGCTCGGCCCGGAAGGTGAGACTTCTGCGCACGGTGGACGGCGCCGTGATCCGCGAAGAACTCCTGGAATGCGACGAACGGCGGCGCACCCTCAGCTACCGCTTCCTCGAAAGCCCCTTCCCCGTCAGCGACTACCGAGCGACGGTCGTGGTCGCCGAGCCGTCCGGTCCGGACGGCAGATGCCAGGTCACCTGGACCGCGCGGTTCACCCCCCACGACCCCGCCGCCACCGAGAGCCTGCGGCGCGCCTTCGGCGACGACGTCTTCCGCGCCGGACTCCAGGCCCTGCAACGCCACCTGGACTGAGTCGGTCCGTGGCGCGGCCGAGGAGGAGGCGGGAGCGGCAGGGCGGACGGCGGACGGCGGCGGGCTGCCGGGGCGGCGACGGGCCAGGTCTCGGCCGGGCCGCCGCGAGCGCCGGAACGCGGGAATTCACCGGAGAGGAGTTCCTGCGTTGACATCTTTACGGGCAGTCGCTTTACTCCCGGACGACACGGAGCCGCGCTCCGTGTCCAGAGACACGCCCAGCCGGTATGCAGGCCCCGTGCCACGAGCCCGGCCCAAGTCGCCAGGACGCCCTTGCGCGTCCGAGGCGGGGACGTGCCCTCTTCCCTCTGGGAGCTCATCCACATGAGCCGTTTCAGCCCCCCTTCCCGCAAGTTCACGGGCACCGTCATCGGCGCGGCGGCGCTGGTCGGTGCTCTGGTCGTCCCGGCCACCTCCGCGCGGGCCGCGGCCGTGCCCCTGCCGCCCACGCACGTCGGCTTCGACTACCAGATCGGTGGTGCCTACACGCCGCCGGCCGGGGTGAAGGTCGTCACCCGGGACAACACCGCCTCCCCGGCGGCAGGTCTGTACAACATCTGTTACGTCAACGCCTTCCAGGCGCAGCCGGGTGCGGAGAGCGAGTGGAACTCCGACCTGCTGCTGCGCGACTCGTCCGGCAAGGTCGTCTACGACGAGGACTGGGGCGAGGCCTTCCTCGACATCGGCACCGACGGCAAGAGGCAGCGGATCGCCGGCAGGATCGGAAGCCTGATCGACAACTGCAAGGCCAAGGGCTTCCAGGCGATCGAGCCCGACAACTACGACAGCTACACCCGTTCCGGGAATCGCCTGACGGCCGCCGACGCGCAGGCGTACGTCAAGCTGCTCTCCGCCCGTGCCCACGCGGACGGCCTGGCCATCGCCCAGAAGAACACTCCCGAGCTGGCGGGCAACCACACCGCCAACGGTCTGGACTTCGCCGTGGCCGAGGAGTGCGGCCAGTACGACGAGTGCGGCGACTACACCGGCGCCTTCGGGAACAACGTGATCGTGATCGAGTACACCAACTCCGGCAGGTCGAAGGCCTGCAACGGGTGGGGCGGCAGACTGAGCATCGTCCAGCGCGACGTGGACGTCAAACCGGCGGGCAGCAGCGGCTACGTGCGCAAGACCTGCTAGAGCGCGGGCCGGCCCGAGTCGGCCACCGGCCCGCGGCGGCCGAACACCGTCGCGGGCCGGCACGGCTTCCGTTTCGGCCTGGAACACCCGGCCCGGTGCCGTTCCGGAGCCGGCTGCCCGGCGTCGGATGCTGTCGGGCAGCCGGCCCGCCGGGGGAGGGGGCCAAGTCAGCGGGTGGTGGCGGGCTGCGGTGCGGTGGTGACCGGGGCACCCGCCTCCCGCCGCGTGGTGCGGGGGCGCAGCACGAGGCAGGCCAGGGCGCCGGCGACCAGCACGGCGACCGGCAGGATCGCGGTGGTGTGCAGGGTGGAGGTGAAGGCGGCCGCGTAGGTCTTGCCGGTGGCGAGCTCGGCCGCGAGCCGGCTCTGCAGCAGCGCGCCGACCGCCGCCGCGCCGACCACCGAACCTGTCTGCCGCACCGTGTTGTTGACGCCGGAGGCGGCGCCGGCGAGATGCCGCGGCACGTACCGCATCGCCTCGGTGGACATGGGGGCGATGATGCAGCCGACGCCCAGACCGGTCAGCAGCGTGGCGGGCACGAACGCGAACCAGGCGGTGCCCGGCGCCGCGATCAGGGCGATGGCGATGATCCCGGCGGCGTAGCAGGTGAGCCCGGTGAGCAGGAGGTACTTGCCGCCGACGCGATCGGCGAGGCGCCCGGCGAACGGCCCGACGGTCATGGACACCAGCGACGAGGGCGCGAGCACCAGACCGGCCTTGACCGCGCTGAGGTGGAGAACCGACTGCAGGTAGAGGTTGAACGGCAGGACCAGGCCGAGCATCGCGACGGAGACCAGACCGACCAGGACCGTCATCGAGGCGAAGTTGCGGTCGCGGAACAGGGCGAAGGGGACGAGGGGTTCGCGGTCCTGGCGGCGGCGCTGGTGCAGCAGGAACCCGGCGGCGAGCGCGGCCCCGGCGACGAGCAGTGCCTGGATCCCGGCGCCCCAGTGGTGGCTCTCGCCTTCTTGCAGGCCGAAGGCCAGGCAGAACAGGGCGCCGGTGGCCAGGGCGGCGCCGACGAGGTCGAAGCGGTGGGCGCGGCCGGGCCTGATGTCGGGCACGACGAGGAAGGTCAGGACGAGGGCGGCGCTCCCGATGGGCAGGTTGACCAGGAAGATCCAGCGCCAGTCCAGGGCGGAGACCAGGAAGCCGCCCAGTGTCGGGCCGGACAGGGTGGCGAGACCGGCGACCATGCCCCAGACGCCCATGGCGGTGCCGCGCCGCTCGGCCGGGAAGACGGCGACGATCAGCGTCATCGTCTGCGGTGTGAGCAGGGCCGCGCCCAGGCCCTGGACGACACGGGCGGCGATCAGGGCCGACGCCGTGGGGGCGAGGCCGCAGGCGAGGCTGGCCAGGGTGAAGACCGTGAGGCCCACCGCGAACAGGTTCCGCGGGCCGCGCAGGTCGCCGAGCCGGCTGGCCGTGATGATCAGGGCCGAGAGCGTCAGCGCGTACCCGCTGACCACCCATAAGGTCTGGCCGAGCGAGGCGCCCAGGCCGTCCATCATGTCCGGGATCGCGATGTTCACGATGGTGAGATCCAGCAAGGTCATGAAGAACCCGAGCGACAGAGTCACCAGGACGGCCCAGGGGTTCGCTCGCCACTTTCGCACGGTCCCGCTCCTTGTCCCGACCCGGCGGTCTCCGGGTGCCTGACACGAAGGTAATCCATCTTTCTGGATGTATCAAGTTCGATGTATCTCCATTGATGTAACATGAGGGCATGAACGGAGTCGAGCTCTTCCTCCTCGGGCGCACCCTGATGAAGATCGGCGAAGCCGCGATGCCGGAACCCGAAGGCGGCGGCGGGCAGTACGGCGGCAGCGTGCGTGCCGTGCTCATCGTCGCCAGCGACGTGGCGGCCCACCCCGACAGCGCCGTGGGGGAGATCGCCGCCCGCACCGGCCTGCCGCAGAGCCAGGTGTCCACCTCGGTCGCGCGCCTCAAGGAGGCCGGCGCCGTCGTCGCCGCGTCGGACCCCGCCGACCGCCGTCGGCTGCTCGTCCGTCAGGCTCCCGAACTCTCCGCCCGGGTGGCCGAGGTCAGGACCACCACGATCGAGGACGCGCTCGCCACCGCCCTCGCCGACAGTACGCCCGAGGACCGCAAGGAGGTCACGGACGCCCTCGAGGTGCTGTCCCGCCACCTCTCGCCGCGCTCCTCGGTCCGCGCGCGCACCCGCGACGCCGCCCCGCGGACGTCGCGCTGACTCCGTACCGGCGCACACGAGGAGGACCGTCGGCGCCGCGGTCCCGGCTCCTGGCCCGCCACCGGTGCCGCGGCCGGTGGACACCTGCCGGTCCCGGAGCCGCTGCCGTGCGGGCAACGCGCGCGGGGGAGGGGGCCGAACGGTCCGGGCCGTGGCCGTGATCCTGCCCGTTCTCGAGCCGGCGGTCCTCGCCCTGATCTGCCTTTCCTGGACGGCGACTTACTGGTCGTCGATCGACCCGCGGGACTACGGTGCGTCGCCGGGCCCCTGCCTGCGGAAGGCCGTGTTCGTACCGACGGCCGCCCTGATTGCCGCGGTCGTGGCCGGAGTCCGTCGGGTGTACGCGGTCGCCATCACTCAATTAGTGATGGCCCTGGTCGTCTGCGGGGTCCATCGGAGGGAGGGCGATCTGCGTGCAGGCCGGTGTGCGGGGGTGAGGACACGGGCTCGGTGGAAGCGCACCGGTTGTGATCGCAGGGGTCCGGCAGCACGGCGGCGTGGGTCCGTTCGGCTGATGGTGGTCGTGTGCCGCCCGTCAAGGCCGTCGCGGGTGGAGGATGGGGGGCGTGGCAGCCCACCTGCGCTCTGAAGACGGCTGGCTTCTCGTCGGTGATCGGCGGATCGTCGTGGAGGTCGACCTGGGCCTCTTCCTCCCGGACACGGGGTTGTGGGGCGGCGTCCTGCGCAACATTCCACGAGGGCTGGCGAGTTCCGTGAGAGATGTCGAGGCCCGCTTGCAGCTCCAGACAGGCCAGGCGCGCCGGATCCGTCTTCTTGCCGGCCCCGACGACGAGACGTCCGTGCCTTTCATCGGTGAGGGATCGGCACCGTTCTGAGGGGCGTGAACGTCGTTGCGGCAGGGGCCCGATGGTCAGGGCGGACGTGCGCAGCCCCCACCGGGTCCACTTCGGCGGGGTCGACGGGGGTGTGCGCCGGCAAGGACGGCGGCGATGCCGGGCACGTGAGGTGCTCTGTGCGGCGGGGTCACTGCCCGGGGGCGTGCGGGCCGCGGAACATGTCGGCGAGCGGTGCCGGGGCTTGGGGATGGAAGATCACGTCGAGGGCCCGGGCGGATTCACCGGCCATCTCCGCGGCGCGGGTGAACATCTCCTGCTCGTAGGCGCGCACTCCGGCGCCGGTGTCGTCCGGGTGGGCGAGCAGGTGGCGGCCCAGTTCGGCGCCGTCGAACAGGGCGAGGTTGGCGCCTTCGCCGGCGAAGGGGGACATGAGGTGGGCCGCGTCGCCCAGGAGTGTGGCGCCGGGGCGGCCGGACCAGGACAGTCCGGCGGGCAACGCGTGGATCCAGCGCGGGGTCAGCGCCCCGTCGGCGTCGGCGATCACGCGCCGCAGGACGTCGTCCCAGTCCGCGAAGTGCCCCAGTACGGCCTGCTTCGCGGCGGCGGTGTCGGCGAAGTCGATGGTGTGCAGCCAGGTTTCCTCGGCGCGCAGGGCGATGTAGAAGTGCAGACTGCCGTCGGTCTCGCGGTGGGCGAGGAAACCCTTGTCGTCGCCGAGGGCGAAGAACATGCCACCGCCGATGAGCGCGGCGGCCCCGGGGTGGCGGTGGTCGGCGTCTTCGAGGTCGAGCTCGACGAAGGAGACGCCGCTGTAGGCGGGGCGTGCGTCGGTGAGCAGCGGCCGCACCTTCGACCAGGCGCCGTCGGCGCCGATCAGGAGGTCGGTGGTGAAGGTGCGGCCGTCGGCGAGGACGACCTCGTGCCGACCGCCGGCCAGCTCCCGCACTTCGGTGGCCTTGGAACCCCAGTGCACGGTGGAGTCGGGCAGCGAGCCGAGCAGGAGACCGCGCAGGTCGCCACGGTCGATCTCGGGCCGGGTGCCGTCGGCGTCGTCGGCCTCCTCGTGGACGACGTTCGCGTGCTTGTCCGTCACTCGCAGCGCCTGCCCGCCGGGGTGGACCTTGGCGAGGAACTCGCTGTGCAGGTGACCTTGGCGCAGCGCCTGCTGTCCGGTCTCGTCATGGATGTCGAGCATTCCTCCCTGGACGCGTGCGTCGGCGGAGGGTTCGAGGTCGAAGACGGGGACGTCGGTGCCGTTGACGTGCAGGACGCGGGCGAGCATCAGACCGCCCAGGCCGCCCCCGAGGATGGCTGTGGGGTAGTGCGGAGTCATGCCCCCAACATAACGAACATGTTCGTAACGAACAAGTTCGTCAGGAGTTCGCCGTCGTCGCGGAGGTGCTCTGGATGCCGTTGAGCAGCATGTTCACGCTCCAGCTACGGCGTTCCGCGGGCGTGCCGGCGACCAGATTGGCGGCTTGGGCCTGCACGTGCGGGTGCACGTCGGGGGAGGCGGCGGCGAGGGCGTCGTTCAGCCGGGCCCAGTCCTCGTCCGCCCCGGAGTCCTCACGGCGGGCGGAATGCTCCGCGGCCGAGGCCGTGGCGCTCTGCAGCAGGATGTCGACACCCCAAGCGGCCTGGAGGTCGGGTACGCCGCCCTCGGCGAGCAGGGCGAGCAGCGCCTCGAGCAGTGCGAGGTAGTTGCTGCCGGCGGGGCGGGCGGTCAGCGCCGACTGGGCGAGCGCGGGGTGGGCGAAAAGCACTTCCTCGTAACTGGCGAGGACCGCGTCCAGCCGCTCACGCCAGTCGGCGCCGGTGGCGGCCAGGTCGACTCGCCCCATGAGGCGGTCCAGGATGTCGGCGTGCAGTTCGCCGGTGTTGGCGAAGTAGACGTACAGCGACGCCGGCCCGGTGTCCAGGGCCTGGGCCAGGCGGCGCATGGTGACGCGTTGCAGCCCTTCCTGTTCCATCAGGGACACGGCGGTGTCGACGATGCCCTCACGGGTGAGGGCCGGTTTGGCCGGGCGCTCGCGGCGGCTCTGCGGGGTAGGCATAAGCCCGATTTTAGGTCCAAACGCGTTCGGGGCGAACATGTTCGTCCCCGGCCGGACCTCTGGATCCCGCACGGCGGCGATCCCGGCGGGCAAGGTCTTCACGAGTCTGGGCGGCGTGCTGCTCGCCCGGTCCCGAGCGCAGGCTCCGCCTGCGGTTCGGCGGCGGGGAAGCGTCCGGGACCGGCCTGCCCGCACACCTCACTCGCGCACCCGGCCACGTCGCGCCGGGAGTTCCCGCGATCCCGCTCGGCGGCGAGGGCGGTCGGGCGCGGCATGGCGCACGGAGACCCCGGGCCGCGCGGCGAGGAGCATGCCGGGCCGGGGTCCGGGCCGCCCGGCGACGCCGGCGACCGCCGGGACCTTCGCGGCTCGCCCGCCGCCTGGGCTGCCTTTCGGTGGTGCGGGCCCGGGCGGCGGGGCGAACGGCTACGGGACCGGGTGCTACCGGGCCCTGCGGTCCGCGGCGGAGGCGAAGCCCAGCCAGGTGTGGCGGTTGCCCCACCAGCACCAGCCGACCTTCGGGGCGTTGCGCCGCTCGCGGCCGTCCCGCCCCGTGCCGTTGCTGATCCAGATCGCCGGGGTGCGGGCGTCCAGGGCACCGTTGGCCTTGCGCAGTCGTGAGCCGATGGTCATGAAGCAGCGGTTGCGCTCGAGGACCGCCGGCTGCTGGAGCACCCAGTGGATGCCTTCCGTGAGCAGCAGCGGGGTGCGGTCCTCCTCGGTGAGGGCGGGCAACGCCTCGTCGGGGCTCCAGTTGGCCATGTGGTCGCCGCGGTCGAGGCCGGTGACGAGGTAGAGGGGAGCGCCGGGGAGTTCGACGGCGCAGGGGGCGAACCGGTCGACGTCGGTCATGTCGGTGACGACGAAGCCCGGCTTGTCGTCGCGGCGGAGCAACGGGGCGAGGGCGGAGGCGGGAACGTGGTCGGGGTGGACGGCGAGCAGGGCGTCGCCGTCCTCACGGCCGGCTTTCTCGGCGAAGGCGTACAGGTCGTCGGCGGGGATCCGCGCGAGTTCGTGCACCCCGAGCTCGATCAGGCGTTCTGCCTGGGCGGCGAGCGGCGGGAGGGGGGTCACGGTGACGGTGGACGAGGTGTCGGGCAAGGTACTCCCTCGGTTCACGGTTCGGAGCGATGAGCCTGAGGTCGAACGAGGGGGCCCGCCGGAGTGTTCCCGGCGCGGCGGTGTCGCGGCAGGAAATACCCATGGGGACTGCGTGACGCAACTGCGTGGCCCTTCGCCGCCCCGGCATGTTTTCCGCGGTCCTGCGAGAGGGCCGCCAACCTCCGGGGCCGGCACGACTGTTCTCCTGTGGAGCGAATGCCGTGGAGGGTGGTGCCACCGGGCCCGAGAGGCGCCGTCGGAGAAGCTGACGGGAGGCCCGGCCACCGCCTGGCCCGGCGCGATGCCGGCCGTGAGGCCCTCCGCCGCCCGGGCGCCCGGGCGGATCGGGACGGGCGGAGGGGCCCGCTCGGTTCAGACTCCGGCTTGCAGACGGAGGCCCGCCAGTGTCAGCTCCAGTGCGGAGCGGAACTGGTCGACGTCGTCATGGCCGTCGAACTCGTCGACGATCTCGTGCACGAACGGGAATTCCTCGGGGTCGAGCTCCCGCCAGGCCTGGGCGAAGCGGCTGAGGAACTCATCGTGGGTCACGGTGCCGTCGAGGACCTCCTCGGGCGGCTCCTGGCCCAGGTCGACGGCGGAGCCGATGACGACCCCCGTGATCGCGGACACGGCGTGGAACCGCTGTTGCGCACTGAGGTCCAGGCGGAGGGTCTGCTGGCCGAGCTTCTCGTACAGGCGCAGGGCGTTGCCCTGGATGTCGGTGTTGCGCATGAAGTAGGTGCCCAGCCAGGGCCGGCGCACGATCGCGTCGAACAGTGTCACGGCCATCGCGCGCAGGTCGTCGATCGGGTCGTCGCTGCCCGGAAGCGCTTCGATGTCGGTCAGCACCGCGCCCACGACGTGGTCGGTGGCGCGGTCGAGGAGTTCCTCCTTGCTCGCCACGTACCAGTAGATGCTGGCGACGCCACCGCCGAGGCGCTGCGCGAGCGCCCGGAACGTCAGCGCCGGAGCCCCGGCCTCGTCGAGCAGGGCCACCGCCTCGGTGAGCACGGACTCCATCGAGTGCGAAGCCCGTCGACGTCCCCCGCTCGAGCGGTTCTGCAGGCGTGTCATGGCTTCCTCTCCATCGTCCTTGCATCGTATCGAACGTTGTTCTATCGTATCGCATCGTACGCTGTTCGATAACCGTACGGCGTTCGATAGAGAGGACTGATCGGCATGACCACCGCCACGCTTCAAGCCCCCGCATCACGTACCTATCCGTCGCTACGCGCGGCGTGGATTCCTCTGGCCGCCCTCTGCCTGGCCTTCTTCGTCGAGATGGTCGACAACACGCTGCTGTCGATCGCGCTGCCCACGATCGGCCGTGACCTCGGCGGCGGGACGACCGCGCTGCAATGGGTCACCGGGGCGTACTCGCTGACCTTCGGCGGTCTGTTGCTCACCGCCGGCTCGATGGCCGACCGGCTCGGCCGCCGCCGGGTGCTCCTGGTCGGACTCACCGCGTTCGGCTCGGTGAGCCTGTGCGTCGTCCTCGTCAGCACCACGGGCGAGCTCATAGCCCTGCGGGCCGTGCTCGGCATCGCCGCCGCGGCGATGGCCCCGATCACGAACTCACTGGTCTTCCGCCTGTTCGACGACGCGGCCCTGCGGATGCGCGCCATGACGGTGATGATCGTCGTCGGCATGTCCGGTTTCGTCCTCGGACCGCTGCTCGGCGGTACGGCGCTGGCCCATGTGGGGTGGGAATGGCTGCTGGTCGTCAACGCCCCGATCGCACTGATCGCGTGCATCGGCGTCCGGCTCGGCGTCCCGGCCGACCGGCCGGAGGACCTGACCGCCGACAAGCTCGACATGCCGGGCGCCGTCCTGAGCATCGCCACCATCGGACTCGCCTGCTACTCGCTGACCAGCGGTGTCGAGCACGGCTGGCTCTCGGCCGTCACCCTCGCGTCGATCGTGGGCGCCCTCGTCGCCGCGATCGCGTTCGTGCGGCACGAGCGCCGCAGCGCGGCCCCCATGCTGGACCTGCGTCTCTTCTCCGACGGCACCGTCCGCGGCGCCGCCATCGCCCAGATCGGGACGTCCGTCGCGATGGCCAGCGTGATGTTCGGGCTGATCCTCCACTTCCAGTACGCCTACGGATGGAGCCCGGTGCGGGCCGGCCTGGCCAATCTGCCGATCATCGTGACGATGCTCGCCGCGACTCCGCTGTCCGAGTGGCTCGCGCGCCGGTTCGGCCACCGCGTCGCCTGCCTGGTGGGCGCGGTCTGCCTGGCCGGCTCGCTGGCGGGTCTCGCCTGGGGCGTCGACCACGGGTACGCCGCCATCGCCGTCTGCATGGTGCTCATGACCGTGGGGCTGCGCACCGTGATGACGATCTGCGCGGTCGCACTCGTCGACGCGATGCCGAGCAACCGCACCTCCATCGGCGCCGCCCTCAACGACACCGCCCAGGAGGTCGGTTCCAGCGTCGGCACCGCCGTCGTCGGCACCCTGATCGCCGCGTTGGTCACCACCCGGCTCCCCGTCGGCACCTGGAGCGGCGACCTCGTCGCGTCGTTCTTCCACGGCGAGCGGATCACCTACGCCCTCCTCGCGGTCGTCGTCGGACTGATCACGGCCGGCGGTGCGCTGAGCCTCACCGACTCCCGCACCGTCGAGGAGCACGCGGTCGAGGAATCCGCCTGACGGCGAAGTCCGACGACGGCGTCACGGGACCTCTGGTGGCCACCCGGCCGAACACCCCACCCGTACGGAGGTGTTCGGCTCAGGGAACCGAGACATTCCCCGTCGGACGTGGATCTCGCCGCGCGTGGCCACTGACGTACTGCCCCTGCCGGTCGGCACCTGTTCGTCGGCGCGTGAGGAAAGTCGACGGCCGCGCACCGTCAAGTGCGGCTGTCGGTCGGGACGGTGATGACCGGTTCGAAGTCGGCGGGCAGGAGCCCCACGACGAGATCCACGGCTTCTTCGGCGGTCTCGACTTCGCCGATCACGGCGGAGGGATCGCGGCGGCGGACCCTGAACGATCCGTTGCGCAAGGGTTCGACGGATCCGGCCTGGACGGTCCAGGGGTAGCCGGTGCGGCTGCTGAAGAGCAGAGCGAAGTGACTGGTGAACGGGTACAGCCGCCGCAGCCGCGACGCCGCGGCAGCGGCCTTCAGCAGTGGAACGATGCCCGGACAGGGACGTCCGGGTGAACGGATCTCGTGGACATCGCGCTTCCACTGCCAGGCGAGTTGCAGAGACAGCCACTGGGCTTCGACGATCGCGGCCGACCCGTGACGGCGTGCTTCGGCCGTGTCGGGCATGACCGGCTTCGGGGGCAAGGGCGGTTGTCGGGAGGCGTGGCTGCTCGGTTCCACTGTCACAGTGTGCCCCTGAGTCGGGCGTTCACGGAACCAGAGGCAGTGCCGGATGCGTGACCGACGCCAGCGGACCGGAGAACGGCCCAGGCCGAGGAGGGCTTCGTGGACGCCGTCGTCCGGGGCCTGGCAGTCTGCCGGTTGAACGGCCCGGCAGCCCTGGGTCCTCAGCCGTGGACCGGGAAGGACGCCTGGAACGCCAGGCGCTCGTCCGCCGCGTCGCCGATGCCGGCGAGAACCCCGTCGAGCGCGATGAACTCCTCCCAGGCCGCCCGGCCGGTCGCTTCGGCCAGCCGGGCCACGACGAGGTCCTCCAGGTCGGGAACGCGCTTGTTCTTCCAGATCTTGTCGGCGAGGCTCACCAGAAGGTCTTCCACATCGACGGGCGACTCCGCCCACGACGCGTGCGTGGCGGCAAAGCGGGCCAGCCTCGGGCTGACGCCGTGGCCCAGCAGAAGCGTCTGCCCGGCCTCCTCGTGCGCGGCCCCGGGACCCGAGAGCTCGGAGAGGTGCACCGTCTTGCCCACGTCGTGCGTGGCCGCCCCGAAGAGCACGGCCTCGCGGTCGAAGACCACCGCGGGGTGAGTCCGCTCCATCCAGTCGACCAGCTGGTGCGCGACGTCGTGGACGGCCCGCAGGTGGGCCGCCAGCCGCGGCGGACTACCCAGCTCCGACAGAAGGTCTGCGACACGGTCGGGCAGCGGGAGCAGGGGTGGGTCGACGGTGCCGCTCATGGCTCTCGACAAGAGGGTGCTGTTGGCCATCACCGCGTCAGAGTACTGACAGCGCTCCCTGCTCCTGTCCGTCGAGCATCCCGTCGCCGACCTTTTCCCCGGTCGTCGTGATCCCGGTGGTGTGGTCGGCGCCGGACCCGGGAGGAACGGGTTCTGCCCGGGTTTCCACCCCGCGCCGGACCGTCACTGCGTGTCGAACCCCGTGCCCCGGGAGACCTTCTCCCACGCGGCGAGTTCGGCCCGCACCGAATCCAGGTGACCGACGAGGAAGTCCACCGCGTCGCCGCCGAGGGCGAGCCTCAGCGGGGTGTTCTCGGCTTCCAGGGCCTGCCGGATCGCCGCCGCGGCCTTCGCCGGGTCCCCGGGCTGCGTACCGGAGCCGTCCCGCACCATCTTCCGGGTCGCGCCGACCTTCTCCGCGTACGCCGGGTGCTCCTCGGAGAAGTAGGCCGCGCCCTTGCCGAACAGGTTGGTGCGGAAGGCGCCGGGCTCAACGATCAGCACCTTGATGCCGAACGGGGTCACCTCGTCGGCCAAGCCCTCGGACAACTGCTCCAGCGCCGCCTTGGTCGCGCTGTAGGCGGAGAACCCGGCGAAGGACAACTGCCCGCCGAAACTGCTCATGTTCACGATCGATCCGCTGCCCCGCTCCCGCATCTGCGGCAGCAGCGCCCGGGTCAGACGGGCCGGACCGAACACGTGCACCTCGAACAGGTCCCGCAGTTCGTCGTCGGTGGTCTCCTCGAACGCCCCGATCTGCGTGCGCCCGGCGTTGTTCACCAGCACGTCGACCCGGCCGTAGCGGGCCAGAACGTCGGCGGCCACCGCGTCGATCCGCCCGCCGTCGGTGACGTCGAGACCGATCGCCTCCACCCGGTCGGGGTACGCGGCGACCAGGTCGGCCAGCGCCTCGGTCCGTCGGGCCGTCCCGATCACCGTGTCCCCGGCGGCCACCGCGGCCTCGGCGATGGCCCGCCCGAAGCCGCTGCTCGCGCCCGTGACCAGCCAGACCTTGCCGTTCTCGGTCATCTCTTCGTCTCCCTCGTCGACTGCCGTCCGGGACATCCCCGCCGACAGCCCTGATCCTCGGCCGGGATCCAGGGCCGTGTCCAAGACCTGTTGTGATAGCCATGCGTTATGGACGTCCACGGGCGCGATCTGCGCTACTTCGTCGCGATCGCCGAGGAATTAAGTTTCACCCGGGCCGCCGAGCGGCTGTTCGTCTCCCAGCCCGCGCTCAGCAAACAGATACGGATGCTGGAGAAACAGCTCGGCGCGTGTCTGTTCCGCCGGGACCGGAGGAAGGTGCGGCTGACGGCGACGGGGGAAGCCCTGCTGCCGCACGCCCGCGAGACGCTGGCCACCTGGCGGGCCGCCGAAGCGGCGGTGGAGGAGGCGAAGGCCGCCGAACGGCACACCTTGGTGATCGGCATGTCCACCAGCCCGGGCCGTGGACTGCTGCCCGCCCTGCGGACCCGGCTGGTCTCCCTGTACCCGGACGCACGGCCCGTTCTGCGGCAGGTCAACTGGGCCGACCCCAGCGCCGGACTGGCGGACGGGTCCAGCGACGTCGCGTTCGTCTGGCTGCCGCTCCCGGACGGCGAACGCTACCGGTACGCGATCGTGGCCCAGGAACCACGCATCGTGGCGCTGCCCCACGGGCACCCCCTGGCCGCCCGGGCCGCGGCCGACCGCGAGGGCGCGGTGGACTTCACCGATCTCCTCGACGAGCCGTTCCTCGCCCTCCCTCCCGAGGCCGGTCCACTGCGGGACCACTGGCTGGCCCTGGACTCCCGTGGCGATCACGCGCCACGGATAGGCGGGGTGGTGGCCAGCGCCGAGGAGACCCACGAGGCGGTCGCCAACGGCCAGGGAGTGGCACTGCTGGCGACCGGAAACGCCCCGCTGGTCGTCCGGGACGAGGTGATCGCCGTGCCGGTCCGCGGCATTTCTCCGTCCCGCCTGGCGGTGGCTGCACGCCAGGACGACGAGCGGCCCACGGTGCTGGCCTACCTGGCCGCAGCGGAAAAAGTGGGAGCCGGCACCTCCTGACCACGCGCTCGGCGCTGTCGCCGAGCCGGCTCGGCGACGAGCACGGCGGCCCCGTGCGGACGGCGGAGCCGCTCCCGTGCGTGTCCGATCTGCTGTCGGCAGAGCAGCCTGGGCGTTCGGCTCCGGGAGTGCTTGGGTGGGGGGATGGAGATCTTGGTTCTGGGCGGTACGGCCTGGGTGGGCCGGGAGTTGTCCCGGCAGGCGATCGAACGCGGCCATCGGGTGACGTGCCTGGCCCGCGGTGAGAGCGGGGACGCCGCGGACGGCGCGAGACTGGTGGCCGCCGACCGGCGCGATCCCTCGGCGTACGAACCCCTGCTCGACCGGGAATGGGACGCGGTCGTCGAAGTGTCCTGGCAGCCTGCCTTCGTCCGTGGGGCGGTCGGCGCACTGGGCGGCAGGGCCAGGCACTGGGCCTATGTCTCCTCCGTCAGCGCCTACGCCAGCCACGCCTCGCCGGGCGCGGACGAGTCCGCGGCCCTCCTCGCCCCGACCGACCGGAGCGAGGTCGACCAGGCGTCGTACGGCGAGGCCAAGGTCACCTGCGAGCAGGCGACGGCGGGCGTCGTGGGCGACCGCCTCCTCATCGCCCGCGCCGGTCTCATCGGCGGCCCGGGCGATCACAGCGGACGCTCCGGCTACTGGGTGGCCCGTGCCGCGCGCGACCGGCAGGGGCCGATGCTGGTTCCCGACGCACCGGACACGCCGACCCAGGCGGTCGACGTGCGGGACCTCACCGCCTGGCTGCTCGACGCCGCGGAGGCGGGGAGCACCGGAACCTACGACGCCGTCGGCCCGGTCGTCCCGTTCCAGGAGTGGATCGAGCTGTCCCGCGCCATCGGCGGGCACACGGCTCCGGTGGTCACCGCCGACTCGGCGTGGCTGCTGGCGAACGGCGTGACCGAGTTCATGGGCCCCGAGTCCCTGCCGATGTGGGTGGTCGAACCGGGCTGGGAAGGCTTCTCGGCCCGGAACGGGTCCGCGGCGCTTGCCGCGGGGCTGCGCCACCGGTCCCGATCCGAACTGCTGGCCGACACACTGCGCTGGGAGCGCGAACAGGGTCTCGACCGGGCGAGGCGTGCCGGCCTCAGCACCCGGCGCGAGCGCGAGTTGCTCGACGCCCTCGGCTGACGGCCCCGGCCCCTGCCGGGAACGGCAGGTGGCCGCCCCGCAGTCGGCCCGGCCACCGGGCACTCGGCCGCCCCTCTCGTCGGGCCCCATCCTCCTTTCGAGCACGGGGCACGCCTTGACGGCCGCCCGAACCAAGGCCGACTCGGGGAGGACGCCGTCGGCCGAACCCGGTCCGGGGCGTGCGCGGCGGCCGGCCCACGGTCCCGTCACCTGGTTCCGCGCACGTCGGCGAAAAGAATTTCCCGGGTCCTGTCACGTTCCGGTGCGCCGGTCCGTCAGTGCGGTGAAGACGCTGAGCAGACGGACGCGAAGGAGCGCAGTCATGACGAACACCTCGATCTCCCGTATGCCGAACCCGGGCGAGTTCGTGCCGGAGCTGAACGACATCAGTGCGGCCCTTTTCCGGGCGACGGGCAACCGTTCGGTGCCGCGGACCACGATGAGCCTGGTCCACCTGCGGGCCGGACAGATCGTCGGCAACACGTATCTGACGGTCCTGAACACCGGTTTCCTGCGCAAGGCGGGGGAGTCCGAGGAGCGCATCACGGCGGTGTCCTCCTGGCAGGACGCCCCGTACTTCACCGATGCCGAGCGTGCCGCCCTGGCCCTGGTGGAGGCCACCCTGCAGCCCGCTCCGCACGGCCGGGAGCGTGTCACGGACGAGCTGTACGCGGAGGTGGCCAGGCATTACGAGCAGAAGGCGCTGGCCACCCTGACCATCGCGATCGGCCAGATCGGCTTCTTCATCGCGCTGGCCGTCATCGGCAAGCCCCAGCCGGTCACCTCCCTCGCCGACGAGCAGTGGGACTGAACCGGTCCCCTTGCCGTACGAGCGTTCAACCCGCTCGTGCGTTCAGCGCTCCGGCCGGAGGGACGGACGCCGCTCCGGCCGGCCGCGCCCCGGACCGCCGAGGCTGCGGCGGGCGGGTGCGGGTTCCGCCTGCGACGGACCTGTTCCCACCGGCCGTCGGGCTGTCAGCGCAGGCCGCTGTAGGCGGCCATCACGATCTCCATGCCGCGGTTGTCCTCCTGCCGGTCCCGGTCGATCATCTGGTTCATGACGTAGGCCACCGTCATGCGTGAACCGGGATCGCTCACGACCAGCGAGCCGCCCCAGCCGCCCCAGCCGAAGGTGTTGCCGAACCTGGCGAAGCCCACCGTCCAGGACATCGGTGTCCCCAGCACGCGGTCGTCACCGCGGAACACCTCCTGCCACGCGGGCTCGCAACCCCGGAGGGACAGCAGTCGCACACCGCCGGCCGAACCCTGGTTCGCCAGCACCGACTGCACGAGGGCGACGGATCGGGCGTTGCCGTAACCGTTCACCGCAGGGATCTGCGCACGGCGCCAGGCCGTGGAGTTGACGTCCTTGACCCGGATCGCGGCACCGGTGTCCTCCCGGTGTGTGCCGTCCGGTCCTGGTGGTGCGCTGGCGGCGTACTCCTCGGTCCGTGACGGCGGCGGGATGAGCGGTGCGACGCGATGGTCGTGCTCGGTGGAGAGCCCGATGTGGAAGTCCGCGCCCAGCGGTCCGGCCACCTCTTCGGCGAAGAACTCGCCGAGACTGCGGCCGGTGATGCGGCGGACGATCTCACCCACGAGGAAGCCGAAGGTGAGCGCGTGATAGCCGGCGGCCGTTCCCGGCTCCCATTCGGGTGCCTGCGCGGCCAGTCCTGCCGTCACGTTCTCCCAGGCGTAGAGCTCCTCGACCGTCTTCAGCCCGGGCAGGTCCGGAAGCCCCGCGGTGTGCGACAGCACGTGCCGCACCAGCACGTTCTCCTTGCCGGCCGCGGCGAACTCGGGCCAGTAGGCGGTGACCGGCGCGGACAGGTCGAGCTCGCCCCGGTCGGCCAGGACCAGCGCGCACAGGGCGACCATGTTCTTGGTCGTCGAGTTCACGCCGGTGAGGGTGTCGCGTTCCCAGGCGACGGAGCGGTTCGCGTCGGCGTACCCGCCCCAGACGTCCGCCACCGGCTCGCCGTCGACATAGACGGCCGCCGAGGCGCCCACGTCGTCCTTGTCGAGCAAGGCCGCGAGTGCCTCACGGACTGCGGCGAACCGCGGATCGCAATGTCCCTTACTATCGGTCATGGGTGTAAGCCTCAGGCGATGCCGGGGCTCCCTGCCCGACAATTCCCGTACTGGTTCTGTCGGGCGGGGCGCGATCGAATCTTCTCCGCTCGAGCGAGGCGGCCTGGCGGCCGTGTGGTCGGCCCGTCGACCGACCGCTCCTGTGTCCGCCCCGCGACCGGCGGACGGCCCGGTCGTCCCGGGGCCGGCAGTATCGGTGGCCGCTCCCGCGGGGAACAACCCCGGGGGTCACTCGTCGGCGTGGGCGCTCCTCCGGCAAGGACACGGGAAGGAAGGGCGGATACGCGTGCTGGAGCGGTTGAACGAGGCGCTGGACCACCTGGAAGCCTGCCTCGACCGGGAGGTCGACATGGCCGAGGTGGCCCGGATCGCCGCGGTGTCGGAGTACCACTTCCGGCGGTTGTTCTCCGCGCTGGCCGGGATGCCGCTCCCGCTCTACGTGCGGCGCCGGCGGATGACGCTCGCCGGGGCCGAGGTGCTGGCCGGGGAGCTGACGCTGCTCGATGTCGCGGTGCGGTACGGGTACGGCTCGGGCGAGGCGTTCGCCCGGGCGTTCCGGTCGGTGCACGGCATCGGCCCGGGCGAGGCCCGGCGCACGGGCGCGGTGCTCACGACACAGCCGCGCATGTCCTTCCGTGTCGTCGTCGAAGGCAGTACGGCCATGCGGTACCGGATCGTGGAGAAGGAGCCGTTCCGGGTCCTCGGCAGGAAGGCCCGGGTCCCCCTCGTGCACGACGGGGACAACGCGGCCGCCGCGGCGCACTTGGAGAGCCTGGACGAGCAGGTGATCGTACGGATGAAGGAGCTGGACCACCGGGAGCCGGCGGGGGTTCTGTCGGCGGTGGTGTACCTGACCGACAGCCGGGAGGAGGGCGCCGAGGCGGACTACTGGATCGGTGTGGTGACCGGTCCCGAGGCGGCCGCCGAGGAGCTCGACGCCCTCGACGTGCCGGCCGGGACCTGGGCGGTCTTCGACAACCACGGGCCCTATCCGAGCGCCCTCCAGGAGCTGTGGCGAGACGTGTTCACGCAGTGGTTCCCCTCGAACCTGTACGTGAGCCGGCCGGGTCCGGAGCTGCTGCGGACGCGGCCGGTGGAGATCGGTGCGGAGACCGACTCCCAGTTGTGGATCCCGGTCGAGCGGGGCGGCGGGAGCGCCGGGGCGTGAACACCGTTACCCGGACCCGGAGTTCGGAAGTGATCAAGTCGCATGAGACGTTCTCCGAGCCTCGGGCCGTGCCGTTCACCGCGTCCTTCGCTTCCTCCAGGCCCGTTTCGTGGCCTCCCGGTGGGCCCCTTGACCGCCTGGATCTTCTTTCCGTCGCGCACGGGGGCGGCGAGACCTGTCAATTCCGCGGCCGCTGACCCCGGAGCTCCTCGCCCGGAGCGCCGATGCGGCGCAACAGGCCGAGCAGCGTGGCCCGTTCGCCTTCGTCCAGCGGGCCGAAGGACGCGGCGAGGACATCGCGGGTGACGGCGCGCCCCGCCGTCAGGACGCGCTCGCCGGCCTCCGTCAGGTGGTGCTCGATACGCCGGCCGCGACCGGGCCGGCGCTCGATGAGGTGCTGGGCCGCGAGGCGGGAGGCCAGGGTGCCGAAGGACTGGTCGCCCTGGAAGGTCGCGACCGCCAGCTCGTGCGCGGACGCTCCGGGCGTACGGGCGATCGCCCGCAGCGCGTCCCACTGCGCCAGTGTCGTGCCGATCGCCGCGAGACGGGTGTCGAGCGCGCGGTGGTGCCGGTACTGCGCTTCCTTCACGGCGCGCCCCAGCTCCTCGAGGTCGACGGGAGCGGGGGGCCGGCTCGGGTCCCCGGCGGCCGGAGCGGCGAGGCCGGGCGCGGTGCCGGTGGTGGGTTCGGTGTCGGCGTCGGCAGTCGTCCCGGTCCCGGCTCCGTCGGCTGAGGCCCGGGCCCCGGGGTCTTCATGGTTCGCGGTCATGGCCGCATCCTAATCCAAAATCTAAGGTTGCTTATATACGGATGCGTATATAGCGTGGGGCGCATGACCGACACCGAGACGCGTACCCGTACCGTCCACCTGCGCCCCGACCTTCCCCTCACCTTCACCGAGACCGGACCCGCCGACGGCCGCCTCGCGATCGTCCTGCACGGAGGCGGCGGGCCCGCCACCGTCCAGGGCATCGCCGCGCACCTGGCCGACCGGTACGGCATGCGGGGCGTCGTTCCCACGCACCCGGGCTGGAACGGGACCGAACGCCCCGACTGGCTCACCGGCATCGACGACCTGGCGATCATCTATCTGCACTGGCTCAGGGACGAGGGGCACCGTGACGTCCTCGTCGTCGGCTCCTCGCTCGGCGGCTGGACCGCGGCCGAGATGGCCTTCCGTGACGACGGCGCGGTGATCAGCTCACTGGTGCTGGTCAACGCGGTGGGCGTGACCGTCCCGGGAGAACCGGTCCGCGAGATCTTCGGGGTCCGGCCGGACGAGATCGCCGCGTACTCGTTCCACGACCCGGCCCGCTTCGCCGTGGACCCGGCCACCCTCACCGAGGAGCGGATCGCGCTCCAGCAGGCCAACATGGCCAGTGCGCGCCTCCTGGCCGGTGATCCGTACATGCACGACCCGAAGCTCCTGAACCGGCTCGGCCGGGTGCGGATCCCGGCCCTCGTGCTGTGGGGCGAGAGCGACCGCATCGTCACACCCGCGTACGGGCGGGTCTACGCGGAGGCTTTCGCGCGAGGGCGGTTCGAGACGATCGCCGAGGCCGGCCATCTGCCGCACGTCGAGCGCCCCGAAGCGACGTTCGCCGCGCTGGACGCGCACGTCGACGCCCACGCCGGTGCCGGGAGCACTCCTGGTCAGGGCTCGGGAGTCCCCTCCGTGGGAGGGGGCGTGCGGCTGTAGTGGGCTCCTTTGGTGCCGTAGCGGGCGAGGTGGAGGGTCTCGCCGTCGATCCGGATCTCGGCCGGCGGAGGGGAGGCCGCTCTCGCCGCGCACGGTCTCTCGCGCCACGTCGGCCACCAGGCACCAGCCCAGCGGCTCGTCCGGCGTCTCTTCTTCGGTGGGTCCCGTGTCCGTCACACCGAGAATCCTGAGGCACGGGACGGGATGTGGGTCAGCGCTTATCGGCTGGGCCGGGATGCGATCCCGTGCGACCGTCAGAGACCGGCCTCGGCGAGGATGCGGTCCATCCGGGCCCGTGGCAGCACGGGGTTGGCCGCCGCGGCGTGGGCGACCTCGGGCTCCCGGTCCGCCAGCAGCCGTTCCAGCAGTTCAGCGGTGACGTTGGGGTGGCCGGCCGCGCCCGCACGCAGGAACCCCTCCTCACAGTCCGTCAACCGCCGCAGCTCCGGTACGGGCAGCTCGGGGTCCTGTAGGGCGAGGAGGCGCACCCGCGGGTCCGGTTCGTCCACGAAGCCGCGCAGCGTCCGGCGCGGGAATTCGGGGTGGTCCACCAGCAACGGTTGGACGTGGAAAACCTCGCCGTGGGCGCGGAGCAGCCGGACCAGGACCTGCGGCGGTGTGCCGGGGCGGCGGGCCGCGGTACGGCGGACGGACACGTCCGGGTCGGCGTCCAGGCGCCGCCAGGCTTCGTCCGGCAGGTCCCGGCCGGCCGCCAGGACCCGCCGGAACACCGCGTGCGGGCAGTCGAGGTAGGTCAGCCGCTCGGCGAGCGGTGCGTCCCGCAGCCGGCTCGGCTCGTACGAGGACCAGTCGAGGGCGACACGGGCGGCGACGCTGCCGTCCGCCTTCTCGGCCTCCAGCAGTGCGAGCAGCCGGTCCCTGGTCCCGGGGGTGACATGGCGGCTGAAGGCCACCGCGACGCGCACGGCGGGGTCGGTGCTGTCCTACAGTCGGACCACCATGTCGGCGGTCAGGTTCGGGTTGCCGGCCACCGCGTGCAGCACGGATCTGTTCCCGGTCTCCAGCAGCCGGGCGAACTGGTCCGGCGTCAACGGGAGACGGCGCGCGACGTTGGCCTGGACGGCAGGATCGGCGAGGCAGTGCGCGTGGTGCTCAGGGGGGATGCCCGGGCGCGCGAACTTGGTGGCCGCGGCTCGAACCCTCGGGTCCGGATCGGTGAGCAGCGCCAGTTGCACGGCCGTCGGCCGGTCCCGCCAGCTCTCCGCGACCACCGCGCGCAGCTCGGGATCCGGGTCGGCGGCGAGTTCCGCCGACGGCCGGCCGTAGGCCTGCGTCCACGCTGGCCGAGTCGTGGGAACGCCGACCGGTAGAGTCCGTACGTGCGTTGATCCTCCGGGCGGCGGCCGAGCGCCGCCGCGGACAGTACGGGCGACCCCGGTGACCGGGGGACGCCCGGCTGCCATGCCCGTCACCCCGCACCGGAGATCGCGCAATGACCGCTCAAGACCCCATGACCTTCGACGCGTTCGTCGACCTCGCCGCAGCGGACCCGGATGTCGTGGGCCTCGTCCTCAAGGGTTCCCGGGCCCATGAGGGCATGGCCACCGAACGCTCCGACCACGATCTGTACGTCGTGCTGGCCGACGGTGCCGCGACGGACCTCACCCGGTTCACCGGACACCGCACCCCGGAACTCGACCTCGTCGTCCTCTCCTTGGGCGAGTTCCGCGCCGCCGGCATGCCCGGCTTCGAGCGGTACGCCCTCGCCCGCGCACGAATCGTGCTCGACCGGCTCGACGGAGCCGTCGCGCAGATCCTGGCCGACAAGGCGCGGCTGGACGTGGCCGAAGCCTTCCGGGAGGCGGACGAACGACTGGACGCCTATGCCAACTCCCTCTACCGGTCGGTCAAGAACACCCGCGACGGACATGCCCTCGCAGCCCGTCTCGACGCCGCCGACAGCGTCCGGTTCCTGTTGGAGTCGCTCTTCGCCCTGGACCGTCGTCCCCGCCCTTACAACAAGTACCTGGAGTGGGAGCTCGCTCGTTTCCCGCTCCCCGGCTGGGACACCGGGCGGCTGCTCGACACGCTGGACCTCATCTCGGCCACGGGTGATGTGTCCACGCAGCGTCGCCTCTTCGGCCGGGTCGAGACGGTGGCCCGGCGGGCCGGGCACGGCGCGGTCCTGGACGCATGGGGTTCGGACCTGCGCCTGATGCGGCCGCAGTAGAACGCGACGGCCTGCCGGTCCAAGGGCGGAGCTCGCCGCCGTTGACGCATTCCGATATAGGCATATGATGATGCCATGGCACGAGCGGCGACGACCTCCGACGCGTTCAACGCGATCGCCGAGCCGCAGCGACGGGAGATCCTGATGCTGCTGCGGGGCGGTGAGCGGTCCGTGACCGAACTGGCGCGGGACCTGGGGATGAGTCAGCCGCAGGCGTCCAAGCACCTGAGGGTGCTCCGGGAGGTCGGGCTGGTGCGGGTCCGTGAGGCGGGCAAGCAGCGGCTGTACGGCCTGGACGCCCGCGGGCTGCGGCCGATCCACGAATGGGTGGGCGGCTTCGAAAGGTTCTGGAACGGGACCTTCGACCGGCTGGACGAGTACGTGCGGGATCTGAAGCAGGCGAGGCAGGAGGAAGCGGCCGATGACGACGACCAGTAGCGGTGGCGAGCCCGACCGTACGACCGCGGACCGCGAGATCGTGATCTCCCGGGCCATCGGCGCCCCGCGGGAGCTGGTGTTCGAGGCGTTCACCGAGGTCCGGCACCTGTCGCGGTGGTGGGGGCCGGAAGGGTTCACGACCACGACGCGGTCCTTCGAGTTCCGCGCGGGCGGGGTCTGGGACTTCGTGATGCACGGGCCGGACGGGACCGACTACCAGGAGTGGATCACCTGGACCGAGATCGTCCCGCCGGAGCGGATCACGCTGGTGCACGGCGAGTCCCGCGACGACCCCGACGCGTTCGAGTCGGTCCTGACCTTCGAGCCGGCCGGCGAGGAGACCCGGATCGTGATGCGCACGGTGTTCCCCACGAAGGAACTGCGCGACCAGGCGGTGGAGAAGTACCACGCGGTAGAGGGCGGCGAGCAGACGCTGCGCAACCTGGCGGCCTACGTCGCCGAACTCAACCGGAACGGGACCGCGCGGAACGAGACCGCGCGGAAGGGAGCGGAGGGCTGATGGCCGGGAAAGTGTTCTTCAGCGTGACGATGTCGCTCGACGGCTTCATGGCGCCGGAGGCGGTGCCCGTCGAGGACGTCTTCTCTCCCGAAGGCCAGAACGACCCGAGGGTCCGGCGCTGGATGGCGAAGTGGTCGGAGTTGCAGGCGTGGCTGTTCCCGCAGCGCTGGTTCCGGGAGAACCTCAAGCTCGGCGAGGGCGGTGAGGAAGGACTCGACAACGACATCGCGCGGGCGACGTACGAGCGCACCGGCGCGAGCATCATGGGCAAGCGCATGTTCGACGCCGGCGAGCTGGCATGGCCGGAGGAGGCGCCGTTCCACACCCCGGTGTTCGTCGTCACCCACACCGAGCGTGACCCGTGGGAGCGGCCGGGCGGCACGACCTTCCACTTCGTGGACGACGGCATCTCCAGCGCACTGGACCAGGCCCGCGAGGCCGCCGGCGACCGCGACGTCCGTATCGCCGGCGGCGCCGAGACGATCCAGGCGTACCTGGACGGGGGCCTGATCGACGAGTTCTCGGTCACCCTCGCGCCCGTGCTGTTCGGTACCGGCATCCGCCTGTTCGACCGAGTGGACCCGGACCACCTCGCCCTCGACCAGACCCGCGCGGACGCGTCGTCCCGGGTGACCCATCTGACCTACACCGTCAAGAAGCGGTAGCCGGCGCACCACGCCGGTCGGCACCTCCTCCGCTCACTGCTCGAACGCCGGACTCCGCGGTCATGACTCCCCAGGACAGGGTCATGGCCGCGCTGGTGACCCGCCCCAGTAGCTCGTTGGGAACCAGGAGCGTCGTACGGCTGATGATCACGACGTTCCACAGTGGTCCGACGAACGCGCAGGCAGCGCCTATGGCTCCGATCAGCAGAGGGTTCGAGGCGAGCGCGAACAGGGGCAGGAGCGCGGCCCAGATCCAGTTGACTCCGACGATGACGGTCCTGGGCGTGAACCGGTGATGGAACTTGCCGGCCGCGATCGCTCCGATCAGACCGCCACCGCTGTAGATGCCGAGCATCGTGCCGATGGTGGTGGAAGTGGCGCCGTGGTGCTGGGCGAGAACGACGAGGACCAGTATCAGAGCCTGGAAGACCAGGTTGCCGGCGGCGATCAGGAAGATGGCGGCGCGGACGAGGGGGTGGCGCCAGATCCACCGCAGACCTTCGGTCGTCGCCCGCCACAGCGATTCCGTCGGCGTCGTCGTCCGGTCCTGCAGGTCGCCCCGGACGAACAGGAGGCCGACGGAGGAAAGGGCGTAGGAGAGGGCGTCGGCCAGGAACGGCACCGCGCCACCGATGCCGAAGAGCAGGCCGCCCAGGGGAGGGCCGGCCAGAGCCGCACCGCGACTCCTGGCTTCGTTGTGGGCTATCGCGGTGGGCAGCAGCGCCGCCGGGACGATCCTGGGAAGGGCCGCGCGCTCGGCCAGCCCGAAGAAGACGAAGCACAGTCCCTGTACGAAGGCGACCACGGTGAGGTGCGCGACGGTGACTCTGCCCAGCCATATGGCGACAGCGACGGTGGAGAGCGCCAGGCCCGCGCAGAGCTCACTGGTCAGCAGGATCCTGCGGCGGTCCCACCGGTCGACCAGAGGCCCGGCGGGCAGGTGGGCGACGAGGTAGGGAAGCGTGCCGGCGGCACCCACGATCCCGGCGTCGGAGGGCGACCCGGTGGTCGCGAGCACGAGCAGCGGCATCGCCGTCCCGCTGGTCTGGGCGCTCAGGGCCGAGACGGCCTGACCGCCCCACAGGGCGAAGAAGTCGCGGTTGCGCCATAAAGAAGGCCGTCGGGCGGCGTTCCCCTGCATGGCCGGGGCGGTCACGACGCGTCCCCGTGCTCGGGGGTGGGGAACGCGTGGAACACCACGAAGATGTGCCGACTGCCGGGAGCGGCCTGCTCCGGGTCGCGGTACCAGCGGGAGAGGAAGGCGATGTACTCCTCGCCGAACCGGGTCAACTCATCGGCGGTGAGCGTCGTGCTGCCGAAGGAGTGCATGGCCGCGGCCGTGAAATCGCCGAATGCATGCCGGTCGGAAAGGTAGGCGGTCAGATCGCGGTCGGCACTCGCCAGCCACTGTCGGCCGAGTTCGTCCGCGGCGGCAGCGGTCTCGGGGTCCGCCGGGTGGCGCGGCAGCCGCATGTCCTGTGGAACGGCACGCCAGTACTTGCGACGCCCGGACGAACGCCCCGTGTCCTCCGCGACGAACCCGAACCGGGCCAGTTGCCGCAGGTGATAGCTGGTGGCGCCGCGGTCCTCGTCGAACTCGGCGGCCAGGTCGGCGGACGTGGCCGGTCCGTGCCGCCGGAGTCTGGCCAGGATCTCCTGGCGCGGCGGACCGTGCGAAGCCTGCGGGGCGTGGCGCGGCGGTACCGGACGGTTCGTGCGTGAGGCCACGCCTGTGCGCCGTGCCCGCCTCACCCCCGTCGGGCGGCTCCGTGAGCCCGGTCGGGCCGGTCTCTTCGTGTCACTTCGACCGGATCAGCTGTGCCCGCACGCCGTAGTGGTCGGACAGGTAGGCCTGACGGCCGTCGCCCAGGGTCACCTTGTCCTGGAACACGAGGTCGGCGTCGCCGGTCAGCGTCTCCCCGGCGGCGGCCCGGACCAGTACGTGGTCCAGGGCCGGCGGCGACGGCCATCGCGGTGTGGGCCGGTAGGTCGGACGCGTGTCGCCGGCGAGGATGTCGCGCAGCCCCGTCGTGGCGACGAAGCCGGCGAGCGCCGCCGAGTCCCGCGGGATGTTCAGGTCACCGACCACGGCGACGGGCAGGGACGGGTCGACGGCCGCGACCAGTCCGGTGAGCCGGGCCAGTTCGGCATCGGTGATCCGCATGTACCGGTTCGTGGGGGACCAGTCGTCGTCGCGGTTGGCCGACAAATGGGTGTTCACGACCACCAGTTCACCGTCCGGGGTGGTGACGGACGCCAGGAGGGCACCCTTGCGCATGAGGAATTCGCCGCGCACCGGGCCCGTCATCGGGTACCGCACGAACCGCCACCGGCTGATCGGCCACCGGGACAGCAGCACCAGGCCGCCCTGGAGCAGGACCGTGCCCGAACAGGCGAAGTGCCGGTAGGTGGGAGCGGCACGGCGGATCAGCCGGACGTTGCGGCGGAACATGACCTCCTGCAGACAGACGACGTCGTAGTCGGACCGGTCCAGCGCCGCGCCGAGGGCGCGCAGCCGAGCCGGGACGTCGCCGGTGAAGAGCGCGTTCATGGTCAGCAGGCGCAGGGCCTTCACGAACTTGTCGCCTTTCGTCCGCGGCCCGTCGGGCCGTACGGGGAGCCGCTCACGGCGTTGATCGTACTGGCGTCCGACCTCGTCGGGTGAACCGCCGGACCTCACCCGCGCAAGCGCGCCGGTCGGTCGCGGTACGGTCGGTGACCGTTCGTCGGATCACGGCTCGGAAGGCGGGTTCACGGGGTTCCCACGTCCTCGGTGGCCAACGCCAGCAGAACCAGGGCGTCGTGCTCGGCCGTGCCGGGCCGGGCCTGGTAGACCAGCAGGCGCTGACCGTCACCGGCGGTACTGAGCACCTCGTTGCCGAGAGTGACCGGACCGATCACCGGATGCCGGAACGCGGTCTCGCCGCCGCGCTTGACCCACACCTCGTGCCGGCGCCACAGAGCGGCGAACTCGCCGCCGGCCTCGGACAGTTCGGCGACCAGCGCGGCGGTCCGCCCCGGAGCGGTCAGTTCGGCGGTGCGCAGGTGGGCGACACAGTTGCGGGCCACCCGGTCCCAGTCGGCGAAAAGGGTTCGTGCGGACGCGTGGAGGAAGGTGTACCGGATCGTGTTGCGCGCTCCGGGCGGCCAGTCGCCGAGCCCGGGCATCAGCGCGAGTCCCTCCGGGTTCGCGGCCAGCACGTCGTTGACCTCGTCGAGCACGTACGCAGGGCTGGGCCGGACCGACTCCAGCAGCAGCCGCAGGCCGGGTCCGGCCGGTCGCGGGTCGGCCTGCCGGTGGCGTGGTGTCCGCCCGGCGACCTGGTCGGCGAGGCCGAGCAGGTGGGCGTGCTCGTCGGCGGTGAGGCGCAGAGCCCGGGCCAGCGCGCCCAGTACCGCGTCACTGGGTGTGCTCTCCCGGCCCTGCTCGATCCGGATGTAGTAGTCCACGCTCACGCCGGCCAGCGCGGCCAACTCCTCGCGGCGCAGCCCGGGGGTGCGCCGGATGCCCGGCCCGGTGGGCAGCCCGACGTCGGCCGGGCCGATCCGTCCGCGCCGGATCCGAAGGAACTCCGCCATCGCGTTCACGGAGTCGAGTCTGCCACCGGCCGGTCCGTTCCCGGGTGGCCGTGGCACACCCAGGAACCACGCGGCCTCCCCGCGACGGGCCCGGCGGTGCAGCCTCGGACCATGACTGACACGATCATCATCGGCGGCGGCTCCGGCATGGGTCTGGCCCTGGCCCGGACCCTGCTGGCCGAGGGCATGGATGTGACGATCGTCGGCCGGTCCGCGGACCGGCTCGCGACCGCCCGGGCGGAACTGGAGCGTCCCGGGCACGGGAAGGTCGGCACGGTCGAGGCCGACATGGGACGGGAGGAGGACGTGGCCGAACTGTTCGCCCGGGTGGAGCGAGTGGAGCACGTGGTGGTCACCGCGGCGGACGCGACCGGTGTGTACGGCCGGACCGCCGACGTCGACACCGCGACCGCACGGACCGTCGTCGACACCAAGCTGCTCGGTGCCTGGCTGGTCGGCAAGCACGCGGCCGGGCGGGTCACCGGCTCGATCACGTACACCTCGGGCATCAACGCGTACCGGCCGAACGGGTCGAACACCATCATGGCCGCGGCCAACGGCGCGCTCGCGTCGTTGGCGTACGGGCTGGCGATCGAACTGGCGCCCGTGCGGGTGAACGTGATCTCCCCCGGCTGGGTGGACACCCCCATCTGGGACCAGCTCGGCATGGACAAGCAGGCGGCCTTCGCGGAGTTGGCCGAGCGGCTCCCGGCCCGCCGTGTCGGGACCCCCGAGGACATCGCGCAGGCGTTCTTCTCGGTGATGCGCAACGGATTCATCACCGGAACCGTGCTGCACGTCGACGGGGGGCACCGCATCACCTGATCCGATGCCCGGAAGCCCGGCGCGTCCGCCGCCGCGCACACGCACTCGTCCCCGTCCGGCCGTGTACGGGGACGGCTGTTCGCGCCGGTCGACAGGAGGCAGGACCCGCCCGGTGCGCCGGGGCTGAGG
>NZ_KZ626853.1 GCF_002911015.1 Streptomyces populi
GGCGCCGGCGCACCTCGTCGAGGAGTTCCGGAACAAGAGCCGCTTCATCCTGACGTAGGCGCGCGGACTCCCCGTACCGCCCCGCCCCGTGTCCCGGGAGCCCTCAGGGAGTCCAGGTGAAGCGCGGCTGCCTGCGCTCGAGGAAGGCGGCGACCCCCTCCGCGGTGTCGCCGCCGGTGCGCGCCGCCCGGGCCCAGTGGGCGTCGCGGTCGGTGCGCCCGTTCACGAACTCCTTCGCCGCCGCCTGCGTCAGCAGGGAGCGCGCGGCCAGGACGCGGGTGAACTCCGCGACACGTTTGTCGAGTTCGCCCTCGGGCAGCACCTCGTCCACCAGACCGGTGCGCAGCGCGCGCTCGGTGTCGATCAACTCGCCCGAGAACAGCAGGTACTTGGCGGCTGACGGCCCCACCAGCGCCGTCAGCCTCCGGGTGGAGGAAGCCGGATAGACGATGCCGAGCTTCGCCGGGGTCACCCCGAACAGCGAGCCCTCCTGGGCGAACCGCAGGTCGCAGGCGGCCGCGAGCTGGGACCCGCCGCCCACGCAGTAGCCCCGGATCGCGGCCAGCGTCGGCTTCGGGAACGCGGCGAGCGCCTCCTCGGCGAGCACGGCGAGGCTCTGCGCCTCGCCCGGCGACTCCCGCAGCGTCGAGATGTCGGCCCCGGCGCAGAACGTGCCGCCCTCGCCGGTGAGCACGAGCGCGTGCACGTCGGCGCGCGCTCCCAACGCCTCCAGCAGGGGCGGCAGCGCCCGCCACATCGGCGTCGTCATGGCGTTCCGCTTGGCGGGGTGGTGGATGACGACGGTGGCGACCCCGTCGCCGACGTGGTGCAACAGCTGCGGCTCCATACGCCGGATGCTATCCGCACCGCGGGCCGGATTCCGATCATGGTCCGGGGCGGCCTCGCGGGCGAGGGAGCCGCGCGGAGCGAATCGGTTCAGCAGGTGGGGCAAACCCGTACAACCCGAATAGTTTCGGAAGGCGATGCGAAAGCGACGGGAGTTGTCGTAGAAACGACTTTATTTGGCATCGGTGATCAGAAATCGGCGATAATTGCTGACTTCTGTTCAGTCAACCGGTACGGACCGGCGCATTACCAACACTCGACGTGTGGTGACAATCGAGCGCAAGGGCGGCGACCGGACGATGGAGAACCTCGGGCGGGGGTCCGACCCGAGCTCCGAAGCCGGAGTCGTGACTCCCGACGTCAGATCGCCGGGACCGCTGCCGTACGAGGGGGTGTGGCGGTTCACCGCCGCCGCCGTCGACGCCTCGGTGCCGCAGGCGCGGCACGCCGTCCGTGATCTGCTGGTCCGCCAGGCGGTGCCGGTCTCGGGCGATGTCGTTCAGGGACTGCTGTTGATCGTCTCCGAACTGGTCACGAACGCCGTCAAGCACGCGGCGCTTCTGTCGCCGATGCTCGCCGTGGAGGTCGCGGTCGGCGCCGACTGGGTGCGGGTGTCCGTCGAGGACGACCACCCCTACCGTCCGACCGCGCTGGAGGCCGATCACGGGCAGACCGGCGGCCGGGGCCTGCTGCTGGTGCGCGAGATCACCAGGGAGTTCGGCGGAGGCTGTGACGTCGAGTACACCGCGGGCGGCGGCAAGGTGATCTGGGCCGCCCTGCCGCTCGCCCCGGGCCTCTGAGCTTCCGGCGGACCGGCTACCAGCCCGCGGACGGACCCGTCAGCTCCCGCATCGCCGGACGGGCCGCGTCCAGCACCGTCATGAACCATGCCGAGAAGGGGTCCTTCGCGTGCCGCTCCGCCAGCTCGGCGGCGGTCACGAAGGCCGTCGAGCCGACCTCCTCCGGGTCGGGCCGCGGCGCGGACTGCACCATCCCGACGAACAGGTGGTTGTACTCCTGCTCCACCAGGCCCGAGTCCGGGTCCGGGTGGTTGTAGCGGACCGTGCCCGCCTCGGCGAGCAGCGTCGGCGACACCCCGAGCTCCTCGTACGTCCGCCGGGCCGCCGCCGCGAAGGGGGCCTCGCCCGGGTAGGGGTGGCCGCAGCAGGTGTTCGACCAGACGCCGGGGGAGTGGTACTTGCCGAGCGCGCGCTGCTGGAGCAGCAGCCGGCCGTGCTCGTCGAAGAGGAACACCGAGAACGCCCTGTGCAGCTGTCCCGGGGCCTGATGGGCCGCGAGCTTCTCCGCCGTGCCGATCGTGTTGCCGTCCTCGTCGACCAGCTCCAGCAAGATCGCTTCAGCGGTGCCGTTCGACGAACTGTGCGTCGCGGTGGCAGGTGTGATCGGCATGCCCATCCTTCGCATCGGTTTTCCAGCCCCAAGTCTGCCGTACGAAACCGGCACTCCCGGCACTTCGTGACTCTCCGCATGTCCCGCCCCGGATCCCGGGGCGGGACACGCGGTCGGCATGGGTCAGACGCCGAAAGCGGCCGGATACCTGATCGTGCCCGGAGCCACCGGCGCGGAACCGTCGAGGACGAGGGCCATCAGGTGTTGGGGCGGCACGTCGAAACCGGCCCGGATGCCGTGGTCGGCCGCGGGCCCGAAGCCGAACCTCGGGTAGTACCCGGGATGCCCGAGCACGAGGACGAGCCCCTCGCCCCGCGCGCGTGCCGCCTCCAGCACCGCGCGCACGACGGCCGATCCGGCGCCTTTGCGGTGCAGGTCGGGACGGACGGCCACCGGCGCCAGCGCGGCCGCCGGTACGTCGTCGACATGACAGCGGGTGATCAGGGCGTACGCCGCGATCGTGCCGTCCGGTGCCTCGGCGACGTACGACAGGCCGGGCAGCCACGCGCCGGGATCGGCGCGCAGCGCGTCCACCAGATCGGCCTCCTCCGCCCGGTCGAAGGCGGCGGCGGTCACGGCGTGCACCTCGGCGGCGTCGGCGGAGGTCTCCTGGCGGGTGTGCCAGGCGGTGCTGTGTGCTGTGTGGTCGGTCACTGTGGAAACCCTCGGATGTGATGGGCCCGGCCGACGCGTCGAAGGGAACGGCGGGTCAGCCCCGGGCCCGGGAGACGGGGACGCTGAAGTCGCTGCGCACGGCAGCGCCGGCCACGGCCGTCATCAACCCACCTCCTGGGATCCCCCGCCACGCCGGCAGCGCCCGTCCGGCGCCGCCTCCGGATTCACCGGCGCCGGCCGCGCCCGGCGCCGGGCGCGGCGGACCGTCAGTGGCAGAGCTTCGCCTCGTGCTCCGCGTGGCCGCTCGGCTCCAGCTGGAACGTGCAGTGCTCGACGTCGAAGTGGACCCCCAGGCAGCCCTGGAGCTCGTGCAGGACCTTCTCGTGGCCGATCGCGTTCAGGACGTCGGAGCTGACGACCACGTGCGCGGAGAGCACCGGCATGCCGGAGGTGATGGTCCAGGCGTGCAGGTCGTGGATGTCCTCGACGCCGTCGAGGGCCAGGATGTGGGCGCGCACCTCCGCCATGTCGACCCCCTTGGGCGCCGCCTCCAGGAGCACGTCGAGCGTCTCCTGGAGCAGCTTCCAGGCGCGCGGGACGATCATCAGCGCGATGGCGATCGAGGCGATCGGGTCGGCGGCCTGCCAGCCGGTGGTCATGATCACCACGGCGGCGGCGATGACCGCCACCGAGCCCAGCGCGTCCGCCGCGACCTCCAGGAAGGCGCCGCGCACGTTCAGGCTCTCCTTCTGCCCGCGCATCAGCAGCGTCAGCGAGACGGTGTTGGCGACCAGGCCGAACACGCCGAACGCGATCGTCAGCCCGCCGTGGGTGTCCGCGGGCGTGATGAAGCGCCGGCCGGCCTCGATCAGCACGTAGCCGCCGACGACGAACAGCAGCAGGCAGTTGGCGAGCGCGGCGAGGATCTCGGCCCGCGCGTAGCCGAAGGTGCGCTTCTCGCTCGGCGGGCGCGCCGCGAAGTGGATCGCGAGCAGGGCCATGCCCAGCCCCAGCGCGTCCGTCGCCATGTGCGCCGCGTCCGCGACGAGCGCGAGCGAATCGGCGAGGAGACCGCCGAAGATCTCGACGACCATGACGGTGAGCGTGATCGCCAGCGCGACCCGCAGCCTCCCGCGGTACGCGGCCGTCGCCGTACCGGCCGGGGCAGCGCCGTGCGCATGCCCGTGGTCGTGCCCAGCCCCCATGGAAGCAGCCTCCTGTGTTCCGCTCGGTCGTGTCAGTCAACTACGGGCGGGGGGTATCGGGCAACGCGGCACTGAACACCGTTGTCATATGCTCTGACCTGCGGAAACGATCCGCAGGTCAGAGCGTCGGGTCAGGCGCCGGTGATCTCCGGGTGGTGCAGCAGCCAGCCCCGCCAGGCCGACTCCACCATCTCGCGCACCTCTCGGCGCGCGCTCCAGCCCAGCTCGTCGGCGGCCAGGGCGGCCGAGGCGACCGCGCGGGGGGCGTCGCCGGGGCGGCGCGGTTCGACGAGGGGCCGCACGGTGTTTCCGGTGACCTCGGCGATGAGCGTCATGAGCTCCCGTACGGAGACGCCCTCGCTCCGGCCGATGTTCACCGTCAGGTCGCCGCTCGCCCCGTCCGTCAGCCGCCGGGCCGCCGCGAGGTGCGCCTCGGCGAGGTCGGCGACATGGATGTAGTCGCGTACGCAGGTGCCGTCCGGCGTCGGGTAGTCGTCGCCGAAGATCCGCGGGGCCTCGCCGCGGGTGAGGCGGTCGAACACCATGGGGACGATGTTGAAGATCCCGGTGTCGGCGAGTTCCGGCGAGGCCGCGCCCGCCACGTTGAAGTAGCGCAGGCACACCGTGGCGATGCCGTGCGCCCGGCCCGCCGCCCGCACCAGCCACTCGCCGGCGAGCTTCGTCTCGCCGTAGGGGCTCATCGGGGCACAGGGGGTGTCCTCCGTGATGAGGTCCACATCGGGGTTGCCGTAGACGGCCGCCGACGAGGAGAAGACGAACCGCTCGACGCCCGCTCCGGCCACCGCCGCCAGGAGCGTCGCGAGGCCGCCCACGTTCTCCTGGTAGTAGCGCGTCGGATCGGCCACGGACTCGCCGACCTGCTTGCGGGCGGCGAGGTGCACCACACCCGTGATCCCGTACTCCGCCAGGACCCGCTTGAGCAGATCACCGTCCAGCGACGACCCCTGGACGAGGGGAATGCTCTCCGGGAGCCGGTCCGGCATCCCGGCCGACAGGTCGTCGAGGGCGACGACGCGCTCCCCGGCCTCCGCCATCGCCCGTGCCACGTGTGCCCCGATGTATCCGGCTCCGCCTGTGATCAGCCATGTCATGGACGCTCACCCTATGCGGGGCCGGCGCCGGGTCCGGCCCGCCCCGCTCCCGTGGCGGGCGGAGTGCCGTACGTCATGCCGGGAATGTTCCGGTCCGTGGAGCCGCGCTTGTGACCCGGGCCCGGGATCCCCGATGATGACCGCGGCACCCGCCGGACAAAATCGGCTGATCGGGCCGTGAACGGGTGGTGAACACCCGCTTCCGTTCATCGGATAGCCTCTGCCGACATGCCGCCGGGGCCGCCGCCGTGGGCCGGGGGCCATCCCATCACGCACACGCCGGACGCCAGGTCGCGCCGGCACCCAGGGAGTGAGTTCGCTGCCGACCGCCATTCTCACCGGCCAGCCGGTTCCCGGATCGTCGCTCGACGGCGATCTGCGGTC
This sequence comes from Streptomyces populi, assembly GCF_002911015.1. Taxonomy (GTDB): domain Bacteria; phylum Actinomycetota; class Actinomycetes; order Streptomycetales; family Streptomycetaceae; genus Streptomyces; species Streptomyces populi. The sequence continues at coordinate 5,573 of NZ_KZ626853.1, forward strand.
GCTCGGCTTCGACGTGCGTCTCGCGTCCGACGCGGGCGAGACCGAGACGCTGCTCGCCGCCGTGCCGGCGAACGAGCGGGTCGCCGTCGTGGACGCCCGTTTCGTCGGGCACGTGCACGCCCTGCGTCTCGGTCTGACCGACCCCCGCTTCGCGGCCTCCGCCCTTCCCGGTGCCGTGTGCGTGCAGCCCGAGGCCCGGCGGGCCCTGACCCGCGCCGTGACCCGGGAGAGCGTGGCCGCCGGCAACGCCGCCGCAGCTCCGGAGGACCTCGTCGAGCGTCTCGGCGAGGCGCTCGACGAGGACGGCCTCACCGTGTACCGCCCCGAGCTCGGCACCCTCGTCGCCGCGGTCCCCGCCGACCCGCAGGAGCGCAACGGCGTCCGGCAGTCCGTCCTGGCCGTCGACGACGAGGCGGTACGGCTGCGCAGCGCGGTCAAGGCCCGCGACGGCTTCTTCACCACGTACTGCATCAGCCCCTACTCGCGCTACATCGCCCGCTGGTGCGCCCGCCGCGGCCTGACCCCGAACCAGGTCACCACCGCGTCGCTGATCACCGCGCTGATCGCCGCGGGCTGCGCCGCCACCGGCACCCGCGCCGGCTTCGTCGCGGCCGGTCTGCTGCTGCTGTTCTCCTTCGTCCTGGACTGCACGGACGGGCAGCTCGCCCGCTACTCCCTGCAGTACTCGACGCTCGGCGCCTGGCTGGACGCGACCTTCGACCGCGCCAAGGAGTACGCCTACTACGCGGGACTCGCGCTCGGCGCGGCCCGCGGCGGCGACGACGTGTGGGCGCTCGCGCTCGGCGCGATGATCCTCCAGACCTGCCGGCACGTCGTGGACTTCTCCTTCAACGAGGCCAACCACGACGCCACGGCCAACACCAGCCCCACCGCGGCCCTCTCGGACAAGCTCGACAGCGTCGGCTGGACGGTCTGGGTGCGCCGGATGATAGTCCTGCCCATCGGTGAACGATGGGCGATGATCGCCGTCCTGACGGCGCTGACGACCCCCCGTATCACCTTCTACGCGCTGCTCGCCGGCTGTGCCTTCGCGGCCACCTACACCACGGCGGGCCGGGTGCTGCGCTCGCTCACCCGCAAGGCCGGCCGTACGGACCGTGCCGCCGGGGCGCTGGTGGACCTCACCGACTCCGGCGCCCTCGCCGAGTACCTGACCCGCTTCGCGGGCCGCCTCCCGCGCACCGCCCCGGCCGTGGTCGCCCTCGTCGCCGGCGCCGTCGTCGTGACATGCGCCGCACTCGCCCCGTACGGCGGCTGGCTGCCCGTGCTCGGCGCCGTCGTGTACGTCCTGCTGTCGCCGGCGGCCCTGCTCAGGCCCCTCAAGGGCGCCCTGGACTGGCTGGTCCCGCCGTTCTACCGCGCGGCCGAGTACCTCACCGTCCTGGCCCTGGCGGTCAACGCCGGGATGAACGGCGTGCTTCCGGCGGCTTTCGGCCTGGTGGCCGCCGTCGCCTACCATCACTACGACACGGTGTACCGCATTCGCGGAAACGCCGGAGCCCCCCCGCACTGGCTGGTGCGGGCGATCGGCGGGCACGAAGGCAGGACGCTGCTGGTCACCGTTCTGGCCGCGCTGCTCACCGCCGCACAGTTCAAGGTCGCGCTCACGGCGCTCGCCGTGGCCGTGGCGCTGCTGGTGCTCATCGAGAGCATCCGCTTCTGGGTGTCCTCCGGGGCACCCGCCGTACACGACGAAGGAGAACCTGCATGATCGGCCTTGTGCTGGCGGCCGGCGCCGGACGGCGTCTGCGTCCCTACACCGACACCCTTCCCAAGGCGCTCGTGCCGGTCGGCCCCGAGGGCGCGGAGGACTCCCTCACGGTCCTGGACCTGACCTTGGGCAACTTCGCCGAGATCGGTCTGACCGAGGTCGGCATCATCGTCGGCTACCGCAAGGAAGCCGTCTACGACCGCAAGGCGGCCCTCGAGGAGAAGTACGGCCTCAAGATCACCCTGATCGACAACGACAAGGCCGAGGAGTGGAACAACGCCTACTCCCTGTGGTGCGGACGTGACGCCCTCAAGGACGGCGTGATACTCGCCAACGGCGACACCGTGCACCCGGTCTCCGTCGAGCGGACGCTGCTCGCCGCCCGCGGCGAGGGCAAGAAGATCATCCTCGCCCTCGACACGGTGAAGAAGCTCGCCGACGAGGAGATGAAGGTCGTCGTGGACCCCGAGAAGGGCGTCCAGAAGATCACCAAGCTCATGGACCCGGCCGAGGCCACCGGTGAGTACATCGGCGTGACCCTCATCGAGGGCGCCGCCGCCGACGAGCTCGCCGACGCCCTGAAGACCGTGTGGGAGACCGACCCGCAGCAGTTCTACGAGCACGGCTACCAGGAGCTCGTCAACCGCGGTTTCAAGATCGACGTCGCGCCCATCGGCGACGTCAAGTGGGTCGAGATCGACAACCACGACGACCTCGCCAAGGGACGTGAGATCGCGTGCCAGTACTGACGAGGCTCATCCCCTCGCCGGTCGTCGTCGACATCCGTCCGGGTGCCCTGGACGATCTGGCGAGCGTGCTCAGCGACGAGCGCGTCTCGCACTCGGGCAAGCTGGCCATAGCGGTCAGCAACGGCTCCGGGGCCCGGCTGCGCGAGCGGCTCGCCCCGGCGCTGCCGGGCGCCACCTGGTACGAGGTCGGCGGCGGCACGCTCGACGACGCGATCCGGCTGGCCGGTGACATGAAGTCCGGGCACTACGACGCGGTCGTGGGGCTCGGCGGAGGCAAGATCATCGACTGCGCGAAGTTCGCCGCGGCGCGGGTCGGGCTTCCCCTGGTCGCGGTGCCCACGAACCTCGCGCACGACGGTCTGTGCTCGCCGGTCGCCACCCTCGACAACGACGCGGGCCGCGGCTCGTACGGCGTGCCGAACCCGATCGCCGTGGTCATCGACCTCGACGTGATCCGTGACGCGCCGGTCCGGTTCGTCCGGGCGGGCATCGGCGACGCGATCTCCAACATCAACGCGATCGCCGACTGGGAGCTGGCCAACCGCGTCACCGGCGAGAAGATCGACGGACTGGCCGCCGCCATGGCGCGCCAGGCGGGCGAGGCCGTGCTCAGGCACCCCGGGGGTGTCGGCGACAACGACTTCCTCCAGGTCCTCGCCGAGGCGCTCGTCCTCACCGGCATCGCGATGTCGATCTCGGGCGACTCTCGGCCGGCCTCCGGCTCCTGCCACGAGATCAACCACGCCTTCGACATCCTCTTCCCCCAGCGCGCGGCGAGCCACGGCGAGCAGTGCGGTCTGGGCGCGGCCTTCGCGATGTACCTGCGCGGAGCCCACGAGGACGCGGCGTTCATGGCCGAGGTGCTGCGGCGGCACGGGCTGCCGGTGCTGCCCGAGGAGATCGGTTTCACCGTGGACGAGTTCGTGCAGGTCGTGGAGTTCGCTCCGCGGACCCGGCCCGGCCGCTACACGATCCTCGAACACCTCGACCTGAAAACCCACCAGATCAAGGACATCTACTCCGACTATGCCAAGGCCATCGGTAGCTGAACTCCGCCCCGTCGTTCATCCCCCAGGGGTGAAGGACCGGCGCAGCGGTGAGCACTGGGCGGGACGCCTGTACATGCGAGAGATCTCGCTGCGCTGCGACCGCTACCTGGTGAACACCAGGATCACGCCCAACCAGCTCACGTACCTGATGACCCTCTGCGGCGTGCTCGCGGCCCCGGCCCTGCTGGTGCCGGGGATCGCGGGCGCGGTGCTCGGTGTGGTGATGGTCCAGCTCTATCTGCTGCTCGACTGCGTCGACGGCGAGATAGCGCGCTGGAAGAAGCAGTACTCGCTCGGCGGGGTCTACCTCGACCGCGTCGGTGCCTACCTCACCGACGCGGCCGTCCTCGTCGGCCTCGGCCTGCGTGCCGCGGACCTGTGGGGCGGCGGGCGCGTCGACTGGCTGTGGGCCTTCCTCGGCACGCTGGCCGCCCTCGGGGCGATCCTGGTCAAGGCGGAGACCGACCTCGTCGGCGTCGCCCGCCACCAGGGCGGGCTGCCGCCGGTGAAGGAGTCCGCGTCCGAGCCCCGTTCGTCGGGGGTGGCGCTGGCCCGCAGGGCCGCGGCGGCGCTCAAGTTCCACCGGCTGATCCTCGGCATCGAGGCGTCCCTGCTGATCCTGCTCCTGGCCGTCGTGGACCAGATCAGGGGCGACCTGTTCTTCACCAGGCTCGGCACCGCCGTGCTCGCCGGCATCGCGCTCCTGCAGACCGTGCTGCACCTGGTGTCCATCCTCGCCTCGAGCAGGCTCAAATGAGTACGGCGACCAGGGTCGGCGCGGTGATCATCACCATGGGCAACCGCCCCGACGAGCTCAGGGCCCTGCTCGACTCCGTCGCCAAGCAGGACGGCGACCGCGTCGAGGTGGTCGTGGTCGGCAACGGGTCGCCCGTCCCGGACGTCCCCGCGGGTGTCCGGACGGTCGAGCTGCCGGAGAACCTCGGCATCCCCGGCGGCCGCAACGTGGGCATCGAGGCCTTCGGCCCCGGCGGCACCGACGTGGACGTCCTCCTCTTCCTGGACGACGACGGCCTGCTGGCCCACCACGACACGGCGGAGCTGTGCCGCCGGGCCTTCGCCGACGACCCCGAGCTCGGCATCATCAGCTTCCGCATCGCCGACCCCGACACCGGTGAGACCCAGCGCCGCCACGTCCCGAGGCTGCGCGCCTCCGACCCGATGCGCTCCTCGCGGGTCACCACGTTCCTCGGCGGCGCCAACGCGGTCCGCACGAAGGTCCTCGCCGAGGTCGGCGGGCTCCCGGACGCCTTCTTCTACGCCCATGAGGAGACCGACCTCGCCTGGCGGGCCCTCGACGCCGGCTGGATGATCGACTACCGCTCCGACATGGTGCTGTACCACCCGACGACCGCCCCCTCGCGGCACGCGGTGTACCACCGGATGGTGGCCCGCAACCGCGTCTGGCTCGCCCGCCGGAACCTCCCCGCGCCGCTCGTCCCGGTCTACCTCGGCGTCTGGATGCTCCTGACGCTGCTGCGCCGCCCCTCGCGGGCCGCTCTGCGGGCCTGGTTCGGCGGATTCGGGGAAGGCTGGAGGAGTCCGTGCGGACCGAGGCGCCCCATGAGGTGGCGCACGGTGTGGCGGCTGACCCGACTGGGCCGGCCTCCGGTCATCTGACAAGCTCGATCCTGAGAGCACCCGGACACAACCCGGTCCCGGCTCATGCCGGTGCCCGGCCGGCCGTGCGCCTCTCGAAGACGAAGGTTCCCCTTGTGAGTACGACGCATGACGGCGGCATCGCGGTGAGCGACCGACCTACGCCCGGCGACGGGCTGTCCGCGGCCGACCTGGCCGCCAAGTACGGCCTCGCGGTCAGCGGCGCCCGGCCCGGACTGATCCAGTACGTCCGTCAGCTCTGGGGCCGGCGGCACTTCATCCTCGCGTTCTCGCAGGCGAAGCTCACCGCCCAGTACAGCCAGGCCAAGCTGGGCCAGCTCTGGCAGGTGGTGACGCCGCTGCTCAACGCGGCCGTCTACTACCTGATCTTCGGGCTGATCCTGCAGGCCAACAAGGGTTTGTCGCACGACGTGTACATCCCCTTCCTGGTGACCGGCGTCTTCGTGTTCACCTTCACGCAGAGCTCGGTCATGGCGGGTGTGCGGGCGATCTCGGGCAACCTGGGACTGGTGCGCGCGCTGCACTTCCCGCGCGCCTCGCTGCCGGTCTCGTTCGCGCTCCAGCAGCTCCAGCAACTGCTCTTCTCGATGATCGTGCTGTTCGTCGTGGCGATCGGCTTCGGCAGCTATCCGGGCCTGTCCTGGCTGCTGATCGTCCCGGTGCTGTTCCTCCAGTTCCTGTTCAACACCGGCCTGGCGCTGATCGTGGCGCGGATGGGCGCCAAGACGCCCGACCTCGCCCAGCTGATGCCGTTCATCATGCGCACCTGGATGTACGCCTCCGGTGTCATGTTCTCCATCAGCACCATGCTCGCCGGCCGCCCCGAGTGGATCGCCCGGGTGCTCCAGGCGAACCCGGCCGCCGTCTACATGGACCTGATGCGCTTCGCGCTCATCGACGGCTACGGCGCCTCCAACCTGCCCCCGCACGTGTGGGCCATCGCCGTCTTCTGGGCCGTGGCCACGGCCCTGGGCGGTTTCGTCTACTTCTGGAAGGCTGAGGAGAGGTACGGCCGTGGCTGAGCTCGACAAGGGGTCGCGGATCCCGACCGTCATCGCGGACGAACTGCACATCGTCTACCGCGTGAACGGCGCCAAGACCGGCAAGGGCAGCGCCACCGCCGCCCTCAGCCGCATCCTCAAGCGCGGCGAGGAACGCGGTGTGCGCAAGGTGCACGCCGTCAGGGGTGTCTCCTTCACCGCCTACCGCGGCGAGGCCATCGGTCTGATCGGTTCGAACGGCTCCGGCAAGTCCACGCTCCTGAGGGCCATCGCCGGTCTGCTCCCCGCCGAGAAGGGCAAGGTCTACACCGACGGCCAGCCCTCGCTGCTCGGCGTGAACGCGGCCCTGATGAACGACCTCACCGGCGAGCGGAACGTCATCCTGGGCGGCCTCGCGATGGGCATGTCCCGCGAGCAGATCAAGGAGCGCTACCAGGAGATCGTCGACTTCTCGGGCATCAACGAGAAGGGCGACTTCATCACCCTGCCGATGCGGACCTACTCCTCCGGCATGGCGGCCCGGCTGCGCTTCTCCATCGCGGCGGCCAAGGACCACGACGTCCTCATGATCGACGAGGCCCTCGCCACCGGCGACCGCTCCTTCCAGAAGCGGTCCGAGGCGCGCATCCGCGAGCTGCGCAAGAGCGCGGGCACGGTGTTCCTGGTCAGCCACAACAACAAGTCGATCCGTGACACCTGCGACCGCGTGCTGTGGCTGGAGCGCGGCGAACTGCGCATGGACGGCCAGACCGAGGACGTCCTCAAGGAATACGAGAAGTTCACGGGCAAGTAGCCCGATCCGCCCAGGGCCCCGCCGGAACTCTCCGGCGGGGCCCTGCGTCTGCAAAGGAAACGCCAACTCCCGTTGGCATGAGGAATCTTGACGCCAATCGGTGTGTTGTTGTGATGTGCAGGACACCCCGGCGGAGTGTGCCGCGTTGTACAACGTAAGCTGTACCGGTGCCGAATCGCGTCAAGTAGGGCGATAATACGCGACACCCGGCACCGTCACGCCGAGCGGATCTATGGGCGGCGTGTCCGAAATGGGCAGGGTTGGGTCGGCAGTGTAGAACGGGAGATGTGACGGCAATGGCTACGGTGACTCTCCAGCTCCGCGATGCGTGCGCCGTCCTCGCGGCGGGCGGCGAGCGGTGACCCAAGCCGGGACGGCCCGCACCGGCGATCCGGAGCGCGGCACCCTCGACAAGGCCGCGGACGAGAACTTCCCCGTGGCCCCCTTCTTCCTGCCCAGGGCCTGGCGCGACGACCTCATGGCCGTGTACGGCTTCGCCCGTCTCGTGGACGACATCGGTGACGGCGATCTCGCCCCCGGCGGCGCCGACGCCCGTCTCCTCGGCGTGCCGTCCGCGGACGCCGACGACCGTCTGCTCCTGCTCGACGCCCTCGAAGCCGATCTTCACCGCGTGTTCGACTCGACCCCGCGCCACCCCCTGATGCGCCGGCTCCAGCCCACGGTCCGCCGCGCGGGCCTGACCCCCGAGCCCTTCCTCGGCCTGATCGCGGCCAACCGTCAGGACCAGCTCGTCAAGCGGTACGAGACCTGGGACGACCTGCTCGCCTACTGCGAACTGTCCGCGAACCCCGTCGGCCGCCTGGTCCTCTCCGTCACCGGGACGTCCACGCCCGAGCGGGTCCGCCGCTCCGACGCGGTGTGCACGGCGCTGCAGATCGTCGAGCACCTCCAGGACGTGGCCGAGGACCTCGGCCGTGACCGCGTCTACCTGCCCGCGGAGGACATGAAACGCTTCCATGTCGTCGAAGCGGATCTCGCCGTTCCCACGGCGGGCGCATCGGTGCGAGCGCTGGTTGCATACGAAGCAGAACGCGCCTCGAACCTCCTGAATGAAGGCACCCCCCTCGTGGGTAGCGTCCACGGCAGGCTGAAACTGCTGCTCGCGGGGTTCGTCGCGGGGGGGAAGGCGGCGGTCCGCGCGATCGCCGCCGCCGAATACGACGTACTTCCCGGCCCGCCCAAGCCCGGCAAGCTCCAGCTGCTGCGCGAGGTGGGAGTGACTCTGCGAGGAGAGGGGTGATCCGGACCGTGGAGTCGGAACAGCACGTGTCCGCACCGGTACTCGCCGCGTACAGCTACTGCGAGGCGGTGACCGGTCAGCAGGCCCGTAATTTCGCGTACGGCATCAGGCTCCTGCCGACGTCCAAGCGTCGTGCGATGTCGGCGCTCTACGCGTTCTCCCGGCGTGTCGACGACATCGGCGACGGCACGCTGGCACCGGACGTGAAGGCGGTGCGCCTGGAGGAGACCCGGGCGCTGCTCGCCCGTGTCCGCGCGGGCGACGTCGCCGAGGACGACACCGATCCGGTCGCGGTCGCCCTCGGCCACACCGCCGAGTACTTCCCGGTACCCCTCGGGGGCCTGGACGAGCTCATCGACGGCGTGCTGATGGACGTGCGCGGCGAGACCTACGAGACCTGGGACGACCTGAAGGTCTACTGCCGGTGCGTGGCCGGGGCGATCGGACGGCTCTCGCTCGGGGTGTTCGGCACCGAGCCGGGGGCGCGGGGTGCCGAACGCGCGCCGGAGTACGCCGACACGCTCGGGCTCGCGCTCCAGCTCACCAACATCCTGCGGGACGTCCGGGAGGACGCCGAGGGCGGGCGTACCTACCTGCCCGCCGACGACCTGGCCAAGTTCGGCTGCTCGGCCGGGTTCGACGGGCCGACCCCGCCGCAGGGCTCCGACTTCGCGGGCCTCGTGCACTTCGAGGTGCGGCGGGCACGCGCCCTGTTCGCGGAAGGTTACCGGCTGCTGCCCATGCTGGACCGGCGCAGCGGCGCCTGTGTCGCGGCCATGGCGGGCATCTACCGGCGTCTGCTCGACCGCATCGAGCGCGAGCCGGAGGCCGTGCTGCGCGGCCGGGTGTCCCTGCCGGGACACGAGAAGGCGTACGTCGCCGTGCGCGGCCTCTCCGGTCTCGACGCCCGGCACGTCTCCCGCCGCACGGTCCGGAGGCGTGTCTGATGGACGAGAGGGGCCGAGGCGGCGCGGTCGGCGAGAAGCGGCAGGCAACCCTCCGGAGCCGAGGGGCGTCCCTGACTTCGACGGCCTGCCGTGAATCGTTCAACCATCACGGCACGGCCGCAGGGGAGGGTGCGTGATGAGCGAGGCCGAGTCCACGGGCGACTCCGGCCGGGCCACCGCCGTGGTGATCGGCGGCGGGCTCGCCGGGATCACCGCCGCGCTCGCGCTGGCCGACGCCGGGATCCGGGTGACGCTGCTGGAGGGCCGGCCGCGCCTCGGCGGTCTGGCGTTCTCCTTCCGGCGCGGCGAACTCACCGTGGACAACGGACAGCACGTCTTCCTGCGCTGCTGCACCGCCTACCGCTGGCTCCTCGCCCGCCTCGACGCGACCGCGCTCGCGCCCCTGCAGGATCGTCTCGACGTGCCCGTTCTCGATCTGGAGGCATCGCCGGGACGACGGCTGGGCAGGATCGGCCGCAGCGCGCTGCCCGTTCCGCTGCACCTCGCGCGCAGCCTCGCCACGTACCAGCACCTCTCGCTCGCCGAGCGCGCCAAGGTCGGCCGTGCCGCGCTCGCGCTCAAGGGCCTGGACCTCACCGATCCGGCACTCGACGCGCAGAACTTCGGCGACTGGCTCGCCGGGCACGGTCAGTCACGACGTGCCGTCGAAGCACTGTGGGACCTCGTGGGGGTCGCCACCCTCAACGCGGTGGCCCAGGACTCCTCGCTCGGGCTCGCCGCGATGGTGTTCAAGACGGGTCTGCTGTCCGACCCGGGCGCGGCCGACATCGGCTGGGCGCGCGTCCCGCTGGGCGAACTGCATGACACCCTGGCCCGCAAGGCGCTCGACTCCGCGGGCGTACGTACCGAGATCCGTACACGCGTCACCTCCGTCTCCCCTTACGAGAACGGCCGTTGGAGCGTTCAGGTTCCCGGCGAGCGCATCGAGGCCGACACCGTCGTGCTCGCCGTGCCCCAGCGCGAGGCGCACGACCTGCTGCCCCAGGGAGCCCTCGACGCCCCCGGGCGGCTCCTGGACATCGGCACCGCGCCGATCCTCAACATCCACGTCGTCTACGACCGCACGGTCATGACCGCGCCCTTCTTCGCGGCCCTCGGCTCCCCGGTGCAGTGGGTCTTCGACCGCACCGAGGCCTCGGGGCTGCGGGAGGGGCAGTACCTGGCGCTGTCGCAGTCGGCCGCGCAGAACGAGATCGACGAGCCCGTCGCCGTGCTCCGGGAGCGGTACCTGCCGGAGCTGGAACGGCTTCTGCCCGGTGCGCGCGGCGCCGGGGTGAAGGACTTCTTCGTGACCCGGGAGCGCACCGCGACGTTCGCCCCCGCCCCGGGCGTCGGGCGGCTGCGGCCCGGCGCCCGTACCAAGGCCCCCGGCCTGTACCTGGCCGGAGCGTGGACCGCCACAGGGTGGCCCGCGACCATGGAGAGTGCGGTTCGCAGTGGAGTCGGTGCGGCTGACGCCGCGCTGGACGCCCTGGGCCGGCCCCGCGACCACCTCCTCGGACTCTTCGAGGAGGCGGCATGACGCTCGACCGGAGCATGGCAGGCCCCCGCACCCCCGGTATTGCAACAAGAGGAGAGATTGTGCCCACTGTGCCCCCGGCCGAAGCGGCTGCCGACGCGGTGGACGTGACCGCGCTCCTGGAGCGCGGCCGGACCCTGGCCACCCCGGTGCTCAAGGCGGCCGTCGACCGCCTGGCGCCGCCCATGGACACCGTCGCCGCCTACCACTTCGGCTGGATCGACGCCCAGGGCAACCCCGCGGACGGCGACGGCGGCAAGGCGGTGCGTCCCGCGCTCGCCGTGCTCTCCGCGCAGGCCGCCGGCGCCGCCCCCGAGGTGGGCGTCCCCGGCGCCGTCGCCGTCGAACTGGTGCACAACTTCTCGCTGCTGCACGACGACCTGATGGACGGCGACGAACAGCGCCGTCACCGTGACACCGTCTGGAAGGTGCACGGCCCCGCCCAGGCGATCCTGGTCGGCGACGCCCTGTTCGCGCTGGCCAACGAGGTCCTCCTGGAACTCGGCACCGTCGAGGCCGGCCGGGCCGCCCGCCGTCTGACCACCGCCACCCGGGCCCTCATCGACGGCCAGGCCCAGGACATCTCCTACGAGCACCGCGACCGCGTCAGCGTCGAGGAGTGCCTGGAGATGGAGGGCAACAAGACCGGCGCCCTGCTCGCCTGCGCCTGCTCCATCGGCGCGGTCCTCGGCGGTGCCGACGACCTCACCGCCGACACCCTGGAGCGCTACGGCTACCACCTCGGCCTCGCCTTCCAGGCCATCGACGACCTCCTCGGCATCTGGGGCGACCCGGAGGCCACCGGGAAGCAGACCTGGAGCGATCTGCGCCAGCGCAAGAAGTCCCTGCCGGTCGTGGCCGCGCTCGCCGCGGGCGGCCCCGCCTCCGAGCGCCTCGGCGACCTGCTCGCCGAGGACGCCAAGGCCAGTGACTTCGAGAACTTCTCCGAGGAGGAGTTCGCGGCGCGCGCCGCGCTCATCGAGGAGGCGGGCGGCCGCGAGTGGACCGCGCAGGAGGCGCGCCGCCAGCACGCGATCGCCCTCGAGGCCCTGGACGCCGTGCCGATGCCCGAGCAGGTGCGCGCCCAGCTCGTGGCGCTCGCCGACTTCGTCGTCGTGCGGAAGAGATGATCGTTATCGGTCGAATAAACCTCGCGTAGTCGCCGGCCGGTGCCTTCCCCGAGCTTCGAACCTCGTTCGAGCGGGGGGATGTCCATCCGAACGAACGCACCGGCCGACGGCGGACCCACAGCAGAGACACACCACTGCACGAAGGGGAAGCCATGACAGCGACGACCGACGGAAGCACCGGGGCACTTCCTCCCCGCGCTGCCTCGGCCAGCGAAAGCGAGCACGAGACGACTCCCGAGGCGGCCGGGACAGTCGAGACCCGAGACGCCGCCACGCGCGCCATGGAGCGCGCCACGGACTTCCTGCTCGCGCGGCAGGACGCCCAGGGCTGGTGGAAGGGCGACCTCGAGACGAACGTCACTATGGACGCCGAGGACCTGCTGCTCCGCCAGTTCCTGGGGATCCGTGACGAGCCGACCACCCGCGGCGCGGCGCTGTTCATCCGCGGAGAGCAGCGCGACGACGGCACCTGGGCCTCGTTCTACGGCGGTCCGGGCGAACTGTCCACCACCATCGAGGCGTACGTCGCCCTGCGGCTGGCCGGGGACTCCCCGGACGACGCCCACATGGCGAAGGCGGCCGCGTGGATCCGCGAGCGCGGCGGCATCGCCGCGGCCCGTGTCTTCACCCGGATCTGGCTCGCCCTCTTCGGCTGGTGGAAGTGGGACGACCTCCCCGAACTCCCGCCGGAACTCATCTACCTGCCGAAGTGGATGCCGCTGAACATCTACGACTTCGGGTGCTGGGCGCGGCAGACGATCGTGCCGCTCACCATCGTCTCGGCGAAGCGTCCGGTGCGGCCCGCGCCGTTCCCGCTGGACGAACTGCACACCGAGGTCCGTCGCCCCAACCCGGTCAGGCCCCTCGCCCCCGTGGCCAGTTGGGACGGCTTCTTCCAGCGCCTGGACAAGGTCCTGCACCAGTACCGCAGGGTCGCGCCGCGCGCGCTGCGCAGAGCGGCGATGAACACGGCGGGCCGCTGGATCATCGAGCGCCAGGAGAACGACGGCTGCTGGGGAGGCATCCAGCCTCCGGCCGTCTACTCGGTCATCGCCCTGCACCTGCTCGGCTACGACCTCGAACACCCGGTGATGCGTGAGGGGCTGGCCTCGCTAAACCGTTTCGCCGTGTGGCGCGACGACGGCGCCCGGATGATCGAGGCCTGCCAGTCACCGGTGTGGGACACCTGCCTGGCGACCATCGCGCTGGCCGACGCGGGCGTGCCCGCCGACCACCCGCAACTCGTCAAGGCCGTGGACTGGATGCTCGGGGAGGAGATCGTCCGGCCCGGCGACTGGTCGGTCAAGAGGCCCCAACTCCCGCCGGGCGGGTGGGCGTTCGAGTTCCACAACGACAACTACCCCGACATCGACGACACCGCCGAGGTCGTCCTCGCGCTGCGTCGCGTCCGGCACCACGACCCGGACCGCGTCGAGAACGCCATCGGACGCGGGGTCCGCTGGAATCTCGGCATGCAGTCCAAGGACGGCGGCTGGGGCGCGTTCGACGTCGACAACACCAGCCCCTTCCCCAACCGGCTGCCGTTCTGCGACTTCGGGGAGGTGATCGACCCGCCTTCCGCGGACGTCACGGCGCACGTGGTGGAGATGCTGGCGGTCGAGGGACTCGCGCACGACCCGCGCACCCGCAGGGGCATCGAGTGGCTGCTCTCCCACCAGGAGCCGGACGGCTCCTGGTTCGGGCGCTGGGGCGTCAACTACGTCTACGGAACGGGGTCGGTGGTCCCGGCGCTCGTGGCGGCGGGACTGCCCGGCTCCCACCCGGCGATCCGCCGGGCGGTCGCCTGGCTGGAGTCCGTCCAGAACGAGGACGGCGGCTGGGGCGAGGACCTGCGCTCCTACGACGACACCGCCGGCTGGAGCGGACGCGGCGCCTCGACCGCCTCCCAGACCGGCTGGGCATTGCTCGCCCTGCTGGCCGCGGGGGAGCGCGACTCCAAGGCCACCGAGCGCGGGGTGGTCTGGCTCGCGGAGACCCAGTTGCCCGACGGCACCTGGGACGAGCCGTACTTCACGGGGACCGGCTTCCCGTGGGACTTCTCGATCAACTACCACCTCTACCGCCAGGTCTTCCCGCTCACCGCGCTCGGCCGCTACGTCCACGGCGAGCCCTTCTCCGCGGCCGAGGGGGGCTGATGGACAGGCTGCCGGCCCCGGACCCGCTCCTGATCGCCTGCGCGCTCGGCATCGAGCACCTCGCCCTGCGCCTCGGTGACCGGAGCGGCGCCGGCGGGCCGGTCACCGTGCTGCGTACCGGCATGGGGCCCAGGGCCGCGGACCGGTCGGTCACCCGGGCGCTCGCCGACCCGGCGCTGGCCACGGCGGCCGTGCTGGCCACCGGCTTCTGCGCGGGGCTCGCCCCGGGCATGCACCCCGGTGACCTGGTCGTCGCCGAGGAGACCCGGGACCCGGCCGGCACCACGCCGTGCGTGGGCACCGATCTGCTGGTCAAGGAACTCGCCCGTACCGTGCCGGGCCGCACCGTCCACACGGGGCCGCTCACCGGCTCCGATCACGTGGTCCGCGGTCACGAGCGTTCCGCCCTGTTCGCCACCGGCGCCATCGCCGTCGACATGGAGTCGGCTGCCACGCTGCTCGGCGCCGTCCGTCCGGGCCCCCGTCCCGTTGCGGCCGTCCGGGTGGTCGTGGATGCTCCAGAACATGAACTCGTCCGAATCGGTACGTTCCGCGGTGGAATATCAGCCTTCCGCGTTCTTCGTGCCGTGCTTCCCGCTTTTTTCGAATGGCACCGTTCTTTGTCGCTCCCTCGGAGGTGAGCCGTATGGCCATGCCGCTTCGGCAGTCCATGAAGGTCGCTGCGTACCTGTTTGAACAGAAGCTCCGGAAGCGGGACAAGTTCGCCCTGCTCGTCGAACTGGAGCCGCTCTTCGCGTGCAACCTCGCGTGCGAGGGCTGCGGCAAGATCCAGCACCCCGCCGGTGTGCTCAAGCAGCGCATGCCGGTCGCCCAGGCCGTGGGCGCGGTCCTCGAATCCGGTGCGCCGATGGTGTCCATCGCCGGCGGCGAGCCGCTGATGCACCCTCAGATCGACGAGATCGTACGGCAGTTGGTGGCGAAGAAGAAGTTCGTCTTCCTCTGCACCAACGCGATGCTGATGCGCAAGAAGATGGACAAGTTCAAGCCCTCGCCGTACTTCGCCTGGGCCGTGCACATCGACGGGCTGCGCGAGCGGCACGACGAGTCCGTCGCGAAGGAGGGCGTCTTCGACGAGGCCGTCGAGGCGATCAAGGAGGCCAAGCGGCGCGGCTTCCGGGTCACCACGAACTCGACCTTCTTCAACACCGACACCCCGCAGACCGTCATCGAGGTGCTGAACTACCTCAACGACGACCTCAAGGTCGACGAGATGATGCTCTCGCCCGCCTACGCCTACGAGAAGGCCCCCGACCAGGAGCACTTCCTCGGCGTCCAGCAGACCCGGGAACTGTTCAAGAAGGCCTTCGCCGGCGGCAACCGGCGCCGCTGGAGGCTCAACCAGAGCCCGCTGTTCCTGGACTTCCTGGAGGGCAAGGTCGACTTCCCGTGCACCGCGTGGGCGATCCCGAGCTACTCGCTCTTCGGCTGGCAGCGGCCCTGCTACCTGATGAGCGACGGGTACGTGCAGACGTACAAGCAGCTCCTGGAGGAGACCGACTGGGACTCCTACGGCCGCGGCAAGGACGACCGGTGCGCCAACTGCATGGCGCACTGCGGCTACGAGCCGACCGCGGTCCTCGCCACCATGGGCTCCCTCAAGGAGTCGATCCGCGCCGCCCGCGAGACCTTCACGGAAAGCCGCGGGTGATGTCATGACCGCCGTTTCCCTGGGCCTCCCGGAGGTACCGGTCCGGCCGATCGCGGAGCGCCGCGTCTCGCGGCGGATCCAGGTCGGGCCGGTGGCGGTCGGCGGCGGGGCGCCCGTGTCCGTCCAGTCGATGACGACCACGCGCACGTCGGACATCGGCGCCACGCTCCAGCAGATCGCCGAGCTGACCGCGTCCGGCTGCCAGATCGTGCGGGTCGCCTGTCCCACGCAGGACGACGCCGACGCGCTCGCCACCATCGCCAAGAAGTCCCAGATCCCCGTCATCGCGGACATCCACTTCCAGCCGAAGTACGTGTTCGCCGCGATCGAGGCCGGCTGCGCGGCCGTGCGCGTCAACCCCGGCAACATCAAGCAGTTCGACGACCAGGTCAAGGAGATCGCGCGGGCCGCGAAGGACACCGGCACCCCGATCCGCATCGGCGTCAACGCGGGCTCGCTCGACAAGCGGCTGCTCCAGAAGTACGGCAAGGCGACGCCCGAGGCGCTGGTGGAGTCCGCGCTGTGGGAGGCCTCCCTCTTCGAGGAGCACGACTTCCACGACATCAAGATCTCGGTCAAGCACAACGACCCGGTCGTGATGGTCAACGCCTACCGTCAGCTCGCCGCCGCCTGCGACTATCCGCTGCACCTCGGTGTCACCGAGGCCGGTCCCGCCTTCCAGGGCACCATCAAGTCGGCCGTCGCCTTCGGCGCCCTGCTCTCCGAGGGCATCGGCGACACCATCCGGGTCTCGCTGAGCGCGCCGCCCGCGGAGGAGGTCAAGGTCGGCATCCAGATCCTGGAGTCGCTCGGACTGCGGCAGCGGCGTCTGGAGATCGTCTCCTGCCCGTCCTGCGGCCGCGCCCAGGTCGACGTGTACAAGCTGGCCGACGAGGTCACGGCCGGTCTGGAGGGCATGGAGGTGCCGCTCCGCGTCGCCGTCATGGGCTGTGTCGTCAACGGTCCCGGCGAGGCCCGCGAGGCCGACCTGGGCGTCGCCTCCGGCAACGGCAAGGGGCAGATCTTCGTCAAGGGCGAGGTCATCAAGACCGTCCCCGAGTCGAAGATCGTGGAGACCCTCATCGACGAGGCGATGAAGCTCGCCGAACAGATGGAGAACGACGGCGTCGCGTCCGGGGAACCGGCCGTCACCGTGAGCTGATCAGCACGGACCGAGAGGGGGCCCGACGTGACGATTCTGGAGAACATCCGGGGACCACGCGACCTGAAGGCGCTGTCCGAGGCGGAAATCGGTGAACTGGCCGAAGAGGTGAGGGAGTTCCTGGTGCACGCGGTCGCCAGGACCGGAGGCCACCTCGGACCCAACCTGGGAGTGGTGGAGCTGTCCATCGCCCTCCACCGGGTCTTCGAGTCACCGGTCGACCGCATCCTGTGGGACACCGGCCATCAGAGCTACGTGCACAAGATGCTGACGGGACGTCAGGACTTCTCCAAGCTGCGCGGCAAGGGCGGCCTGTCCGGCTATCCCTCCCGCGAGGAGTCCGAGCACGACGTCATCGAGAACAGCCACGCCTCCACGGCGCTCGGCTGGGCGGACGGGCTCGCCAAGGCCCGGCAGGTGCAGGGCGGGAAGGGCCACGTCGTCGCGGTCATCGGCGACGGCGCGCTGACCGGCGGCATGGCGTGGGAGGCGCTGAACAACATCGCCGCGGCCAAGGACCGGCCGCTGATCATCGTCGTCAACGACAACGAACGCTCGTACGCCCCCACCATCGGCGGGCTCGCGAACCACCTCGCGACCCTGCGGACGACCGACAGCTACGAGCAGGTGCTCGCCTGGGGCAAGAAGGTCCTGCTGCGCACCCCCCTGGTCGGCAACACCGTCTACGAGTCGCTGCACGGCGCGAAGAAGGGCTTCAAGGACGCCTTCGCGCCGCAGGGCATGTTCGAGGACCTCGGGCTCAAGTACGTGGGCCCGATCGACGGGCACGACGTCGGAGCGGTGGAGTCCGCGCTGCGCCGCGCCAAGCGCTTCCACGGCCCGGTGCTCATCCACTGTCTGACGGAGAAGGGGCGCGGCTACGAACCGGCGATCGCGCACGAGGAGGACCACTTCCACACCGTCGGGGTGATGAACCCGCTCACCTGCGAACCCCTCACACCCTCCAACGGGCCCTCCTGGACCTCGGTGTTCGGCGACGAGATCGTCAGGATCGGCGAGGAGCGGGCGGACGTCGTGGCCATCACGGCGGCCATGCTGCATCCGGTCGGGCTGGGGAAGTTCGCCGAGAGATTCCCCGACCGGGTGTGGGACGTCGGCATCGCCGAGCAGCACGCCACGGTCTCCGCGGCCGGACTCGCGACCGGCGGTCTGCATCCCGTCGTCGCGGTGTACGCGACCTTCCTCAACCGCGCCTTCGACCAGCTCCTCATGGACGTCGCCCTGCACCGCTGCGGGGTGACCTTCGTCCTCGACCGGGCCGGGGTCACCGGGGTCGACGGCGCCTCGCACAACGGCATGTGGGACATGTCGATCCTCCAGGTCGTGCCCGGCCTCAGGATCGCCGCGCCGCGCGACGCCGACCAGCTGAAGGCCCAGCTGCGGGAGGCGGTCGCCGTGGACGACGCGCCGACCTTGATCCGCTTCCCCAAGGAGTCGGTCGGGCCGGTGGTCCCCGCGGTGGACCGGGTCGGCGGGCTCGACGTCCTGCACCGCGGCGAGCGCCCCGAGGTCCTGCTCGTCGCGGTCGGCGTGATGGCCCCGGTCTGCCTCCAGGCCGCCGACCTGCTGGAGTCCCGTGGCGTCGGCTGCACCGTCGTCGACCCGCGGTGGGTCAAGCCCGTCGACCCGGAGCTGCCCCGCCTCGCCGCCGGGCACCGGCTCGTCGCCGTCGTCGAGGACAACAGCCGGGCCTCGGGCGTCGGCGCCGCCGTCGCGCTGGCCCTCGGGGACGCCGAGGTCGACGTGCCCGTACGGCGGTTCGGCATCCCCGAGCAGTTCCTCGCCCATGCCAAGCGGTCCGAGGTGCTCGCCGACATCGGGCTCACGCCCGTGGAGATCGCCGGCCGGATCAGCGCCGCCCTGGCCGTCCGGGACGAGCGGGCCAAGGCCGACCACGAGCCGTCAGGGGCCGCCGACCGGCCGGCCGAGGAAGAGCCGTCCAAGGAGAAACAGGAATGACCGACCCTGCCCCGAAGGGCGAGTTCGACCTCGGCGCGCTCCTCGCCGAGCGCGGAGCCGAGCGCTACGAGCTGCACACGAAGTACCTGAACCACCAGCTCCCGCGCATGCTGCACACCATCGGCTTCGACAAGGTCTACGAGCGGGCCGAGGGCGCCCACTTCTGGGACGCGGACGGCAACGACTACCTCGACATGCTCGCCGGCTTCGGGGTGATGGGCCTCGGCCGCCACCACCCCGTCGTCCGGCAGGCGCTCCACGACGTCCTCGACGCCTCGCTCGCCGACCTCACCCGCTTCGACTGCCAGCCGCTGCCCGGACTGCTGGCCGAGAAGCTGCTCACCCACAGCCCGCACCTGGACCGGGTGTTCTTCGGCAACAGCGGCACGGAGGCGGTCGAGACCGCGCTGAAGTTCGCCCGGTACGCCACGGGCAGGCCGAGGGTCCTGTACTGCTCGCACGCCTTCCACGGGCTGACCACCGGCTCCCTGTCGGTCAACGGCGAGGACGGCTTCCGCGACGGCTTCGCCCCCCTGCTGCCCGACACGGCCGTGCCGCTCGGCGACCTCGACGCCCTGGCGAGGGAGCTGAGGAAGGGCGACGTCGCCGCGCTCATCGTGGAGCCGATCCAGGGCAAGGGCGTCCACGAGTCCCCGCCCGGATATCTGCGCGCCGCCCAGGAACTCCTGCACCGGCACAAGGCCCTGCTCATCGCGGACGAGGTGCAGACCGGTCTCGGCCGCACCGGGGACTTCTACGCCTACCAGCACGAGGACGGCGTCGAACCGGATCTGGTGTGCGTGGCCAAGGCACTCTCCGGCGGCTACGTCCCGGTGGGCGCGACCATCGGAAAGGACTGGATCTTCAAGAAGGTCTACTCCTCCATGGACCGCGTGCTCGTGCACTCGGCGAGCTTCGGCTCCAACGCGCAGGCCATGGCGGCGGGCCTCGCCGTGCTCTCCGTGATGGAGGACGAGCAGACCGTCGCCCACGCGCGGATCACCGGTGAACTGCTGAAGTCCAGGCTGACGGCCCTGGTCGACCGGTACGAGCTGCTCAGCGAGGTGCGCGGCCGGGGTCTGATGATCGGCATCGAGTTCGGCCGGCCCGCGTCGCTCAAACTGCGCAGTCGCTGGACCATGCTCCAGGCCGCGCGCAAGGGTCTGTTCGCGCAGATGGTCGTCGTGCCGCTGCTCCAGCGGCACCGGATCCTCACCCAGGTCTCCGGAGACCACCTGGAGGTGATCAAGCTGATCCCGCCGCTGGTCGTCGACGAGCGGGACGTCGACCGGTTCGTGGAGGCCTTCACCGCGGTGATGGAGGATGCGCACAACGGCGGCGGGCTGATGTGGGACTTCGGGAAGACGCTGGTGAAGCAGGCGGTGGCGAACCGCTGAGAGCCGCGCGCGGCGGTGGCCCGCGGAGGACGGACCCCGTCGGACGTGCCGTGCGCACCGAGACTTTTGCCTCCGGGGCAAGAAAATTGCCCCGGGGGTAATTGTTTGGCTCAATGGTCCCATGAGCCCTGCCGAACCGGGGGCGGCCGACGAGCCGTCCGCCGAGCTGCACGCCGTGGCGCCCCGGCTCCGTGCCCTGCGCCGCAGCGCCTCCCTCACGCTGGAGGCCGCCGCCCGCGCCGCCGGGCTCTCGCCCGCCCACCTCTCCCGTCTGGAGACCGGGCAGCGCCAGCCCTCGCTGCCGATGCTGCTCACGCTGGCCCGCGTCTACGGTACGACGGTCTCCGAACTGCTCGGCGAGGCGGTCCCCGACCGTGACGCGATCGTACGGGCCGCCGACATGGAGCCGGCCCCGGCGGGCGGCTGGACCTACTGGCAGGCGGGCTCCGCGGGCCGCGGGATGCAGGCGCTGCGCGTGCGCGTCCCGTACGGATCGCAGGGCGACATCGTGCGTGTCCATCCGGGCGAGGAGTGGCTGTACGTCCTCCAGGGGCGGCTCAGCCTGCGCCTCGGGGACACCGCGCACGTCCTCGCGCCGGGGGACAGCGCCCATTTCGACTCGCTGACCCCGCACCGTATCGCCGCCGCCGAGCGCGGCGGAGCCGAGCTCCTCTTCGTGCACACCCTGTTGCAGAGTCCCGTCGCCGCGCTGTGCCTCGGCACGGCGACGGGCCACCCCACCCCGGGAGAGACGTCATGACCGAACCCACGCAGCCCCGCCGGTCCATGGAGGACAGGTTCCCGCGCGCCCTGTGGGTGCGGCTGATCATCTACGTCGCCGTCGGCCACCTCTTCGCGGCCTTCATCTACCTGCTCTTCACGCTGGGCGCGCAGAACCAGTAGAGCCCGGCCCCGGCGCGCGGCTCAGTCCAGGAGCCGCGCGCGCAGGCGTTCCCGCAGCTCCGGCGTCAGCCCCAGCCCCTGCTCCAGGTAGGCCTCGACGCCGCCCCAGGTGGCCTCGATCGTCTCGAACGCGGCCGTCAGGTACTCGGCGCGCGCGTCGAACAGCGGGCTGAGCAGTTCCATCACCTCGGGGGAGTAGGCGCCGGACGAGGAACCGTTGCGGTGGACCTTGTAACGGCGGTGCGTGGCGTTCGACTCCAGGTAGTCGGCCACGATCGCCTCGCGCTCGACGCCGAGGGCGAGCAGGGTGACCGCGATGGACAGCCCGGCGCGGTCCTTGCCCGCCGCGCAGTGCATCAGCGCGGGCACGCTGTCGTCGGCCAGGGCGTGCAGCACCTGGGAGTGCTCGGCCGTGCGCTCCTCGATGATCCTGCGGTAGGAGTTGATCATCCGGTTCGCGGCCTTGCCGTCGCCGAGGATCCCGCGAAGCTGGTCGATCTCGCCGTCGCGGACCATCTTCCAGAACTCGCTGCCGTCCGCCGGGTCGCTCAGCGGGAGGTTCACGTTCCGCACGCCCGGCAGTTCGACGTCGGGGCCCTCCAGCTTCTGGTCCGCCGCATTGCGGAAGTCGAAGATCGTGTGGAGTCCCAGGGAGGCGAGGAACGCGGCGTCCTCCTCCGTGGCGTGCGCGAGGTGACCACTGCGGAACAGCTGCCCGTAGCGCACGCGCCGGCCGTCCACGGTGGGCAGTCCGCCCACGTCGCGGAAGTTGCGCACTCCGCCGAGCTCGGGCTCGGTCGACGGGATCTGCTGCGTCACGGGGGGCTCCTCCCATTCGGCCGTCGGCGTCACCGGGCTGGAGTCGGCGCCGCTCGTCGGCAGTTGTACCGGCTCGCGCTCTCGACGATACGACATGGGTTCCTCGGGCAATGAGTTGTCCACAGGCACCGGCCTCGGACGGGACGCGCCTGGTGACACCGTTCCGGAGACACATGTAATCGAATTTGCGTTCGAGTTGACCGAGTGCCCGATCGCGGAGCCGGGTCAGGTGGGTGTCGTGGGTGAATCACGCGGAAATGGGGCATTGGGGGGTGCCGTTTCAGGTGTCGCTCCACATGAAAAGTCGAATGCGCCGGATATCCATCCCTGTCGCATCTGACTGTTCTGTCCGAATAAGCACCTTCGTTACAACTGGCCCTGGAATAAGGGGCCCTGGGGCGAGTCGCGTGAGGAGCGTCATATTCGTGACGATGCGTTGCCGTCCTCGCTTCTCGACGTGCCGGTGTTTCCAGGCGAGTTGAGATGTCCGGAAGATCCTCGTTCCACGGAGGGTGACGGTTATCTCCGCATGGATCAAGAAAGACGAGCGCACAGAAACCGCACATAGTTGTCGACGCGCTCTCATCTCGCCTACGTTCTGCCTCAATCCGGACGGACGCCCAATCCTGCCGCCGCCCGGAATCCGCACACTCACCCGTACACGGCAGGAGCGGGGGACCCACAGGTTCCGTGCCTGGTCCGGTTCCCGGAACAGGCTTGGGGTACAGCCGCGCAGCAGCGCGGCCGGGCATCTCCAGCCCGCACCCGACAGCTCACCCCGCAGGCGCCGGAGAGGAATTCGCCATGCCCGCGAAGGGTAAGCATCGCCGTCCCAAGTCCCCTCGTTTCAGCCGCTCGATCGCCGTGGCCGGAACCGGTGGCGCCGCACTCGCGCTGCCCCTGATGGGAGCCACGGGCGCCCACGCCGCGACCCAGGCGACCGCCGTCGCGCACCACGTCGAGAAGGCCCCGGCCACCGCCCCCGCCAAGAAGGCGGCCCCGGCCACCACGACGAAGACCTACGCGGTGAGGTCCGGCGACTACCTCTCGAAGATCGCCGACGAGCAGAACGTCAGCGGCGGCTGGAAGAAGATCTACTCGGACAACCGCTCCGCCATCGGCGAGGACCCGTCGCTGATCCACCCCGGTCTGAAGCTGTCGCTCGGCGGGAAGGCCGCCCCGGCCGCCCACTCCGCCACGCACGCGTCCGCCAAGGCGACCACCTCGGCGAAGCCCGACCGGGCGACCACCGAGGCGAAGCCCGCTCAGGCGACCCCGGCCACCGACACGGCCGCGTCCGACTCCGCTTCCGCCAACGGCTCTTCCGGCTACACTCTGCCGGTCGCCGCCAGCTCCGTCGGCACCGGCTACAAGGTGGCGGGCAGCATGTGGTCCAGCGGTTACCACACGGGCGTGGACTTCGTGATCCCGACCGGCACCACGCTCAAGTCCATCGCCGCGGGCACCGTCGTCTCCGCGGGCTGGGGCGGCGCCTACGGCAACCAGGTCGTCATCCAGCACGCCGACGGCAAGTACTCCCAGTACGCCCACATGTCGTCGCTGTCCGTCTCCGCCGGGCAGACCGTGACCGAGGGGCAGCAGATAGGTCTCTCCGGCGCGACCGGCAACGTGACCGGACCGCACCTGCACTTCGAGATCCGCACCACGCCGGACTACGGCTCCGACGTCGACCCGGTCGCGTACCTGCGCTCGCACGGTGTCGCGGTGGGCTGACCCCCGCTCCTCCTGCTCCTGACGGCAGGAAGATCTCCGAAGGCCGGACCCCGCGATCCCCCGGGTCCGGCCTTCGGTGGTCCCGTGGCGCGGGTTTCTGGGTGATCGCTGCCTCAACATCCCTGATGCGAGCCTTATTCCAGAGTTGACCAATGCTTGGCGAGTGGCTTATCTCACCGTCAGTCAACCCTTCCCTACGGTCGCGTAGCTCACATCGAAAGGTGAATCATGGCTCGATGTGGCAGACGATTCGAAGAGTGACAACAGATCAGTGATCGGGTCGTACGTGGCGGTGGGGGACAGCTTCACCGAGGGCGTCGGCGACCCTGGGCCCGACGGGGCGTTCGTCGGCTGGGCCGACCGGTTCGCCGTACTTCTCGCGGACCGCAGGCCCGAAGGCGATTTCGACTACACCAATCTCGCGGTGCGCGGCAAACTGCTCGACCAGATCGTCGAGACCCAGCTCCAGCGGGCCAAGGAACTCGGCCCGGACCTGGTCTCGTTCTGCGCCGGTGGCAACGACATCATCCGTCCCGGCACCGATCCCGACGAGGTCGCGGAGCGCTTCGAGCGCGCGGTCGCCGACCTCACCTCCGCCGTCGGCACCGTCATGGTGACCACCGGCTTCGACACCCGTGGCGTCCCCGTGCTCAAGCATCTGCGCGGCAAGATCGCCACCTACAACGGACACGTGCGGGCCATCGCGGACCGCTACGGCTGTCCCGTGCTCGACCTCTGGTCGCTGAAGACGGTCCAGGACCGCCGGGCCTGGGACGGCGACCGGTTGCACCTCTCGCCCGAGGGGCACACCCGGGTGGCGCTCCGTGCCGGACAGGTGCTCGGCCTCGAGGTCCCCGCCGACCCGGACCAGCCCTGGCCGCCCCTCCCGCCGCGCGGCACGCTGGAGGTGCGCCGCGACAACATCCAGTGGGCGCGCGAATACCTGGTTCCGTGGATCGGACGCCGGCTGCGCGGCGAGTCCTCGGGCGATCACATCTCGGCCAAGGGCGCCCTCTCGCCGGACGACATCAAGCTGCGCATCGAGTCGGTGGCCTGAGAGTGCCCTGAGGCGGGACCGGCCCGGTCGGTCGTGCTGGGAGCGCTGGTCGCTCCGGCGAGATCCGGGACGACCGTTCTTGCGGCGGTCCACGGAACCGACAGTGGACGAAGCGGAGCGCGGGGGCCGGACGCCGTACCCCCGCGCTCTCGTGTCCCTAGCGCACCGCGGCCATCAACGCCTCGCGCTCCAGCCCCAGTTCGCGGGCGAGGGCCTCGTCCACCCACTCCTGGGTCCGCGCCCGCGAGACCGCTCCGGAGTACGCCGTCATCTGGACGGCCAGTCCGTCCAGCAGCGCCGTGAGCCTGAGGACCGCACCCGCCGGGTCCGGGCAGCGGAACTCGTCGGCGGCCACCCCCTCCGCGATCACCTCGGTCATCGCGGCCTTCCACTGCCGGTCGAGATCACGGGTGACCTCGCGCAGCGCGGGCTCGCGCAGGGCGACCGCCCAGCCCTCGATCCACAGGCGCCAGCCCTTCGCCTGCCCCGTCGGGGCGTACCAGCGCACGGCGGCCCGAAGGCGCCGCAGCGCCGTGGTGCGGCGGCCCAGCAGCTTGCGCAGATGGGCGAGGTCGTCCTCGGCGGCGTAGGTGAACGCGGCGGCGACCAGCTTCTCCTTCGTCGAGAAGTGGTACAGCACCAGCGCGTTGCTCACGCCGAGGGCCGAGGCCACGTCGGCGATCCTCACCGCCGCCACGCCCCGCGCCTCGATCTGTTCGACGGCGGCCCGCAGCAACTCCTCGCGCCGCTCCGCCACGCTCAACCGGACTCTCGCCACGCGGCAACCCTACACAGCCCTTTCGGGGGAGGCCCGGTGACGGCCGACGTCTTTCCCGGCGTCCAGGGCCCGTCCGGTCCGCCCCCGGCGAGGACGGCCCCGCCCGCCGTCAGTCGACGAACTGGTAGTCGGCCTTGATGCGGCCCTCCCCGTCCAGGACGAGGAACTCCAGCCCACCGCCCGTGACCCGCCCCTCCCCGGTGTGGAAGGACTCCCAGCGGAACGTGATCACGTCGTCCAGCCTGCGGGCGGACTCCCGGATCCTGAAGACGTACGTCCCGGGCGCCACGAACTCCTCGTAGGCACGCGTCACGCGCGCGTGCAGCTCGGCGTGCCCCCGGGCCTCCAGCACGGCGGTGCCGAAGCCGAGGGACACCGCCCTGTCGTGCATCTCCTGCGGGGGACGCAGGAGATGCACGCCGTCCTCGGCCCACAGCTCCCGCACGGTCTCGCGGCGGACCGCGGGGTCGGGTTCGTTCCAGACGCCGATGTAGTGCTCGATCAGGTCCTGCGCGTCGATGGCGGACATGATGCTCCTCGTGCGGGTCGGTGCGCGCTCTCGCGCGGTTCCTGTGACGTCACCGACTCTGCTCCGGCCCGGCCCGCTCCTCAATTCCCGCCGGGGAATCGCCGTACCCCGCGCGGTTCCCCTCCCGGAGCGGACGCCCGGTGACCCCGCCCCTCAGCGGTACCAGCCGAACCGCTCCGCGATGACCGGCAGCCGGTCGGTGACGATGGCGTGGGCGGCGGCCCGCGGGGTCGTCCCGTCGGCCTCCGCGCGCGCGAGCGTCCGGTCGATCAGGGCGCGCATGGAGCGCCGGGTGTGGGCGAACGCCTCGTCCGCGTCGGCGCCGATGTCGCCGAACAGGGTCCACCACCACCAGGCGTTCGTACCGGAGTTGACCACGACGTCCGGCAGGACGGTGACCCCGCGTGCCGCGAGCAGCCGTTCCGCGTCCTCCAGGACGGGCATGTTGGCCGCCTCGACGATCCAACGGGCCTTGATCTCCCGCTGGTTCGCCGTGTCGATCGCGTACGAGACCGCGGCGGGCACCAGCACCTCCGCGTCGACGGACAGCCAGGCGTCACCGGGGAGTTCGCGGTCGGCCGGGCGCAGCACCGCGCGGTCGACCGTTCCGTACGCGTCCCGTGCCGCGAGCAGCGCCTCGACGTCGAGGCCGTCCGGGTTCACGACGGTTCCCTTGACGTCGGCGACGGCCACGATCCTGAGTCCCGCGCGCGCGAGGAAGCGCGCGGTGGCCCCGCCCATGGTGCCGAGCCCCTGCACGGAGACACGCGTTCCCGCGTACGGCGTCCCGGCCCGGTCCAGGGCGGCGAGCACCGACTCGGCGACCCCGCAGCCGCCGACCAGCTCGTCGAGGCCGATGCCGTCCACCTCGACCGCGAAGGCGTCCGCGAGCCGTTTCCGGGCCGCCGCCTCGTCGTCGAGCAGCGGGTACACGGCCTGGATGGAGGAGACGAGGCCGGCCTCCTCGGCGGCCCGGTCGACCAGGTCCTGGCTGAGCCCGAGGTCCTCGCCGGTGGTCCAGAAGGACTCGATGTAGGGACGCATGGCGCGCAGGTAGCGCACCAGCAGGCCGTACGCGTCCGGGTCCTGGGGGTCACAGTCGATCCCGCCCTTGGCGCCGCCCAGCGGGACGTACCGGCCCTCCGGGTTGTAGTGCAGGGCTTCCTTCATGGTCATGCCGCGGGCGAGCCCGGCGACCTCCTCCAGCGTGCAGCCGGGCCGCATCCGCAGACCGCCGCTGGAGACGCCCCGTACGAGCCGGTCGACGACGAGGAACCCCGGACGGCCGGTGACGTGGTCCGTCCAGGTGAGCGTCATCAGAGGGGCGGCGGTCATGGGGTCTCCTCGGGGACGGCGATCAGGGTGGGGCCGGGGGTGCGCAGTGCCTCGGCGAGCGCGGCGCTCAGCTCGTCCGGGCCGTACGCGTGCGTGCCCTGTCCTCCGTAGGCGCGGGCCAGGGCGGGCAGGTCGACCGGAGCGAGGTCGACGGCCATGGGCGTGTCGCCCCGGGCCGCCATCTCGTCGCGGATCTCCCCGTAGCCGCCGTTGTCGAAGACCACGACGGGCAGCGGGAGGCGGAGCTGTGCCGCGGTCGCCAGTTCCTGCACGGTGAACTGGAGGCCGCCGTCCCCGCTGAGCGCCACCACCTCGCGGCCGGGGCACGCCGCCTTGGCTCCGATCGCCGCGGGCAGAGCGTAGCCGAGCGTGCCGTAGCCGGTCGGATGAAGATAGCGGCCCGCGGGTCCGAGCGGGAGGTGGGGAAGCGCCCCGTAGTAGCAGCACCGGGCGCTGTCCGAGGTGATCACGGCGTCCTCGGGGAGGACGGAACGGATCGCCCGCAGGTACGGGATCCAGCGGGCGTCGCGCTCGGCGGTCCCGGCGTTCCGCGCGGCCCGCAGCGCTCCGGCGCGCCGGACGGGGTCCTCGCCGGGCACGCGCGCGTGCCGGGGTGTGCCGCCGGGCTCCCGTACCGCGGCGAGCAGGGCCGTCAGGGAGAGCCGCGCGTCACCGACGACGGCGACGTCCGCGGCGAGGCCCGCGTACATCTGGTCCGGGTCCAGGTCCACGCGGACCAGCGTGCCGTTCAGGGCGGGCGGCGCGGACCAGAAGTCGGACTCGGCGAGTTCGGTGCCCACGGCGAGCACGGTGTCGCAGTCCGCGAGCCAGTTCCGGACCGGGGGACTGTGCAGCGACACGCCGAGGGCCAGCGGATGGGTCTCCGGGACGATCCCCTTGCCGTTGGCCGTGGTGAGGACGGGAGCGCCCAGTTCCTCGGCGAGGGCCAAGGCCGGGGCGGCCGCGCCGCGCGCTCCGCCGCCGAGCACGAGTGCCGGACGGCGCGCCTCGAGCAGCGCCTCGGCGGCCCGCTCCAGGGCGGGGGTGGCCGGGGCGGGGGGAGCGACGGGAGGGGCGACGCGGACGGGGCCGGTCTCCTCGACGGCCTCCAGCAGATCGAGCGGGACCTCGATGTGCGCGGGCCGCGGCCGGCCGGTGCGGAAGAGGGTGAAGGCGCGTGCCACCGCCGCGTCGATCTCGGCGACCGAGGACACGCGGTGGCTGAACGCGGCCACGCCCCGCAGGGCCTCGGTCTGACTGCGCGTCTCGTGCAGCAGGCCGGTGGCGAGCCGTGGGTGGCGCAGGGGCGTGCCGGGGGAGACGACGAGCAGCGGCACGCTGTCCGAGTAGGCCTGGCCGACGGCGGCCGCCGCGTTCAGCAGGGCGGGTCCGGTCGTGGTGATCACGACACCCGGGCGTCCGGTCACGCGCGCGTAGCCGTCGGCGGCGTACCCGGCGCCCTGTTCGTGGCGCGTCAGGACGTGCCGGATGCCGTACGCGGACAGGTGGCGGTAGATCTCCAGGTTGTGCGTACCGGGGATGCCGAAGACCCGGGTCACGGCGTGTCCGGACAGCGCGCGGACGAGGGCCTCGCCGCCGGTGAGCGTCTCGCCCATCACAGGCTCCGCGTGACGGCGCGCCGCACGGTGCCCGAGACGCCCTCGGCCGGTGCCGGTGCCGGTGCCGGTGCCGGTTCGGCAGGGAGGTCGGACACGGTGTCTCCAGACGTGGACGGGCCGGTACGGCCGCCGGGCCGCCGGGACGAATACCTGACTACTGAATCATGAGTCAGTATCGGAATGAGTGCCGGGTCATGTCAACGCACCGGATCGACCGTCGTCGGAGGCGCCGGGGCGGCCGGGTGCGACGGGCCGGACCCGGCCCGCGGGACCGGCCCGCACCCGGAGGACGGCCGTCCCGGGACGACCCGTCGGCGGTCGCCGGGGGTGCGGGGCGCGGTGGCGCCCGGAGGAGCCCGCCCGGCGCGGAAGAAGCGGGGGTGCGGCGGGGTTGAGTGGTTACGGGCCCGGGCCGCGGACGTCGTGCCGTGACCGGGCGCCCCGGTGTTGCCGGGGGCGACGACCATAATGAAAGCCTGACCGACTCCATCTGGAGGTATCCGTGACCGGTTTCCGTACCCTGAGCTCCGGGCTCCGCGCGCTGCGGCCCGCCGCCTTCGGCGCGGATCCGGCCGGTGC
Source organism: Streptomyces populi (assembly GCF_002911015.1). Taxonomy (GTDB): domain Bacteria; phylum Actinomycetota; class Actinomycetes; order Streptomycetales; family Streptomycetaceae; genus Streptomyces; species Streptomyces populi. The sequence continues at coordinate 35,130 of NZ_KZ626853.1, forward strand.
GCGCATGCGGCGCATCCGCAACTCGCCGAACTTCGCGGACGGAGTCTTCCAGAACCCGGAGACCGCCCGTACCCGCCCCGACGGCTCGATGGTGGAGTTCGCCAAGGTCTACTTCCGCAGGGAGGAGCGCGCCCACCGCTCCCCGGCCGGGACCGTGCCGGTGCACGCGACGACACTCGCCGACCTGGCCAGGCCCGCCGCGACCGGACTGCGGCTCACCTGGATGGGGCACTCCAGCGTCCTCGCCGAGATCGACGGCCACCGTGTGCTGTTCGACCCGGTCTGGGGCGAGCGCTGCTCCCCGTTCGCCTTCGCCGGCCCCAGGCGCCTGCACCCGGTGCCCCTGCCGCTGGCCGCGCTCGGCCCGGTCGACGTCGTGGTGATCTCGCACGACCACTACGACCACCTCGACATGCCCACGATCAAGGCGCTGGGCGGAACGGACACGGTGTTCGCCGTGCCGCTCGGCGTCGGAGCCCATCTGGAGCACTGGGGCATCTCGGCCGGCCGCATCCGCGAGCTGGACTGGAACGAGTCGACCCGGGTCGGCGGGATCACCCTGACGGCGACACCGGCACGCCACTTCTGCGGGCGCGGTCTGCGCAACACCCAGCACACCCTCTGGGCCTCCTGGGTCGCCGAGGGCGACGAGCACCGCGTCTACCACAGCGGTGACACCGGCTACTTCCAGGGCTTCAAGGAGATCGGTGCCGCCCACGGACCGTTCGACGCCACGATGATCCAGATCGGTGCGTACAGTGACTTCTGGCCCGACATCCACATGACGCCCCAGGAGGGGATGCGCTCCCACCTGGACCTCCAGGGCGGGCGGCCCGCCGGGGTGATGCTGCCGATCCACTGGGGGACGTTCAACCTCTCCACCCACGCCTGGGCCGACCCGGGCGAGGGCACGCTGGCCGCCGCCCGCGCGGTGGGCGCGCGCGTCGCGCTGCCCCGCCCCGGTGAGCCCTTCGAACCCACGGCCGAGACCGTTCCCTCCGAGCCCTGGTGGCGTGGTGCGGCCCGTGCGCCGAAGGGCGGCTGGCCGACCTTCGAGGAGGCCGTCGCCGACACGCCGGGTGACATCGCCGACGGCTCGACGGAGGACACCGGAGAGCCCGAGGCGGTGCCCGCGGGCTGATCCGCCGATCCCTGGCGAGGGCCGGAGAGCGAAACGCTCTCCGGCCCTCGCTGTTTGCCTGTGACCACTTCTGACCAGCTCCGATCGGATCCGGAGCCTGGCGTGAACGCGCGCCCGGCGGTGTTATCGGTCAGTCGTGCGACGCCTCATACCAGAGCGGGACGCCACCTGGGGGAGTTTGTCAACAGCCCACCGCACATGATGCGTTGGCGACTACTGTCAGTTGCCGACGGGCGACGCAGGGCCGTTTTTTTCGGCTCTCTCGACCGGCACCGCGATGGCACACGCCCGAGTCGCGCAGACCCGCGGGAGCTCCGTGCCCCCGACGCATCCAGTACGAGGACGCAGATGTCTCACCTCCGCGCACCGGCCGCACGCGCAGACCGCCGTGAGGGCGGGCGGCACGGTCGGCCGGCCCCCCGCGCCACCCTCGCACCCCCCGAGACGCATCTGCGGCCACAGCTGCTGCGCCTCGCGGTCCTGCCGCCGACCGCCGTGGCCCTCAGCGCGTGCGCCGCCGTACTGTTCACCGTCCGCTCCACCGGCGCCCGGCCCGGCCCCGTCCTGTGGGCCGTCCTCGCCGGGGCGGCGGGCGTGGCCCTGGCCGGCATCCTGATCGCCGCCGTCGCCGCCGACCGCGCCGCCACGTCCGTACGGGAACGCATAGGAGCCCTGCGCCGTACGAGCGCCCGCACCGAGACCGATCTGCTCGCCGTCGTCGAGGGGCTGCGCCGCGGCGAGGACCCGCCCGCGCGCAGGACGCGCCGCCGCCTTCCCGCGGACGCCGACGACTTCGAACTGCTCGCCGCCGACCTCTCCCGCGCCCACGACGGCGCCGTCGCGGCCGTCGTGCAGGCCTCGCAGCTCTCCAGCCAGGCGGGCAGCGAACAGAAGGTCGAGGTCTTCGTCAACCTGGCCCGACGGCTTCAGTCCCTCGTGCACCGCGAGATCTCCATCCTCGACGACCTGGAGAACGAGATCGAGGACCCGGACCTCCTCAAGGGCCTCTTCCACGTCGACCACCTGGCCACCCGCATCAGACGCCACGCCGAGAACCTGGCCGTGCTCGGCGGCGCCGTCTCGCGCCGCCAGTGGAGCAACCCCGTCTCCATGACCGAGGTGCTGCGCTCCGCGATCGCCGAGGTCGAGCAGTACTCACGGGTCAAGCTGGTGCCCCCGACCGAGGGCACCCTGCGCGGTCACGCGGTCGCCGACGTCATCCACCTGCTCGCCGAACTCGTCGAGAACGCCACCTTGTTCTCCGCCCCGCACACCCAGGTGCTGCTGCGCGTCGACCACGTCACCTCGGGACTGGCCATCGAGGTGGAGGACCGGGGACTCGGCATGCAGGCGGCCGAACAGGACCGGATGAACGCCCTGCTCGCCGACCCGGACCAGGTCAACGTCGCCGGTCTGCTCCAGGACGGGCGCATCGGCCTGTTCGTGGTCTCGCAGCTCGCCCGTCGGCACGGCATCCACGTACGGCTCCAGAGCAACATCTACGGCGGGGTCCAGGCCGTACTCGTGGTCCCGCAGGGGCTGTTGGGCTCACGGCCGGATCCCGTCGAGGACGGCGGCGCGACGCAGGCGCCGCAGCACGGCACGGACGCCGGTCACCGGCCGGCCCTCGGCCCCGGGGCCACGCGGCCGCCGTCGGCGCAGGTCCCGGTGTTTCCCGGTGGCCGTCCGACGGCCCCCGTGCCCCGGCAGTCGCCGCGTGAGCCGGTGCCCGAGCGGACGCGGGGGACGCGGACGCCTCCGCTTGTCGCGCCGGGCACGTCGGCCGGGGGGCACGGCGACGCCACGCCGCTCCCGGTGCGCGGCGCCCACGCCGAGCGGCCCAACCCGGCCGAGGCCGTACCCGGGATCCGCCCTGAGGACCGGTTCGCCGCCGCCGAGAACACGGCCATGCCGCCCGCACCGCGCGCCGGTGTGGTGCGCGGCACCATGGGCAAGCCCAACCTGCCCAAGCGGCGCGCCCAGGAGCACATCGTCCCGCAACTGCGCGAAGGACAGGCGCCCCGCCCGGACCCGGAGCACCTCGTCGGGCACGACCCGGGTCTCATGGCGGCGTTCCAGCGCGGGATCGGGCTCGCGGAGGCCGCCCACGCGGAGCCGGGGGGCCGGGAGCGCCCGGAGCCGCCCCGGGGCCCGTCGGCGACGGCCGGGCAGGCCGCCCCGGCCTCGTTCCCGGACCGGGCACGGCTGGAGGCGCCCCGTGGCGACGGCACGGCCCGGGTCCGCGGGGAACTGCCCGCGGGCATCTCCGTCGGCGGCCTCCTGGACGTCCCCCAGGGAGACGGCACACCGGCGGCCCGCCCGGACGCGGCCCGCCCGGCACACGCGCAGGCACCCCAGGGGGTCCACGACCCCGCGCCCGGCCCCGGCCCCGACCACACCGTCCGGCACGACGGGAGCACACCCGCCGGATGACGACCTCCACCCCCCTCCCCACCGCTCCCGCAGACCTTCGTACCTCAAGGAGTCGATCCCCCATGGCGAGCGATGCGCCGACCGGCCACGTGTCCGATCTCGACTGGCTGATGAGCGGCCTGGTCCAGCGCGTACCCCACACCACGAGCGCGGTGCTGCTCTCCAGCGACGGGCTCGTGAAGGCGGTCCACGGCCTCGACCCGGACAGCGCCGACCACATGGCGGCGCTCGCCTGCGGCCTCTACGCCCTCGGGCGCAGCGCGGGCGTGCGTTTCGGGGACGGCGGCGAGGTGCGCCAGGTCGTGGTCGAACTCGACTCGACCCTGCTGTTCGTCTCCACGGCGGGCTCCGGCACCTGTCTCGCCGTGCTCGCGGGCCGCGAGGCGGACGCGGCCGTCCTCGGCTACGAGATGGCGATGCTGGTCAAGAGCGTCCGGCCCTACCTGGTCACCCCGCCCCGGCAGCACGCCGCCGAACCGCCGGCGATGAGGTCTTGAAGGGGGCCGCGGCCGGCGACGGGCCCTGGCTCGACGACGCGGCGGGACGCCTGGTGCGCCCCTACACCGTCAGCGGCGGCCGGACCCGGCCGAGCACCACGCTCGACCTCATCTCCCAGGTCATGGCCACGGGAGCCACACCCCTCGGTCACCTCGGCCCCGAACACGGCCAGGCGCTCGAACGCTGCCGGGTGCCCGTCTCCGTCGCGGAGGTCGCCGCCCATCTGAAGCTGCCGGCGGCGGTCACCAAGGTGCTGCTGTCGGACCTCGTCGACTGCGGGGCGCTGACCACGAAGCCCCCTCGGTTCCACCACAACCCCACTGACCGATCCCTTCTGGAGGCAGTGCTCGATGGATTACGACGGCAGCTCTGACCCCTTCCCCACCGCGCTGAAGATCCTGGTGGCGGGAGGGTTCGGCGTCGGCAAGACGACGTTCGTCGGCGCGGTGAGCGAGATCGCGCCGCTCAGCACGGAGGAACTGCTGACCACGGTCAGCGCCTCGACCGACAGGCTCGACGGGATCGAGAACAAGGTCGAGACGACCGTGGCGATGGACTTCGGCCGCATAACCCTGGACGCGGAACACGTGCTCTACCTGTTCGGCACACCCGGGCAGGAGCGGTTCTGGTTCATGTGGGACGAGCTCTCCGACGGCGCGCTCGGCGCGGTGATCCTCGCCGACACGCGGCGCCTGGAGGACTGCTTCGCGGCCGTCGACTTCTTCGAACAGCGCGGTCTCGCGTTCATCGTCGCGGTCAACGAGTTCGACGGCTCGTACCGCTACGACCCGGCCGAGGTGCGGGCGGCCATCGACCTCGACCCCCGGATCCCCGTCGTGTGCTGCGACGCCCGGATCTCCAGCTCGGGGGTGCAGACCCTGCTCACCCTGGTCCGTCACCTCCTCGCCCACGCGCCCGCCCACTCCCCGAGTCATGGAGCCCGTACATGAGTCACGAGCCGCGGCCGGCCGGTCGTCTGCTGCTGACACCCCAGGACAAGGACGCTCCGGCCCGGGTGCGGCGGCTGCGCGGGCTGGGTCTCGGGGAGCGCTCCGAGCCCGCCCTCGACGCCTTCGCGGACCGCCTCGCGCACGTCGCCTCGGCGCCGTACTCGATGGTCAACTTCATCGACGAGCGACAGCAGTTCTTCGCGGGTCTGCACACCCCGGACGGCGGTGCCAGGGGCACCGGTCCCATGGCCGGCACGGCCGGGAACGAGCTCGAGCCGAGCCGTTACATGGCCCGGGACCACGGTTTCTGCCCGCACGTGGTGGTGCGCCGCAAGGCGCTCGTCCTGGAGGACGTCCGCGACTACCCGCGCTTCGCCGGGAACCCGGTCGTCGACGGGTTCGGCGTCCGTTCCTACCTCGGCGCCCCCCTGCTCGACCGCAGCGGCATCGCCCTCGGCACGATCTGCGTCGTGGACGTCCGGCCGCGCCCGTGGGGAAGGGCGGGCCTGGAGACCATCAAGGCGATGGCGGCCGAGCTGGCGGGGCAGCTCGAACGGCGGGAAGAGGTCCACGGGATCTGACGACGCGCCGGGGCGCGGGTGCGGACTTGTCGGCCGCCCGGGACCCATCCTTTGACTTATGCCGGGATCCATCCTTGAGGTGTGCGACGAGCCCCCGTGGAACGGGGGTCACGCATGTCCGCGTAGCCGTACCTGATGCCACCGCCCCTCCTCACCTCTCACCCCTCCGTCCCGCCCGGCCGCCCCGCCGACCCGGCGACCTGCCCCGGACGGAGCGGGGGACGCGGGCGTGAAGGAAAGCTGGGGCCGCGCTTAAGAAATCCTCGATGGACCCAGGGCACCGTCGTACGGCAGATTCCTGGGTGAATTCACCCCTCTCCCCGGTACGGGTCCGCTTCGGCGTGCCCGCTCCCGGGCCGCACGCACAGGAGCCGTACGAGTGAAGGCGCTGGTCAAGGAGAAGGCGGAGCCCGGACTCTGGCTCAAGGACGTCCCGGAGCCCGAGGCCGGACCCGGCGACGTGCTGATCAAGGTCCTCAGGACCGGGATCTGCGGCACCGACCTGCACATCCGCAACTGGGACGGCTGGGCGCAGCAGACCATCAAGACGCCCCTCGTGCTCGGCCACGAGTTCGTCGGCGAGGTCGTCGAGACCGGCCGCGACGTCGCCGACATCAACGTCGGCGACCGTGTCAGCGGCGAGGGCCACCTGGTCTGCGGCAAGTGCCGCAACTGTCTCGCCGGACGCCGTCACCTCTGCCGGGCCACCGTCGGCCTCGGCGTCGGCCGTGACGGCGCGTTCGCCGAGTACGTCGTGCTGCCCGCCTCCAACGTGTGGGTGCACCGCGTCCCGGTCGACCTCGACGTCGCCGCGATCTTCGACCCGTTCGGCAACGCCGTCCACACCGCGCTGTCCTTCCCGCTGGTAGGCGAGGACGTCCTGATCACGGGCGCCGGCCCGATCGGCCTGATGGCCGCCGCCGTGGCCCGTCACGCGGGTGCCCGCAACGTCGTCATCACCGACGTCAGCGAGGAGCGCCTGGAGCTGGCCCGCAAGATCGGTGTCAGCCTCGCCCTCAACGTCGCGGGCTCGACGATCGCCGACGGACAGCGGAAGCTCGGCCTGCGCGAGGGCTTCGACATCGGTCTGGAGATGTCCGGCCGCCCCGAGGCGATGCGCGACATGATCGCCAACATGACCCACGGCGGGCGGATCGCGATGCTGGGTCTGCCGTCCCAGGAGTTCCCGGTCGACTGGGCCCGGATCGTGACCTCGATGATCACGATCAAGGGCATCTACGGCCGTGAGATGTTCGAGACCTGGTACGCGATGTCGGTCCTCCTGGAGAGCGGCCTCGACCTCATGCCCGTGATCACCGGCCGCTACGGGTTCCGGGACTACGAGGCGGCGTTCGACGACGCGGCCGGCGGCCGCGGCGGCAAGGTCATTCTCGACTGGACCCTCTGAGGACTTAAGGAACTGATGATGTTCGACTCCGTCCGTGACGACCTGCGCACCACCCTCGACGAGATCCGCGCCGCCGGGCTGCACAAGCCCGAGCGGGTCATCGGCACCCCGCAGTCCGCGACCGTGAACGTCACCGCGGGCGGCCGCCCCGGTGAGGTCCTCAACTTCTGCGCGAACAACTACCTCGGTCTCGCCGACCACCCCGAGGTCGTCGCCGCCGCCCACGCGGCGCTCGACCGCTGGGGCTACGGCATGGCCTCCGTGCGCTTCATCTGCGGTACGCAGGAGGTGCACAAGGAGCTGGAGGCGCGCCTGTCCGCGTTCCTCGGCCAGGAGGACACGATCCTCTACTCCTCCTGCTTCGACGCCAACGGCGGTGTCTTCGAGACCCTCCTCGGCGCCGAGGACGCGGTCATCTCCGACGCCCTCAACCACGCCTCGATCATCGACGGCATCCGGCTGTCCAAGGCGCGCCGCTTCCGGTACGCCAACCGGGACATGGCCGACCTGGAGGCCCAGCTCAAGGAGGCCTCCGGCGCGCGCCGCCGTCTGATCGTCACCGACGGCGTGTTCTCGATGGACGGCTACGTCGCCCCGCTCCAGGAGATCTGCGACCTCGCCGAGCGTTACGACGCGATGGTCATGGTCGACGACTCGCACGCCGTGGGCTTCGTCGGCCCCGGTGGCCGCGGCACCCCCGAACTGCACGGGGTCATGGACCGCGTCGACATCATCACCGGCACCCTCGGCAAGGCCCTCGGCGGAGCCTCCGGCGGTTATGTCGCGGCCCGCGCCGAGATCGTGGCCCTGCTGCGCCAGCGCTCCCGTCCGTACCTCTTCTCGAACACGCTCGCCCCGGTGATCGCCGCGGCCTCCCTGAAGGTCCTCGACCTGCTGGAGTCCGCCGACGACCTGCGGGTGCGGCTGCGGGAGAACACGGCGCTGTTCCGCTCCCGGATGACCGAGGAGGGCTTCGACGTCCTCCCCGGCGACCACGCCATCGCCCCCGTCATGATCGGTGACGCCTCCGTCGCCGGCCGCATGGCGGAGCTGCTCCTGGAGCGTGGCGTGTACGTGATCGGCTTCTCGTACCCGGTCGTCCCGCAGGGGCAGGCCCGCATCCGGGTCCAGCTGTCCGCGGGGCACTCCACCGAGGACGTGAACCGGGCCGTGGACGCCTTCGTGACGGCGCGGGCGGAACTCGCCGCCTGACGGCGGACGCGCCCCTCGCGACGGGGGCGCACACCGGCCGGATGGCCGGAAAGCGCGTGTGACCTGAGAGAATCGGTCGCATGATCGAAGCGCGGCGGCTCCACATCCTCCGTGCGGTGGCCGACCACCGCACGGTGACGGCGGCGGCCGCCGCGCTCTACCTCACGCCATCGGCGGTCTCGCAGCAGCTGACCGCCCTGGAGCAGGAGACGGGCCACCGGCTCGTCGAGCGCGGCGCCAAGGGCGTACGGCTGACGCCCGCCGGTGAGATCCTGCTCGGCCACACTCATGCCGTCCTGGCCCAACTGGAGCGTGCGGAGGCCGAGTTGGCGGCGTACAGCTCGGGTTCCGCCGGTACGGTCACCGTGGCCTCCTTCGCGACCGGCATCGGCCTGGTGGTGGCCCCCGCCCTGGCCCGCCTCGCCGACACCTCGCCCGGCATCCTCGTCCGCGTCCAGGACGCCGAGGGGGACGCCAGCCTCCCGATGGTGCTCGACCGGCAGGTCGACGTCGCGGTCGCCGTCGAGTACCGGGGCGCCCCGGACGCGGACGATCCGCGCCTGACGCACGTCCCGCTCTACGCCGAGCCCTTCGACGCGGTCGTGCCCGTCACCCACCGGCTGGCCGACGCCGATGAGGTCCCCCTCGCCGAACTGGCCAAGGACCCGTGGATCGGCCCGTACCCGGGCAACCCCTGTCACGACGTGGTCGTCCTGGCCTGCGAGAACGCCGGATTCCAGCCGCGTCTCGAGCACTCCTCGGACGACTTCCGCGCCGTCGTTGCCCTCGCCTCCGCGGACGCGGGCGTCGCCCTCGTCCCCCGGTCGGCGCTGCGCGGCATGGAGTTCACGGGCGTGGTCGTGCGCCCCGTGGACGGCGTCGCCCCCACCCGCCGGGTCTTCGCCGCGGTACGCCGCGGCGCCGAGAACCATCCGCTGATCCGGCCCGTCCTGGACGCGCTGACGCGAGCGGCCGCGGTCGTCTGAGCCCTCCCGTTCCCCCGTCCGGCGTGCCGGCGGGAGCGACGGCACCCCGCGGCCCCAGAACCGCAAAGAGTTCTTCGCGAACAAGTCTTTGCGAAGAACTCTTCGCGGTCTATGGTGCGGAACATGACTGACGCGAGCACGGGGCCGGACGGCCCCGAAACCGGAGTGGACGCGGTCGTACTGGACGCCAAGGGGCTGCGCGCCCTGGCGCATCCGGTACGGGTGCAACTGGTGAGCCTGCTGCGGAGGTACGGCCCGTCGACCGCGACCCGTCTCGCGGAGCGGCTCGGCGTGAACTCCGGTACGGCCAGCTACCACCTGCGCCAGCTCGGCGCCGCGGGCTTCGTCGAGGAGGACGCGGAACGCGGCAACGCGCGGGAGCGCTGGTGGCGTTCGGTGCACCAGATCACGGAGCTCGACGCCCCGGAGCTGGCCGACCGGGAGCCCGAGGCCGCGCTCGCCTACCTGCAGTCCGTCGTGGCGGCCTACACCCTTCGCGTGCAACGGGCGGTCAACGAGTTGCAGACGATGCCCCGCGCCTGGCGGGACTGCTTCGACATGAGCGACCTGCCCCTGCGCCTCACACCCGAGGAGGCCACCGCGCTGGGCCAGGAGCTCAGGGCGGTCCTCTCCCGCTATCGCAGGGACACGCCCGAGGCGGCGGCGACGGCCCCCCGGGGAGCCGAGCGGGTCGCCGTCATCACGCACCTCCTGCCCGAACCGGACACGCCCGCCCCGCCGGACGCCCGTTCCGGTCCCGGTGGGGCGACAGGGACGGAGCCGTCGTGAGGGGCGACGGGCCGCCCGTCCCGGACGGCGACGGCATACCCGGCAAGCGGTCCGTGCGGCCGCTGGGCGGGGTCCTGGCGGCCGTCGCCGTGTCGCAGACCGGTACGCGGATCTCGGCCGTCGCGCTGCCCTGGTTCGTGCTGGTCACGACCGGCAGCGCCACCCGGACCGGACTGATCGCGTTCTGCGAGATGGCCCCCTACGTGGTGGTCAAAGCGTTCACCGGGCCCCTGGTGGACCGGATCGGGCCGCGGGCCGTCTCCTGGACCACCGATCTGGCGAGCGCGACCGCCGCGGCCCTGATCCCGCTGCTCCACGCCCTGGACCTGCTCTCCTTTCCGCTCCTGTCGGCCCTGGTCGCGCTGATCGGCGCGGCCCGCGGTCCCGGCGACCTGGCCAAGGAGGTGATGGTCCCGGAAGCCGCCGAGCGCGGCTCGGTGCCGCTGGAGCGGGCCACCGGCCTGTGCGGCGTGACCGAACGGCTCGCCTCCACCATCGGCCCGGCGGCCGGCGGCGCCCTGGTCGCGCTGCTCGGCCCCCTGACGGGACTCGTCGTCGACGCGGGCTGCTTCGCCCTCGGATCGGTGATCGTCGCGGTGGTGCTGCCCCGCGGGACGGGGCGTGCGGTCGGGGAAGCCCCCTTGCCGGCCGGGGAGACGGAGCCGGGGTACTGGCGACGGTTCGGCGAGGGATTCACCTTCCTGCGCGGCGAACCGCTGCTGCTGACCGTCATCGTCATGATCGCGGTCACCAACCTGCTGGACGCCGGGTTCGGCACGGTGCTCATGCCCGTCTGGGCCAGGGAGTCCGGCAACGGACCGACCGCGATCGGTCTGATGGGCAGTGCCTTCGGAGCGGCGGCGGTCGCGGGGAGCCTGATCGCCGCGGTGGCCGCCCACCGGCTGCGGCGCCGTGCGGTGTTCTTCTCCGGGTTCCTGCTGGCCGGGGCGCCGAGATTCCTGGTCCTCGCCTGCGACGCGCCGATGTGGGCGGTGCCGGCCGTGTTCGCCGTGGGCGGGTTCGGTGCGGGCTTCCTGAACCCGGTGCTGGGGGCCGTCCTCTTCGAGCGGGTGCCGCGCCGGATGCTGGGCCGGGTCAACGCCCTCGGCGACTCGCTGGCCTGGGCCGGTATCCCGCTCGGCGGACTGGTCGCCGGGGCGGCGGTGGCCTCCGCCGGACTCGCTCCGGTGCTCCTCGCCGGCGGGGCCGTGTACTTCCTCACCACGAACCTGACCGGGCTGCGGCCGGAGTGGCGCGAGATGGACCGCCCGGGCGGGCGGGTCCCGGGACCTGCCTGACGGTCCCCGTCCGCCCGGGACGACGCGGCTCCGGGACGGGACGGGCGATCCGGTGGTCCGCACGCCGGTCCGGGTGCCGTACGCGGCCCCGTGACGTCGTGCTTCGCCGCGTCGATGTCAGTGCCGTTGGCTACCGTGCGTCTCATGCCGGATGCCGAAGACGTACGCCGTATCGCCCTTTCCCTGCCGGACACGACGGAGAAGACCGCCTGGAGCATGCCCACCTTCCGGGTCGCGGGAAAGATGTTCGCCACGCTGCCCGAGGAGGAGACCTCCATCGCCGTGCGGTGCCCGAAGGAGGAGCGCGACGAACTGGTCCTGGCCGAACCGGAGAAGTTCTGGATCGCGGGCCACGAGGCGGGTTTCGCCTGGGTCAGGGCCCGGCTCGCCGCCCTGGAGGACGACGACGAACTGCGCGCCATCCTCGCCGACTCCTGGCGCCAGGCGGCCCCGCCCCGACTCATCGACGCCCACCCCGAGTTGGGCCCGCCGTCCGCCGACTGAAACACCTCCTGAGCCGCCGGCGCCCCGTGGCATGATCCGGACCCGGATCCGCAGTGATCCGGGAACGGGGAGCGAGGCGCGGAGCGGGCGGCTTCGTGGGGGAGCCGCCGGGACAGGGGAGGGGCACGAACGGGATGACCGTGACGTCGTCGGACGAGCAGCCACCGGACGGAGAACCGTCGGACCGTACGGCCGGGAGCCCCACGACGGACGAGTGCGCCGCGGGCGGCGGTCCGGCGGGCGGCGGGCACGGACGGGGCCGCTCCGGCCGCGAGGGCCACGAACGCGACGACCCGGCGGACGAGTGTGCCGCGGGCGGCGGGGGCCGGGTCGCGGACGGCGGCTTCGCCGGGGGCACCCCGGCCGCGCGCCGCGGCGGGCCGCCGGGCCCGGACCCCGCCCGCCCGGGCCCCGTCGCCGAGCGGGCGCCCCGGCCCGTCTGGTCGCGGGACTTCGCCCTGTTCTTCGTCGCGCGCGCCCTCGCCCGGCTCGGCGAGACCATGCTGCCGGTGGCTCTCGCCGCGGGACTGCTGCGGTACGGGTACGGAGTCGGGGCCGTCGGCCTCGCCATGGCCGCGTCGGCCGCCCCCTTCGCCGGACTGGTCGTCTTCGGCGGAGTGATCGCCGACCGGTTCAGCACCCGGAGGCTGATGATCGGCGCCGACCTCGTGCGGCTCGTGGCCCAGTCGATCGCCGCCGCCCTCTTCTTCGCCGGCCACGTGGTCCTCTGGCAGATCTGCGTGATCGGCGCGGTCAACGGCGTGGCCGGTGCCGTCTTCCAGCCCGGCGTCGCCAGCACCGTGCCGCGTCTGGCCTCCGACATACAGGGGGCCAACGGCGCCATCCGGATCGCCGAGTCCGCCGCCCAGCTCGCCGGCCCCGCCCTGGCGGGACTGCTGGTCGCGTTCGCCTCCGCCGGAGGGGTCTTCGTGGCCCACGCCGGCACCTTCGCGCTGAGCGCCCTGTGCCTCCTGCTGCTCCGCCTGCCCCCGGCCGCCCCGGGAAGCCGGAACCACGGCGGCGGCTTCAGGGCCGACCTCGTCGAAGGGTGGCGGGAGTTCAGGTCCCGCACGTGGCTGTGGGCTGTCATCGTGATCTGGTGCGTCTACATGATCTCCGTCTGGGGCCCGACCGTCCCCCTGGTCGCGACCGAGGTGGTGCAGCAGCACGGCCCGCGCGCCTACGGCCTGGTCAACTCCGCCCTCGGCGCGGGCACGGTCGTCGGCGGGCTCGCCGCGCTGCGCCTGCGTCCGCGTCGCATGCTGCGCGCCGGTTCCGTCGCCCTGGTGGCCTTCGCCTGCTTCCCCGCGTCCGTGGGCGCGGGGCTCGGCGTGGCCGCCGTGTCGGCGGCCGCGGTGATCGCCGGAGCGGGCACGTCGTTCTGGGGCGTGATGTGGGCGACCAGCGTGCAGACGCAGGTCGCGCCCGACGTCCTCAACCGCATCCACGCCTACGACGTCGCGGGCTCCCTGACGATGATGCCCGTCGGCCAGGCGCTCGCGGGGCCCGCCGCCTCGGCCCTCGGCGCCGACAACGTCCTCCTCGTGGCCGGGGTCATGTCCCTCGTCGTCTCCGGGGCCCTGCTCTCGGTGCCCGCGGTACGCGACCTGGTGCGGGCCGACGGCCCCGCGCCCCTGTCGCGGAACACCGCCGGCGCACCGCTCGGACGGGCCCGTCGGCCGCCCGGGCCGCGTAAAACGGGTGCGCGACCACCGGTGTGAGTGCGGTATTGTTTCCGTGCGCGTCCAGCCAGGGGAAACCCCAGGTCAGACGGGCACCGGGACGTGGCGCAGCTTGGTAGCGCACTTGACTGGGGGTCAAGGGGTCGCAGGTTCAAATCCTGTCGTCCCGACTGGAGTCTTCTCCGTAGTCGCAGGTCCGAGGCCGTCCTCTCATCCGAGAGGGCGGCCTTCGGCGTTCTCCGGGTCTTCTCGGATCCGCGCTTCCTACGGTGTCCCCGCCCCGACGGGCGCGTGCCGCTCCGGCATCGACGGCGGTGACGACGGGACGAGGTCCTGTTCGGCCCAGATCGCCTTGCCCCGCCTGTCCCCCCGGACGCCCCAGCGGCGGGTGAGCTGTGCGGTGATGAAGAGCCCGCGCCCGTGCTCGTCCGTGTCCAGGGCCCGGCGCAGGTGCGGGGCGGTGCTGCTGTCGTCGGCGACTTCACAGGTGAGGGTGTCACCGAGGATCAGGCGCAGCCGGATCGTGCCCTTGGCGTACCGGACGGCGTTGGTCACCAGCTCGCTGACGATGAGCGCGGTGTTGTCGACGAGGTCGGCGTCGACGCCCCAGCGGGTCAGTTGGTCGGTCGCGGCCTTGCGCGCCATGGACACGATCGCGGGGTCGTTGGGGAAGGTCCAGGTGTTGGTCTGCTCCGGACCGAGGGCGCGGGTGCGGGCCAGGAGCAGGAAGGCGTCGTGGCCGAGCCGGTCGGGGCCCAGGTCGAGGGCGAGCGAGTCGCACAGCGACTGGAGGGAGAGGCCGGGTGCGGCCTCGGCGATCCGGCTCGGCAGCGACTGTGCCATGACCGGCTCGGCCAGGAGGGCGGTGTTGTAGAGCAGCAGGGTGCTGCCCGTCGGCAGGGCGCGTTCGGTCGACCGGTACTGGGCGATGTCCTGGCCCAGCGGGGGGCCGGGGGCGACGTCGAGGGTTTCGACGTCCCCGCCCGGATGTACCAGGAAGGGTGCCGGGTGCCCCGCGCTCGCTGCCGTGCACAGACGGGTGACCGGGTCGTAGACGACGTAGAGACAGCTCGCCGGGGAGGTGTCGGGCGATGGGAGGCCGGGGGAGCCGGACGGGAACGGCTGGGGGCGGCTGGTGAGATCGTGCAGGCGCTCCAGGATCTCGTCGGGCGGCAGGTCGAGGTCGGACAGGGCTTCGATCGCGGCCCGCAGTTCGCCCATGGCCACGGGGTCGGCGTCGTCCGCTTCCGCGGCCGCGTCCCCGGCGACGAGCGCGATCCTGGCGCCGGACAGGGGGATGACGTCGAACCACGCGCCGCCCGTCCCGGCGGGCAGGTAGGTGTGGGCGAGGTCGACCGCGGCGGCTCCGGGCGTCTCGGGATGAGCGAGCCGGCCGGTGAGGATGCGGGCCGTGGAGCGCTCGCGTCCGTACTGGCGGGCGTTGTCCAGGCAGAGCGCGGCATGGGTGATGAGCTGTTCCGCCAGGACCAGGTCCTTGTCGTCGAACGGGGTCGGATTGCGCCACCGGTAGAAACAGGCGAGTCCGAGCACCAGACCACGGGCCCGGATGGGGACGAGCAGCATCGAGTGCACCCCGGCGGCCAGGATCCGGGCATCGCGCCGCCGGTCGGGGTCGAGCCAGGAGGTGTCCGGGCCCAGCCGGCCGATCAGCCTGGGCGCCAGGGTGTCCAGGGCCGCCCGGTAGGGCGTGGCGGGCGGATAGGTGGTGACCTCGCCGACCCTGGGTACGCCCTGGTACTCGGTACCGGCCGCGGAGCGGAATCCCGCACGCCGCAGGACAGCCCCCTGGTCGCGGGACTCCGGCGTGGGCGCGTGGCCCCGTACGACGGTGTCGTAGACGTCGACGGTCACGGTGTCGGCCAGACGGGGGACGGCGAGGTCGCCGAACTCCGCGGCGGTGCGGAACACGTCCAGAGTGGTACCGACCCGGGTGGCCGCTTCGTTCAGCAGCCGCAGGTCCGCCTCGGCCCGTACGCGGGCGGTGACGTCGGTCAGCGCGGCGGCGACCCCGAGGACGGTTCCGTCGGTGCCCTGGAGCCGGAGAACGGTGGCCGAGGTGACCACCTCGACGGTGGGCTCGCGCCGGCTGCGGAGCCGGACGGCCAGGTCGAACACGGGTCTGCCGGACTCCAGCACCCGCCGGGCGGTCCGCTCGACGGAGCCGCGGTCGGAGATGTCGAAGGCCCGGAGTATCTCGGACAGGGAGCACCCGACCATGCGGTCGACAGGGAAGTCGCGCATCATGCGCGCGGCGGTGTTCACCCGTACGAGCCGCAGGTGCCGGTCGTAGATGTGCAGACCGGCCGGAGAGCGGGAGAACAGCGCGTCCAGGAGCGCGTCCTCCAGCTCCTCGTCCGCGGAGCCTGCCTTCGAACCGTATCCATCCGTCACGACGGAACACCTCGATGAGTCGGTAACGTCCGTCGCACCGATCCAACCCCCGCAGGCGGGCTCCTGCCACCGGAGCGGGGCCGCCGGTGGCCGAGAAAAACGCTTGGACCGCGTGGCCGTCGTCACGGGACGATGTCATTCCTGGCCCGCCATATCCGGACATCGACGTCCTGGTGAACCACGGACGGCGCGGCGGGCCGCCGTACGACGACACAGGGCTGTGATGGCATCTCCTGAATCGCGCAAGGCATTGCCGGGCAGGGGCCCGGTGCTCCTCGCACTTCGTTATTACGGAAGGGAGCTGCGCAGACTCCGGTGGCTGACCGTGACCGGCATGCTGATGCCGGCGCTGGGCAACACCGGCATCAGCTACGTCGCGCCGCTCGTCGTCGCGAAGCTCGTCGGCCGTATCGCGGCCGACGGCAGCGGTGTCTCCGCCGGTGACGCCCTGCCGTACGTCCTCGCCTTCGGCGGCGTCCTGCTCCTCGCGGAGGCGTTCTGGCGTCTCGGTCTGCACTGCCTGAACCGCCTGGACGCACTCGGCATCGAGCGGCTGTACGTGATCGGCATGGACGAACTGTTCGCCAAGGACGCCTCGTTCTTCCACGACAACTTCGCCGGCTCGCTGACCAAACGGGTGCTGAGCTTCGCCTCCCGGTTCGAGGAGTTCGTCGACACGATGACGTTCCAGGTCATCGGCAGCCTCGTGCCGCTCGTCTTCGGGTCGGTGGTGCTGTGGCGCTACGAACCGCTGCTCGTCGTCGGACTCCTGGTGATGATCGCCGTGACGGCGGTGTGCGTGGTGCCGCTCATCCGCCGCCGCCAGGCGCTCGTCGACCAGCGGGAGGAGGCGATCGCCCGGGTCTCGGGCCATGTCGCGGACAGCCTGATGAACATGGACACCGTCCGGGCCTTCGCCGCCGAGGAGCGCGAGGCGGCGGAGCACCGCTCCCGGGTCGCGGCGTCGCGGCGGCTGACCCTGCGGTCGTGGGACTACGGCAACCTGCGCATCGACACGCTCGTCGCGCCGATGTCCGTCCTGACCAACGCGCTCGGCCTGCTGCTCGCGATCACGCTCGGCGGGGGCGGGCACGGTGTGGAGGCGGTCGTGGTCGCCTTCACGTACTACGCCAACGCGACCCGGATCATGTTCGAGTTCAACCAGATCTACCGGCGACTGGAAAGCGCGATGACGGAGGCGGCCCAGTTCACCGAGCTGCTGATGACACCGCCGACCGTGCTGGACCCCGTCGCTCCGGAGCCGCTGCGGCCCCGCGCCGCCGACGTCCGCTTCGAACGGGTGACCTTCACCCACGGCGGCGCGAAGCCGCTCTTCACCGGGCTCGAACTGGCCGTCCCCAGCGGAGCGAAGATCGGTCTGGTCGGCCGGTCGGGCGGGGGGAAGACCACGCTCACCCGGCTGCTGCTGCGGATGACGGACATCGACGGCGGCCGCATCCTGATCGGCGGCCAGGACATCAGCAGGCTGCGCCAGGCCGACCTGCGCAGCCTGATCGCCTACGTGCCGCAGGACCCGGCGATGTTCCACCGCACGCTGCGGGACAACATCGCCTTCGCCCGTCCGGACGCCACCGAGGCGGAGATCCGCCGCGCGGCCGAGGCGGCCCACGTGACGGAGTTCGCCGACGCGCTGCCGGACGGTTTCGCGACCATGGTCGGAGAGCGTGGCATCAAGCTGTCCGGCGGCCAGCGCCAGCGGGTCGCCCTCGCCCGCGCGATCCTGCGCGACGCGCCGATCCTGCTGCTCGACGAGGCGACCAGCGCCCTGGACTCCGAGAGCGAGATCCTCGTCCAGGAGGCGCTGTGGCGGCTCATGGAGAGACGTACGGCGCTCGTGGTGGCGCACCGGCTGAGCACGGTCGCCGGCATGGACCGGCTCGTCGTCCTCGACCGCGGGAAGATCGTCGAACAGGGCACGCACCAGGAGCTGCTCGCGTCGGAGGGTGCCTACGCGAAGCTGTGGCGCCACCAGTCCGGCGGCTTCATCGACGACAGCCCGGCCCCGGCCGACCGGCACTGAGCACGAACGGGCCCGGAACCGGGTCCGGGCCGCGCGCGGGGGCGGGACGACGGCGCCCGGGTGCGAGGCGGGTCAGGCCGGGTGGTCGTGGCGCAGCGGCACCGTCCACTCCAGGACGGTGCCGCTCGGCTCGTTGGCCGTCAGGGCGCAACTGCCGCCGAGGTGCTCGGCGCGGGTGCCGATGTTGCCGAGACCGCTGCGCCGGGTGACGTCGGGGCCGATGCCGCGGCCGTTGTCCGCCACCCGCAGCCGCAGCGTGTCGGCGGTGGCCTCGGCGGTGACCTCCACGGCCGTGGCACGGGCGTGCCGGGCCGCGTTGGACAGGGCCTCGCGCAGGACCGCGAGCACGTGTTCCCGCTGCTCGTCGGAGACGTCGGTGTCCAGCAGTCCGCTCATGCGCAGCGCGGGGGTGAAGCCGAGCGTCTCGGCCGCGCGGCCCACCTCGGTGACGAGCCGGGCGCGCAGACCGGCGGTGGCGTCCGACCGGTCGCTCTCCCGCAGGGCGTAGATCGTCGAGCGTACGACCTTGATCGTGTCGTCGAGGTCGTCCACCACCCGCTGGACGCGTTCGGCCACCTCGGGCCGGTCGGCGAGCCGGTTGAGGACCGACTGAAGGCTGAGCCCGCCCGCGAAGAGCCGCTGGATGGCCAGGTCGTGCAGGTCGCGCGCGATGCGGTCACGGTCGTTGAGGACGAGCAGCTGTTCCGCGTCGCGGCGGTGTTCGGCGATCTCCAGGGCCAGCGCCGCGTGGCCGGCGAATCCGGCGATCATGTCGATGGTGGCGTCGGGGAACGCGGGGCCGCCCTGCCGGTTCGCGACCTGGAGGACGCCGCGCACCCGTTCCTGGGTGCCGAGCGGGATCACGAACGCGGGACCGAGGTCGAGGACCGAGGCGCTGCCCGTCCCGGTGCGCGGGTCCTGGCTGAGCGAGGGGCTGACGATCCGCTCGCCGGAGGCGTACACCTTGGCCGCCAGACTCGTCCCGTCGGGCAGGGTCAGCCCCCGCACCTGGTCGGCGTCGTGTCCCTCGGCGGACTCGATGACCAGGTCCGTGGTCCCGGTCAGCGGCAGCGCCAGGGTGACCAGATCCGCGTCGGACAGCTCCCGGACCGTCGCCGTGAACGCGTGCAGGACGTCGGCCGGGTCGGCGCCCGACAGCAGGGTGCGGGTCAGCTCGCTGCTCGCGGCCAGCCAGCGCTCGCGGCGCCGGGCGTCGTCGTACAGCCTGGCGTTGTCGATGGCCACACCGGCCGCCGCGCCGAGCGTGCGCAGCACCGCCTCGTCCTCGGCGTCGAACTCGGCCCCACCGTGCTTCTCCGTGAGGTACAGGTTGCCGAAGATCTTGTCGCGGACCTGCACGGGCGTGCCGAGGAACGTGGTCATCGGGGGGTGGCCGGGCGGGAACCCGACGGAGTCCGGGTGGTCGCTCAGGACGGGGAGCCGCAGCGCGTGCGGCTCGCGGATGAGCAGGCCGAGGATGCCCTCTCCCCGGGGGTAGTGACCGATGCGGGCGATGGTCTCCTCGTCGATGCCCACCGTGATGAACTGCTTGATGCCGCCCTCGTCGCCGAGGACGCCGAGCGCCCCGTAGCGGCAGTCGACGAGCTGCACCGCGGACTCCACTATCTGCCGCAGGACCACGTCGAGGTCCAGGTCGCTGCCTATCGCGAGAACCGCCTCGAGAAGGGTGTGCACCCGGTTCTGGGTGCCGCGCACACGCTGCACCTGCTCCTGCAGGTCCTCCAGCAGGGCGTCCAGCCGGAACTGCGGGGCCGACGGCTCCTCCGGAAGGTGCGCGCTCTGGTCCATTCGAGATCCCTCCACTTGCCGCCCGTCGAAGCCATGATGCCCGACCGCCCGTGCCCGGGGTCGGGCACCTGCGCGGATCGCGGCGACGGTTTCGGGGACGGAAGGGAGGAACAGGCGCGAATGGTTCAGGAGAGCCGCGGTGCGGAGGATCCCGGGCGGGCCGGCGGAGCACGATGACCGGACGGGCGGCGCCCGTGACGGCCGGGTCCCGGGGCGTCCGTACGTCCGCCGGCCATCCCGGGCACGGCTCAGTGTCCGGCCATCCACCGGGGGTCGGTCAGCCGTGCGGCGTGCCGCTCGACGGGGAGGGTGTCGTCGATACGGAACGTCAGACCGCTCATGACCCCGACGACACCGTCGACCCGCCAGGTCAGCCGGATCGCCTCCGGGATCCGGCTGCGGTGCTGCAACTGCCCCTCCAGCGTCACCACGCCGTCGTCGACCGAGACGGTCACGGAGTGCGGCGGCAGCGACAGCGCGTGCACCAGCACGTCGTCGGCGACCTCCCGGCGGATCTCCTCGTCCGTCCGTAGGAAGACCCGCAGCAGGTCGCTGCGAGTGGCGATCCCGATCAGCCGGTCCTCCTCGTCCACCACCGGCAGCCGTTCGACGCGATGCCGCTCCATGATCCGGGCGGCATCGGCGACCCGCTGCTCCGGATGCACGGTGATCGCGGGCGTCGACATCAGCTGCCCCACGGTCGTGGCGCGGGCGCCCCCGGTCCGGGCGGCCTTCGCGCCGCGCACCCTCCGCCCCGGACGGGACGGCGTGCGGCGCGATGACGGCAGCCACCCGGGCCGTCCCGCTCCCCGGCCGGACCGGGCCGCCTGTAGCCGCAGCAGATCGGTCCCCGAGATCACGCCCACGACCTTGTCGTCGTCGTC
Organism: Streptomyces populi; assembly: GCF_002911015.1. Taxonomy (GTDB): domain Bacteria; phylum Actinomycetota; class Actinomycetes; order Streptomycetales; family Streptomycetaceae; genus Streptomyces; species Streptomyces populi. The sequence goes on from NZ_KZ626853.1 coordinate 55,758, forward strand.
CACGACCGGCAGTCCGCTGATCCGGTGCCGGTCCAGCAGCCGGGCCACCTCCTTGAAGGACATCTCCCGGTGCGCCCCGACGACCTCGCTGGTCATCACCTGCCCGACGATGAGGGTCATCTCGCCATCTCGCTTCCTGCTCCGACGGCTTCCCAGGGTTCCCCTCCGGCGCCCCCGGCGGCAGGGGCCGACCGTCCCGGCCGACGGGTCGAAGGGCCCGGGCCGGACACCCGCGGCCCCGGCACTCACCGGCTCTTGAGGCCGACCCCGCCGTACAGCGACACCGGCTCGTCGCCGATCGGGGACTCGCCCTCCGCGAGCTCGGGACGCCAGTCCTTCACCGAGACGACACCGGGCTCGACCAGGTCCAGCCCCTCGAAGAAACGGCTCACCCCGGCGTGCGAGCGGCCCACCAGGGTGACGCCGCCGCGCGCGTACGCCTCGATGCCCCGCCGGACCTCCTCCGGCTCGAAGTCGGCGGTCATCGTGGACAGCGACAGGAAGCTGCCCGGCGCCAGCGCGTCGACCAGGGTCCCGACCAGTTCGTACGCGCCGTCGTCGTCGGCGACGAAATGCATCAGCGCGATCAGCGACAGGGCCACGGGACGGCCGAGGTCGAGCACGCGCGCGGCCTCGTCGAGGATCTTCCGCGGCTCGCGCACGTCCGCGTGGACGTACTCCGTCCTGCCCTCGTCGGTGCCGCGCAGCAGCGCCTCGGCGTGGGCGAGGACGATCGGGTCGTTGTCGACGTACACCACCCGTGCGTCCGGGGCGGTGCTCTGCGCGATCTGGTGGAGGTTGGGCTCGGTGGGAATGCCGGTGCCGATGTCCAGGAACTGGCGGATTCCCGCCGTACGGACCAGATGGCGGGTGGCGCGCTGCATGAACCAGCGGTTGCTGCGCGCGGCCCGTCTGGCCCCGGGATCACGCGCCGTGATCTGCTGCCCGAGCCGTTCGTCCACCGGGTAGTTGTCCTTGCCGCCCAGGTACCAGTCGTACACCCGCGCCGGATGCGGCCTGCTGGTGTCGATCCCGTCCGCGGCGGACCCCGTCCCCGTCATACGACAACTCCCTGCTTCGCTCGGCCTGTTCACCTCGCCGGCCCGGGTCCGGCGGAGGCGCGCGAGCAGTCTGCCATCCGCGCGGAGGGCGGAGCGGACGGCCGTCGATCCTCGGCCACCGCCCCGGCCGCCCGGCCGTGGAGCGATCCCGTACGGACCGGGGCGCTCGGGACGGACGGACAACGGCCGCAGGGGGATCTTCCCAAGGGCTCGGCGCGGGGATATAGTCCAAAACTAGCAGTGCTAATTAATGTCGGCGCTGGCTTGTGCTCACCACCGTCCGGCGCCCGTCCGCCGGTGTCCGTCAGGAGTCCTGTCGTGCGTCCCGTCCACTTCGCGGCCGCTCGCCGCACGCCCATCGGCAAGCTGCGCGGTGCCCTGTCCTCCGTGCGGCCCGACGACCTCGCCGCTGGCGTCGTCCGCGGTCTGGTCGCCGAGGTGCCCACCCTGGACCCGGCCCGCGTCGACGACGTCTACTGGGGCGCGGCCAACCAGGCCGGCGAGGACAACCGCAACGTCGCCCGGATGGCCGCGCTGCTCGCCGGACTGCCCGACACCGTACCCGGCGCCACCGTCAACCGGCTCTGCGCCTCCGGCCTCGAAGCCGTGACGGCGGCGGCCCGCGCCATCGCCTCCGGCGAGGCCGACATCGTGCTCGCCGGAGGCTCCGAGTCGATGAGCCGGGCCCCCTTCGTGCTGCCCCGCCCGGACGAGGCGCTGCCGCACCGCATCGAGACCGTCGACACCCGGCTCGGCTGGCGGCTGGTCAACCCGGCGATGAAGGACCTGCACGGCGTCCTGTCCATGGGGGAGACCGCCGAGGAGGTCGCCGGGCGGTACGGCGTCTCGCGCGAGCGGCAGGACGCGTTCGCGCTGCGCAGCCACCAGCGCGCGGCGGACGCCCGCAAGAACGGGTGGTTCGACGCCGAACTGCTTCCCGTCGAGCGCCCCGACGGCGTGATCGTCGACAGCGACGAATGCGTGCGGGAGGACACCTCGCTCGACAGGCTGGCCCGGCTCAAGCCGGTGTTCCGCGCCGGCGGCACGGTCACCGCGGGCAACGCCTCGCCGATGAACGACGGCGCCGCCGGCGTGCTGCTCGTCAGCGAGGAGGCCCTGAACGAACTCGGCCTCGAATCGCTCGGACGGTACGTCGCCGGGGCCTCGGCCGGTGTCGGTCCCGACGTCATGGGCATCGGCCCGGTGCCCGCGACCCGCAAGGCGCTCGGACGCGTCGGCTGGACCGTCGCCGACATCCAGGAGGCCGAGTTCAACGAGGCGTTCGCCGCCCAGGCACTCGCCTGCGTGGACCAGCTCGGCATCGACCCGGACCTCGTCAACCCGACCGGCGGCGCCATCGCGCTGGGCCACCCGCTCGGCGCCTCGGGAGCCCGCATCCTCACCACCCTGCTGCACCGCATGCGCCGCACGGGCGCCGAGCGCGGCCTGGCCACGATGTGCGTCGGCGTGGGGCAGGGCAGCGCGGTCCTGGTGGAACGCCACTGACGTCCCGGACCTGACGTCCCGGACCTGACGTCCCGGACCTGACGTCCCGGACCCCGGCCGCGGGTCCCGTGCACGAGGGGCGTCACGGCCGGGGGCGCCGTTCGCCCCTCGCGCGGGCCCGCCCGGTTCCGCCCCGGCGCACCGGCCGACCCGTGTCCGCCGGTGTGCCCGGACGTCGCCCGGCGGGCCCCTCGTCACCCGGGCGAGAAGCGTGGACATAGCATCGACCCCCGCATGAACACGATGACGCTCTGGCACATATCCATGGGGGAGTTCGCCGCTCTCGCCGCCGCGGCTCTGCTCGTCGGCTTCTCCAAGACCGCCGTCAGCGGCGCCAACACGGTCAGTCTGGCGGTCTTCGCCGCCGTACTGCCCGCCCGCGCCTCGACGGGAGTCCTGCTTCCCCTCCTGATCGTCGGCGACGTGCTCGCCGTCGCCACCTACCGGCGCCACGCCCACTGGCCCACGCTGTGGCGGCTGTTCCCGGCGGTCGCCGCCGGTGTCGTCCTCGGCACGCTGTTCCTGGTGTGGGCCGACGACGCCGTCGTACGGGTCTCGATCGGCGCGACCCTGCTGCTGATGACCGGGATCACGCTGTGGCGCCGCCGGGCCGCCGCCCAGGACGAGGAGCCGGGTGCGGTCGTGACCCGCGCGGGCCGCGTCACGGCACGTTCCTACGGGGTCCTCGGCGGCTTCACCACCATGGTCGCCAACGCGGGCGGCCCGGTGATGTCGATGTATCTCCTCTCGGCGGGCTTCCGCAAGCTCGGCTTCCTCGGCACCTCCGCCTTCTTCTTCCTCATCGTCAACGTCTCCAAGCTGCCGTTCAGCGCGGGCCTCGGTCTGATCGACGGCCGTTCGCTGCTGCTGGACGCGGCGCTGGCCGTCTTCGTGGTCCCGGGGGCGTTCATCGGGAAGTGGGCGGTGAAGCGCATCAACCAGTTGCTCTTCGACCGCCTGGTGATCGCGGCGACGGTGGTGGGCGGCGTGCAGCTCCTGCTCCCCTGACCCGGCCCGGGGACTTCCGCGGGCCCCGCCCGGCGGCCCGTCAGCTCGTGCCGGACGACGTCAGCTCCGGGGGCCGGTCGGGTTGCAGGCCCTGCGCCAGGTCCTCGGCCAGCAGCCGCTTGGCGATGGTGTCGACGGCGGCGCGCAGTTCCGCGCCGGACGGGCGGCCGAGATCCCGCTCCACCCGCGCGGCGAGCCAGCGGCCCCAGGCCTCACTGATCACCCGGGCCTCGCGCTCGCCCGCCGCCGTGTGCGAGAACAGCGATCCGTGCCGGGTCAGATACCCCTCCTCGACCATGCGGTCGAAGACCGGGACGAGCACCTCGGGAGGCAGCCGGCGCCGGGCGGCGATCAGCGCGAGGTTGGCGTGGCCGACCATGCGGGTGAACAGCTCCACCTGCATCACGGCCCAGGCGCCCGCCACGTCGAGCCGGGTGTCGGACTCCAGCACGACCCGGCGCGCGGTGTTCGTCTCCGTGGCGCCGATGATCTTCCCGACCGCGGCCTCCAGCAGCCTGCGGGAGTCCGCGGTGGACGGCGACGCGAAACCCTCGCCCATGTCCGTCGACCCCATGCGCGCGCTGTCGCGCAGCTCCACCTGCTTGAGGAACAGCGCCACGACGAAGCCGAGGAGCGCGACCGGGACCGTCCACAGGAACACCGTGTGCAGGGTGTCGGCGTACGCGTCGACGATGGGCGCGGCCGCCCTCGGCGGCAGCCGGTGCAGCCCCTCCGGGCTCTGCGCCGCCCGGGCGACGACGGCCGGCGGGGCCGCGCCCGTCCCGACGGCCGTCCTGATCCCGTCGGTCAGGTTGGGCTTGAGCGCGTTGGTGTAGATCGTGCCGAAGACGGCCGTGCCGAACGAACTGCCCAGCGTGCGGAAGAAGGTGACCCCGGACGTCGCGGTGCCGAGGTCGGTGTACTCGACGGTGTTCTGCACCGCGATCGTCAGCACCTGCATGCACAGCCCGATCCCGGTGCCGAGCACGAACATGTACAGGGACTCCAGCCACGCCCCGGTGCCCGGACCCATGCGCGACATCAGATAGAGCCCGACCGTCATCACCAGGGAACCGACGATAGGGAAGATCCGGTACCGCCCGGTCTTGCTGACCACGTTGCCGCTGAAGACCGACGCGATGAGCAGCCCCATGACCAGCGGCAGCGTGCGCACCCCGGAGACCGTGGCCGAGTCCCCGTCGACGTACTGAAGGTAGGTCGGCAGATACGTCATCGCGCCGAGCATCGCGAAGCCCACGATGAAACTGAGGATCGAGCAGACCGAGAAGACCGGGTTGGAGAACAGCCGCATCGGCAGCATCGGTTCGGCGGCGCGCGTCTCCACCAGGCAGAACAGGCCGAGCGCGACCAGACCGCCGACGAAGAGCCCGATGATGACCGGCGATCCCCAGGCGTACTCGTTGCCGCCCCAACTCGTCGCCAGGATCAGGGCGCTGGCCCCCACCGCGACCAGGGCGATGCCCAGATAGTCGATGACCGGCCGGGTCGCCGACCTCACCACGGGGATGGTGCGCGCCGCCGCGATCACCACGAGGATCGCGAGGGGCACGTTGATGTAGAACGCCCAGCGCCAGGTCAGATGGTCCGTGAACAGCCCGCCGAGCAGCGGCCCGATGACGGTGGCCACACCGAAGACGGCACCGATCGCGCCCTGGTACTTGCCCCGCTCGCGCAGCGGGATGACATCGGCGATCAGCGCCATGGAGGTCACCATCAGACCGCCCGCGCCGACGCCCTGCAACCCCCGCCAGGCGATCAGCAGGGACATGTTCGTGGCGAGCCCGCACAGGAACGACCCGGTGATGAAGATGACCGCCGACGCCTGGAAGACCACCTTGCGGCCGAACAGGTCGCCGAACTTGCCGACGAGCACCGTGGACACGGTCTCCGCCAGCAGGTACGCGGTCACCACCCAGGACATGTGCGCGGCGCCGCCCAGGTCCGACACGATCGTCGGCAGCGCGGTGCCCACGATCGTCTGGTCCAGGGCGGCGAGCAGCAGCCCCAGCGAGATCGTCGCGAAGACGATGTTGCGGCGGCGGTTGTCCAGCACCGGCGGTCCGGGCGCCCCCGCCGGGGCCGGCGCGGTGTCCTCGGTGATCGTCACAGTCGCCACCCTCACACCGGCGGGCTCCCCGTGCATGCGGGGCGACCCGCCCGGCGTACGGGCCGGCCGGGAGTCCTCAGCTCCCCGGATTCCTGCGCAGCAGATAGGTGTCCATGACCCATCCCTTGCGCTCCCGGGCCTCGGCGCGCAGCTCCTCGATGAGAGGGGCGACCTCGGCCAGGGGGCCGGAGACGAGGATCTCGTCCGGGGTGCCGATGTAGGCGCCCCAGTAGATGTCGATGTCCTCGTCCGCGTACCGCCGGAACGTCTGGTGGGCGTCGAGCATCACGACCACGTCGTCCACCCCGTCGGGGAAGCCCTCCGCCAGCCGTCGGCCGGTGGTGATCTGCACGGGCCGGGCGACCCGGTTCAGTCCCGTGCGGTGCCGGGCGACGAGCGCCGAGACGCTGCTGACGCCGGGCACCACGTCGTACGAGAACGCCACCGCGCCCCGGTCCAGGATCTCCTCCAGGATGCCGAGGGTGCTGTCGTACAGGGCGGGATCGCCCCACACCAGGAACGCGCCGCTCTCGTCCTCGCCCAGCTCCTCGGCGATCAGCCGTTCGTAGATGGCGGCGCGGGCGCTGCGCCAGTCCCCGACGGCGGGGGAGTACGCCGAGCCGCCCGCGGTCCGGTCCCGGTCCGGGTCGCGCGCCTCGACCAGGCGGTACCCGCCCTCGGGTATGTGCGCGTCGAGGATGTCGCGGCGCAGCTGGACGAGGTCCGACTTCACCTCGCCCTTGTCCAGGATGAAGAACACGTCGGTGCTCCTCAGCGCCTTGACCGCTTGTAGCGTGAGCTGATCGGGGTCGCCCGCTCCGATGCCGATGACATGAATCTTTCGCACACCGAGAGTCTGCCGTACGCCACTGACCGTGGACGCACCGGCCGGACCCGGGCTCCGCTGACCGTGGACGCGCCGGCCGGATTCGTGCTCCGCACCCGCGGACGGCGGACGGCGGACGGCGGAGGGCGGACGGCGGAGGGCGGACGCGCCGACGGGACCCCGAGCCTGCGCGCCGGGGTGCAGGGGTGCAGGCCCGGTGGTCCGCCGTCGTCAGGCGGCCCGGCCGCGCAGCCGCGGCGACGCCCCCGCCGCGTCCACCCGTCGGCCGTCGCGCTCCACGACGGCCGCCAGCTCCCCGGCCCAGCGGGTGATCTCCGTGAGGTCCAGGCCGTACGGCCGTGGCCGCCCGGTCGTCGACGTCCACTCCTCGACCGTCCCGGCGCCGCGCCGCAGCAGCCGCGCGCCGCCCGTCGCGTTCCCCCGCGCCGCGTGGGTGAGCCCCACGGCGAGCTGGGCGAGTCCCCGCCAGAGTCCGCGCTCGTCCGCGGGGCCGGACTTCCAGGCGTCCTCGAAGACCTCGTGCGCGTGGAACGGCCTGCCCGCGTCCAGCAGGGCCTGTGCCTCGGTGACCGTCTCCCCGGGACGGCGCACGACGCCCTCAGGCGCCCGCTCCACCCCTGCTTCGCCGTACGGCAGCGGACGCCCCAGTCCGTCGCGGGGCCGGGCGTTCCGGGCCCGCCCCTCGGCGTCGCGATCGCGCCCGTCGGCCTGCCGCGTCTCGGATGTCCCGGTCATACGCCGATTGTCGCGTGCCCCCGGCCCCCTGCGGAACAGCCTCCGGAGTGGGGTAAAGTTCTGTTCGCACGATCACGCGGGGCACCGCGGGTGAAGGCACCGGGACGTGGCGCAGCTTGGTAGCGCACTTGACTGGGGGTCAAGGGGTCGCAGGTTCAAATCCTGTCGTCCCGACTTGCTCGACGCAGGTCGCAGGCCGTTTCCGCTCATGCGGGAGCGGCCTTTTCCGTTGTTCCGGGAGACGCGGCCGACACCGGGGCCCGGCGTCGGCCGGACGAATGCCGGTCCCGGACCCCGGGACCACCGGTGTGATGTGAGTCACTCATCGCTCTTCCGGGTCGGTCGTGCGCGATCATGGCCGGATGGACGCCCGTTTCCTCGGCATCGCCGAGCTGGCCGAAACCCCGTCCGTGGCGGTCGTGGTCGACGTCATGCGCGCCTTCACGGTGGCGGCGTGGGCCTTCGCCCAGGGGGCGGAGAAGATCGTTCTCGCCGGGTCGCCGGCCGACGCGCTGGCGCTCAAGGCCCGTCACCCGGACTGGGTGGCGCTCAAGGACGGGCCGCCCGCTCCCGGCTTCGACACCGTCAACTCGCCGGGCCTGCTGCGCTCCCTCGACCTCGGCGGACGGACCGTGGTGCAGAAGACCACGGCGGGGACCGTCGGCGCCCTCGCGGTCGAGGGCGCGTCGCTGGTGCTGTGCGCCGGCTTCGTGGTGGCGGAGGCGACGGCCGGGGTCCTGCGGGCGCGCGGGTGCGACAGCGTCACGTTCGTGGTCACCGGCGAGGACGGGCGCGCCGACGAGGACCTGGCGTGCGCCCAGTACATCGCCCGCAGGGCCGCCGGGGCCGATACGGACGCGACCGGGTTCCTCCGCCGTGCCGCCGACTCGCGCGCCGCCGTCGAGCTGGCGACGGGCGTGCGCGAGGGGGTCCATCCCGATGACGTCGCGCTCTGCCTCGAGCTCGACCGGTTCCCCTTCGCCATGGTGGCGGCCCCGGAGGACTCGCTCATGGTCCTGCGTCCGCGCGCCGTGGCCCCGCCGGCCCAGGGCACCGCGGTCTGACCGCGGCCCAGGTCCGGCTCCCGGCGCGCAGGGAGCCGGCCGACGCGTTCGCCGCCCGTGACGGGACGCGGGCGCGGTCGGTCACGGGCGGCACACGTGTCATCTGTGTGGGCGTTCCTGAACCGGCACGGAGCCGACCGGCGGTCCGGGGAGCGACCGGGCGGCCCCGGCCACCCCTCCGGGCGGGACCGCTCCCGTCCTCGGTGTCCGGGGCGTCTCGGCGGCCCGCGTCAGGCGATGCGTCCGACGTACGCCAGCGCCTGCCGCAGCAGGACGCCGTGGCCGCCCGGCATGTCGTCCGTGACCACGGGGGACGCGGCCTCCTCCGGGCTGAACCAGACCAGGTCCAGGGCGTCCTGCCGGGGGCGGCAGTCGCCGGTGACCGGCACGATGTACGCCAGGGACACGGCGTGCTGGCGCGGGTCGTGGAACGGCGTGACACCGAGCGTCGGGAAGTACTCCGCGACGGTGAAGGGTTGCAGGGAGGCCGGGATCCGGGGGAGGGCCACCGGACCGAGGTCCTTCTCCAGGTGACGCAGGAGGGCGTCGCGGACCCGCTCGTGGTGCAGCACCCGGCCCGAGACGAGGGAGCGGGTGACCGTTCCGTCCGGACCGATGCCGAGCAGGAGCCCGACGTGGGTGACTTCGCCGTTGTCGTCGACGCGCACCGGTACGGCCTCGACGTACAGGATCGGCATGCGGGCGCGGGCCGATTCCAGTTCGTCGCGGGACAGCCAGCCGGGCGTGGTTTCGGTCAAGTCAGACATTGCTTGATCATACTTTCCGTGCGTCCGCTGCGGGCGTGATGCTCCAGGTCAACGATGCCCCACCGAAAGGGTCATTGTGTGTTCTTCGGCTTTGACCACGACGTTCCGGCCACGACGTTCCGGTCCTGGGGCCGGACACGGCGCGCAGGTCCGCCGGCCCGGGGCGGTGCGCCCCGGCGGCCTCGTAGCCTGGGCGCGCTCGGCAGGACGACCGGCTCTACCACGGGAGCGGCATGGCCGGGGAATTCACCACCGGGATCACTGACGCGGTCGTCGACGGTTTCGCGGACACGGCCGATCCGGGGCTGCGTGAACTGCTCGGCTCGCTCACCCGCCATCTGCACGCCTTCGTCCGCGAGACCCGGCCGGGGTGATCACTCGCACGGGTGATGCCGGTCGATGATGTGCGCGGTCGGGGAACGTGTTGGCTAGGTTCATGGTCATGGCGCGGTTTCGGATGTATCCGACGAGTGGGCAGGTGGGCGTCATGCTCGGCCACTGCGCGCACGCCCGGTACGTCTGGAACCTTGCCGCCGCCCTGCACCAGTCTGCGCCGCAGCGTTTGCTGGGGGCACCTCCCACGCCCTTGAGGCAGTGGGGGAGGATCGACAAGAACTCGCGCGAGAGCCGAGCCGAGTTCGTCTGTTCCTCCTGCGGCTTCACCTGCAACGCCGACACCAACGCAGCAGCCGACGTCGCGGCAGGACAGGGCGGGATCCCCCGCCTCCGGCGAACAGCCGGTGCCGGAGGGGTGACAACGGCCACCGACCGTTCGAGCGCCCGTGAACCCCAGCCCGTACGGGCTGGAATCCCCTTCCTTTCAGGAGGGGGAGGATGTCAAATGACCCGCTCACCCGTACCCGTACCCGATCCCCGTCGACGACCCGGTCGGCGCCCTGCTCGGGGGCACCGGCCGCCACCCCTGGCGCCCCGCCCGCATCCACGCACATCTTCGTGGCGGGCGGTCCCTATCTGGACTCCGACGCCGTCTTCGCCGTGAAGAGGAGCCTCGTCCAGGACTTCGCCGAGACCGACGACCCCGCGCTGGCGCGGGAGTTCGGCGTCGCGAACCCCTTCAGACACGCCCGTTTCGACCTCGTACTGGAGCCGGCATGACCACCCCGCTCGACTTCACCCACGAGACCCGGCCCGTCCGGGTCGTCTTCCGGTCCGGGGCCTCGGTGACCGCGACGCCCGGGGAGGTCGCGCGGCTCGCGCTGCACCGGGTGCTCGTCGTGTCCGGCGGCCGGGGGACGGAGGCCGCGCACGCGGTGGCGGCCGCGCTCGGCGACAGCTGCGCGGGGGTCCACTCCGGTGCCCGGATGCACGTACCCGTCGAGGTCGCCGACGAGGCCGTCGAGGCGGTGCGGGCCGCGGGCGCCGACGGGTGCGTCGCCGTCGGCGGCGGCAGCGCGATCGGCCTCGGCAAGGCGATCGCGCTGCGCACCGGCCTGCCGCTGATCGCCGTCCCCTCCACCTACTCGGGCTCCGAGATGACGTCCGTGTGGGGTCTGACCGAGCAGGGGGTCAAACGCACCGGACGCGACTCCTCCGTACAGCCGCGCTGTGTCGTCTACGACCCCGACCTCACCCTCGGCCTCCCGGTCCCGCTCTCGGTGACCAGCGGGGTCAACGCCCTCGCGCACGCGGTCGAGGCGCTGTACGCCCCCGACGCCTCCCCGCTGGTCTCCCTGATGGCGGAGGAAGGCGTACGGGCGATGGCCGGTGCCCTTCCCGGAGTGGCCGCGGACCCCGGGGATCCTCAGGCGCGCGGGCGGGCCTTGTACGGCGCCTGGCTCTGCGGTTCCTGCCTCGGCTCGACGACCATGGGCCTGCACCACAAGCTGTGCCACGTCCTCGGCGGCACCTTCGGTCTGCCGCACGCCGAGACCCACACCGTGCTCCTCCCGTACACCCTCGCCCACAACGCGGCCGCCGCGCCGGAGGCGGTCGCCGTCCTGGCGCGGGCCCTGGACACCGACGACGTCCCCCGCGCCCTGCGGGAGCTCGCGGGCCGCCTCGGCGCTCCCCGCACTCTCGCCGAACTCGGCATGAAGGAGGCCGACCTGGCCCGAGCGGCGACCCAGCTGGCCGCCGAGTCCTTCCCCAACCCCCGTGAGGTCACCGCGAACGGCGTCCTCGGACTGCTGACGGCCGCCTACGAGGGCTGGGAGCCGCGGAGCGAAACCCCCTAGGGGCGGCGGAGCGAAACTCCCCAGGGGCGGCGTGCTGTTTCCGCCGCTCCGGAAGCGGCAGGGGGCGGCTTCCCCTCTTCGGCGATGGCGGGATGGTCGCGCCGCGGGGGAGCGGCCGGGCGGGGCCCGTCGAACCGTCTGGTTTCTGTGATGACTGACGATACGTCACTTACGTTGCGGCGCAGGTTGATTGAGCGGTCGACGACTCTTCGGGTCGTTTCGGGCGGGGGTGGCGCACATCACCCCGTTGGGCGCCGAAACGTGCGGCGGGGCTTCACGGGTTCATGACACTCTCGCCTCTGGTTACCCGTCGGTAATCCATAGCCACCCCCCACCCTCCTCAAGGACTGACCTTGCGTATCCGCAAGCGGCCCTCGCGGGCAGTAGTGCCCGTGCTCGCCGCATCCGCCCTCTTCCTCGTCGCCGGCTGCTCCGCGAGCTCCGCGGAACCGTCCTCCCGGGCCGACCGTGCCCGGCCGGTCGCGGCCTCCGCCTCCTCCTCCACGGACGGTGGGCGGCCGCTCGCCGTCGCCGCGGCCCCCGAGGCGGCGGCCACCTCGACCGCCGTCGCCCGTCCCGGCGCGCCGGGCGGCCGGGCGCACCGCGCCGCGCTCAAGGTGACGTCGTACGACAGCAAGACCCGACGGGCCGTCATATCGACCGTGGGGAAAGGTGGTTCGGGCGGAGGGGTGACGGAAACTCCGTCCCCGTCCGCCGGGAGCACGGTGAAGCCGCACGGCACCACCGTGGGCGATGTCATCGCCAGCGCTCCCGCGCCCGGCGCCCCCGACGGCCTGCTGGCGAAGGTGACCGAGGTGATCGGCGAGAGCGGTGCCGGCGTCGAGGTGCAGACCGCACCGACGACCCTGGACGCCTTGCTGGGTGACGACGACGCCAAGGGTTCCGTCCCCGTCGATCCGGCGTCCTTCGACATCGAGAAGCTGCTGCCGGACGTGCAGGTTTCCTGGGCCAGGGCCGGAGGCGTCCGCGTCGGCCCCGAGGGCGCGAAGGTTCCGCTCGGCAGCCTGCGGATCGATGTCGACGCGAAGGTGGCGACGGCGCCGGGGGCGCCGGCCTCGGCGGCGGCATCCGTGTCCGGGTTCGTGCAGGTCGCACCCGACGTCGACTTCTCCTACGGCGGTGACGCGGCCCGCTCCGGGCCCGGAGCGGCCTATCTCGGTGTCTCCGGCGACTGGGACGCGCAGTGGGCGGTGAAGGGGCGCGCCGCCGCCTCTGCGCAGCCCCGGCGGGTGCCGTTCGCCAAGCTGCACGCCGACCCCGTTCTCCAGGTCGGCCCGATTCCCGTCGTGGTGAACCTCGATCTGACCTGCTACTTCGAGATCGGTGCCGACGGAACCGTCACGGTCGACGTCGAGCAGCATCTCAAGGGTGACTTCAAGGCTGGCGGCACCTTCGGTCCTGCCCGGGGGTGGACGCCGGTCGACGAGTCGCACATGACGAGCAGTCCGGTGCGTACCTCGGTCACCGCGGCGGGACGGGTGAAGTCGGCCCTCGGCGCCGAGGCCACCGTCGGCCTCTACGGTGCCGTCGGTGTCACCGCCGACCTGGCCCCGTATCTGCGGGGAGAGGTCGCGGGCTCGGCCGAGGCCACGACCGCGATCGGGTCCACGGGGAGGACGGACGTCGCCGCGGCGGGTGACTGGGCTCTCTACGGTGGTGTCGACCTGACCGGAACCCTGCGGATGCAGTTGTCCGTCTTCGGCACTCCTGTGTTCCGACGTGCGATCCCTCTGGGCGTGTTGCACCGGGAGTGGAAGCTCGCCGACGGTCACGTGTAGGTCCCGGGCGCGTCCGAGGTCCACCTGGAGTCGGAGGACGGCAGATCCGGGGGCGGCGCACCTCCCGTCCCCACCAGCAACCACGCTGACGGGTACGGGAGTTGGGGTGCATCGGAATTCGATGCACCCCAACAGGCTTTGCTTACCTCCCCGTTGGGATATCTTTCATCGCTCCGAGACCCGCGGCCCCTGGTGTTTTTCCCGCTCGCCCGGAAGGCTGATCTGGGCATGCCAAGACGACCGCCTGGTCTGCCCCGCCCCCACGCCGCGGTCGATCTGGAGGAAGCAGTGACATCAAGCTCGCGGGCCCGCAGGGTCGCGCTCGTCCTCGGCAGCGCCGTCGCGCTGGTCGTCGCCTTCCCGGGCAGCGCCCTCGCCGACCCGCCCAGGGCCCTGCCCGGCAACGCGGACGCACTGGAGAGCACGTTCCAGCCGGCCTTCGACTACGACACCGACGGCTGTTACCCGACCCCCGCCATCGGCCCCGACGGGACGATCAATCCCGGACTCAAGCCCTCCGGGGCCCTGAACGGCAACTGCCGCGACTCCTGGGACCTGGACAACACCAACGGGTACTCCCGCGAGAAGTGCAACAACGGCTGGTGCGCCATCATCTACGGCCTCTACATGGAGAAGGACCAGGCCGTCATCGGCAGCGGTCTCGGCGGACACCGCAACGACTGGGAGCACGTCGTGGTGTGGGTCCAGGACAACCAGGCCAAGTACGTCTCCACGTCCGCCCACGGCAACTTCAACATCTACAACCGGGACCAGATCCGCTGGGACGGAAACCACCCCAAGATCGTCTACCACAAGGACGGCATCGGCACGCACTGCTTCCGGCCCGCCAACACCAATGACGAGCCGCCGGAGAACCACTACCACACCTGGCAGTTCCCGACCCTGGTCGGCTGGAACGGCTACCCCGCCGGACTGCGCGACAAGCTGACCGCGTACGACTTCGGCAGCGCCCACTTCGGCCTCAGGGACGACAGCTTCAGCTCCCACCTCTCGAAGGCCAAGCCGGCGGGCATCGCCTTCGACCCCAACGCCTGACCGGCCCCTCGGGGGACACCGCCCCCGCTGCGCTGCGGCGATGACCCTGCGTGTGCGGCCGTCCACCGGCGTGCGGTAAGGTTCGGGTGCGCGAACACGCGGGAGACCGCGAGGGAGACGCATCGGGACGTGGCGCAGCTTGGTAGCGCACTTGACTGGGGGTCAAGGGGTCGCAGGTTCAAATCCTGTCGTCCCGACCGGGGTTCGCCCCGTTGTCGGAGGTCGGAGGCCGTTTCCCCGTTCACGGGGAAACGGCCTCCGGCGTGTTCCGGGGGTCGGCTCCCGCATCCGTCCGACACCGGCCGTCGTTCCGGGGAGCGCTGTCCGTGGGCGGGCGGCCACGCCGGCACGGCGGATGTCCGCCGGCCCCGGCGGCCGGGCCTGCCCGGGCAGCCGGACTTCCGCCCGGGGCTCACCGGGGACACGGAGGTCGTCCACGCGTTCCGGCCCGAGCGCGGTGAACGCTCCCGCGCGGGTGGTGTTCCTCACCACGGCCCATGAGGCCAGCACCGCCCTGCTCGTCGCGGAAGCGGCGCGGCGGCGCGGTCTGGAGCACGTCGTACCGGACGGTCCGGACGTGGTGGACGCCCTGGCCGGGCGCGCTGTGCACCGGTACGGCGGGCCGCCGGCGGCGGACCGGGTCGCCGCTCGGCCGGGCCCGGGGCTGCTGGAGCCGGCCGACGCCTGGCTCGCCGAGCTGCCCGAGGAGTTCACCGGCCGACGGATCACGCCGACCACGCTCTCGCAGGCGTGGAGCGCCGGCCGCCCGCTGTTCGTCGAACCACCGAGCGACAAGCAGTTCCCCGCGGCCGTCTACGCCGACGGCACCGGCTGCCGCACGAAGGCGAGCGGATCGGCCCCGACACCCCGGTGCTGGTCTCGGAAGCGGGGCTCGCTGCCCAGCGCCGTGGTCGTCGATGTCGGCCTCGGCCAGGACCCCGACACCGGTGGCGAACGGTGGGCGGTGGTGGAGGCGAACATGCCCTGGTCCGCCCATGGCTACGCGGCCGATCCGACCGGGTCCCGGAGGTCGTTCTGCGAGCCGCCGGCCCACGAGACCTGGTCGCCCCCGGCGATCGCGGGTCCCTGTGCACCGTGTCCGCCCCGGCCGAAGCGCCCGACGCCTGAGGGGAGGGCCGCCGGGCACGGGAACAGGACTCATCCGTCGCTCCGGGGCCGCGATTCCGCCGGGCACCACAGCCGCAGCCCCGCGATGCGGTCCTCGATGCCGCCCGGCCAGTGCGGGTTGGGCAGTCCGTCGTGAGTCATGTGCTCCCGGCGCCACAGACGCGGCCACAGGGTGTTCTCCCGGGGACGCAGACAGTGGGACCGGCCGCACGCGCAGGAGCGCCGTACCGCCCCGCAGCCGCGGCACAGGTCGATGAATCCGTGGCCGGTCGAACGGGACACCGGAGGCTGCTCGTTGCCGCAGTGAGCGCAGCCGGGCACCGGTTCGCTGTGCGCCAGGAGGATCTGGCGGCGGACGAACGCGGGGAGAGGGAGGGCCGGGTGGCAGAGCGGATCCGTCTGGAAGCACGTGTGCCGCCCGTGGAGGTGCCACCACGTTCCCGGCCGTCGGGGCACCCGTCGGCCGGCCTGCTTCTCGCGTCGCCGCCGCTCGGTGTACCGGGCGTCCTCGGCCAGTCGGAGCAGCCGCGCTTCGTGGAGTTCGGTCGCCGCCCGCGTCAGCGACTCGGGATCGGCCGAGAGGTCGCGCGGTATTCGGGCGCTGACCGTCAGATGGTGGTAGGTGGCCCGGAACCCGTACGGGGCGTACAGGGTGAGACAGGTCCGCAGTGCCGCGTGGCGGCGCCGGACCGGCAGCGTCGAGTCGAGGACGATGTGGTGATGCGTCAGGAAGCTGGCCATCAGACGCGGGCCCTTCGCAAGGGTGCGGTGATCGCCAGGGACCGGTCGAACGCTTCGACCATGGCTTCGGCCGACTCAGGCGCGTGCCGGGCGGCCCAGACCGAGACCAGCAGGAGGAAATCGGCGAGGTCCCGCTGCACGCCGAGCAGCAGCCGGGTGAGTTCCGCCCGGGGAATCTCGATCACGGGTCCAGGGATCTCGCCGTCCGGGCGCAGCAGAACCGTCTCGCCGAGCTGCTCGGTCCACGGAGTCGGGTCGTGGCCGAGCCATGTCTCCCCTCCGTCGGCGATCTCCAGCCACTCCCGCCAGTCCTCCAGCCCGCAGCAGCACCCGGGCGTGACGGTCGTACCGGTGTCCGTGTCCTGGACCCGCAGTCCGCCGGGGGCGACGAAGCCCTCTTCGCCCAGCAGCGAGCTCAGGAACGCGGCGGCCGACCCGGCCTGCCCCACGTCGGCCCGGTGGCTGTTGTAGTCGGCGAGGGTGGCCATGGCCGTGCCGGCCTGGTCGGGGCTCAGGGCACCGCTCAACGACATGAGGCGGTACGGCGGCTGCTCGGCGACCGGCCAGAACGAGAAGTCGGGCAGGGCTCTGGTCTCCAGCACGGCGTGTATGACGATCACCGCTCCAGTGTCGCGGACACCTCGCCCGGGGCGCCGCGGAATATCGGCTCACGCGCACGACGGACGGCACCTGGAGCCCGGTCGGCCGGGCAGGGTCGTTCCCGAGGCGGTGCGGGGCGGGCAGCGGCGGGGGCAGCACCGAAGTCGTGGCCGGAGGCCGTGTCGGAATTCCGACACGGCCTCGGGTTCTCCTCCTCCGTGCGCCGCCGGTACGGCCTCCGGCCGTTCTCCCGCGCGCACCGTGTCCGGGCGGCGTCGGCCGCGGACCGCCGTCCGTGAAAGGCGGGTCAGGCCTGGTCCAGCAGGGCGATCAGGGCCTTCCGCAGAGTCGTCCGGGGATCCTTGGACGGCCCCTCGGACCGCCAGGCGACGAAGCCGTCGGGGCGCACCAGCACGGCGCCCTCCGCGCTCACGCCGTGGACCTGCGCCCAGTCCGCGTCGCCCGCGGGAACCAGGTCCGCCTCGGGCCCGCCGCCGATCCGGTACGAGTCGAGCGGGACGGACAGCTGCCGGGCCGTGTCCTTCGCCGCCGCGTGCCAGGCGCCGGTGCCGTCCGCCGAGCTCAGCAGCACCATGGAACGCTCGTACAGGTCGAGGGCGGAGATCCGGGAGCCGGCGCGGGTCAGCCACATGTGCGGCGCCCGGGTCCCCGGCTCGCCCGTCAGCCGTACGCCCTCCGGCACGACCGGAGCGGCCGTGTCGGCGCCGAGGACCGCGCCGCGCGGGTAGCGGTAGGCGAGCGCCACGTTGAGGATCCCGCCCTTCCTGCCGCCGGGGCCGCCCTGCCCGACCGCCGCGGGCTCCGGGGTGTACCCCGGGTGGCTGTGCTCGACCGAACGCGACGAGGCGCGGGCGCTCGTCGCCTCCGCCACCGGCCGGCGCTCGGCGTCGTAGGACTCCAGCAGACCCGGGCCGGCCCAGCCCGCCAGCACCGCGGACAGCTTCCAGGCGAGGTTGTGGGCGTCCTGGATACCGGTGTTGGAGCCGAACGCCCCCGTCGGGGACATCTCGTGGGCCGAGTCGCCGGCCAGGAACACCCGCCCCCGCGCGTACCGTTCGGCGACCCGCTCGGCCGCGTGCCAGGCCGCCCGGCCGGTGATCTCCACGTCGAGATCCGGCACGCCCACGGCCCGCCGGATGTGCTCCACGCACCGCTCGTCGGTGAACTCCTCCAGGGTTTCCCCGTGTTCGGGGTGCCAGGGAGCGTGGAAGACCCAGTGTTCCTCGTTGTCGACGGGCAGCAGGGCACCGTCGGCCGCCGGATCGGTCAGGTAGCAGACGATGAACCGGCGGTCGCCGACGACCTCGGCCAGGTCCCGGGAGGTGAACGTGAGGCTCACGTTGTGGAACAGGTCGCCAGGTCCGGTCTGGCCGATGCGCAGGGCGTCGCGGATCGGGCTGCGCGGACCGTCCGCCGCGACGAGGTAGTCCGCGCGGATCGTCGTGTGCTCGCCGGTCTCCCGGCTCTTGACCTTCGCCGTCACCCCGTCGGAGTCCTGCTCGAAGGACATCAGCTCGGTCGAGAACCGCAGGTCGCCGCCCAGCTCCCGGGCACTCCTCAGCAGCACCGGTTCGAGGTCGTTCTGGCTGCACAGGCACCACGCCCCCGGGCTGAAGCGGGCCAGCCCGCCGCCGGGGTCGATCTCCTTGAACAGCCACTCCCCGGCGTCGCCCACCAGGGTCGGCGTCTGCAGGATGCCGTGGTTGTCCGCGAGGACCGACGCCGCCTCCTCGATGCGCCGCTGCACGCCGGCCACCCGGAAGATCTCCATGGTGCGCACGTTGTTGCCGCGCCCGCGCGGGTGCATCGAGGTACCCGCGTGCTTCTCGACCAGGACGTGCGGCACCCCGAGGCGCCCCAGGAACAGCGAGGTCGAGAGGCCCACCAGTGAGCCGCCGACGACGAGGACGGGCGTGTGGAGACCGTTCTCGCCGGCCTCTTCGAATCGGTTCATCGATTGCCTCCAGCGCCGCCGGGGACGCGAGTCAGGGATGGGATGCAGATTCCATGCCCGGTGCGGGCCGGTTCGCGCGGCAGGGGCACCCGGATGGCGCGCGGTTCACTCGGCTGACCCGCGGGACTCGCGCAGTCCCGGGCTCGCGGCAACGATCAGCACATGGCGGCCCCGGCGTTTCGGATACCGCGGTCGTTCCGGACTTCCGTGACGAAAAGGAGAGGTGTGCCGCAATGTCCAACTCGGGACGTATCGCGCAGTCGGCCTTCGACGGCTCGAAGCTTCGGGTGATCCTGCTGCTCGACCTGTACGAAGGCGCCCAGCAGCAGTTCCTCGACGCCTACGAACTCATGCGCAACCAGGTCGCCTCGGTCCCCGGTCACATCAGCGACCAGCTCTGCCAGTCGATCGAGAACCCCTCGCAGTGGCTCATCACCAGCGAGTGGGAGAGCGCCCCGCCCTTCCTGGCCTGGGTGAACAGCGAGGAGCACGTCGAGACCGTCCGGCCCATGCACAGCTGCGTCCGCGACACCCGGTCGATGCGCTACAGCATCCTGCGCGAGACCAGTCCCGCCGAGCCGCTCACGGCGGAGCCGGCCAGGGCGCCCCGCCAGGTCGAGGCCCGCGTGGGCAACGGGGTGGCGCGCCACGCCCTCACCTTCACCGTCAAGCCCGGATCGGAGTCGAAGGTCGCGGAGATCCTGGCCGGGTACCAGTCGCCCCAGGCCCAGGTCGACGACACCACCCGGCTGCGCCGCACCTCGCTGTTCATGCACGGCAACCGCGTCGTACGGGCCGTGGAGGTCGAGGGCGACCTCCTCGCCGCACTGCGCCACGTGTCGCGCCAGCCCGAGGTGCGGGCCGTCGAGGAGGCCATCAACCCCTACCTGGAGCAGGACCGGGACCTGAGCGACCCCGAATCGGCACGGGTCTTCTTCACCCGCGCCGCGCTCCCCGCCGTGCACCACGTGGTCTCCGGCGGCGAGGAGCCCGCGAAGGTGACCCGGCACGCGCTGTTCTACCCGGCCCGCAAGGGCTGCGGGATGGAACTGGCCCGGCTGCTCGCCCACCAGGACGAGGCCGCGGCGGACGACCCGGCGAGCCCGGTGCACAGCAGCACCGTCTTCCAGCGCGACGACATCGTGGTGCGGCTCATCGACATCACCGGCGACCTGGACCTCGACCCCGTCGCCTCCCTCGGCCTCAAGGGAGCCAAGAAGGCGGCCGAGCTGGAGCGGCTCCTCGACGGCGCCGCGATCGGGGTCGAAGGCTCCCTGGAGACGGAACGCAACATCAACCGCCTCCTGTCGCACGCCGACATGCTGCCCATCACCGACCGGAGCTCGGGGCCCTCCTGACGGACCGCCGCAGCCCGCGTCCCCGGACGTCGTCCGACGTCCTCGCCACACCCGGAGGTTCAAGCATGATCCAGCACCATCCACGCATCGTGGACCTGAGCGAGACGGAGCCCAACCGCAGGCGCGGAGGAGACGTCCGGGCCCTGCTCACACCCGCCACGGTGGGGTCGACCAGCGGTTTCATGGGCATGGCCATCATCCAGCCCGGCGAGCGCATCGGCGAGCACTACCACCCGTACTCCGAGGAGTTCGTGTACGTCGTCAGCGGCGCCCTCGAAGTGGACCTGGACGGTGAGGCGTTCGCGCTCCGGCCCGACCAGGGGCTGCTGATCCCGATCGACATGCGGCACCGCTTCCGCAACGTCGGCGACGAGGAGGCCCGCATGGTCTTCCACCTCGGCCCGCTCGCCCCGCGCCCGAGCCTCGGGCACGTCGACACGGAGGCCACCGACGACTCCGTGCCGAGCCCCGAGTTCATGACGGCCGTGCCCCACCTGTCCGCGCCGGACCACGGACAGCCGTCCGAACGAAGCGGGGCCATAAAGTGACGCGGCGGGTGGCTGTCACCGGCATCGGTGTGGTCGCTCCGGGAGGCATCGGGACGAAGGCGTTCTGGGACCTCCTCGAAGGCGGCCGCACCGCGACCCGGGGCATAACGCTCTTCGACCCGGTGGGCCTGCGCTCGCGCATAGCCGCCGAATGCGACTTCGACCCGCTCGCCCACGGCCTGGACCCCGAGCTGATCGAACACGTCGACCGGTACATCCAGTTCGCCGTGGTCGCGGCCGGGGAGGCCGTCCGCGACTCCGGCCTCGATCCGGACCGGGAAGACCCCTGGCGCGTGGGGGTCTCCCTGGGCAGCGCCGTCGGCGGCACCACCCGTCTGGAACACGACTACGTCCAGGTCAGCGAGTCGGGCGCGCGGTGGGACGTGGACCACCGCAGGGCCGACCCGAAACTCCACCTGGCGTTCGCGCCCAGCACGCTCGCCTCGGTCGTCGCCGAGCAGTTCGGCGCACAGGGGCCGGTCCAGACCGTCTCCACCGGATGCACCTCCGGACTCGACGCGGTCGGATACGCCTTCCACACCATCGAGGAGGGCCGCGCCGACGTCTGCATAGCCGGGGCGTCCGACTCGCCGATATCCCCGATCACGATGGCCTGCTTCGACGCCATCAAGGCCACCTCGCCCGACAACGACGACGCCGAGCACGCCTCCCGGCCCTTCGACGCCAACCGCAACGGCTTCGTCATGGGCGAGGGCGCGGCCGTACTCGTCCTGGAGGAGTACGAGCACGCACGGGCCCGTGGCGCGCACGTCTACTGCGAGATCGGCGGCTACGCCACCTACGGCAACGCCTACCACATGACCGGTCTGACCAGCGAGGGCCTGGAGATGTCCCGGGCCATCGACAGCACGCTCGGCCAGGCCCGTCTCGATCCCACGCGCATCGACTACGTCAACGCGCACGGCTCCGGCACCCGGCAGAACGACCGGCACGAGACCGCCGCGGTCAAACGGTCCCTGGGCGGGCACGCCCACCGGACGCCGATGAGCTCCATCAAATCCATGGTGGGCCACTCGCTGGGCGCGATCGGCGCGATCGAGGTCGTCGCCTGCGTCCTCGCCCTGAAGCACCAGGTGGTGCCGCCCACGGCGAACTACGAGACCCCCGACCCCGAGTGCGACCTGGACTACGTGCCGCGCACCGCCCGCCCCCGGAAGCTCAGGAACGTGCTCTCCGTCGGCAGCGGGTTCGGCGGATTCCAGTCCGCGGTGCTCCTGACCGGGCCGGCTGGGAGGACACGATGAGCACTCAGCGCCCCCCGAACGCGGCCATCACCGGCATCGGTGTGATCGCGCCCAACGGACTGCGCGCCGACGCCTACTGGAAGTCCGTCAGGGAGGGCCTCAGCGTCCTCGACGGCATCACCCGCGAGGGATGCGGACACCTGCCGCTGCGCGTCGCCGGTGAGGTACGGGCCTTCGACGCCGCCGACCTCATCGAGGAGCGCTTCCTCGTCCAGACCGACCGCTTCAGCCACTTCGCGATGGCCGCGACCGTCCTCGCCCTCGACGACGCGGGCCTCGGAGCGGCCGGTCCCGAGGACGCGTACGACGTCGGCGTGGTCACCGCCGCCGGATCGGGCGGCGGCGAGTTCGGCCAGCGGGAACTGCAGAAACTGTGGGGCCAGGGCTCCAAGTTCGTCGGCCCGTACCAGTCCATCGCCTGGTTCTACGCCGCCAGCACCGGCCAGATCTCCATCCGCGGCGGATTCAAGGGGCCGTGCGGAGTCGTCGCGAGCGACGAGGCCGGGGGACTGGACGCCGTCGCGCACGCCGCCCGCGGTGTGCGGCGCGGCACCCGGGCGATGGTCGTCGGCGCCGCGGAGGCGCCGCTCGCCCCGTACTCGATGGTCTGCCAGCTCGGCTACCCCGAGCTCAGCACCGTCGAGGACCCCCGCCGCGCCTACCGCCCCTTCACCGAGGGAGCCTCGGGCTTCGTGCCCGCGGAAGGCGGCGCCATGCTCGTCGTCGAGGACGAGCGGCGTGCGCGCGAGAGGGGCGCGGAGATCCGGGCAATCGTGGCCGGACACGCGGCCACCTTCACCGGGGCCTCGCGGTGGGAACGGTCACGGGAAGGGCTCGCCCACGCGATCCGGGGCGCCCTCGACGAGGCCGGCTGCGCCCCGGAGGAGATCGACGTCGTCTTCGCCGACGCCCTGGGCGTCCCGGCCGCCGACCGCGCCGAGGCCCTGGCCATCGCCGACGCCCTCGGGGCGCACGGCACCCGGGTCCCCGTCACCGCGCCCAAGACGGGCATCGGACGGGCCTACTGCGGGGCACCCCTGCTGGACACCGCGGCCGCGGTCCTTGCGATGGAACACGGCCAGATCCCTCCCACCCCCAACGTGTTCGACGTCTGCCACGACCTCGACCTGGTGACGTCGGACGCCCGCCCCGCCGAACTGCGCACGGCCCTGGTCCTCAGCAGGGGACTCATGGGGTCCAACGCGGCCCTGGTCGTGCGCAGCGGCGGCGACCACGCCCGGTAGTCCGGGCCGCACGTGAGGAGAACAACCACATGATCACCACCGAAGTGACCGTCGACGAACTGGCCGCGCTCATGAAGAAGGCCGCCGGGATCACCGTCGACCCCCTCGAACTCGCGCAGTCCTTCGACGCGCCGTTCGGCACCCTCGGACTCGACTCGCTCGGTCTGCTCGGCATCGTCGGCGAGCTGGAGAACCGGTACAGCCGGCCCCTGCCCCCCGACGCGGAGCGCTGCAAGACCCCGCGGGAGTTCCTCGACCTCGTCAACGACACCCTCAAGGCTGGAGCCTGAAGTGGCCGGACACACCGACAACAGCGTCGTCATCGACGCCCCGCTCGACCTCGTGTGGGACATCACCAACGACATCGAGAACTGGCCACGGCTCTTCAGCGAGTACGCGTCCCTCGAGGTCCTGACCCGCGACGGCGACACCACCACCTTCCGCCTCACCATGCACCCGGACGAGAACGGCAAGGTGTGGAGCTGGGTCTCGCAGCGCACCGTCGACCGTCCCGGGCGGACCGTGCGGGCGCGCCGCGTCGAGACGGGACCGTTCGCGCACATGAACATCCGCTGGGAGTACGAGGAGACCCCGGCCGGCACCCACATGCGCTGGGTGCAGGACTTCGCGATGAAGCCCGACGCCCCGGTCGACGACGACTGGATGACGGACAACATCAACCGCAACTCCGTCACGCAGATGGCCCTCATCCGGGACCGGATCGAGCAGGCCGCCCGTGAGCGGCGCAGCCCCGCCGCCGTGCCCCGCTGACCGCCGGACGCGGCACAGGAAAGGACACCCGATGCACCACGCCCTGATCGTCGCCCGCATGGCACCCGACTCGGCCCCGGCGATCTCCGAGGTGTTCGCCGCCTCCGACCGGGGTGAACTCCCGCACCTCATCGGGGTCAGCCGGCGCAGCCTCTTCCAGTTCGGCGACGTGTACCTGCACCTCATCGAATCGGAACGGGACCCGGGTCCCGCCATCGCGAAGGTGGCCGGACACCCCGAGTTCCGGAGCGTCAGCGAGGAGCTGTCGGCGTACGTCAGCGCGTACGACCCGCAGACCTGGCGCAGTCCCAAGGACGCCATGGCGCACTGCTTCTACCGCTGGGAGCGGGACGCCGCCCCCTGAGCGGACACCGTGACACGACCCGAGGCCGCCGGCTCCGCGACGAAGCGGAACCGGCGGCCTCGGGTCGTGCTCCGCGCGCCGCCCGGTCAGCCGGGAACGGTGCACTCGAAGGCGTGCAGATAGGGGTTCACCGGGCGGATCTCGCCGATGACCAGGCCCGCGGCCGTGAGCCGGTCGACCATGCTCTGCCGGGTGTGCTTGGCACCGCCGACGTTGAGGAGCAGCAGCAGGTCCATGGCCGTCGTGAACCCCATCGACGGGGTGTCGTCCACGAGGTTCTCGATGACGACGACCCGGGCACCGGGCCGGGCCGCCGCGCGGACGTTCGCGAGCGCCCTGCGGGTGCTCTCGTCGTCCCACTCCAGGATGTTCTTGATGATGTACACGTCCGCCTGGACCGGGATCTCCTCACGGCAGTCCCCGGCCACGATCCGCACCCGGCCGGCCAGTGCCCCGCCCTCGCGCAGCCGCGGATCGGCGTTCTCCACCACGCCCGGCAGGTCGAGCAGGGTGCCGTGCATGCCGGGGTGCTTCTCCAGCAGACTGGCCACGACGTGACCCTGTCCGCCGCCGATGTCGGCGACCGACTTCACGCCCCGCAGGTCCAGCAGCTTCGCGACGTCCTGGGCGGACTGCGAACTGGACGTCGTCATGGCCCGGTTGAAGACGTGGGCGGACTCGGGGGCGTCCTCGTTGAGATACGGGAAGAACTCCTTGCCGTACACGTCCTCGAAGACGTTGCCGCCGTCGCGGACCGCCTCGTCGAGCTTCGGCCAGACGTTCCACGTCCACGGTTCGGTGCACCACAGGGCGATGTAGCGCAGGCTGTTCGGGTCGTCCTCGCGCAGCAGCCGGGACATCTGCGTGTGCGTGAACGTGCCGTCGGGGCGCTCGGCGAAGACGCCCTGGCAGGACAGGGCGCGCAGCAGCCGGCGCAGGGTTCCCGGCTGGGTCTTCACCGCGGCGGCCAGGTCCTCGGCGCTCATGGGGACGTCGTCCAGTGCGTCCGCCACACCCAGCCGGGCGGCGGCGCGTACGGCGGCGGCGCGGGCCGCGCCGAAGACGAGTTCCCTCAGCTGCATCGACGGCGGGGGACTCTGTTCGACAGTTGTCATTCGATGCCTCGTTTCTGATGTCGTGCCCCCGGGGGGAGACCGGACCGGTCCGTACGGGGGCGGACCGGTCCGGGCGGGGGGAGGGCGGGGGAGTACGGAGGGAGGACCGGGTTGTACGGGGGCGCGGACCCGGCCGTGCGGACGGGCCGGGACCTCAGCACATTCCGGCGGGCTCGGAGACCTTGCAGGTGTTGCCCCGGAACGTGTTGCCCTTGCCGGCGGTGTCGCGGTTGGCGAGGTCGGACGGGCCGTTGCGCAGCAGTACGTTGTCGCGCACCTCGTTGCGCTCGCTGAGCGCGCCGACGAAGCTCTTGAAGAGCACGATGCCGCCCGACAGCGGGGACGTGCCCACGTTGTCCTCGACCCTGTTGTGCGTCACCCGCGTGTCCTCCGCGCCGGTGAGGACGATGCCCGAGCCCTGCAAGGCGGGCAGCCGGGGGGTCTTGGGACAGGACTTGTTGTTGGCGTGGATGTAGTTGCCGCGGACGGACAGGTTCCCGACGCGCGGCTTGTTCTCGTCGCCCACGACGAACACCGCGGTGCAGTTGCCGGTGGCCTCGTTGCGGGCGACGGTCAGGTTCCGCACGCGGCGGACCGTGATGCCGATCCGGTTGCCGCTCATCATGTTGTGGGCGATCACCGTTCCCAGGGTGTCGCGGGCTCCTTCCTCGGTGGTGACCGTGTTGGAGACGAACAGGCCGGCGTCGCCGTTGTCCTTCGCGATGTTGCGGACGAACCTGGTCCGCACGGACCTCTCCTCGGCGATGCCCCACTGGCCGTTCTTCTCGGCGGTCACCCGGCGCACCGTCAGCCCGTCGGTCCCGGTCGCCCACAGGCCCTGCTTCGCGAAGCCCCTGACGGTCAGTGAGGCGACGGTGACGCCGCGGACGCGCTTGCTGTCGGTCCCGGTCACACAGATGCCGTTGCCCGCCTTGGCGCAGGCGTCGGTGGCGGCGGTGTTCGGCACGATGACGGTGGACTTCGCGCCCGCTCCCCGCAGGGTCACGTCCCGCGCGGTGATGGTGACGCTCTCGCGATAGGTGCCGGGGGCGATGACGACGGTGTCGCCCGCCCGCGCCGAGTCCACGGCCTTCTGGATGGATTCACCCTGGCGTACCAGGTGCACGGACGGATGGTCGGAGGGCAGGGCCGCGCCCACTCCCGACGCCACGACGACCGCCGTGCACGCGAGGTAGGCCATCTGTTGTCTGGTCATGGGCCGAAGCTATGAACGGGTGTTCCGCCCCGCCACCGCTGATCGCCCAGGTGGCCCGACGTGTCACCGTGACGCGCCGGGAGGACCTCACGACGGCGCCGCCCCGGCCGGAGGATCCGGCCGGGGCGGCGTGTGCGGAGTCGTGTCCGCGAGGTGGTGCGGTGGATCAGGCGAGGGTCGCCAGCGTCTCGTTCCAGGTGGCGGACGGGCGCATGACCTTCGCGGCCTTGGCGGGGTCGGGCTGGTAGTAGCCGCCGATGTCGGCCGCGTTGCCCTGGACCGCGTTCAGCTCGCCGACGATCGTCTGCTCCTGCGCGGCCAGCGTCTCGGCGAACTGGGCGAACGCCTTGGCGAGGTCCGTGTCGTCGGTCTGCCGCGCCAGCTCCTGCGCCCAGTACAGGGACAGGTAGAAGTGGCTGCCGCGGTTGTCGATGCCGCCGACGCGACGGGTCGGGGACTTGTCCTCGTCGAGGAAGGTCGCCGTGGCGCGGTCGAGGGTGTCGGCGAGGACCTGGGCGCGGGCGTTGCCGGTGGTCTTCGCGAACTGCTCGAGGGACGGCACCAGCGCGAAGAACTCGCCGAGCGAGTCCCAGCGCAGGTAGTCCTCCTTGACCAGCTGCTGGACGTGCTTGGGCGCGGAGCCGCCGGCGCCCGTCTCGAACAGACCGCCGCCCGCCATCAGCGGGACGACCGACAGCATCTTGGCGCTGGTGCCCAGCTCCAGGATCGGGAACAGGTCGGTCAGGTAGTCACGCAGCACGTTGCCGGTCACCGAGATGGTGTTCTCGCCGCGGCGGATGCGCTCGACGGAGAGCTTGGTGGCCTCGACGGGGGCGAGGACGCGGATGTCCAGGCCCTCGGTGTCGTGCTCCGGCAGGTACTGCTCGACCTTGGCGATCAGGTTGGCGTCGTGCGCGCGGGTCGCGTCCAGCCAGAACACAGCCGGGTCGCCGGTGGCGCGGGCGCGGGTGACGGCGAGCTTCACCCAGTCCTTGATCGGCGCGTCCTTGGTCTGGCAGGCGCGGAAGATGTCGCCGGCGGAGACCGTCTGCTCGATCACCACGTTGCCGGCCTGGTCCACGAGGCGGACCGTGCCGGTGGTCTGGATCTCGAAGGTCTTGTCGTGGCTGCCGTACTCCTCGGCCTTCTGCGCCATGAGGCCGACGTTCGGGACCGAGCCCATGGTCGACGGGTCGTAGGCGCCGTTGGCGCGGCAGTCCTCGATCACGGCCTGGTAGACGCCGGAGTAGGAGGAGTCCGGCAGCACCGCGAGGGTGTCGGCCTCCTGGCCGTCCGGGCCCCACATGTGGCCGGAGGTGCGGATCATGGCCGGCATCGAGGCGTCGACGATGACGTCGGACGGCACGTGCAGGTTGGTGATGCCCTTGTCGGAGTCGACCATCGCGAGGGCCGGGCCCTCGGCGAGCTCGGCGTCGAAGGACGCCTTGATCTCGGCACCCTCCGGGAGCGCCTCGAGGCCCTTGAAGATGCCGCCGAGACCGTCGTTCGGGGTCAGACCGGCGGCGGCGAGCGTCTCGCCGTGCGCCGCGAACGTCTTCGGGAAGAAGGCGCGCACCACGTGGCCGAAGACGATCGGGTCGGAGACCTTCATCATCGTGGCCTTGAGGTGCACCGAGAACAGCACGCCCTCGGCCTTGGCGCGGGCGATCTGCGCGGTCAGGAACTCGCGCAGCGGAGCGACGTGCATCACGGACGCGTCCACGACCTCGCCCGCGAGGACGGGTACGGACTCGCGCAGCACCGTGGTCGAGCCGTCGTCACCGACCAGCTCGATGCGCAGCGCGCCGGCCTCGGAGATCACCGCGGACTTCTCGGTGGAGCGGAAGTCGTCGACGCCCATGGTGGCGACGTTCGTCTTCGACTCGGGCGACCACGCGCCCATGCGGTGCGGGTGGGTCTTGGCGTAGTTCTTGACCGACGCGGGGGCGCGGCGGTCGGAGTTGCCCTCGCGCAGGACCGGGTTCACGGCGCTGCCCTTGACCTTGTCGTAACGGGCGCGGATGTCGCGCTCCTCGTCCGACTTCGGGTCGTCCGGGTAGTCCGGAAGCGCGTAGCCCTGCGCCTGGAGCTCGGCGACCGCGGCCTTGAGCTGGGGGATCGACGCCGAGATGTTCGGCAGCTTGATGATGTTCGCGCCGGGCGTCTTGGCCAGCTCACCGAGCTCGGACAGGGCGTCCGCGATGCGCTGGTCCTCCTGGAGGAACTCCGGGAAGAGGGCGAGGATGCGCCCGGCCAGCGAGATGTCACGGGTCTCCACAGTGACACCCGCCTGAGAGGCGTACGCCTGGACCACCGGCAGGAACGAATACGTCGCCAGGGCCGGGGCCTCGTCAGTGTGCGTGTAAATGATGGTCGAGTCAGTCACCGGGTGCTCCGCTCCACGTCTGCAACATTGCTCGACATCAAGATATCTCGTGAGCGCCCCCGGCTCGACAGGGGTCCGTTCCGCGTCGGGCCGGGAGGGGCGGAAAACGGCCGTGGGTGCCGGAGCGGTCCCGTCGGGGCGAAACGCCCGGAGCGGACACCTCCGGTACCCGTCCGGCCCGCTGATGTGAACGCGCGGGCCGGAGTGAAAACGGCAAGTCCCCGTCAGAGGCAACCAGTTGGTCCGCCCAGCCGTACATGAGAGTGATCGCGCACCTGCCCGCGCGCCTGATCCCGCGGCGGACCTCCCGGCTCTCCGTCGCCCGAACGAAAGCGAATGATGAGATATCGCACCAGAGTGACGGCCCCCGTGACCGCGCTGCTCGGTACCGCCGCCGCACTCGCCGTCGCCCCCACCGCCTCGGCCCGGCCGCTGGACGCCAAGCCGGATCAGGGCACCCCGGGTGCCGAGACCCTCGGTGACTCCGTCTACCCGGCCCTCGGCAACGACGGCTACCGCGTCGAGGCGTACCACCTCGACTTCGCGTACGACGCCACGACCCGTCTGGTCGACGCCAAGGCGACCCTGAGGATCAAGGCGACCCAGGGCCTCTCGCGCTTCTCGCTCGACGCGCTCGGCCTGGACGTGCGCGCGGTGAAGGTCGGCGGCGTGGCCGCGACCTTCGAGCAGGTGGACGAGAAGCTGCGGATCACCCCGGCGCGGACCCTGCCGAAGAACTGCGCCGCCGCGGTCTGCGTCGAGTACGGCGCCGACCCGGCCAAGACGCTGCCCTACACCGCCTGGGTGCCCACTCCCGACGGATTCGCCATCTGCCCCCAGCCCAACGCGGCGCACACCGTCTTCCCGTGCAACGACCACCCGACGGACAAGGCGGACTTCAGCTTCCGCGTCACCGTGCCGAACACCCTGCGCGGTGTCGCGAACGGCTCGCTGGTCCGCACGGAGCAGCTCGACGGCGACCGGACCGCGTACACGTACCGCTCGGCCGACCCGATAGCCACCGAGCTGGTGCAGATCACCGTCGGTGACTACGTCGTCAAGGAGCGGCAGGGTCCGCACGGCCTGGGGCTGCGGGACGTCGTCCCGGTGGCGCGCGCCGCCGCGCTGGAGCCGGCGCTCGCGCTCACCCCGAACCTCGTGGAGTGGCTGGAGCAGCGCCTCGGCGCCTACCCGTTCGAGACGTACGGGCTGCTGCCCTGCAACAACGACGCCTCCAACGCCTTCGACTTCACGGGCCTGGAGACCCAGACGCTCACGCTCTACAAGCCGAACTTCCTGCTCCAGGAGGAGAAGAAGATCGGCTCGCACATGATGCACGAGCTGGTGCACTCCTACTTCGGCAACAGCGTCAGCCCCGCCAACTGGGCCGACCTGTGGATCAACGAGGGCCACGCGGACTTCTACGGGCTGCTCTACCGCTACGAGCGCGGCTGGGCCGACTCGCTCGGTCTGACCACCATGGAAGCCCGGATGAAGGACACGTACGCCCGGGGCGACCAGTGGCGTCAGTCCTCCGGCCCCGTCGCCGCGCCGAACGCCGCCAACCTCTTCGACAGCCAGCGCTACCTGGGCGGGGTCCTGGTCCTGTACGCGCTGCGCGAGCTGGTCGGCGAGGACGTCTTCAACCGGATCGAGCGCACCTTCCTGGACCGCTACCGCAACTCCGCGGCGACCACCGCGGACTACGTCGCGGTCGCCTCCGAGATCTCCGGAGCGGACCAGTCGGGCTTCCTGAACGACTGGCTGTACGGGACGAAGACCCCGCGCATGCCGAACCACCCGGACTGGACGGTCACCCCGGTGGTGTCGAGCCTGGTCGCGCCGCGTCACCGCGCGCCCGGCCACTACCCGGACTCGACCGCCACGCTCTGACCGAGCGGGCGAACGGCCGGGGCCGGGCGGATTCCTCCGCCCGGCCCCGGCCCGTTCTCAGGGCCGCTTCGCGGCCTCGCGCTGATGGGGTATGGCCGCCTCCGCGAACCCCGCTCCGCCGGGCTGGAGCGCGACCGTCCGGGCGGGCGACGGGATCCGGATGCCCTCGTCCCGGTAGCGCTTGTGCAGGCGCTTGATGAACTCGTGCTTGATCCGGTACTGGTCGCTGAACTCGCCCACACCGAGGATCACGGTGAGACCGATGCGCGAGTCGCCGAAGGTGTGGAAGCGCACGGCGGGCTCGTGCTCCGGGACGGCGCCGTCGATCCCGGTCATCACCTGGGCGACGACCTCGTTCGTGACCCGCTCGACGTGGTCGAGGTCGCTGTCGTAACCGACGCCGACCTGCACCAGCAGCGTCATCTTCTGCTCGGGCCGGGTGAAGTTGGTCATGTTGGTGCCCGAGAGCTGGGCGTTAGGGATGATGACCAGGTTGTTGGAGAGCTGACGGACCGTGGTGTTGCGCCAGTTGATGTCGACGACGTACCCCTCCTCCCCGGTGCTCAGCCGGATGTAGTCGCCCGGCTGGATCGTCTTCGAGGCGAGGATGTGCACGCCCGCGAAGAGGTTGGCGAGGGTGTCCTGGAGCGCGAGGGCGACGGCGAGGCCGCCCACGCCCAGGGCCGTCAGCAGGGGCGCGATGGAGATCCCCAGGGTCTGTAGGACGATCAGGAAGCCGATCGCCATCACCACGACCCGGGTGATGTTGACGAAGATGGTGGCCGAACCGGCGACGCCCGAGCGGGACTGGGTCACCGACTGGACCAGCCCGGTGATCAGCCGGGCCGCGGTGATGGTCGCGACCAGGATGAGCAGGACGGTCAGCGACCGGTTGACGGTCTTGCCGACCGGCGCGGTCAGCGGAAGCACCGCGGCCGCCGCGGCGACGCCTCCGGCCACCGCCGACCACGGCACGAAGGCGCGCAGCGCGTCCACCATGATGTCGTCGCCGCTCCAGCGGGTGCGCTCGGCGTGCTTGCCCAGCCAGCGCAGCAGCATCCGCAGCAGGAACGCCGCCAGCAGCCCGGCCGCCACGGCTATTCCGGCGATCATCAGGTCGTCCAGGGTGACGGAGCGCTTCATCGATGACCTCCTCGCGGGCCGCGACGGGGGTGAGGGCCCGCGGGCCGAATGTGCTGTGTCGTCACTTGCCACCTGCTCGAATCCGGGAACGCGCGATCATGCCCGGACGGGTGTTCGTCGTCGTCCGGGGAGACCGCTCATCCTGCCGCATCCACCTGCCGTCCCGTCACCAGCCCCGTGCGGGACCACCCTTGGGGGAGTCCGACGGCCGTCCGCCGCGACCATCCCGGCGCGACCGTCCTGGCGGGACGGGGCCCGCCGTGGTCCCGGGGCGGCCGGGATCCGGGCCGGGGCCGGCCGGGGCGTGGTCGTTTCCGGCGCCCGGGGCCGCCTCTCAGGGGCGGCGGGAGAGGCCGCCTCGGTCGGGGAGAGCCGGGCTCGGCCGGAGTGGAGGCGTCCCCGACCCCCGGGACCGGAGGCCGGGTTCGTCGGTAAGGGCGTCCACGGTCCATCGCCGGGACGGCTTCGCGGAGGGTTCCGTCGCCCAGTGTCGGACGGACGCCCGCGGGTGTCACCGTCCGTCGAAGGACCCGTGCCGCCCCGCGCCGGAGGCGAAGCGGGCCGCGCCCTCCCTGCTCTCCTCCAGCACGTCCATGCCGTGACGGAGTTCGGTCCGCATGGCCTCCTTCTCGACCAGACCCTCCTGGTCGAGGACCGAGGCACGGTCGCTGCGCAGACAGGCCTGCGGGAAACCGGCGATCTCGGCGGCCAGCCGCTCGGCCTCGGCGCGGGCCCGGCCGGCCGGGACGAGACGGTTGGCGAGCCCCATCGCGTACGCCTCCTGGGCGGTGACCGGACGGCCGGTGAGGATCATGTCCATCGCCCGGCTCGTGCCGATGAGCCGGGGGAGCCGTACCGTGCCCCCGTCGATCAGCGGCACGCCCCAGCGGCGGCAGAACACCCCGAAGACGGCGTCCTCCTCGGCGACCCGCAGATCGCACCAGAGCGCCAGCTCCAGACCGCCGGCCACGGCGTGCCCCGCGACCGCGGCGATCACCGGCTTGGTCAGGCGCAACCGGGTGGGCCCCATCGGCCCGTCACCGTCCTCGGCGACCTCGTTCCCCCGCTCGGTGCCGAGGGCCTTGAGGTCCGCGCCCGCGCAGAAGGTGCCGCCCTCGCCCCAGAGCACGGCGACGCGCGCCGTCTCGTCGGCCTCGAACTTGCGGAAGGCGTCGGCGAGTTCGGCCGCCGTCGGCCCGTCGACCGCGTTGCGGGCCGCGGGCCGGGAGAGGACGACGGTGGTGACGTGACCCTGACGTTCGATACGGACCGGCATCGCGCTGTCCCTTTCCGCGGCCGGCGCGCCACATCGCACGCCGTGGTTACTCATCGGTATCACGGCGTACGCCGGAACGCACGACCCGGGGCGGACGGGCCAGGGCGGACGGGCCGGAACGCACGACCCGGGGCGCACGGGCCAGGGTGGACGGGCCGGAACGCGCGACCCGGGGCGGACGGGCCAGGGCGGACGGGCTCAGATCACCTTCCAGCGGACCAGGGCACCCAGCGTGAGCGCCCCCGGCAGCAGCGGCACCCACACCGTGATGATCCGGTACGCCAGCACGACCGCGGTCGCCACGGCCACCGGGCCGCCCGCCGCGACGAGGGCCACGACCAGGGCGGCCTCCACCGAACCGAGCCCGCCGGGCGTCGGCACCAGCGCGACCGCGATCGTCGCCGCCAGGTAGGCGATCATCATGTGCGTGGGCGACACCGGCAGGCCCAGCGCCCGTCCCACCGAGGCCAGTCCGGCGGCCTGGAGCAGCGGGAAGGCGAGCGAGCCGCCCCACAGGGCGAGGGCCCGGGACGGGCGGGTGTGCACCGAGCGGGCCTCCCCGAAGGCGGTGCGCAGGAAGGAGAACAGGGCCGCGCGCAGCCGTCGTACGAGGGCGAGCACCGCCAGCGCCGCGCACAGGGCCAGGGCGACGCCGAGCAGCAGGGGGCCGACCGCGCCGTCCGGAACCAGACCGTCGATCCGGAGCGCTCCGGGGAACGCGATCAGCAGGCCGACGAGCAGGGCCAGCCGGGCGACCCCCTCTGCCAGCAGGTACAGCGCGAGCGCGGCCGACGAGCGGGCCAGCGGCACCCCGCACACCGTCATGAAGCGCAGGTTGACCGCCCCGGCGCCGAGCCCCGTCGGCAGCAGGTGGTTCGCCGCGCCCGCGGCGAACTGCGTGGCGAGCAGCCGCCGGGCGGGCAGCCGCTCCACGACCGCGCCCTGGCGGGTCACGGCCGCGGCCACCCAGGTCAGACAGGTCGCGGCCGCCGCGGCGACGAGCCAGGGCCACTCGGCCGACCTCAGCTGACCGAAGCCCTCGGCCAGCACGGACCGGTGGCGCAGGGCCACCACGAGGACCAGCGCGAGCGGGAGCAGGCACAGGGCCGGCCGGACGGCGGGCCGCAGGACGAGGAGGCGGGGGAGCCGGGGCAGTGCCCGGGGAAGTCGTACGGCTGTCACATCGGGAGAGGTTTTCCGCACCGCGCCAACGTGGGGTTGCGGGCGCGGGGCCGGCGGCTGACACGCCGGGCAAGGCGCGGGAGGGGCGGTCCCCGGGCGCCTGGTGCCGACCCTGGTGTTCACCCCGATGCCGACCGTGGTTCCGGTCCCGATGCCGACCGCGGTACCGGCCGCGGTGCCCGTCGCGGCGCGGGGGGCGGTGCCGCCCCCGGCCCCGGCAGGGCGCCGCCCGAGGGTGTGTTCCCGCCCGGATCCCTTGACCTCAACAAAGCTTGAGGTCCTACTGTCTCTCCCATGAGCATGGAGACCACAGCCTGGACACAGTTGCACAGCGTCATGAACGCCCAACAGGAGCGTCGTCCCTTCGACCGCGCGACGCTGCGCCGCATCGCCGCCTTCGCCCGTCCGCACCGCCGCCGTATCGCGCAGTTCGTCCTCCTCAGTGTGGTGACCGCGCTGCTGGCCGTCGCGACGCCGGTGCTCGCGGGGCACGTCGTGGACACCATCGTGGCCCACGGGGACGAGAGCACCGTCGTCCGTCTTTCCGTGCTCATCGCCGTCATCGCGGTCGCCGAGGCGGCGTTCGGGATCCTGGGCCGCTGGCTCTCGTCGACGCTCGGCGAGGGACTCATCCTCGATCTGCGGACGGCTGTCTTCGATCATGTGCAGCGCATGCCGGTCGCGTTCTTCACACGTACACGTACGGGCGCGCTCGTCAGTCGACTCAACAACGACGTGATCGGCGCCCAGCGCGCCTTCAGCAACACCCTGTCCGGAGTCGTCAGCAACCTGGTGACCCTGCTGCTCACGCTGGTCGTGATGCTCACCCTGTCCTGGCAGATCACCCTGCTCGCGCTGGTCCTGCTGCCGGTGTTCGTGATCCCCGCCCGTCGGATGGGCAGCCGTATGGCAAAGCTCCAGCGGGAGGCCGCGGACCTCAACGCCGCCATGGGCACCCGGATGACCGAGCGCTTCTCCGCGCCCGGCGCCACCCTCGTCAAGCTCTTCGGGCGGCCCGGGGAGGAGTCCGCCGAGTTCGCGGCGCGCGCCCGGCGGGTGCGGGACATCGGTGTCCGTACGGCGATGGCGCAGTCCGCCTTCATCACCGCCCTGACCCTGGTGTCGGCCCTGGCGCTCGCCCTCGTCTACGGGCTCGGCGGCTGGTTCGCCCTGCGGGGCACCCTGGAGCCGGGCGCCGTCGTCTCGCTCGCGCTGCTGCTCACCCGGCTGTACGCGCCGCTCACCTCGCTCGCCGGGGCGCGCGTCGAGGTCATGAGCGCGCTGGTCAGCTTCGAGCGCGTCTTCGAGGTGCTCGACCTGAAGCCGCTCATCGAGGAGAAGCCGGAGCCCCGCACGGTCCCGGACGGGCCCGTGGCCGTCGAGTTCGAGGACGTCCGCTTCGCCTACCCGTCCGCCGACAAGGTCTCCCTCGCCTCCCTGGAGGAGGTCGCGGCCCTCGACACCCGGGGCGGCGACGAGGTCCTCCACGGCATCTCCTTCCGCGCCGAACCCGGCCGGACCGTCGCGCTCGTCGGCTCCTCCGGCGCCGGCAAGTCGACCATCGCGCAACTCCTGCCGCGGCTGTACGACACCGACGCCGGTGCCGTGCGCATCGGCGGTGTCGACGTCCGTGACCTCAGCGCCACGTCGATGCGCGCGACCCTCGGCATGGTCACCCAGGACGGGCACCTCTTCCACGACTCGGTCCGCGAGAACCTGCTCCTCGCCCGGCCGGACGCGACCGAGGACGAGCTGTGGGACGTGCTGCGCCGCGCCCGTCTCGACGAACTCGTACGGTCCCTGCCCGACGGCCTCGACACCGTGGTCGGCGAGCGCGGCTACCGGCTCTCCGGCGGCGAGCGCCAGCGCATGACCATCGCCCGGCTGCTGCTCGCCCGCCAGCGCGTCGTCATCCTGGACGAGGCCACGGCCCATCTCGACAACACCTCGGAGGCGGCCGTCCAGGAGGCGCTCACCGAGGCACTGGAGGGCCGCACCGCCGTCGTGATCGCGCACCGGCTGTCGACGGTACGGGCGGCCGACCTGATCCTGGTCGTCGAGGCGGGCCGGATCGTCGAGCGGGGCACCCACGAGGACCTGCTCGCGGCGGACGGGCGCTACGCGGAGCTGTACCGGACGCAGTTCCGGACCGGCCGGCAGGACGCCGAGCCGATCCCGGTCGCGGCGGACGCGACGCCGTAGGCGGGGCGCGAACGCCCCGGCCGCGCGGCCGGGGATCCGGCCGCCGGACCGGGCCGCGGCCACCGGCGTGCCGGGGCGTCGGCACGCGTCGAGCGCGGAGGCGGTACGGCGGAGAGTCCGGGGCGGCGGCTTCGGGCCGGGACCCCGTCCTCCGGATCCTCGTCGGCGCCGAGGCGGAGGACCCGGCCCGCCCCGTGCCACGGCGTCCACGCACCCGTACGACACGGGCGGCCGGACTCCGGGGCGGGCAAACCGGTCACGACCGGGCTCCGCCGCGCGGGGCGCCGGCCGGGTCAGGACTCCCGGGCGTGCTCCGGGGCCCCGTGCTCCGGGGAGGGGGCGGCCGCCACGGGCAGGCGCAGTTCGAAGAGCGCGCCTCCGGACGGGGCCTCGCCCGCGGTGAGCGTGCCGCCGTGGCGGCGCGCCACGTCGCGGGCTATGGCCAGGCCCAGCCCCGCACCGCCGTCGTCGCGGGCGCGCGCGTCGTCCAGCCGCACGAACCGCTCGAAGATCCGCTCGCGTTCGGAGGCCGGCACGCCGCTGCCGTCGTCCGCGACGGTGAGGACGATCCGGTCGCCCCGGGCCGTCACGCTCACGACGACCTCGGCGCGCGCGTGCCGCTGGGCGTTGTCCAGGAGGTTGCCGACGACCCGGGTCAACTGGCCGCGCGAACCCGTCACTCGATGTTCCCCGTCCGTGTGGAAGGACACCGGCGCGCGGTCGGCGGGGCGGCGCCCCAGCTCCTCGCGGACCAGCTCGCCCAGGTCGACCCGCCCCTGCCCGGGCCGCTCCCCGGCGTCGAGGCGCGCGAGCAGCAGCAGATCGGCCGCGAGGTGCTGGAGCCGCTCGGTGTCCTTGACCGCGCCGGGCACGTCCAGCAGTTGGGGGTGGGCCGAGCCGACCTCGAGCTGGGTGCGCAGCGAGGCGATGGGACTGCGCAGTTCGTGGGAGGCGTCGGCGACGAAGCGGCGCTGCCGGTCGACGGCGGCCTCCAGCGCGGTGAGCGTCTCGTTGGTGGTGCGGGCCAGCCGGGCCACCTCGTCGTGCGAGGCGGGTTCCGGTACGCGGCGGGAGAGGTCCTCGGAGGCGGTGATCGCCGCCATCTCCCGCCGGATGCCCTCCACGGGGGCCAGCGCGCGCCGTGTCACCAGCCAGGTCACGCCGCCGACGACCAGCAGCACCAGCGGCAGTCCCGCCAGCATCGCCACCGCGGTGCTGCGGACGGCGCTCTCGCGGGCCGCCAGTGAAGCGCCCGCGTGGACGAGCACGGTCCGGCCGCCGAGATCCGTGGCCTTGACGGTGGCGAACCGGTACGGGGCACTGCGCCCGTGGACCACCGCGTGTCCGGAGCCCTCCTGGACGGTGTCGCCGATGGTTCCGATGGCCGGATCGTCCGTCCGGGGCGTCGGGCCGGCGTCGGCGCCGTCGTCGTCCGTGCCGTGGCCACTCGACCCGCTGTCGTCCGTCCCCTTGTCGTCCGACCC
Organism: Streptomyces populi; assembly: GCF_002911015.1. Taxonomy (GTDB): domain Bacteria; phylum Actinomycetota; class Actinomycetes; order Streptomycetales; family Streptomycetaceae; genus Streptomyces; species Streptomyces populi. Next base: position 93,815 of record NZ_KZ626853.1, read on the forward strand.
GCCGTCGTCCGACGCGCTGTCGTCCGGGCCGTCGTCGTTGCCGCGGTTCCTGTCCCGGCCGTGGCCGCCGCCGTGGCTCTCGGCCGTTCCGGTGCCGAGCTGGGTGGCCGGGCCCGGGGCCGCCGCCGGGGAGACGGACGGCGACGGCGACGGGGCGGGAACGGTGGGGGAGGCGGTGGTCCGCGGCACCCGCACGGCCGTCACACCGGTGCCGCTGATGCTCTCCAGACCTGCGCCGACCGCCAGCAGGCGGCCGTCCTCGTCCGTCACCTGCACCGGGACTCCCTCCCGCGCGCCCTCCGGCAGCGGCAGCCGGGCGTCACCCCCGCGCCAGGTGGCGACCCCGAGGGCGATCCTGCGGGCCGTGTCGTTGGCCTCGCTCTGTGCCTGCCCGGTGAGGTTCACGCGCAGCGACATCAGCACCGCGATCCCGGCGGCCACCAGCGCGACCGTCACCACGGCGGTGGCCCACAGGACCATCGTGGCCTTCACGGAACCGAACGGCCGCCGCTTCACGAGGCCACCAGCCGGTAGCCGGCGCCGCGCACGGTCTGGATCGTGTCCGTGCCGAGTTTGCGGCGCAGCGTGCTGACGTACACCTCGACGATGTTCGGGTCGCCGTCGTAGGCGAAGTCCCAGACGTGCTCCAGGATCTCCGGCTTGCCGACCACCTGACCGGCCCGTGTCGCGAGCTGTTCCAGCACGGCGAACTCCTTCGCGGTGAGCGTCACTTCCGTCTCGTCCCGGCACACCCGGCGCGCGGCCGTGTCGACGACGAGCCTCCCGACGCGCAGCACCGGCGAGGCACCGGCGGAGCCGCGACGGCGCAGCAGCGCCTTCACCCGCGCCACCAGCACGACGTAGGAGAACGGTTTCGTCAGGTAGTCGTCGGCGCCGGTGTCCAGGCCTTCCGCCTCGTCGTACTCGCCGTCCTTGGCCGTGAGCATCAGGATCGGCACGTCGTGGCCCGCCGCGCGCAGGGCCGCGCAGACGCGGTAGCCGTTGAGGCCCGGCAGCATGATGTCGAGCACCACCAGGTCGTGGACGCCCTCGGCCGCCAGCCGCAGGCCCTCGTTCCCGTCGTGGACGACGTCCACGGCGAAGCCCTCGGCCCGCAGGCCCTTCGCCAGCGAGAGCGCGAGCCGCTTCTCGTCCTCCACGATCAACAGGCGCATGTGCCCAGCCTCCCAGACGGAACCTGAAGGGATCTTCAGGTGGCTTCAGGTGCCCTTCAGCTTTCCCCAGGCACATTGACGTCATCGAACAGCAGGACATGGATACGACACAGGCCGGGCAGCCGTCCGGCCGGGGAGGCTCGACATGAAGCGCACCGCTTCCATCGCCACCGTCCTCGTGGCCGCCGTGCTCATCGGCGGCGGGGGGTACTCGGCACTCGCCACGGGCGGCACGGACCGGCACGGCGGCGGTCCCGAGGACCGTCCGTCCGCCACGGCCTCGCCGGTGTCCTCGCCGTCACCGTCGTCGGCCTCCCTGACGGCCGCGCAGGCGGGGGCCGCCGCGCGGAAGGCGTATCCGGGCACCGTCGTGCGGGTCGAACTCGACGACGACCACCCGGGCTACTGGGAGGTGCACATCGCCGGCGCCGACCACGTCCGCCGCGAGGTGCGCGTCGACATCCGTACGGGCGCCGTCGTCCTGGACCGGCGCGGCGGCGACGACCGCGCGGACGACGACCACGGTGTCCACGCCGGGGCCGACGACCACGGCGTGCGCACCGGGACCGACGACCACGGGACGCGCGCCGGAGGAGACGACCGCGGCCGGCACGACGAGGCAGGGGACGACCGCGGGCGCGGAACCCGGGGACAGGACGACCCGCCGGGGGACGACCGAGGCGTCCACGCCGGCGGGGACGACCGCGCGGGCGCGGGTGACGACCACACCGGTGACGACGGTGGACATGGCCGCGACCGGCACCGCGGTGGGCACGGCGGTCACGGCGACGACCGCTGACGGCACGGCTCTCGGCCGTACGGCCCTCTGACACGGTCATCGGTCGCGTCAGGGGGCCGGGGGCGTCGTGCCCGCCGCCGGACCTCCGGCGGCGGGCACGGTGACGACCCCTCCAGATTGGGGATGCGGGGGTGCCCAAGACAAGGCTGCCGGGGCGACGGGGAGTCGGACAGGCTGGGGTCCGCTCATCGCCGCCGACCGCCCGGCGCAGCCCGGTCCGGGTACGGCCAAGGAGGGGGAAGTCGTCATGAGTAAGTTCGCGCGGGGCGTGGGGAAGCGGAAGGTCACCGCCGCCGGTCTCGCCATCTCCGGCATCGTGATCAGCGCCTCGGTCGCGCCCGTCACCGCCCACGCGGCCGTTCCGGCCTTCCCGGACAACATCACCATCTTCCCGGACCGGGACTTCGTCTCGATCGACGGCTTCTCCGAGCACGCCGGGGAGCAGGTGACGATCGAGGTGCAGCGCCCGCACGTCGGCCTCGTCGGTTCGGCCACCGGCACGATGGCGTCGGCGACCGCGATCGCCGCGGGCAACCCGGCCATCGAGGTGAACCACCCCGGCGGCCTGTGCTGGGGCGCCGGCGGTGGCCTCCAGGTGACCCCCGACATCAGGGCCGGTGACGTCGTGTCGGTCAAGTTCGGCGGAACGGTGGCCGCCGACGCCACGGCCCTCGACGTCGGCGTCACCGGCGGAGCCCTGACCACGCCGACCACCCTGGTGATCCAGGGGCGGCTCGGATCCGAGGTCGACCCGACGTTCCTGGAGGAGCGGATCATCCAGCCGGCCCTGCGGGACACCGAGGTGGGACGGCGGGACGCACGGGCTGTCCCGGGTGCCCTGGTGAACGCGCCGAAGGGCGGCTACTCCTCCGGCATGGAGGTGGCCGACGGCACCTTCACCGCCACGTACAAGTTCGAGAGCGCGGAGACGGCGACCGTCGCGGCCGATGGTCTGTACACCGTGACGACCTGGCAGGACCAGGACCCCGACGGCAACACCCAGGGCGTGACGATCTCGGAGTTCGGCGAGGTGGGCGGTCCCGGGATGGGCGGCTGCCCGGTCGGGGCGGTCCAGCAGGGGCCGGCCTCGCCCACCGGCGTCGTGGTGCACGACGGGGGCGGCTCGACCTCGGTGAGCTGGACCCCGCCCGAGCCGGTCCCCGGTACGGCGCCGATCCTCGGGTACACCGTGCGCGCCGTCGACCGGCTCAGCAGGAACGGGGTGCAGAACGAGATCGGCGTCCGCGTCAACGACCCCGACGCGACCTCGGTGACCCTGCCGGGCTCCGTCGAGGGCAAGCGGGTCGAGGTCAGGTCGTTCGGCGAGGCGGGTGAGTCCTGGCCGCCCGCGCTGCCGGGCGGCGACCCGTCGGCGGACTCGAAGCCGCCTACCGTCACGGCCGAGCCCGCCGGCGGGCTCTACACGGCCGACACCCAGGTCACGCTGACCGCCGACGAGGCCGGCGCGGAGATCTACTACACGCTCGACGGCTCCGACCCGCTCGAGGCGGGCAGTACCGGACCCGCGGCGAAGCTGTACACCGGGCCGTTCGAGCTGAAGGCGTCCGACGGGCCCAGGACCGTGCGGTTCGTGGCCTTCGACAAGGCGGGCAACGCCTCGCAGGCGCGGCTGGAGAAGTACACGTTCGGGGAGGCGGCGAAGCCGGGCGCTCCGCGGTCGGTGACCGCGCAGGACTCCAACGCGAGCGCCACCGTCCGGTGGACGGCGCCCGAGGACCCGGGCACCTCGCCGATCACGGGCTACGAGATCACCGCGACCCCAGCCTCCGGCGCACCCGTCACGACCACGACCGGAGCCAGCACGTCCAGCGTGCTGCTGACCGGGCTGAAGAACGACACGACGTACACCGTGACGGTCGTCGCCGTGAACGCGGTCGGCAAGGGCGCCTCGTCCACGCCGGTCGAGGTCACCCCCAAGGCGCCCGCGGTCGACAAGCTCGCGATCACGCTCGCCAAGTGGAAGGCCGGGGACCTGCGGCTCGAAGGCACCGGGACCGTTCCGGGGGCGTCGCTGACGCTGCGCGTCGGCGGGCCGAACGGCCAGGTCTTCGCCTCCAACGTGATCGTGCAGCCGCCCGCGGCGGGCGCGGTCAACGGCACCTGGAGCCTGCGCCTGCGGACCGGCCCGGGCACGGTCACGAACCCGAGCCCGGTCCACATCTCGTCCGACAAGGGCGGAATCCTGGAGAAGGTGACCCTGCCGAACGGCTAGGCCCGACCGACCCGCGCCCCGACGGAAAGCGTTCGCCGTGCCGCGAACGCCGACCGCCGGGGCGCCCGCCAGGACCGGAGCGGCCGAAGGAAGCCCCTCCTTCTGGTCGCCCCGGTCCGGCCGGGTGGCCGGTGGCCCCCCTTCACCGGCCACCCGTGTCCTTCCCGGCTCCATCCGGCCCACCTCTCCTCCGCGGTGCGTTCAGGAACACCGCGAGCCGCCCCGCGGCCGAGGAGCACGACGGGAGCCGGCGCGCACCGCAGTACCGAGAACCCGAGAAGACCGGGGCGTCCTCGACTCCATGGGGGAGGGCGGGGCGCCCCAGCCGCCGTCCCGGCGGCCCGCCATGGGGGTGAACCCACACATGCACGACAACGCGCTGTCCAGGCGTGACCTGATGAAGTACGGCGTCCTCGCGTCGGCGGCCCTGGCGCTGCCGTTCGAACGCGTCGTACGCGCCAAGACGGCTTCGGACCGGATCGCGATCAGCAAGTTCCCGAAGCCGTTCACCGTGCCGTTCGCGGTACCGCCCGAGGCCGTACCGGTCAAACGGTCGAGCACCACCGACTACTACACGGTCACGATGCGCAGTGCCATGACCGAGATCCTGCCCGGCATGAAGACCGAGACCTGGTCGTACGACGGGTCGTTCGGCGGTCCGACGATCCGGGCCACCCGGGGCCGGCCGGCCGTCGTACGGCACGTCAACGCGCTGCCCCGGGTGCACCCGCGCCTGGGGTACGAGTCGTGGACCTCGGTCCACCTGCACGGGTCGGCGTCGCTGCCGGAGTACGACGGCTACGCCAGCGACGTGACGCGCACGGGTGAGTACAAGGACTACCACTACCCGAACTCCCAGGACGCGCGCACCCTCTGGTACCACGACCACGGTGTGCACCACACGGCCGAGAACGCGTACATGGGCCTCGCCGCGATGTACACGATGCACGACGACCTGGAGCAGTCGCTGCCGATCCCGCACGGCCGCTACGACGTGCCGCTGATCGTCCGGGACGCCATGTTCGACCGCGACGGACAGCTGCTGTACGACGACGGCGGTCACTCCGGGATCTTCGGTGACGTGATCCTGGTCAACGGACGGCCCTGGCCGGTGATGAAGGTCGAGCGGCGCAAGTACCGCTTCCGGATCCTGAACGGCTCGATCTCGCGGGGCTTCAGGTTCCAGCTGAGCACCGGCGACCCGTTCGTCTTCATCGGCACGGACGCGGGCCTGATGCCGCAGCCCCGCTCGGTGACCAGCTACCGGCACGGCATCGCCGAGCGCTACGAGGTGATCATCGACTTCGCCAAGTACAAGGCCGGCCAGCGGGTGGTGCTGAAGAACCTCGGCGTGCCGAACTCGGAGGACTTCGACACCACCGGCGACGTGATGGCCTTCGACGTCGTGGGCGACGCCACCGACCTGTCCGGCAACGCCGTTCCGGACGTGCTGAACCCGAACGCGCCGGCGATGGACCTGACCGCCGCGATGGCCAGGAAGACCCGCAAGTTCGAGTTCATCCGCAAGGACGGCATCTGGACCGTCAACGGCAAGACCTGGGCCGACGTGGTCGCTTCCGACTACGAGTACGTCTGGGCCGATCCGGGGCTCGGGGACGTCGAGATCTGGGAGTTCGAGAACAAGTCCGGCGGCTGGTGGCACCCGGTCCACGTGCACCTGGTCGACTTCAGGATCCTGGACCGCAACGGCAAGCCGCCGTCGCCCTGGGAACTCGGCGGCAAGGACACCGTGTACGTCGGCGAGAACGAGACCGTGCGCATGGTGGTCAAGTTCGGCCCGAACACCGGGCGTTACATGATCCACTGCCACAACCTGGTGCACGAGGACCACGACATGATGGCCCAGTTCCGGGTGGGGCCGCCCGCCGACGGACACCACCCGGTGTACGCGGCGCCCGCCTCCTCCGGGCCCGCCCCGACAGCGCTGGGGGACGACGATGACTCCATCGGCTGAGGCGCTCCCCGCCGAGGCGGCGGTGCCGGGCCCGCGATCCGGCCGGTGCGTCACGGACCGTCGCCTCGGGGTCCTGCTCTGCGTCGCGGCGAGCGCCGGGGACCTGGTGGTCTTCCAGCAGAACCTGGCGAACGGCCTGGCCGTGTCGCTGCCGTTCCTGGCGGTGGCCGTCGTCCAGCTCGCCCTCGCCCGGCGGGTGTGGGTCTCCCCGCGCACGGCCGAGACCCTGTCCGCGGTCCTCGTGCTGGGCCTGCTGATCGGTCTCCAGGCCGTCGCCGTACGCAGCGGTGCGACGGCCCTGGGGCCGCGCGGGGAGCCGCTGCGGGCCGATCCGCTCGTGACGGTGGCGCTGTTCCTGCGGCTCGCCGCGCTGCTGTGCCTGGTACGTGCACTTTCCGGCCGTGGGCGGTCCTGGGCCGTCAACGGACTCCTCGTCGTCGGGGCGGTGGTGTGGACGCTCAGGCTGACCGGCCTGCCGGGGTGACACGGCCGGGGCGGCGCGCGTCGCGACGGACCGTCGCGACGCGCGCCGCCCTGCTGGTGGTGCCGGCCGTGGTGTTCGTGGCCGGCACCTTCCTGGTGGAGCCGGTGCGGGTCGAGTCGACCAGCATGGAGCCGACCCTGCGAGCCGGGGACCACCTGCTCGTCGACGGTCGCGCCTACCACGACGCCCTGCCCCGGCGCGGCGACCTCGTGGTGTTCGACGAATCCGGCGCGCCGCTGGTCAAACGGGTCGTGGCGGTGGCCGGGGACACCGTGGCGATCGAGGACGGGGTCCTGGAGGTCGACGGCCGTGCCGTCGAGGAGCCGGCGGTCGATCCGAAGACGGTCGACGGGATGTACTACGGGCCCGCGCGGGTACCGGCCGGCACCGTCTTCGTCCTGGGCGACAACCGCCGGCACTCCGTGGACTCCCGGCAGTTCGGACCGGTCCCCGTCGCCCGGGTGACCGGCCGGGTGATCCTGCGCTGGTGGCCACGCCCCGGCAGACCGTGACGGTGCGCGGGCCTCGCCGGTTCGGCCCGCGCATCCGTTCAGGGGGTCACGTTCCCCGGGGAGCCCGCCACGACGGCGTCGAGTACCGCGTCGATCCCGGTGCCCTTGCGGAGGATCGTCGTGGCTCCGGCGTCCAGGGCCGCCCGTTCCAGCCGGCCGCCGACCGCGGAGGTCAGCACCACGACCCGGGTCCCCGGCCGGAGCGCCAGCAGCCGTCGGGTCGCCTCGGCCCCGTCCATGACGGGCATGACCAGATCGATGAGGACCACGTCCGGCAGCAGTCGCGCCACCGCGTCGACGGCCTCCGCGCCGTCGCACGCCACTCCCACCACGTCCACGAGCGCGCTGCGGCCGAGCGCCCCGGCCAGGGTGTCCCGCACGAGCGGGTGGTCGTCGACGACGAGCAGGCGAATCGGCATGGTCCAACGGTGCCCGTCCCGAGGCGTCACAGCCACCCCCAAACCGGAGGGGGCGGCCGTCCGCGAAGGCACGATTCCTTCACAACCTGTTCTCCGTTCCCCCACGCCGTGATTGCATGGCATACGCGTTCCGGCCACGGTGGCGGTTCGCCGAGGTGGGGGGAACATGCCGGAACAAGAAGGCGCGCCGACGACACGGGTGCTGATCGTCGACGACCACCGGACCTTCGCGGAGCTGCTGGCCTTCGCACTGGGGTCCCAGCCGGACTTCGACTGCGCGGGCTGGGCGGGCACCGGGGCGGCGGCCGTCGAACTGGCGGCCAGGGAACGGCCCGACATGGTCGTGATGGACATCTCGCTCGGCACGGAGAGCGGACTCGAGGTCACCCGGCGGATCCGGGAGGCGACGCCGGACGCGATCGTCGTGATCGTCTCGGCACACCGCGATCCGGACTGGGTGGTGCGCGCCGCACAGGCGGGCGCGAGCGCGTTCGTGCCGAAGTCCGGTTCGCTGGAGGAGATGCTGGGGGTCCTGCGCGACGTACGGCAGGGATCGATGCTCGTGTCGGCGTCCGTGTTCGGTGAACCGCCCCGGCCCCGGGCCACGGACGATCCCGCCGTGGCCAGTCTGACCGCGCGCGAGTCCGAGGTGCTCACCCTGATGGGCAAGGGGCTGGCCCCGGCGGCGATCGCCAGACTGCTGGGCATCAGCGTCAACACCTGCCGCGGCTACGTGAAGTCGATCCACCTCAAGCTCGGGGTGCGCTCGCAGCTCCAGGCCGTGGTGAAGGCACAGCAGCTCGGCCTCGTCGAGGCGCACAGCGATGGCTGACCGCGAGGGCACGGTCCCGGCACGGGACTCCGGCGGCAGCAGAACGGTCCGGCGCGCGATCGTCGCGATGGTGCTGATCGGGCTGGGCGCCTTCACCGTCGTCGGCGCGGCCACCCTGTTCGCCGCCGAGTCGATCGCCAAGCGGACCGCGCTCGCCGAGGCCGCGCGGTCCGCGCAGCTGATGGGGAACGTGATCTTCAAGCCGGCCGTGCCCCGGCTGATCCGCGGGGACCGCGCCGCGCGGGCGCAGCTGGACGAGGCGGTCGCGGCCCGGGAGAGCGAGGCCGGCGTCGTACGCGTGAAGGTGTGGAACCGGCAGGGCGTGGTGCTCTACTCCAACGAGCACCACGCCATCGGCATGTCCTTCCCCCTGAACGACGACGTGCGCAAGACCATCGACGGGCACGCCAGCTGGGCGGACCTCTCCGACCTGTCCGACGAGGAGAACATCACCGAACCCCACGGCGACAGCCGCCTCGTGGAGGTGTACGTCCCGCTGGACCTGGCCTCCGGCGAACGGCTCGCGCTGGAGGTGTACTTCACCGACGACCGGGTGGCCGCCGCGCGCGACGAGCTGATGCGCACCCTCGTACCGTTCTCGATCCTGGCGCTGCTGCTCCTGCTGGTCACCCAGCTCCCGGTCTCGGTGCAGCTGCTGCGCCGGGTCAGCCAGGCCGACGTGGAGCGCAGCCGGCTGCTCGGCAAGGCGCTCACCGCCTCGGAGCGCGAGCGGCGCGCGATCGCCCGCGACCTGCACGACGGTGTGGTCCAGGACCTCGCCGGTGCCGGGTACGCCCTGGAGGCCGTCCGGGCCGGCCTGCCGCCCGGCACCCCGGCGGCGGCCGGCGGCATGCTCGACAGGGTCTCCGAGGTGCTGCGCGGCGCCGTCGGCTCGCTGCGCACGCTGATGGTGGACATCTACCCGCCGGACCTGACCGGGGACGGGCTGCCGCAGGCGGTCGAGCTGCTCGCCGAGCGCCTGCGCCGGGAGGGGATCGCCGTCACCACGACCGTCGACGTGCGGGCCGCGCTGGGGCCGGACCTGGCGGCCGCCGCCTACCGCTGCACACGGGAGTGCGTGACCAACGTCCTCAAGCACGCCGAGGCGGACCGGGCGTGGATCGACGTCACCGGCGGCCAGGAGCGGCTGCTGGTCGTGGTGACGGACGACGGAAAGGGGCCGGGCACCGCCCTCGGCACCCCCGGGCACCTCGGACTACAGCTCATCCGGGACACGGCGAGCGAGCTGGGCGGCGAGGTCACGGTCACCGAGCGCGCCGACGGCGGCACCGAGGTGCGCGCCGTGCTGCCCGTCCCGTCCTGACCCCCTCGTTTTGAGGGGTCCGCACCCCCAAGGGCGAGGCTGCCGGCGACGGCGGCGGAGCGCCACCCTGGACGTGCCGTCCGACCAGTGCACCCGGGGGGAAACGGATGCGCCGCACCGTCACCACGTTCTGCCTTCTTCTCTGCGCCCTGTTCCTGCAGGCCGTGTCCGCGGGCCCGGCCGCCGCGCACACCGGCCTGCTGTCGAGCGAGCCCGCGGCGGGACAGGTGCTGCCGGGCCTGCCGCCCAAGATCGCGCTGACGTTCCGGCAGCCGGTGACCGCGGGCGCCGACGCGGTGCGCGTGTTCGACGACCACATGCGCCGGGTGGACCTCGGCGGCCACCCCGACGACCGGCGGCGCCGGACCCTGCGGACCGCCCTGCCCGGGAGCCTGCGCGCGGGCACCTACTCCGTCGCCTGGCAGGTGACGTCGGCCGACGGCCACCCCGTGGCGGGCGCCTACCGGTTCTCGATCGGCGCGGCCACCCACGTCGTGGGCACCGTTCCCCCGCTCGCCGGCGCGGACGCCGCCTGGGTCGGCCGGCTCCTCGGGGCGGCCCGGGCGGCCGGCTACGCCGGACTCGCCCTGGGGCCGGGCGTGCTGCTGGTCGCGCTGTGGCTGTGGCCCGCCGGGCTGCGCGACCGCAGGACCCGCGCCCTGGTGTGGTGCGGGGTCGGTCTGCTCGCGGCCGGCACGCTCGCGGCCCTGGCCGTCGACACCGTCTGGGCCGACGGCCGGCCACTGGCCGAGGCCTGGTCCGGCACGCACGCCCACCCGTACTCGGCGACGGCCGACGTGGCCTACGCGGTGCGCTTCTACTCCCTGCTGGCGCTCGGCGCCGCGACCGCGCTGGCCACCGCGACGGCCGGGAGGGACCGGCCCGCCGGGCCACTGCTCTGGGCGACGACGGCCGCGACCGCCGTGCTCTGGGCCACCTGGCCGCCGACCGGGCACGCCGTCGACGGCCGGTACGCGCCGCTCGCCCTGGCCGCCGATCTCGTCCACCTGGCCGCCATGACGCTCTGGCTGGGCGGCCTCGCGCTGATCGCGGCCGTCCTGTCGCGCCCCGCCCACCTGGACGGACTGATCGCCGTGCTGCCCCGGTTCTCGCGGCTGGCGTTCACCGCCGTCGTCGCCCTCGTCGTCACGGGGACCGGCCAGGCCTGGCGGGAGGTGGGCTCCGCCGGGCATCTCCTCGACACCCGGTTCGGCCGCCTGCTGCTGCTGAAGTCGGCCGGGGTCGCCGTGGTCGTCGCGCTCGGCGGCACGGCCCGCCGCTGGGTCCACCGCCACACCACCCGCCCGGCACTCCTTCCTCCGCCGACGGGCGGGGAGGCGGGCACGACACCCACCCGCACCGCACCGGCCCCGCCCGCGCGGCCGGACGCCGCTCTCGTGCGGACTCTCAGACGTGGCCTGCTGGCCGAGCTGCTCGTCGCGGCCGCCGTGCTGGCCGTCACCGCGGCCCTGGTCACGACCGCTCCACCCGTGTGACCACATCCGGCAGGCCGTCCGGCCGCCCCGTCCCCGTACCGCTCCCGCGTCGCACGCACACCCGCCGGGACCCCCGAGAGGAACCGATCCATGAAGCTGCTTCCCCCGGCCCGGACGGCCGTGGCCCTGATCACCGCGGGACTGCTGCTGGCGACGGCGGCCCCCGCCCGGGCCCATGTCCACGTGCACGCCGAGCAGGCGGTGGCCCCGGGCGCGACGGACGTGCGCATGACGTTCCACGTGCCGAACGAGAAGGACTCCGCGCGGACCGTCGGCGTACGGATCGAGGCACCGCAGGGCGTGCGCGGAGTGCGCGCGGAACGGGTGAAGGGATGGACCGCCGAGCCGGCCGCCGCGGGCGACGCGGGCAGGACCGTCGGCTGGTCCGGCGGGGCGATCGGCGGCGAGGACGGGGTCGACTTCGTCGTCCACGTCGACCGCGTGCCCACCGGGGTGTCGGAGCTGGCCTTCGTGGCGCGTCAGGAGTACGACGACGGCGAGGTCGTCACCTGGGACCAGGAGACGGTGGCGGGACAGGCCGAACCCGAGCACCCCGCGCCCGTGCTGAGTCTGGCCGGGGCACCGGCCGCCGACGCGGCGGCGCACGCCCCGGCCGGCCCGGACGCCGCGTGGACGGCGGCCGTCGTCTGCGGCGCGTTGCTGCTCCTGGCGGCCGCGGGGGTCCCGGTGGCGCGGGCCGCGGCACGTCGCCGCGCTGTCGTACCGCGTTGAGGCGGCCCCGGTACGCGGGCCTTCGGGGCCCTGGGCGGCGCGGGCCGGACCGGGGACTCGGCGCGGCCGCTTCTCGACGGAGGTGACGGCGGATTCCAGGGGGCAGGCGCCCGGCGTGCGCCGGTGATGCCCGGCTCCGGCCCGGTGAGCCCGGCTCCGGCCCGGTGAGGCGGTCCACGGCGTCGACGGGCGGGCGCCTCGTTGTGGCCAGTGTCACGAACCTCGCCGGTACCGCCCGCGCGGACGGCTCGCCATAATGCATCGGAATGCCCTGACCTGCGCATACGCGGGCCGGGAGTCGGGTTTCGAAGGCGCCCCGCGTCGCCGTCCCCACTGCTATAGTCATTTCCGATCGATCTCGATCGCAGGATTGTTACTCCCTATGGACGCCATCGTCGTCGCCTCGTGCGACGCCGCGGAGGCGCCCATCTGAGGGAGGCAAGGCCTGGGCGGCGCCGTGTGCGCCTCCCGGGCCTTTTTTGTTGCCTCGGTCCTGTGCGTGAGAGGTCGTGGACCGGTGCAGTATCGCAAGAAGCAGGGATGCAGCATGAACACACCCACATCCGGGACGCTCGCGGAGAAGATTCTCCGCGGCGTCGGCGGACCCGAGAACGTCGAGAGCCTCACGCACTGCGCGACGCGGCTGCGCTTCCAGCTCCATGACGGCAAGAAGGTCGACCAGTCCGCGCTCGACGCCCTCGACGGCGTCATGGGCACGGTGCCCCAGTCCGGCGACCGCTTCCAGATCGTGATCGGCGGAGCCGTCGCGGGCGTCCACTCGGACATCATGAACCTGCCGGAGATGACCAGCGCCGGCAAGGCACTCCCGAAGTCCGACGCCGACGTCAAGGCCGAGGCCCGCGCCAAGGGCCGCGGCCGCTACGCCTGGCTCGACAACTTCTTCGAGTACCTCTCGGACTCGTTCCGCCCGCTCCTGGGCGTGCTGCTCGGCGCCTCGCTGATCATCGCGATCGCCTCCATGCTCGACGCCTTCGGCATCGTCGACTTCCGCTCCGCGGACAAGTCCGCCAGCTGGGTCTTCGTCGACTCGATGTGGCGCTCGGTGCTGTACTTCCTGCCGATCATGGTCGCCTACAACGCGGCCAAGAAGCTGAAGATCGACCCCTGGGTCGGCGCCACGGTGATGGCCGCGGTCATGACCCCGAACTTCACCGGCATGATCGGGTCCAAGACCCCCGGCGTCGAGACCCACACCAACGCGACGCTCGGCACCACGGAGTCCGTGGCGCACGTCTTCGGGCTGCCGATGCAGCTCAACGACTACGGCGGCCAGGTGTTCGTGCCGCTGCTGATGGTCGCCCTGCTCGCGCTGGTCTACAGGGGCCTGAAGCGGATCTTCCCCGAGAACGTGCAGATGGTGTTCGTGCCGTTCTTCAGCATGCTGATCATGATCCCGATGACCGCCTTCCTCATCGGTCCCATGGGCATCTGGGCCGGCAACGGCCTCGGCACGGGTCTGTCCTGGCTGAACGGCAACGCCCCGATCGTCTTCGCGATCGTCATCCCGATGCTGTACCCCTTCCTGGTGCCGCTGGGTCTGCACTGGCCGCTGAACGCGCTCATGCTCGTCAACATCAACACCCTCGGGTACGACTTCATCCAGGGCCCCATGGGCACGTGGAACTTCGCCTGCTTCGGTGCCACCGCCGGTGTCCTGCTGCTGTCGATCCGTCACCGTGAGAAGGACATGCGCCAGACCGCCACCGGCGCGCTGGCCGCGGGTCTGCTCGGCGGCATCTCCGAGCCCTCGCTGTACGGCATCCACCTGCGCTTCAAGCGGATCTACCCGCGCATGCTCGTGGGCTGCCTCGTCGGCGGTGTGATCATCGGCGTCCTGGGCGGCGTGAACACCAAGGCCTTCGCCTTCACCTCGCTGCTGACCATCCCGGTCTTCGACCCGATGATCAAGTACATCATCGCGATCTCGGCCGCCTTCTTCACCTCGATGGCGCTCGTGTACTTCTCCGACTACCGCACCAAGGAGGAGCGCGTCGAGGCCAACGCCGAGCGTGACGCGGCCGAGGCCGCCGCCCGCGGTGAGGTCGGCATCCCCGCCCAGGCCGCGGCGGCCGACGACCGTGAGCTCGTCGCCGTCGGTGCCACGGCTGCCGCCACCACCGCCGGTACCACTGCCGCCACCACCGCCGGTTCCACCGGCACGGCCGGCGCCCCCGCAGCCGGCAAGGGCCTCGAGGTCGCGGCACCGGTCGCGGGCCGTGTGGTCGGCCTCGGTGAGGTCGAGGACCCGGTCTTCGCCTCCCGCGCGCTCGGCGAGGGCGTGGGCATCGAGCCCACCGAGGGCCGTGTCGTCGCCCCGGTCGCCGGTGAGCTGGTCACCGTCGCCAACACGGGCCACGCCTTCGGCATCCGCACCGAGGACGGCGTCGAGGTGCTCATCCACGTCGGCATCGACACGGTGCAGATGAAGGGCGAAGGGTTCGACGTGCGCGTCGAGTCCGGTCAGAAGGTCTCCGTCGGTGACCTCCTCGCCGAGGTCGACCTCGACGCCGTGCGCGCCGCGAAGCACCCGACCGTCACCCTCGTGACCGTCCTCAACACCGCGGACATGGGCTCGGTCGAGCCGCACACCGGGCAGGACGTCGTCGCGGGCGCCCCTGTGGTGACCGTACGGCGGTGACGACCCGCTCTCGATCAGGCGCGCGCACGCTTCCCGGGAAGGGGGGCGTGCGCGCGTCGCGTCGGTTGGGGAGAGGATGGACACGGACAGAGAACAGAGAGGAGGGCCGGCGATGAAGGCCATGCGCGTGCTCAACAACAACGTGGTCCTCGCACGCGAGGAGAACGGCCGCCCGGTCATCCTCACCGGGCGCGGCATAGGCTTCGGCTCCCAGCAGGGCAAGCCCGTCGACACCACGCTGGTCGAGCGCGTCTTCGTCCCGGCCGACGACCGCGATCACGCACCCGGCTCCGACGCCGACTGTCTGGCCGATGCCCTCGCCCTCATCAGCGAGGAGGTCCTGCAGGCCGTCGTGACCGCCCTCGGCGACGTCGGCATCGAGGGGCGCGAGTCCACTCGTCCCACCCTCGCCATCGCCATCGCCGATCATGTCGCCGGCGCGCTGGATCGGGCCGCGCAAGGCATCGTCATCGAGTACCCGCTGCGTCCCGAGGTGCAGACCCTCTACGCCGCGGAGTACGCCCAGGCGCAGCTCCTGCTGGCGGCCATCAACAAGTACGTGACCCCGCAGCTGGAGGCCTCCGAGGCGACCGCGCTCGCGCTGCACCTGGTCAACGCGGGCTTCGTCTCGGGCGACCTGTCCTTCACGTACACGATGACCGGGGTCATCCAGCAGATGCTCGCCGTCGTGCGGGAGCGCTACGGGGTGGACGTCTCCCACGAGTCCATGAACGTGGCCCGGTTCATCACCCACGTGCGCTACCTCTTCGTGCGGATCCAGCAGCACCAGCAGCTGACGGGCCAGGAGACCACGATCGGCAAGGGCATCCGCGAGCACTACCCGGAGGCGACCCACACCGCGCAGCAACTGGCGACGATCGTCGAACTGCGTCTGGGGCGGCGCCTGAGCGAGGACGAGGTCTCCTACCTGGCGCTCCACGTGGCCCGCATGACCATGGAGGCCGACGCCGAGGCCGCGTGAGCCCCGGTCGGCATTCGCGCCTTCCCCCTCCCCGGGCGGTACGGCCGGGGAGAGGAAGGGCTGGCGTCGGCCACGGGGCCACCGGTCGGGTACCCGACCGATGTCGGCCGGGGCCTGGAGGCGCTGTCGTGGCGCCGGTCGCGAGAGGTCACCCGGCGGCGGACAGGCGACGGCGGAGTTCCTCCTCCGGGACGTCCTCCACGTGGGTCAGGAACACCCACATGTGACCCGAGGGGTCCTTGAGGATGACGGTGCGGTCCCCGTGGAACATGTCCGTCGGCGGCTGGAGGATCTCGGCTCCGGCCGCCTCCGCGCGCTCCGCCAGGCTGTCGACGTCCGGCACGAAGACGTGCAGCGCGACGGACGTGCCCCCGCCGAGCGAGGCCGGCGCGGCGAAGGAGCCGGCCTCCGCCTCTTCCAGGCTCGTGTCACCCAGCATCAGCGCCGACCGCCCGACGGTGATCTCGGCGTGCAGAACGCCACCGCCCGGACCGTCGATCCTGAAGTCCTCACGGGCGCCGAACGCCCGCTGGTAGAAGTCGATCGCCGCAGCGGCGTCGTCGACCATGATGTGCGGGACCACGGCATAGCGGTAACGGTCGGGGATCTCGACGTCGGCTGCGAGCTCGGCCATGACGAACCTCCTTGAACGGCACCGCTGGTCTGTTCCCGCGGCTCTGGGACGAACCTAGAAACTCAAGTTTGGTTGAGGTCAAGCGCCGACGGCCGGGCCGCCCTCCCTGCCCCGCGGCAGGCCGAGGTCCCGACCTGCTCCCGTCCCGCACGGATGACTCCGTCCGCCCGGTACTCCTCCCGTGGCCGGCGGTGCGTCGGCCCCGATCCAGGGGGCGCGGACGGTCGTCAGGAGCATCGGCCGCCATGACGGGCGGGCGTCGTCGGCCGCTCCCGGTGCTGGTCGATCTCCGCCCAGACGGTCTTGCCGGAGGGCGGGCGGGGGTCCGTGCCCCAGCGGTCGGCCAGTGCGTCGACGAGGAGGAGGCCACGACCCGACTCGGCGTCCGCGGCTCGTTCCGGAGGGATCGCCGGACGGCACTCGCCCCGGGTGTCGCTCACCGCGATGCGCAGGGTCCTGGCCGCGTCGTCCAGCGTCAGCGCCAGCAGGAAGTCGCGCCCCTGGACGCGGCCGTGCAGCGCCGCGTTCGACGCCAGCTCCGCGACGACGTGTTCCGCCCGCTCGACGACTCCGGGTGGCATCTCCCAGGCGGTCAGACGCTCCATGGCCAGGAGGCGGGCGAGACGGGCGCCTCGACGCGTGGAGGAGAGCTGCTGGGCGAACGTGCCGACGGTGTCGGTGAACTGGGGAGTTGCGGCGTTCATGGGGCCACGGTGGCGGGCGTGCGGGCGTGTGCACCAGGGGCGCGGCCCGTACGCTGCGTCAGCGTACGGGCACGTTCGGTGGACAGTACGTGGATCCCGTCGTCACTCTGGGTGCTGTCGATCGCGGGGATGCAGCACGGTACGTACGCACCTGGAGGTGGCCGCGTATGACGGACAGCAGTGACGGGACGGCGTGCGACGGGGAGCGCGAGCCCGGCCCCTCCGACAGTCTGCGGACCTTCGGGGCCGTCGTCCAGGCCCTGCGCGAGCACGCCGGACTCAGCAGGGCGGACTTCGGGGCGCGGGTCCGGTTCTCCAGGCACACCGTGGAGTCGGTGGAGTTGGGACGGCGTATGCCCGACGAGTCGTTCGTGGAACGGGCGGAGGAGGCGCTGGGGAACACGGGGGCCTTGCGGAAGGCCGCAGGGCATCTGACGCGGGGGGAGGCGGGGTTGGCGACCTGGTTCCGGCGGTGGGCCCGGCTGGAGAAGGTGGCGGTGAGTCTGTGCACGTACGAGTGCCGGCTGGTGCCGGGGCTGTTGCAGTCGGAGGGGTATGCGCGGGCGGTGTTCGAGGGGACGATTCCGGTGGTTACCGACGAGGTGCTGGAGACCTTGCTCGCTGTTCGGTTGGAAAGGCAGCGGATGCTGTGCGAGCGACCCACCGTGCCATTCAGCTTCATCGTCGAGGAGCATGTGTTCCGGAGAGGGTTCGGGAACGTGGAGCAGATGCGGGCGTTGCTTGACCACGTACTGGAACGCAGCGCACCGCGCAACGTGACGCTCCAAGTCGTCCCGTTGCGCGCAGGGTTGCATGCGTGTCTGGATGGCCCCGTGCAGCTACTTGAGACACCGGAGCGCCGACGGCTCGCCTACTCGGAAGGGCAGCAAAACGGACGTCTGATCTCCGACCCGAAAGGTGTGAGTCTGCTCTACCAGCGCTATGACAAACTGCGCTCGCAGGCCTTGAACCCCGAAGAGTCGCGGGGCCTGCTGGAGAGACTGCGAGGAGAGCTATGAGTGCGACCGAACTCGCCTGGTTCAAGTCCAGCTACAGCGGAAGCCAGGGCGACAGTTGTGTGGAGATCGCCCTCACCGAACACGCCGTCCACGTGCGGGACTCCAAGGACGTGACCCGCCCTGACCTCGCCGTCGGACAGGCCGGATGGGCGCGCTTCGTGACGTTCGTGACGGAAGGCTGAGGGTCGAACCCGCGGAGCACGCTTCGCGAACCGGGCCGTCGTGCACATACTGCGATAAACTGATCCAAGAGTGTCCGGACCCGTCGATACTCAGCGGCCATCCCGTTCTGAAGGTGCGGGACGGTGGCCGACGTCCGCCCGATCGGCAGCACCTGCCCGATCGGTAGGAAATCCACTCCAACACCCCCTGGGAACCGTCGACTTCCGCGTGTCCGTGTTCCCCCTAGGTCGTTCTCATGGACCTCAACACCATCACCGAAGTGATCCGGCGGCCCTCCGAGCGGCCGGGCGCGGACTGGCGTGAGGGTGACGCGTGGCTCGCGGGGGGAACGTGGCTCTATTCCGTGGAGCAGCCGGACCTGCGACGGCTGGTCGACCTGACGGCGCTGCCCTGGGAACCCCTCGTCCCGACGGACGACGGCCTGGAGATCGGCGCCACCTGCACCGTTCGCGACCTGTACGCCTTCCCCCGGCCCGAGCGCTGGACCGCCGGGATCCTCTTCCGGAAGAGCTGTGAGGCGTTCCTGTCCTCCTTCAAGGTCTGGAACGCGGCGACCGTCGGCGGCAACATCTGCATGTCCCTGCCCGCCGGCCCGATGATCACGCTGACGGTCGCGCTGGAGGCGCGGTACGAACTGTGGGCGCCCGACGGCTCCGTGCGCTTCGTCGACGCCCTCGACTTCGTCACCGGCGACCACCGCAACGTCCTCGCGCCCGGGGAGATCCTGAGGCGCGTCACCGTTCCGGAGCGCGCGCTGCGCGGACGCACCGCGCACCGCCGCTTCACGCTGACCCGCCTCGGCCGTTCGACGGTGTTCCTCGTCGGCACGCAACGGCCCGGCGGGAACGACCTGTTGCTCACGATCACCGCCGGGACCACACGGCCGGTCCGCATCGCCTTCGACTCCCTGCCCGACGCCCGTACCCTGCGGGGGAGCGTCGACGCCGTGCCGGCCGACGTCTGGTTCGACGATCCCAACGGGACCCCCGACCACCGACGGCATCTGGCACGGCACTTCGCCGAGGAGATCCGCCGCGAACTCACGGCCGGTGACCTGGCATGAACCACCTCGTGAACGGCAGGGAGTTCGACCGGGAACCGGCCCCCGGCCAGTGCCTGCGCACCTTCCTGCGCGAACTGGGCCATTTCGGCGTCAAGAAGGGGTGCGACGCGGGCGACTGCGGCGCCTGCACGGTGTGGCTGGACGGCTCCCCGGTGCACAGCTGCATCACCCCCGCGTTCCGCGCGGACGGCCATGAGGTGACCACGATCGAGGGCCTCGGACGGCCCGGCGCCCCGCACCCCGTGCAGCGGCGGTTCGAGGACGCCCCGGGGTTCCAGTGCGGTTTCTGCACCGCGGGGATGATCATGACGTCGGCGACCTTCACCGAGGAGCAGAAGGCCGACCTGCCACGGGCGTTGAAGGGCAACCTCTGCCGCTGCACCGGGTACCGGGCGATCGAGGACGCCGTGAAGGGCGTCGGCGCGGTGGAGACGGCGCCACCGGGCAAGGCCGTCGGGACGAGTACCGGCGCACCCGCGGGCCACGACGTGGTGACGGGGCACGCCGAGTTCACCATGGACACCCGCATGGAGGGCATGCTGCACCTCAAGGTGCTCCACTCGCCCCACGCGCACGCCCGGATCCTCTCCGTCGACAAGAGCGCCGCCCTCGCGGTGCCCGGCGTGCACCGGGTCTACACCTGGCAGGACGTGCCCCGCAGACGCTTCACCACGGCGCTCCACACCGACCACCTGGTCGACCCGGACGACACCGTCATCCTCGACGACACGGTGCGCTTCACCGGCCAGCGCGTCGCCGCGGTCCTGGCCGACACGGTCGGGGCGGCAGAGGAGGGCTGCCGGCGTCTCGCGGTCGAGTACGAGGTGCTGCCGGCGGTGTTCGACCCCGACGCGGCGATGACCGACGAGGCGCCCCAACTGCACGGCTCGCACGATCCGTTCGTCCGCGACCCGGCCCACAACATCCTGCTCGAACTCCACTCGCACATCGGCGACGTCGACGCGGGGTTCGCGGCGGCCGACGTGATCCACGAGGGCACGTACTCCTCACCGCGGGTGCAGCACGCGCATCTGGAGACCCACGGGTCGATCGCCTGGGTGGAGGACGGCCGGCTGAACGTCCGCACCAGTTCGCAGTCGCCGTCGATCGCCAAGGTCAAACTGGAGTACCTCTTCGCGCTGAGGCCCGACCAGGTGAGGGTGTTCTGCAAACGCGTCGGCGGCGGGTTCGGCGGCAAACAGGAGATGATCACGGAGGACCTGGCGGCGCTCGCCGCCCTGGACACCGGACGGCCCGCCTGCCTCGAGTTCACCCGCGAGGAGGAGTTCACCACGGCCTCGCCGCGGCATCCGATGACCCTGACGGTCAGACTCGGCGCGAAGGCCGACGGAACGCTCACCGCCTTCCAGGTCCGCAACGTGTCGAACACCGGGGCCTACGGCAACCACGGCGGCGAGACCCTGTACGCGGGCGGAGCCGCCGTCATGATCTACCGCTGCCCGAACAAGCAGTACGACGCGTACTCCGTCTACACGAACACCGTGCCGAGCGGGGCGCTGCGCGGCTACGGGATGACGCAGCCGGCGTTCGCGGTGGAGTCGGCGATGGACGAACTGGCCCGCGCCCTGCACCTCGACCCGTTGGAACTGCGCCGGCGCAACATCGTGCGGCCGGGCGAGCCCCTGGTCGCCCTGCACGACGGCCCCGACGACGTGATCTTCACCGAGGACGGACTCGCCACGTGCATCGACCTGGTGGGCGACGCCCTGGCCCGTACGGCCGGTCGGCCGCCCCCCGGGCCGGAGTGGTTCGTCGGAGTCGGCACGGCGAGTTCCCTGCACGAGACCGCGCCCCCGACGGAACACCTCTCGGAGGCCTGGGTCACGCTCGGCGACGACCTCGTCTACGAACTGGCCGTCGGAACGGTCGAGTTCGGGGAGGGAACCTCCACGGCCCATGTCCAGATCGCGGCCGACCAACTGGGCACGACGCCGTCGCGGATCCGTCTGGTGCAGTCCGACACCGACCGCACGGGATTCGACACCGGCGCCTTCGCGAGCGCGGGCCTCTTCGTGGCGGGCAACGCGGTCCTGCGCGCGGCCAACGCCGTGCGCGACCGCGTCCTGGAGTTCGCCGCGGCGCACACGGGCGTCCACGTCGTGATGTGCGCGATGGACGACGACGGTGTCGTCTGCGGGGACCGGCGGGTGCCGCTGGCCGAACTCGTCGCGCTGGCCCGAAGGCGCGGGATCCGCTTCCGGGCCGCGCGCAAGGCGTACGGCTCCCCCCGGAGCGTCACCTCCAACACCCAGGGGTTCCGGGTCGCCGTGCACCGCGTGACGGGCGAACTACGGATCCTGCACAGCGTGCACGCCGCGGACGCGGGAGCGGTCGTCAACCCGGCGCAGGTGCGGGGACAGATCGAGGGCGGTGTCGCCCAGGGGATCGGCTTCGCGCTGACCGAGAACCACCACGTCGACGACCGCGGCGTCATGGTCAACCCGAACCTCCGCAACTACCGCATCCCCGCCTTCGCCGACGTCCCCCGCACCGAGGTGCTCCTGGTGGGCTCGACGGACTCGGTGGGGCCCGTGCGGGCCAAGGGGATGGCCGAGTGCTGCATCAACCCGGTCGCCCCCGCGCTCGCGAACGCGGTGCACGACGCCACCGGCGTCCGCTACCGCGCGCTGCCGCTGACCCCGGAACGCATCTACGGCCGGCTCCCCACGGAGCAGTCGGTACCGGCGGGTTGAGCCACCATGAACGCCGAAGGGAACACGCCCGCCACGGCGACGGCCATCATCGGCCAGAAGGTCCTGCCCGGAAAGGAGCGGGAGTACGAGTCGTGGCAGGAGGGACTCAACGCCGCGGCCGCCGGCTACCCCGGCTTCCTCGGCGCCGAGATCTCCGCGCCGACACCGCTGCAACCCGACTGGGTCGTCGTGTACCGCTTCGACTCGGTGGCGCACCTGCAAGCGTGGATCAACAGCGGGACCAGGCAGACGCATCTCGACGCCGGTGCCCAGTACTTCGACGGCCCGGCGACCCAACAGGTGGTCAGCAGTGGTGTCCGGCCACCCGATCCGCTGGTCACCGTGGTGGTCACCCACCGCGTCCCGCCGGACCGGACCGACGACTTCCTCGACTGGCAGCGCCGCATGGTCCAGGAGGAGAGCAGGTTCGAGGGGTTCCGCGGGACGGAGCTCTTCCGCCCCGTCGAGGGGCTCCAGGAGGAATGGACCACGCTGTACCGCTACGACAACGCCGAACACCTCGACGCATGGCTGACCTCGCCCGAACGCCAGGCGATCCTCGCCGAGGGCGAGAAGTTCAGCGACTTCGGACTGCGCACGATCGACAACTCCTTCGGAAGCTGGTTCGCTTTCGAGGGCGATGACGAAGAGGCACCGCCGCCGCCCTCCGAGACCAGGACCTCCCTCGCCGTCTGGGTCGGCCTGTACCCGACCGTCGTACTGCTGTCCCTGCTCCTTGCCCCCGCGCACATGCCGTTCTGGATCAACCTGCTCGTGGGCAACCTGCTGTCGAGCTTCGTCATGAGCTTCCTGACCATGCCCTACTACGTGAACCCGCTGCTCGGGCGATGGCTGCGGCCGCCCCCGGACGAACCGGCGGCGAGGAACAACCTGCGCGGCCTCGGCATCGTCGCCGGGACGATGGTCTTCTGGGCCGTCGTCTTCTACCTCGTCACGGTCCGGGTGTGGACGCTGCCCTGACCGGCGACCGCGCGACCGCGCGAACGGCCGTCGTCCGGGAGGACCGTCCGGCCGGGAACAGGGCACACCACCGAGTCGAACGCCGTGGGACGCCTCCACGTCTTCCCAGGTCACGGCCTTGGGACATCCCTGAACGTCCCTGGGACGCCGATGACTCTGGCGCCCGTCCCGCCTCCGGTCCGACAGTCGTGATTGTTCCGGGAAAGACCCGGTTCAGGAAGGACCACGGTGAGACGTCGAGTGTGCCCCGCGGGCACCTGTGAGCGGATGTACGCGCGGCCGCACGCCGCGCTGCGTCCGGGGGTGCACAGCTACCGGGGGTTCCGGGTGACCCACGGAGAACCCCGGCAACGGCTGGTCGTTCCGCGGGGGACGGTGTCCTTGGTGGTCGGCTTCGGACCCGGGCTGGAACCGGGCGGGCCGGTGGGCGGCCACGGCGGGAAGGCGGTCCGTCCCACCGCGTCGCTGGCGACCGGTCTGCACACACGGGCCCGGCACTTCGGGCACCGGGGGGCCCTGCACGGCATCGAGGTCACTCTCGCGCCCTGGGCCGCGCACCAGCTCTTCGGCGTCTCCATGAACGATCTGGCGGACACCGTGGTCGACCCGGTCGACGTACTCGGGCGCGGTTTCCAGGAGTTGACCGAGGCACTGCGCGACACCACGGACTGGCCGGACCGTTTCGCACTGCTCGATTCGGCTCTGGCCCGCTGGACCGAGTCCGCGCGCGGGGGCAGGCCGCCCGCCGGCGAACTGCTGGAGGCCTGGGACCTCCTGGTCCGTACCGGAGGGACCATCTCCGTACGGGACCTGGCGGCGGCCACCGGCTGGAGCTGGCGCCACCTGGAGACCCTCTTCCGGCGCCAGTTCGGCCTCACCCCCAAACGCCTCGCGCGGATCGTCCGGCTCCGCCGCGCCCTGCGGCTGCTCACGACCGGGAGCACCCCCGCCGACACCGCGTACGCCTGCGGTTTCTCCGACCAGGCCCACCTCACCAACGAGTTCACCACCCTGCTCGGCATGCCGCCGCGCCGCTTCCTGGCCGCGCGCGGCACCGCATGGCGGTCGAGCCACTGGGTGGCGGGATGAACAGCCGCATATGGCAGTGAGACCGCACGACGGACGGGCCGTGGGGGAGGACGGGCGGCGGGGCGGAAGGGCGGCGGACCGGATCCGCGATTTTCTCCAATTCCCGTACGCCCGACGCTTGCGAGGGTGGTTCCACGCAGCCCGGCCGGGCTGCCCCGCGCGGTTCCGTGGACCGCAGACCCGAAGGAACGTCTCGATGAAGAAGGCTCTGGCCACCCTGGCCATCGTGGGCGCCGCCGCCTCGTCCGTGCTCGCGCTCGCCCCGGCCGCCTCGGCCGACTCATGCGCGCGCACCAACCTCACCACCGGCTACCGCACGTGGTGGAGCACCGCCTACAAGTCGTCCACCAGCGGCTGCCACGACCTCAACGTCGTCATGGCCGACGCTCCGGCGGCCTCGGCGGACTCCTACGTCGGTTTCTACGTCAACTCGTCCGGCAACTGGGCCGTCGGCACGCGCGGCTACGTGTACATCCCCGACGGGACGTACGCGGTCAACAAGTACATCCTGGTGAGCGACCTCAGTGGCGGCCGTGAGTTCGGCGTGGGCGCCCTCAACAACGCCGGCGGCGCGGTGACGATCGCGCACTGACGCACCGCGGTCGCGAACGCCGGCCGCCCGTCGTTCTCGTGCCCGTCTGTCCGGCCGCCCGTCGGGCGGCCGGACACGGGAGTTCCCACCCGTGTTCCGGAGGTACGTCGACCATGCCCCACTCCGACCAGCGCGTGCGCACCGTCCGCCGGCTGGCCCCGGTGCTGCTCCTGGGCCTCGCCCTGCCCGCACTGAGCGCGTGCGCCGGCGGCGAGGGCGACCGGCCTCCCGTGTCCGGGCACGCCGCTCCGGCGGACCGGCCCGTCACCGTGACGCACGCGATGCCGTCGGACATCACCGACGTGGTTCTTCCCGTGAGCGGTACGGACAGCCGGTGGACCCAGGGCCTCGACGCGCTCCCGCGTCAGGCCGCCGACGAGGTGACCCGCCGGTGCGTCGCGTCCCATGACGCGGCGATGCCCGCGCAGCCCCCGGTCAGCTTCATCCGCTACTCCGACGTACCCGACCTGGGCTTCATAGCCGGGCACGGCTTCAACGCCGTCCCGGTCCCCGGCGCCTCGGGCACCGCAGCCGGTTCTCCGGGCGCCGCCGCGGCCTCGGGGCCCGACGCCACGCAGCGCACGTGCCTGACCCGGGGCGCCGCCGTGGCCATCGACTTCCGGAAGGCGTACCTGCCCCTGCAGAACCAGTGGTGGCAGGCCGTCACCTCGCTGAAGTCCTCTCCCGGGGCGTCCGCCGCCTTCGGCGGGTTCAGCCGCTGCCTGGCCCGGCACAAGGTGCGGGCCAGGGACGAGAGCGCCTTCTTCGACCTCGTCGACAAGCGCCTTCAGGCAGGGGACACGAAGGGGGACCGCTCCCTGGGCGCCACGTACGCGGCCTGCATGAAGCCCGTCGAGAGCGCCCGCGTACCGCTCCGCGAGCGTCTCAGGGACAGCTTCCGCAAGGAGCACCGCGAGGAGATCGAGAAGGTGCGTACGGAACTGCCGCGCGAGATCCGGGAACTGGAGCAGCGCTACGGCATCCGCATCTCCTTCCCCGCGCCCTGAAACCGGGCCCTCGTCCCCGGGGGAGAGGGCACCTCAGTGGGAGCCGGGCACCGGCATGTGACGGGTGCACTCGCGGGCGCCGCCCTTCGGCAGGGTGCCGCAGGCCCATACGGTCATCCGGCCCGTCACCGAGACCATCGGCGAGTAGACGTCGTTGCCCCAGTGCACGGGCGTGGCGAAGCTGACGCCCGCGGAGTTGTCCGCGTCCACGATCGCGCTCTTGCTGGCGTACGTGATCCGCCCCCAGGCGGCGGCACAGGCCTTGCTGTAGCGGAGCTCGATGACCATGTTCTTGTTCCTGGTCAGTGCCAGCGTCTGGCCGTCCAGACCGCAGTTCGTGGTCACCGGGCTCTTGCCGTTGCAGCCCTCCGCCTTGCACTTCGGGGCGGGCGGCGCCGCGGAATCCGCCGCGGCGGACGGCTTGGGGGAGGCGGCGCGGGTGCCGTGAGAGTCCCCGTCGGTGGCGAGCACGGCGGCGACGGACACCGCGGCGCCGAGGAGGCACAGCGCGCCGACGAGCAGCAGCCTGCGACGGCCGGTCAGCCGCTGCCGGAGGGGCGCGGGGGCGCCGGCCTCCGTACTGTCCTCGCCGGAACGTGCTCCTGCGGAATCGTCGACCGGAACCGGAACGCTGTCGGTCCGGACTTCGTCCGTACCGGCCTCGTCCGTACGAGCCTCATCGGCCCGCTCCCAGAGGGCGAGCAGCCGCCCGGGATCCTGTTCCAGGGCCTCGGCCAGGCTTTCGACAGCCGCGCGCGGAGGGAACTGCTTGCCGTTGATCCAGCGCTCCCAGGAGGACTTCGCGTAGTGCGTACGCGCGCCCAGCCTGGCATAGCTGAGCCCCGAAGCCTGCTTGAGCGCCAGCAGTTCCGCGCGCAGCGCTTCGGCCGGGTCGTCCGGAGAAAGCCCCTGGGGAGGATGCTCGAAAGCCATCGTCCACTGCCCCACG